>NZ_JACBZW010000010.1:0-319866 GCF_013408065.1 Bradyrhizobium sp. IAR9
AGGTATTTGAAGGACGGGCCTAAGGGTGGGACGACGCGGCCGACATCGGCTGCACACCTCGCCAAAGAAACCGGGCGTGATGATGCCAGCACCGCCCGTTCAATCGCTCATCTTGCCGAGCGCGGATACATAACCGTAGCGGAGCAGGGCGTTGGCCGGCGCGGCAACACATACCTTTTGCCGTTCAAATGGGTGCGGGACACCGCGACCGCAATTTACAATTACATCAAGCCGCTCGCAGAGGCCAAAAGGCGGCGACGGCGTGCGCACCGTAGTAACCGCGCTGGCGCGGTAGCTAGTTGCACCACTGTAGCTACCGCGCCCACGCGGGAGCTACGGAGCTTTGTTACCGCACCCGTGCGGTATCTAGACAGCATAGCTACCGCGCCCACGCGGGACCAATCCTATGGCCTTCCTACGGAAGGGCCTATAGGTGCCGACATGTCGGCGGGCACCTATAGGGTGCCGCCGCCAGTCGTCACGAAGAAGATTGTTAGCGCGATCGTTGAAACCGAAGATGGCGAGACCTGGCTTTCCTTGGATTTCGAGGAAGGCGGTGGCGATGTCATTGCGTTGGAGTCTTCCGATAAAGGTATTCAGGACGATGGACAGCGCGAGATTCAGAAATTGTGCGCTTCTGCTGGCCTTGACGAACTCAATGAGTCCGCAGAGCTAATTGGCTGCATCGTCTACCTGCAGGGCGGCCGATATGTGCTCGCGCCCGCCAACGATAACGATGCGGCGGACGACGACGCTGCGTGAGCGATCCATCACGCCAAAGCCTGACCGGGGCGATTTCCTCCAGCCCCGTTTCCGCAGCTAAGCGCCTGATCGCGCTAGCCCTGGGGCCGACTTCCAAGGGGGCCACTGCAATCTCTCAGATCACGGCCGCTAACTACCGGCGGCCCCCTCGCAAACTAAATCCCGCAGGTTTCCAAAAAGTGTGCAGCCGGTAACCGGCCACGCCAAGAGCCAGCAAATGGCCAGAACGTCACGTTGCGAAAGAAATCAATGCACCACGCAAACGACAACCAGCCGCTCGGCGCCGACTGCATAATCGAGACGCGGCCCAGCCCAACTGAACTCAACCGGATCCTTCATCGCCGCTTTCCGGGCATGGGGCCAGCTTTCGGCAAGCAGCTGGACGAGGCTGCGCGGAACACATTCAACGCCGACATGTCCAAGTGGCTCGGCCTGGACAACCGCTGGCATTCAACGGCCGAGCAATATCGCCAACCCAAGGGCAGCAGGCGGCTCGCGAAGCCAGGCAACCCGGCCCGGCCAGTGCTGGTGGAGCACGACCAGGACGTCGGCGCGCCGTGGTCGCGATGGTCGACCGCGGTTGCGGAGGGTGCGGAATTCTTGGCTGGCCGTACGGTTCCTGCGGTCGGTGGACGGCTGCTGCAGATTGGTGCCGAGGAGGACAGGCTTATAGCGATGCTGGACGCTGCATCCGATACGTGGGCCGAGGTACCATACAAGCCCAAGCGCGGTAGGCCGCCGAGGAAGGCACCTGCCGCGGCGAATGATAACACCCCCGTGCGCAGGCAAGCGGCATAAATAAAATCGCCGGACCGTATGTATTCGAGGGCGTTGCTGACGTCCCCGACGTGACGTGCACACTTTGGCGCGCCGGCCCACTACCGGCGTCGCCCATTTTTCCGGCCTAGCGCCGTGAGCCGCCGATCGGCTTTTTATTTCACCCTCTAATCGCAACTCCTAAATCTGAAAGGATCGCGGCCGCCATGGCCTCGCTTAACGCTGCGCTCGATGCAATCGAGCGGCACCTTGAATTTCCGCGCTCACGGAGCGTCGGCGTCGCGCGCCGACTGCAGGAGGCTGGGCAACTGCCGCTCGGCACCCCCAGCTCGCCACCTCAGGTGAACGAGGAGCATGTTCTGGATCTCATCGCAGGGTTGGCCGCGGACACGACGCTGGGCTATGCGCCCGAAGCGGTCATGAACTTCAATTACCTGACTCCAGGCGGCGTGCCGCTGGTCGGCGCTCCAGATTCAATTCCAACCGCCTCGATCGCTGTTGCCGTGTTGATCGAGGACGCCAGAGCTGGCGTTGGCCAGGCTCGTAAATCGCAGGTCGAGATTTCTCATAACTCCCGCGCTCTCGCGATTCATAAGCCGGACGGCAGCGTTGCTAGATTTTGCATGCCGGGTAGCGATGCGACCCATTGGCAGAAACGTGGACACCACAAGTCTACCACATTGAACGTCGCCGCGATTGCGGACGCATTCGAAGATATTTTTGGAAAGGTTGTTGCCTGATGGCTCCTCTGAAAAAGAAAACTGCCGACGAATTTGTTGTGCCCTCCCTGATCGAGGCCAGCCCGGAACATGCAGGCCTAGTAGCGAAACATACTGAACTGCAAACCCGCTATAACGAACTGAACGCAGAACGCGCCTTGCTTCGGCGGGATGTCAAGGCAGCTAAGGAGGCGGAGGCATCCGGTAAGAAACCGATTTCGCTCGCCGTCGCCAAATTGCTTGGCGATAACGCGGAAGAAAGCGTCGCCAGCCTTTCGAAAAAACTGCGCGAAGTCTCGGCTGAGATGGCGAACAATGAGAGCGCAACGGAGATATTGCGGCGACGTCTCGACGAATCGCGGAATGCTGCGAGCAAAATCGTTTGCGGCACCGTGCTTCAGGAATACCGGCGCCGTCTTAGCGCATTATGCGAAGTCGCACTCGCTCTGGAAGCCGCGCGCCAGGACGTTGACGAGCTGTTGGACCGGCTGGACGTTGAAGACGTCAACAAAAGCTATTTGCGTCCGATTGCACCCCACTTCATGGGCGATCGGCGCGAAGGCAAGGTGTTCTACTTCCTCAGGGAAGTGAAGGAGGCGCACAATGTTTGAGAAAGCCACCTCAAAACGGACGCGGACTAGCAAGCAATCGCGCCGCATTAAGTTGCCAGGCAAGGCTGAGGTCTACGCCGACACCGATCCCATCGAGATTGCGCGCGAATTGCGCGCCCGTTCCAAGCTCGGCAGGAGCGAGGCGAGGCTCGCTGCCGCCGAGGCGAAGTATCGTGGCCGATAACGTAATCACAGGCTTTGCCGCCGTTTTCGGGGTCGAAACCGACATTGGGGGCTATTTTCGCGAACGCCTTGCTAAGGGAGCGTTCACTCGCACTCTGAAGGAGCGGCCGGACGTTGTGATGCTGCTCAATCATGACAGTGGTCGAGTGCTGGGACGCACCTCTGCCGGCACACTTTCACTGCGAGAGAATAGTGGCGGCCTGTACTTCTCTTTGACTGTGGACCCAACCACGCCGGAAGGTCAAACCGCACTAGGAACGGTCGGCCGACGCGACGTGCAGGGCTGCAGTTTCGGATTTAGGGTTAAAGCCGAGGAGTGGGCTTTTGAAGAGGATGACTACCGGTTGCCGTTACGCACGATCACTGATGTGGATCTGTACGAGATCACGCTGACTGGGTTTCCAGCCTATCCGACCACAACGGCTGCATTGCGCGCTAGTAATAGTGATGCAGCCCGACGCCGCATCGAAGCAGCGCAGCGGAAGCGGGGAATTTTGAGATGAAAACGCTATCCGGCCTTGTTCATTCGTGGGACCGCAACCGTCGCCGAGGCATTGCCGAATTGGATGACTGCAGCACCGTGCAAATCCATGCAAACAACCTAGCGGCAACGCGGCGCCGTCCTGAGTGGCAAGGCCCATTCGAGATGCGCGCAGGCGATCGTTTCGAATGCGTGCGCGATGATGATGGGCATGTTGTTGATGTTCTACGTATTTGGTGATGGTGATTTGAATGAGCAATTATAGCACTAAAGTACATCGGGACGTTGGTGGTGACCAGCTGACCGTCGAGGCCGGCGGATCCATCAAGTTCGGCAATGCCACGTTCTCCGTGAACGCAGCTGGCAAGTTGATTGTCACCGGGCTGCCGACCGCGGATCCTCATGTTGTTGGGCAGCTTTGGGCGAACAGCAACGTGTTGACGATCAGCGCGGGCTAATGGGTCTGGGGAGGGGTGTAGAGCGGCTTTCCAGGCCTCGCCATTAGCTACCGGCGGCCCCCCATTTCACGCGCTTCTCCCATTCAAATGTTGAGGGCAACTTTGCCGAAACCACGTCTGCCGAGGGCAAAAGCCCTAGTTCAGGGCAGTGACATTATCCACCCTGAGCGCCACCGCCATCGCAACGAACCAACCAGCGGTCCATTAGGCGAACCGCCGAAATGGATGACTCCGGCACAGGCCGCAGCCTGGCACACGTTCGAAGCTGAAGCGCCTTGGTTGAATCACAGCCACCGCGGCCTAGTCGAGATTGCCAGCGTCGTACGAGCGCGCCTTGCTTCCGGCCAGGATGTTGGCGTGCAGGCAATGGGGTTGCTGCGGCTGTGTCTCGGTTCAATGGGCATGACCCCGACTGATGCGAGCAAGGTGTCGTGGGCGCCTGAGGAGGAGACCGATGACCTGCTCGATTGACGCGCCAAACCTCAGCAAACAGAGGATGACAGACATGGAAGATAAATCTCACCACCTCACCGCCTCGACGCAGGATGCAGTCGACGGGTTCGTTTTTAAACCAGCCGGCACGGAGTCCTGGCAGGTCTGGCAAACAATCAATGGTCAACACATGCGGATCGATGAAGCGGCTGAAGGTGTCGAACCGAAAGTGAACCAATGACCGCACTCGTCAGCTACTCCACCGGTACCGCGTCGGTTTCCGCAGGCGGAACGACCGTTACGGGCTCCGGCACAAACTGGTTAGGCACCATTGCCAAGCCCGGCGACATTTTCCAGATAGGCAATTTTCAGTCGGTCATCTCGGATGTGACCGACACAACGCATCTGGTCATTCCGCCGTGGGGCGGCGGCAATCAAAGCGGTGTCGCCTATACAATTTGGCAAGTCTCGCCGCAGCGTTTTGCTGGCGCGCAGGCAATGGCTACCGTCAGCCAGCTTGTCGCGGCCTTCAACACGTCCGGCTATTTTGTTTTCGTCGGCATTGACGAGACTGTGCCTGATCCATCGCTAGGCGACGATGGTCAGTTCGCGTTCCAGCCTACCACTGGTAAGACCTGGGAGCGGGTCGCTGGCGTCTGGACGTTTTTGGGTATCTACAAAGGATTCAACCTCACAGGCGATTACGATAACGCCACGGTCTATTCCTACGGCGATGTCCAGACGACGTCGGGATCGTCCTATATCTACATCAACGAAACTCCGAGCGCTGGGCACACCGCACCGAATACGACCTATTGGCAATTGCTCGCGAGCAAGGGCGACACGGGTGCGGCTGGCTCCAATGGTGCGACTGGCGCGACTGGACCAGCGGGGGCGGGCGCGACGGGACAATGCAAGCTTGTCAAATCCGGGTCGAATCTTGTCCTGCAACAGTTCAACGGCAACGCGATCAGAATCAACGGCCAGGTCTGCACAGTTCCGAATGCGGGCGTGTCGCTGGCGCCTACCGGCCTCACCCCGGGGACGAGCTATTTTATTTATGCGACGCAGTCGGGCGGCGTGGTCAACGCGCTTGAAGCATCGACGACCGCGCACGCAACGTCGACCACCAGTGGCAACGAAGGTACCGAAATTAAGAGCGGCGACGATGCGCGTTCGCTCGTCGGCATGGCCAGGGTAGTCACGGGGCCGGCTTGGGCCGACAGCGCTACGCAACGTTTTGTAATCTCATGGTTCAACCGTGACCGACGCTCATTGGCTGGCGCGCTCGATGGGACGTCGACAGAGACCTCAACTGGTTCTTATGTCGAAAAAGCGGTCTCGAAGGTTGAGTATCTTTGCTGGGCCGGTGAGCTGCTGCAACTGATCACCTACGGCATTGTCACCAATTCCGTGAACAACGGCGCCGTTGGCGTGATGAACATGCTGGACGGCGTCACTGTCGGCGGGCAGGCCGACGTCAACCCAGGCGGCACGTCGTTCCGTTGTCCCGTTTCCGCGACCTACAACGTAAGCGCAAGCTCAGAGGGATATCACTATTCAGACTTCGGCTTGCGTGCTCTGGGCGGCGGAACGGCCAGTGCGTCTTATGGCGTGACCCATACCACTGTAGTCGGATAAGGGCGCTGCTCTTATGAGGCTGGCTTTGCCTGTTTTCGAGCAGCAACCGGCGCCGCTGGTGCCGGCGCGGGCGCTAGCCTTTCTTTCGTCTAAATTCGAGCACTAGCTTTGCCTTTTAGAAATGGAGAATTCAAAGTGGCTATGGGTACAGTTAAGTGGTTCAACCCGACAAAGGGTTATGGGTTCATTCAGCCGGACTCCGGCGGCAAGGACGTCTTCGTTCACATCTCGGCAGTCGAGAAGGCTGGTTTTAGCTCTCTTGCCGAGGGCGCCAAAGTCAGCTTTGACGTCGTGAACAATCGCGGCAAGGACTCAGCGGAAAATTTACGAGTCGGTTGATCCGCTTACCTTCCGATCCAACGGGTTCGCGGCTTCGTCGCGGCCCGCGTCGGTTCCAACTCTCCGGCCTGCTCTTAATGGGCCTATGGTCGCATTTCCTCCGATGCTGTCATCGGCCATCCTGCGTTGGTTCGCTGGGGAGTCGAAGGATGAGCGAGCAGGAAGCGGACCGCTATCGAATCGAAGCTGAGGAATGCCGCCGCTTGGCCGAAAGGGCGATTAAACGACCGGATAAGGAAGCCTGGTTGAGGCTTGCAGCTGATTGGATGAAGCTGGCCGAAGGCGCCAGCACAAGCGATAAGCGTGAGGGGTGAGCTTATTGATCTATCAGCGCTGATGTCCGAGCCCGATTCCCAGCACGATAGCCTTCTGACGTAGCGCGCCCTCAGTCCGCTTTGTCATCTTAGCGATTTTGACAACCGGCGTCCGCGCTTTCGAGTGCGCCTTCAGATCCTTGATGTCTTCCTTCGTCCACTCGCGGCGAACAGTTTTCTTTGTCTTTTTGGCCAAGACCGGCGCTCCTTTGATGTCAAGGCGCCGTTTAGCACATGGCGCGCGATGCGCAACGATCACTCAATTTCATTTCGGACATTTAATGGCTGATAACGAACAACTAGTTCTCTCTATTTCCGCCGACACCCGAGCCATGCAACGCCAGCTTGACAAGCTGGTAGGCCAGATCGGCGCGGTCGACAGCAGCTTGGGCAACGCCTTTACGAAGGCGCCTAAGAAGATTGACGAGGTCGCTAAGTCGCTCGGCGCAGCAAAATTCCAGACCGCTAATCTCGCTGCCCAGTTTCAGGATATTGCGGTCCAGCTGCAGGGTGGCCAGTCGCCGTTCACCGTTGCCCTCCAGCAGGGCACGCAAATCAGCCAAGTTCTGGGGCAGGGCGGGGCAACTGGTGCCGTCTCGCTTCTGGGCAGTGCGTTCGCGTCGCTCTTATCCCCAACGTCGCTGGCAACGATTGCCGTGATCGCCTTAGGTGGCGCAGCGGTGCAGTACGGCGCGAAAGCAATCGGTGCGGTTGACGATGTTGACGATAATCTGAAAGCGCACGCTGAGCTAATCAAGTCTCTCAAGGAAGCCTATGGCGAGGCCGCGACAGGCATTGATGTCGTAGTCAAAAAGTCAGCAGATGTTCAGGCGGCGCTGATCGGGCTTAAGACCGATGAGGTCCGAAAGAATCTCCGCAATCTGACGAATTCGCTGCTGGCGACGGTCACGACCTTTACCCAACTCGGAGACGCCGCCGGCCAGTTTACGGAAGAAAACAATCCGAAGTTCAAGGCGTTTGGTGATGCCATTAATCAGCTACGGCAGCAGGCGGCGAACGGCACGCCGGATATTAGGGCCTTCCGGCTCGCTGTATCCCAGATTGTTGACTCGTCGAGTGATCCAAGCGTTCGAAAAATCGGGCAAGAGTTGCTCGATATGTCTAAGAGCGCTGGCCTCGCCGAAGAGGCAATTCAGGGAACATCGAAGGCGCTGCGCAATCTTAGCGCCGATGCTTTGGCCGCGGCAGAGCAGGGCGAGGCTTTTGCCAAAGCGATGAAAACCCTGAGCGGGACGGTCTCACCAGATTTGACCGACCGTCAGAAGGTCATGGAAAACTACACTAAGGCGCTAGTGCAGGCCGGTAGCACCGAGGAGCGCTTGGCGGTCGCGCGCGTAAGAAACGACCAATTATCGATCCTCTCTACGAACGAGCGCAAGAAAGCCGCAGAGGATGCTGCCAAGGCCCAAGAGCAGGCGGTAAAGCAGTTTCAGAGCACGATTAACTCGACCAACAAGAGAACCGCTGGCCTCGGTGGCGATCTTGAAGCCGTTGGCAAAGGCGTTGGTGAGCTTACGAGGCTCGAAACTCAGTACAAGCTTACCGAGGCTGCCCAACAGGCATTTGGCAAAGTCGCCCCTGATGTTGCGGCTCAAATTGAGAAGGTCTCTATCGCCGCGGGCGACGCCGCTGACAAATTGGCTCGCGCAAACATCGCGTCAAGAACCGATTTCGCTGTGAAGACCGCATTTCTGACGCCTGAAGATGTTGCTATTGCCAGCCAGCTCAAGAGCATCTACGGCAACGATGTTCCGGCCGCCCTCCAGTCCACGGAGGCAGCCGCATTGCGTAGTGCATACGCACTCCAGCGGATCAGTGACATCGGTCAAGACATCACTCGCGGCATCTTCACAGACTTCACGCAGCAGATTCGCAACGGTGCATCCGCCATGGACGCCCTGAAGTCCGCCGGAGTTAACGCACTCACCAAGATTTCCGACAAGCTAGCCCAGATGGCGGCTGACCAGCTTTGGTCGTCTGCGTTTGGCGGCTCGGGTGGTGGCGGGTTCAATATCGGCAGCTTGTTCGGTGGTGGTGGATCTGTAGACACGATCCAGGTTGGCTCGCAGCTCTTTCCGAAATATGCGAAGGGCACCAATTTCGCCCCTGGCGGCCCCTCTATCGTCGGTGAAAACGGTCCCGAGCTAGTCAACCTGCCGCGTGGCTCGCAGGTTATCCCGAACAATGTGCTGCGCAATGGTATGGGTGGAGGTGTCTCTGCTCCCGTCACAATCAGCATTGACGCTCGTGGCGCCGACAGGGAGGGGTTGGCACGCGTGCAGGCACAGTTGGCCCAGCTTGAAGCGGAGTTGCCTGGACGGGTTGTCGCGACTGTAAGGCGGGCTAGGACGGGGAGGATGTTGTGAGGGTGGGGCAGGAGGGAGCGGCGGCCTGCTAGAGCGTACGAGTGCTAACCCGGCTTGTCTGATGGCAGCGTCGTCTGATGTGGTAGGGCCGCCGGAGCATCCGGGTTGTCTACCTCGAACTTGGCCTCACCTGCGATAATTCCGGCCTTGGCTTTCTTGTAGGCCCAGCTTGGAATTTGAGGGCTGTTGCTATTGAGCTCGTTCTTGCGCTCGACCAGCTCCTTCAATTGAGAGGTCAAAACAACGTCCGAAGCCTCTTGCCAGCAATCGACAGACCAAAAAAGACGAGCGTCGTTGTTAAGCTTGTCGAAGCCGTGTGCCGCGCTGAGGTGGGCACTCTCCTTGTCATTCGGATTTAGGAAGGTCGTGATGCCAGAAAGAACAGCGACGGCAACCGAAAACAAGCCTGCGACGACTTTTACAGCTGGGTATGTCTCGGCGTACTGCGAGAAGGTCGTAGCCCCGACCAAGCCGGAGATAACAACAACAGGCAGGCCAAGCCAGAGGTTTCGGTTTGACCAACCGTTAGAGGCGACGTGGTGGCCCTTCATCGAATAGAGCGTGCTCTCTTCGAGACGCTTCGCCTCACGGATGATCTCTTCCAGGGCCTTTGAGGCGGGCCGCTCGCCGGTGGTCATCTCAGCCATAGGCGGGAAAATGGTAAGGCATGAGTTTCCGCCAGTTCTCAACCGCGCCGCGGACGTCCCCGCGGTTCGCCATCATCTCAGCATTTACGGCCACCGCGTATGCACTCTCGAACCGACGTGTAGCGTCGTCCACGGTCCCCTGGGTGATGTACCGTCCGATGTCGTCGCCGTATCCGGCCGGGTCCTTGTTTTGAGTCCTCACTGCGCTCCGAGCTTTATCGAAAAAGAACCGGACCCCCGAGGGGAAGTCGTCAATACGAATGCCTCGAAATATCTCTAGCGCCAGAACCTCGATATGGAATGACCTGAAGAAGCTGCCGTGGGCCTTATTCCAAGACTTAATCATCTTGATGATCGGGATGAACTGCCCGTTGTGCGCCTTGTTGGTCTCGGAGCTGATTTCAACGTGCCGCTTCGGGTTTGTAGATAGCCAAGAATTATTCATCGAATTGGCGATGATATAGCCACCACCTGTACGATTGAAGCCAACGACAACGTCCACCACGAAGTCGGCGAAGCGGATGGAGACAGCCTGACCGTTGCGGCTGATGTCTGGGGTCGAAGTGTAAGTTTTGAGCAGCAGACGCTTCGTATAATCCAGCAGCGCGGCTGGTCCGCCGTTCTGGTTGTTGTAGTGATTAAAGTAGTAAGGATCGAGGACGATGAAGATATCTACGTCCGCCTCCTTCAGCGGCGAAATCATTGTCGATCGCATGTAGGAGCCCGTCAGAAAGTCGTCGATTACTTTCATGCCGGCGTTGACCGTTTCGCGAACACCGTTTTGACGGGTTGAGACCGTCAAGGCCTGGTCAAAGGTGATTTCTAAGTTGGATCGGAGTTTCGCGAAGGATTCTGGAATCGTGTAGGGCATGAGACTACCGGAAAAAGTGACGTAGCATACACCGCGCAACCCGGGATGGAAGCCGACCTAAGTGGCCGGCTGCCTCGCAGGCTTCGATGATGGTTTGGGCTCGATGTAGTCGCCATTAAGCTGGGGAAAGGGTTGCGTGCCTTGGCAGATTTCCTCGAAGCCCTTAATCCCGCCGTCTGAAGTGTTGAGGAAGGCGCTATTGGCTGATGAGATGATGACGATCGTCCTACGGATTCCGGTGTAGCCGCCATAAGAATTTTTGGCGTTTGCCTCAATGCAAACGCACGACGTCGCCGCCGGAAACATCCCGTTTTGTATAGGGCAGGTCACCGGCTCGGCTATTCTGGCGTCGCGGATCGAGTACGGGTCTTTCCAAATCGTCGATCGGCTCGACAAGATGACTTTGGTTGCGACGTCGGCAGCAACCGTGCGCTGATAAGCGATGGCTGGAGCAGTATCGCTTTGCGTGACACAACCGCCCAGCAGCGCGCAAAGCGCCACGATTCCCAAATAACGCATATTGGCCCCCGGACCCAAAGCGCCACCATAGGGCGAGGTAGGCGTAGGGGGCAACTAGCCTTTCTAAGAGACGCAATAGGTGGGGTAGCGATGCGAAGGCATCGCCCATATATGGCTCTAACCTCGCAAAAAGCGGTTGATGACGGCTCGAATCGAGGAAATTTGAAAATCTCCAAAAAACGCAAGGCTTGATTCCTCGGTCAAGCGCGAGTTAGTAATTCGTTAAGGAATTACTAACGCGACTCGAAATGTCGCGGGTCTGGGGAGGAACTATGGCAAGGCGGGTTAACGACCCGTTAACCATAAACGGCGACATTCAGTTCGCCGACCACCAACCCATTGAAAAGAATTCGAACAGCCACTTTAACGCAGGTCTACTGCAACGAATGCCCGCGCTGGGTTGTTCTAGGAATCCGGTTCGCCGGAAAAAAGAGGGGGATGCCATGAGCACCCCCCCAAGTCACGCTGTAGAACGGACTGTTCAGCTACTTAGCTGGGCAGTCCGCGGCAGTGGGCGATGACCCACTCCAGCTTCCCGAGGCGGAACCGAGTGTAAGCGCGAACGCTTACGGGGCGGCTGCCACCACAGTGCGGGTAGTGAAACATGCTGTTTCACCTCCTTTCCGAGATCGCGCCAGGATCGAGCCTGGCCCTCCTTCGACGAGCGAAGCCGCCGAAATCCGTGTAAGCCATGACGACTTCCACGCATCGCGGAGTGGGCGATTCGGATGCACCGTCTAGTTTCATGAACGAGTCGTAAGGGAGTCGCAAGGGCGGTTCCGCAGCTATCCAGCTTTTTTGGGGGGAAAGGTGCGTGATCCCCAGGCCTCATCTTTTCGCGCGAGGCCAGCCTGTCATTTCTGACGGGTTCGGCCGGTGCCGAGATGATGCATGATGGCCTAACAGGAGGCCATGCTGTGCAACGTTACTACTTCCCGATCATCCACAACGGGCATCCACAGGCGGACGATGCTGGCGAGACGTTTGGCTCGGCTGAGCTAGCAGTCCAATACGGCGCGCAGATCGCACGCGATATCGGGAGCGATCCGGAATTCGACCGCGGTGCTGGCACGGTCGTTTTGGTGCTCGACGCCGCGAGGGCTGAGATAGCGCGGCACGTGGTTGGCATTCGGGTCAACTAGTCTGTTAATGGAAACAGAGGCTGATAACGTTCGTCTGGCGTTTTCCACGATCGCAAGAAATCTAGCGGATCTTGTGTGCCCAGGAATTGCCGCGCGAGGTTCAGGCGTTCCAGCATCGTGTTTCTCTCGGCCTCTGGCAGGGTGGTTGCGCGCTCAGCCGCTCCGGCGAGAAACCGCTCAACGTTCATCACATTCGACCACTGCTGAATGATCTGTCCCAGGTGCTCTTGGCTGTCCTTAATCGACTGCTGTGCGCGGCGCTTATCTTCCTCTCGGTTATACCTCTCTTCGGCAGCAAGCCGCTCTAGACGAGCGATTTCGGCCTTTCGATCCTCCTCTTTTAGTTTTATGGCAATCTCACTGGCTGCGCCTTCTAGCGACTTTACGATTTGCTTAAGGCTCGACTGAATTGAAGAGTCCTTCGTGTCTTGCCAGGTTGTTGACCACTCGACGCGGTAATAGGGGGAGTAGGTTAGCAATCGAAGCCGGCCAGAGGGCGCATCCTGTGTGGTTGTCCGGGTGCGATCTACGAGGTATGCGGACATTGCGCAGTCGGAATCTCGAACGTATTTGCCTCCAACGTATCGGAGGAGCACCTCTTCAGACATTTCGACGACCGCCAGTCCGATTGCCACGCTACCGATGTAGACAACAGTCGGTGCCATGGGTGACCAGAGACTATCGAAATAACTGCGGGGGCGTTTCCATCGAGTCTCGCGCTCATCAATTGCGGCTCGTCTCAGGTTTTCTCCACGCCGAGCCAGCGTCACGCGATGACCAGCAGATTCGAGGGTGCTGAAGAGATCGTTGGCAAATCTGAGGGCTTTATCGAGAGTGCCCTTCGATGTCGTTATGTCGACCAGAAGCTTTTTGTATGGCTTTAAGTAGCTGCTTTTGAACAAGCCCACTATGCCGTCGCTATTGAGCGGCCTGCAGTGTTCGAAGTGCTCTTTGGCATCGCGAATCAGCCGATGAGTATGCGGCGGTCGGAGCCGGACCTTCCTGGGTGTTTTTCCGTCCGGAGATTTCGCCCAATAGCTTTGCTTGGGTCTAGCAACACCGTAGATGTTGCACATACTAATCACGGAGCCGCGAGACTCCCCCAACTCCTCCGCGACCTCAGCCAAAGGCTTGGACCAAACTAGTTCGGACAGTTCTTCTTTGGTGACCATTGCGCATTCCCAAGGCGCGCGCCCCGGACAAATGCTCAAGCTACTGTGTTGTGGAGGCAAGTCATTGTGGCGGGTTTCCCACAACCGCTCGCGCATCTGTGGACGCGCCGAAGCGCCCCAAGGTAGGGCTGGATTTTTTACCGAATCGTGGGAAGCTGTCCGTGGGCTTGAACACCCGGACCGAAGATGAGGCGGGCGACCCTTGGCGGGGTGGCTGCCGATAGATGCGCTACGAGCCTTGGCGGGCTTTATGCGCTTGGCTGCACCTTGGCGGGTGCGCCGACCTGGCCATTATGGCCGGGAGCGGCGTGCCATGTCCAGAGAGAAAACCCTTAAAAGTGCGCCGGCCTGTCTCTTCGGCAGGTGTTCAACTCCCGGCTGCCGGTCTGTAACCGGCGACGGCCTTGAACAGCCAAATCGAAGAGCATCACACATGACCACCGCCACACTGACCGCAGGCGAACGCCTTTCGCACCTCATTATGTCGCATCGCACCGCTGCGGATCTCGACGCAGCTGCCGGCATCCAGAAAGAAATAGTCGACGCGCCCGCGGCGAACTGGGCTGAGTTCGGCGCCAAGGCGTGTCTTCTCATCAACGAGTTGACTACCGACCCCACCACCGGCTGGCTGGACGCAATCCGGGAGAGCCTCAGGGCCGATGTAGAGCGGTTGGGCACGCCCAGAGCGGCCTAATCCGGCTGTGGTATAATATCGGCTAGCGCGGCTGAATCGCCCCTGGTGACCAGCCGCGCCCCTGTGCGTCGGCTCAGGCCGGCGAGGTCCGCAGAGCAATATTTCTCAAAGGGCGTGCTCTTGCCCATTCCAGCGAACGACAACAGCCGCTTGCTCACGCCCGAGCAAGCGGCCTCTCGGCTTAATATCACCGAAGATCATCTCCGCGACCTCGTTAGCGAGGGTGCTATCGGATACATCAACGTCGGACTCGGCAAAAAGCGTCCTCGGCGGCGCTTCACTGAGACGGATCTGAATGACTTCATTGAAGCCCGCCGCAGGAGGGAAGTGCCGTGTCCGTCTACCGTGACAAGCGTTCGCCGTATTACTCGTTCGATTTCCAGCACGCCGGCAATCGGTTTCACGGCAGCACGAAATGCACGACTCGACGCGAAGCGGAAAGGTTTGAGGCCGCAGAGCTAGAGAAGGCCAAGGCGCTCGTGAAGGCGACTCGGCGCGCTAAGGCGTCGCTGGCGATCGATGACGTTGCCGACCGCCTCTGGAACGACAGCGCGCGGTACGACTCAGAACCGAAGGCAACTGAAACCAACCTTGCGCGCCTGATCAAATATTTCGGCAAGGAGAAGCCGCTCACAGAGATAGACCACAAGGCGGCCAAGGACATGGTGGCGTGGCGGCGAGGGCATCGCGTCTCGCGGCGTGGCAAGCGGACCAAAGAACAGGAGCAGGCCCTGCCGCTGGTGTCGAATGCCACCGTCAATCGCTCCACGACCAAGGTGCTGCAGCGGCTATTCACCTTTGCCAAGGCTGATGGAGCGGTATTCGAGAGCGAGCCGAAGTGGGAAGACCTGCTGCTGGCCGAGCCTGAGGAGCGTGTCCGAGAACTGAAGATCGAGGAGGCCGAGGCGCTCGACGAGGCCATGCGTGCTGATTATGGGCCGTTCTTTGACTTCGTCCGCGCCAGCGGCATGCGGCTAAAGGAATGCGTGACGCTGAGGTGGTCCGAGGTGGACTTCGGCACCCGGCAGATAGTTCGCCTCGGCAAGGGCGGCCGTCGTGTGGTGTTCCCGATCACGCCAGCGGTTCGCGAGATACTCTTCCCGCTACAGGGCCAGCATCCGGACTTCGTATTCACCTACGTGGCTGTCTACGGAAACAAACGCTTGGGTAGGGTGAGGGGGCAGCGCTACCCTCTAACCTACACCGGCACCAAGACCGCCTGGCAGCGCCTCAGAGCCATTTCTGGACTAGCTGATTTCCGGTTTCACGACTTCCGGCACGACTTCGGGACCAAGCTCTTACGCGACAGCGGCAATCTCAAGCTGGTGAAGAAGGCGCTCAATCACCGGGATATCAAGAGCACCCTGAGATACGCGCATGTGCTGGACGAGGACGTTGCCGAAGCTGTCGAGCGGCTCGCAGAGTCCCGGAAAAAGTCCCGGAGTAAGCTCCGGGAGGCAGGCTAAGCCCTTGAGTTGACGAGCGAAGCGCGAATCCGCATTCCACATTTCAGATGTCGTTCGCCGCGACGCTCGGACTTGTTGCGCTGGTGCAGATCGGCATGCCGAACCTGTTTGCGTCCCCCGATCATTCGGCGACAGCGCGGATCGCGCTGTGGGGCGGCCGCGAGATCGCGATGCTGTTCCTGGCCTCGCTGATCGCAGGGCTTGCGACCACGCCCTACGCCGCCTTCCACTTCCACCGCGTCACGCCCTACGGCGTGCTCGCCAACCTCGGCGCGATGCCGGTGGTCTCTGCGCTGGTGATGCCGGCGGGGCTGTTGGGCCTGCTCGCAGCGCCGTTCGGGCTCGACGGCGTGTTCTGGTGGCTGATGGGGATCGGGATCGACTGGATGGTCGCGGTCTCGCGCTGGGTGGCGGCACTGCCGGGCGCGGTCGGCCGCATCCCGGCCTTCGGCATCGCGCCGCTGATCGCAGCGAGCCTGGGGGTCATCGTGATGGGCCTGTTGCGCACGCCCCTGCGCTGGGGCGGTGCCGTGGTGCTGCTGCTTTCCATCGGTTGGGGGCTGTCGGTGCGGCAGCCCGATATCCTGATCGCCGGGGACGGCGCGAGCGTCGCGGTGCGGGGCGCGGACGGGCGTTTGCATCTGATCAGGGCAGGCAAGGACAATTTCCTGCTGAAGGAGTGGTTGTCTGCCGACGCTGATCCGCGCGATGCCGGCAGTAGCGCGCTGGCGAGCGGCATATCGTGCGACGAGTCCGGCTGCGTGACGCCGCTCGCCGACGGACGGCTGGTCGCGCTGGCCTCGCGCATCGACGCGTTGGCGGACGATTGCAGCCGCGCCACGCTGGTGGTGACGTCGCGGCCCGCGCCGCCGGATTGTGCGGCGATGGTGGTGGATCGGCAGCGGCTCGCTCGCCAGGGCGCGCTGGCATTGACGCAGCGCGGCGACGGCTTTTCGGTTCAGGCGGTGAGGGCGAGCGGCACGAACCGCCCGTGGTCACCGGCCGGTGTCGGCGAAGGTGATTTCGACGGCAGCCTCGTGCCGAAGGCGGCTCCCCGCACCCGCGATGCAACGCCATCGGAGACAGACTTGCAGGCCGACGATTGACGCCATCGATTACAGATACCAGGCCAGCACGGCCTCGAGCCTTGCGTTGCCGATGACTGGCAGGGCCACCATCCGGTTCAGCCCGGCTGCGCAGGCCTCGGACCCGGCGATCGAGCCGTCATGGGTGAGATCGTCGTTGAGCGCGGGCATGCCGGTGGCCCAGGCGCCGCCGATGCTGCCTTCGCCTCGGGCAATGGATTTGTCCGCATAGCGTGCGGCAAGGTCGGTCTGCGCGCTGCAATCGCCGGCGCGAAAGACCAGTGCCGAACGGGCCTCGTTCGGGACCCAGATCTCGAAGCGTCGCGCAATCGGCGTTGCCTGCGCCGAGAGGAATGTCAAAACCCAGGTCTGGTCGGTGCCGGTTCGGTAGGGTACGCCGACCCCCAGATTGATCCCGACCTTGGCGGCGTCCTCCCAGCGCAGGAAGCTCTTGGCGTCGTGCAGGTCCTTGATGATCAGCGGCAGGCCCGCCTTCCAGGTGCGTCCGGGCAGGCCGAAGCCGCGAGGAAACCTGGTGTGGCGGGAGTTGAATTCGAACATGTCCGCCGCGCCGTAATAGCCGTCGACGAGGCCCATCTCGTGGGAGAGATCAGGATCGTTGTGCCAGAGCTCGATCGCGCCGACATGCGCCTCGTCGTCGCCGCAGAACAGCACCATCACGGCTTGCAGGAATTCGCCTGCGAACACCGGCACCGCCACGCCGCAGGTGAGGCCGGCCGCGACGGCCTGATCGATCCGCTTGAAATAGGAGTTGGCGAATTTCGTGAGGATGACGGGATGGCCGCAGGCCCAGGCCTTGCCTGGAAGCCCCTCGTCATATCCGAAGTGCAGCTCTTCGCTGACGGCCTTGAACGCGGACAGCCCTTCATCGTAGAGGCCGCCGCCGAATTCCAGCCGCATGCGCGTCCGGTCAGGCACCCAGAGTTCAACGACGCGAATGAAGGTTTTCATCGAGCGTGTCCGCCGCCTCAAACCACGACAGCATCGGTCATTTGGCTGCGGAGCGGACGTTCAAAATTCAGGCAGCACGGCTCAAACTTCGTGCGGCGACGAGGCGAGGCGGCGGCGCTCGCCGATCGAATTTCATGAAACAAAAACCCACCGGGCTCGCCGGCCTCGGCCGGCGACGGCATTTCAATCCTGGCCCTCGGCTTATCGGGCGGAGGGCGTCAGCCGATCGGCAGTCGTGTGACCGTCGGGCGACTGTCGGCGATGATCTGCGGCTTGTGCTCGCGCTCGCCGATCGGCTGGGTCACCGGCAGTTGCAGCACGGTTGCGCGCTGGCCTTCGACCAGTTGCGTCACCAGCACGGATTTGCCGTCCGGGAATTCGATCGCGTCATGATGGCGATCGGGAATGTGCGGATCGATCTTGCCGAACTTGCCGACGCGGGAGTTGACGGTGCGCGTCCAGATCCAGCGGTTGTCGTAACGGACGTCGTCGGCGAAGGCGAGCTCCGTCCCCGGCAGCAGGCAGACCGCGACGGAGAGATCGGCTTCGGAGGCGAAGCCGCGCGTCGAGGTGCCGCGGAATGTTGTCGTAACGATCGTCTCGCCGACTTCTGCGGGGCGCGTCGCGACGGCATGCAGGCTGTAGTCACACATCGGGTGCTCCTCAATGCAGAGATAGCGACCCGCACCTCTTTCGGAGGCGCAGGCCCCTACCAGAGTGGAAGCACGTGACGGTCTGCTCGGTTGTAGGCAAATCTGCGGCTGGGATCCGCGAGCCGCGATCACATTATCTTTTCCATCTTTTCCGAATTTGTTAGGAACAAAGTCGGCTTCCGTGCATTTGGCAGCCGCGTCTCGACAACCGCGCGTGTCAACGACCGGCGGAGTGATGCGCTTGCGCGGCAACGGCTTGCGATGCTGATGTTGCGATCAGCGTTGCTGCGGCTGCACTCAAACGAGCTGCGCATTTGGGCCGTCCCCCCTCGAACTCGAAAGGCCGCGAAGCGATGTTGCGTCGCGCGGCCTGCCGAGGATGTCGCGAAAGGAGGAGGGGCCGGACAATCTGTGCGATACCAGAAAGACTATCCAGCCGGAGCGGACCGTCATCCGCTCCAATCTCTGATCGGCGAGGCCGATCGAAGGCGCGCGCGAGGCGCTAAAGACTTCAGTATCGAGTACTTCCGGTATCAGTACTTGCGATAAAGCCCGATCAGCTTGCCCTGAATCTTCACGCGGTTCGGCGGCAGGATGCGCACCTCATAAGCGGCATTGGCGGGCTCCAGCGCGATCGAGGCGCCGCGGCGGCGGAAGCGCTTGAGCGTGGCTTCCTCGTCGTCGATCAGTGCCACCACGATGTCGCCGGTATCGGCGCTCTCATTGCGCTGGATCAGCGCCATGTCGCCGTCGAGGATGCCGGCCTCGACCATGGAATCACCGCGCACTTCGAGCGCGTAATGCTCGCCGGAGCCGAGCATGTCGGGCGGCACGCTGATCGTGTGGCTGCGGGTCTGCAAAGCCTCGATCGGAGTACCGGCCGCGATGCGGCCCATCACGGGCACCGCAACGGGTCGCTCGCCCTCGTCCGCGGACGGGCTGGAGCTCGCGCGTAGCTTGCCGAGATTGCCCTCGATGACGCTTGGCGTGAAGCCGCGTCGGTTGCCGGCGGCAGCCTGGAGCTCCGGCAGCTTGATCACTTCGATGGCCCGGGCGCGGTTGGGCAGGCGGCGGATGAAGCCGCGCTCCTCGAGCGCGGTGATCAGGCGGTGGATGCCTGACTTCGAGCGCAGGTCGAGCGCATCCTTCATCTCGTCGAAGGACGGCGGCACGCCGCTTTCCTTCAAGCGCTCGCTGATGAACCGCAGAAGCTCGTATTGTTTGCGCGTTAACATCTCGAACAAAGTCCCCCGGTTGATGTCGTTCGATTCCGAGACGATGAGTTCAGCGATAAGCCGCTACATCTCGAAACAAATCATGAACGGACACTATATGTTCGATATGTGTTCCGCAACTGCTTAATTTACCGTGAACAGAACGAAACTCACGGAATGCGTGTGGCGGCGCAGTTCAGACGGGGAGCCGCAGCACCTCGCAGGGGCTGCCGGCCTCGGCCTTCGGCGCAAACGGTGCGCGCACGAGAAGTACCTGTGCTGCAGCAAGATTCGCAAGCAGAGAGGAGTCTTGATGGCTGACGGGAAGGGCGACGAGCGCGCCGTCGTCGCGCTTTTCCAGGCGCGCGCGCAGATAATCCTCGCGCTGGTCGTTGGCGCCGAGATCGCGGCCCAGCACGACGCGCTCGCGATGATGATGAATCACTGAACGGCCCGACAGCGCGCGAATCAGCGGCACCATGAACAGGAAGGCGCAGACGTAGGACGACACGGGATTGCCGGGCAGGCCGATGACGCCCATCGCCCCTAACCGCCCGTGCATCATCGGCTTGCCGGGCCGCATCGCGATCTTCCAGAACGCCATCGCGATGCCTTCGTCCTTGAGCGCCTGCTGGACCAGATCGTGGTCGCCGACCGATGCGCCTCCGGTCGTGACCAGGATGTCGGCGCCGCTTTCACGCGCGCGGCGGATGCCGGCGGTGGTGGCCTCCAGCGTATCGGCGGCGACACCGAGGTCGATGGTCTCGGCGCCTTCGCTGCGGGCGAGCGCGTGCAGGGCATAGCCGTTGGAATAGACGATCTGGCCGTGCCCGGGCGTTGAGCCCGGCATCACCAGTTCGTCGCCGGTGGCGAGAATCGCGACCTTCGGACGGCGGCAAACGGCGAGCTGCGGGTGGTTCATTCCGGCGGCGAGGGCGAGATCGCGCTCCGTCAGACGGGTTCCCTTGCGCAGGAGAACGTCGCCCTCGCGGAAATCGACGCCGGCGGGGCGGATGTGCCGACCCACGATCGCGGCTTCCTTGATCGTTATGTGCTTGCTTTCGGCGATCGTGTCCTCCTGGATCACGACCGCATCCGCGCCGTCGGGAACGACGCCGCCGGTGAAGATCCGCACGGCTTCGCCGGCGCCGACCTTTCCCGTGAACGGACGGCCCGCCGCGACCTCACCGATCATTGTCAGCGTGGAACCCATTGTTGCCGCATCGGCCGCGCGCACGGCATAGCCGTCCATCGCCGACATCGCCTGGGGCGGCTGGGTGCGCCGCGCAGCGACGTCCTGCGCGAGCACGCGATGGTAGGCTTCGTCGAGTGAAACCATCTCTGCAGGCAGCGGCTCTGCACCCGCCAGCACCGCAGCAAGGGCGTCGGAAACCGGCATCAAGGCCACGGCGAAACTCCTGCTCGGCACGTTCGGATGAAATGTTCCGACAGTCTTCTAGCCGAGCGCGGGGGCAGAGGCAAAATGGCGGAGCGGGCAGGATTTATCCTGCCGCTTCCAGCCCAGGATGGAAGGCAGGCTCAGGCTTGGCATGATCCAGAGAACGAGACCGATCGGCAGGAGGGTGGCCATGGCGAGGACGAGAATGACGAGCGCCACGGCCAGCATCGCTCAACTCCCGCTCGGCCGGTCCGGCCCGGCGTCCAGCGCGACGTCGGGAGCCTTCGGGCCTTGATCCTTGTCGGGCAGCGGATCGGCCTGGGATTTCAGGTCGGCGGCCTTGCTGATCAGCTTGGCGGAAAGGTCAGAATCCGAGGTGGTTCTTGCGAATTCAAGCAGGAGAGAGGCTTGCTTGGTGAGATAGGTTTTGCCCAGCACGTGCATAAGTCCGGTGTAGAAGTCCCAACGGACTCAAGAGTCCGTAAGGGGCCATTCCGTTCCCGGAACTCCGTACAAAAATGCACAAAGCGCTCTGGTTCCTCATTTTGGGCAAAATTGGTTCCGGAAGACTTGGCGACATTGGCGTCTCCCGCTGCGCGGAGATCGTCAGATGCCCAATGCCTTCAAGGCGTTCCCGACGTCGCGCGGCGACGTCACATGCACCGCTGTCAGCCCGCGCGACCGCGCGCCTTCAACATTCTCGGCGAGATCGTCGAAGAAAACGATACGTCCTGCGGGCACGCCGATGGCGGCGACGACATGGTCGAAGGCTTCCGCATCCGGTTTGCGCAGGCCGATGCTGGACGACAGATATAGCGCGCGGAAATGGCCGAGCAGTTCGCCGTATTCCTTCGAGAAATAGTCGACATGCGGCCGGTTGGTGTTGGAGAAGGCGTAGAGCGGCATCTGCTTCGCCGCGCGCGGCAGCAGCTCGGCGATGTCAGGCATCTCGCCGGCGAAGATCGCGTTCCAGCCTTCCAGGAACTGGGCGTCCGAAATGCCGATACCGAGCGAAGCACGCAGCGAGGCGAAATAGTCCTCGTCGCTGATCTTGCCGACCTCGTGCAGCCGGTAAGCCTCGTCACGCACATAGCGCGCGACGATGGCCTCGGGCTGGCAGCCGGCATGTCCCGCCCAGCAGGCGATCGCCTTGGAGAAGTCGATGTCGAGCACCACGCGCCCGAGATCGAACAGCAGCGCATCCGCGCTGCCGGGAGAAAGCGAGTTCACTTGCATCCTTTCACTCAGTATCGATACGGATCGTGATCGAACAGCGGGAATGCGCTGAACACGCTCGGCGCGTTGGTGGCGGTCGCCGGATGCAGGCAGGATTTGTCGACCTCGGCAAATGACGTGGCGCCCAAAAGGCCGAGGCAGCGCAGCACTTCGTCCTCCAGCAGCTCCAGCATCCGCGCGACGCCGGCCTCGCCAGCCGCCGCTAGCGCCCAGCATTGCAGCCGGCCGATCCCGACCATGTCCGCGCCCGCCGCGATCGCCTTGACGATGTCGGTGCCGCGACAGACACCGCCGTCGACCATGATCTTGGCGCGGCCCTTCACGGCCTCGACGATCTCGGGCAACACATGCATGGCGCCGCGGCCGTGGTCGAGCTGGCGGCCGCCATGGTTGGAGACGTAGATCCATTCGACGCCGTGATCGATCGCGATCAGGGCGTCCTCGGCGGTGGCGATGCCCTTCAGGATCAGCGGAATCCTGAACTTGTCCTTGATCATCTTCACGGTCCGCCACTCCAGGCCCTTCTGGAAATCGCCGCCGGTGGCACGCAGGCGGCTTTCGCGAACGTAGCGCTTGGCGATGTCACGCTCACGACGGCTGTAATGGGCGGTATCGACGGTCAGGCAGAAGGCGGCATAGGCGCTCTTCTCGGCCCGGCTGACGACATCGGCGACAAAGGCGTCGTCGCCGCGGACATAGAGCTGATAGAGCCGCAGCGCATCGGGTGCGGCTTCGGCGGTCTGCTCCAGGCCGGGCTCGGACACCGAGCTCAGCATGTGCGCTGCACCGAAGGTGCCGGCAGCGCGCGCGACGCTCGCCGCGCCATCCGGATCGAAGATCTCGAGCGCGCCGACGGGGGCGAGCACCACCGGCAGGCGCATCCTGCGGCCGAACTGCTGAACCGAGCCGTCGACCTTGCGGACGTCGCGCAGCACGCGCGGGCGGAAGGCGATCTCGTCCAGCGCCATGCGGTTGCGGCGCATCGTGGTTTCGGTCTCGGCGGCGCCCACGATGTAGTCCCAGGCGTTCTGGTTGAGGTTGGCCCGCGCTTTCCGAATGAATTCGTGCAGGTTTTGGAACGGCTCGTTGCTGGCGCCGAGCTCGACGTTCCGTTCCGGCCGGATCCGGGGTGCTTCGTTCATTGTTATCCTCCCGAGAATTTGAAGCCTTGTGTCATCGCCTAACCCGTCCAGCGTTCCAAAACCATCCTAAAATGGCATGGCTGCGCGGCGTGGACGGGCGCACCGATTGCCCCTTTAGGTACCTTTGGGGGCGGGCCAGTCCTGCAACGTTGCCAAAAGTTTAGGCCCGAACGAAGCGATTTTTGCGGTGTACCGGTCAGCGGTGCATCCCGGCCTTGAAGAAACCAGAATGGTATTGTGAGAAGTGGATTGGATCGCCAATTGCATGGCGCTTCCCAAGTCTGCTTCCCAAGTCTCGAGAGACGAGCCCAAGCAAGCTCAAGCGAACCGCCAAGCAAAAAGGCAAGCCCATCCATGCGGAAAACCCTGCTGTTCCCTCTGGGCGCGCTCACCGGAGCGTGTCTCACCCTTCTGGTCGCCAGCCCGCACGGTGGTGTATGGGCGGCACGGGCGGCAGCGAGCGCGGACAATGCCTATTCCCAGCTCAACCTGTTCGGCACGGTGTTCGAGCGCGTCAAAGCGAGCTATGTCGAGAAGCCCGACAACGCCAAGATGATCGAAGGCGCGATCACGGGCATGGTGACCTCGCTCGACCCGCATTCGCGCTACATGAACGCTAAGGCCTGGACCGAGATGCAGGAGACCACCTCCGGCGAGTTCGGCGGCCTCGGCATCGAGGTCACGATGGAAGACGGCCTCGTCAAGGTCGTTTCGCCGATCGACGATACGCCCGCCTCGAAGGCAGGCCTGATGTCCGGCGACCTCATCAGCAAGATCGACGGCGAGGCCGTGCAGGGCATGACGCTCGAGCAGGCCGTCAACAAGATGAAGGGCCCGGTCGATACCAAGACCAAGCTCACCATCGTCCGCAAGGGCGCTGACGCGCCGCTCGACGTCGCGATCACGCGCGAGATCATCCATGTGCGCCCGGTGCGCTTCCACGTCGAGAACGGCGACATTGGTTATATCCGCGTCACCTCGTTCAACGAGCAGACCACCGACGGCCTGAAGAAGGCGATCGCCGCGATCTCCAAGCAGGTGCCGCAGGAGAAGCTCACCGGCTACGTGATGGACCTGCGCAACAATCCGGGTGGACTGCTCGACCAGGCTGTGTCCGTGTCGAGCGCCTTCCTCCAGCGCGGCGAGGTCGTCTCGACCCGCGGCCGCAGTCCGGAAGAGACCCAGCGCTTCACTGCGCATGGCGGCGACCTCACCAAGGGCAAGCCGCTGGTGGTCCTGGTCAATGGCGGCTCGGCCTCGGCTTCCGAAATCGTGGCCGGCGCGCTGCATGACCACAAGCGCGCGACCATCATCGGCACGCGCTCGTTCGGCAAGGGGTCGGTGCAGACGGTCATTCCGCTCGGTGCCGGCAATGGCGCGCTGGCGCTGACCACGGCGCGCTACTACACCCCGTCGGGCCGCTCGATCCAGGCCCAGGGCATCGCCCCCGACATCGAGATCCTGCAGGACGTGCCGCCGGAGCTGAAGGGCCGCATGGACACCATGGCGGAGTCCCAGATGCGCGGGCATCTCTCAGCCGGCGAGGGCGGCGAGCAGACCGGATCGCAGTCCTACGTTCCGCCGAAGGAGGAGGACGACAAGGCCCTGCATGCCGCGTACGACTTCCTGCACGGCGTGAGCGCGAATGCAGTGGCCGCAAAGCCCGCGTCGAAGGCTGCAGTGCCGAACTAGGTCTGGCGGCCTCCAGACATCGATCGCCCGGGAGTGGATGTCCGCTCCCGGGCGATTTCGTTTGGGACCTTAGCGGTGTCCGCAGCGGGCCTAACTCGCCTCGCGGCGGCGGGCTTTCGCGCCGCCGCGCTGGGCGAGCCGGCTGCGATGCAGCGCAAACAGCTCCAGCACCTTGTCGGCGGGCTTCGCGGCGCTGAACAGATAGCCCTGCATCTCGGAACAGCCGAGCGCGCGGAGCAGACGCTGCTGCTCCTCGGTCTCGACGCCCTCGGCCGTGGTGGTCATGCGGCGCGCGGCCGCCAGATTGACGACGGCCTGGACGATGCTGGCCGAGCCGTCGGGGCCGGCGATGTCGTCGACGAAGCAGCGGTCGATCTTGATCTTGTCGAACGGGAAACGGTGCAAATAGCTCAGCGACGAGTAGCCGGTGCCGAAATCGTCGAGCGCGATGCGCACGCCGATGGCGCGCAGCTGGTGCAGGATCGCCAGCGCCGTGTCGTCGTCGCGGATCAGCACCGCCTCGGTGATCTCGAGCTCGAGCCGGCTCGCCGGCAGGTTGGAAGCAGCGAGCGCCGCCATGATCTTCAGGGCCAACGTGCCGCTCTTGAACTGCACCGGCGAGACGTTGACGGCGAGGCGGATGTCGTCGGGCCAGTTCGCAGCGTCCCGGCAGGCGCTCGCCAGCACCCATTCGCCGATCTCGTTGATCAGACCGGTATCTTCGGCGATCGGGATGAACTCCGCCGGCGAGACCATGCCGCGCGCGGGATGGCGCCAGCGCACCAACGCCTCGCAGCCGGTGATGCGTTCGTCCTTCAGGCTGAGGCAGGGCTGGTAATAGACCTCGAGGCCGCCGTCGCGCCCCCCTTGGGCGATGGCGTGGCGCAGGTCGCTCTCGAGCTGCCGGCGCTCGCGGACCTTGGCATCCATCTCCGGCTCGAAGAAGCGATAGGTGCGGCGTCCGGCGGACTTGGCGGCGTACATCGCCATGTCCGCGTTCTTGAGGACCTGGTCGAGCGCCGTGGCGTGTTCCGGCGCGAGCGCAATGCCAATGCTGGCGTCGGTGGTGAGATGGTGGCCCATGCAGTCGAACGGCGCGCGGATGGCGGCGAAGACCCGTGCGACGAGCTCGTTGACCTGGTCGAGCGATGCCACCGCGCTCTGGACGATGGCGAACTCGTCGCCGCCGAGCCGCGCCACGAAATCCGCCGGGCCGGCACAGCGGCGCAGGCTTGCGGCAATCGATTTCAGCAGCTCGTCGCCGACGAGATGGCCGAGCGCGTCGTTGACGCCCTTGAACTCGTCGATGTCGATGTAATGCACCGCGATCTGTTCGTCGTTGCCGACCGCGGCCAGCTCTTCGCGCAGATGCTCGTGGAACATGGTGCGGTTCGGCAGGTCGGTCAGCGCGTCGTAATGGGCGAGGTGGGTGATGCGCTCCTCGATCCGGCGGCGCTCGGTGATGTCCTCATGGGTCGCCACCCAGCCGCCGTCCGTGAGCGGCTCGTTGAGGATGTGGATCGAGCGGCCGTCGGAGGTGTCGACCACCATGGAATTGCGCGTATGGACGCCCTTCAGCACGCGCACGACATAGTCGTCGATGTCGCCCGTGAACGAGCCGGTTGCCTTGCGATGGGCGATGATGTCGTGGAAGCTCGAGCCGGGCTTCACGATCTCGGCCGACAATCCGTACATTTCGAGATAGCGCTGGTTGCAGACCACCAGCCGCTGCTGGGCGTCAAACAGCAAGAGTCCCTGCGTCATGTTGTTGACGGCGCGATCGAGCCGCTGCTTTTCCAGCGTCAGCCGTTCCCGCGAGAGGCGGTGCTGCTCCAGCAGCTTGCGCACGATCGCGATCAGCAAGCCTGCGATGGCGAGTGCGGAAGAGGCGGCGATCGAGATCAGCATGCCGATCTGCTCGCGCCAGTCCGTCAGGGCGGAGGCGCGCGTCGTGGTGGCCATCATCAGGATCGGGAAATGAGGCAGCGCGCGCGAGGAGATCAGCCGGTCTTCTCCGTCCACCGGGCTCGTGAAACGGCCGGCGAAGTGATCGAGGTCGAAAACCCTCTGATGCTGCACCGGACCAGTTTTGAAATTCCGCCCCATCAATTCGCTGGAGTGGGGATAGCGGGCGAGCAGCGTCCCGTCGCGATGCAGCATCGAGATCGTCGCACCTTCGCCGAGCGCGACGGATGCGAAGAATTTCTCGAAATTGGCGGGCTCGATGCCGCGTCCAACGGTGCCAAGGAACTCGCCGTTCGGCCCGACGATCTTGCGCACGATCAGGACGGTCCAGGCGCCGGAGATGCGACTGTGCAGCGGCTCGATCAGGACATCCGGCGAATTGGGATCATCCTTGAAGGTGCGAAAATAGGCGCGATCGGCAACGCTCACCTTCGGAGCCGGCCATGCCGACGACGAATTGATCAGATTGCCTTCGGCATCGATGATGTTGACGCCCCCGATGTAGGGCAGCGCCTCGATCTTCGAGCGCAGCATCCGGTGGATGTCCTGGCCCGAAAGGCGCTTGCGATAGTCCTCGACGGTCGTGATTCCGGTCGTGCGGACGTGGTCGACGAAATCCTTCTGGATGACCGCGAAGTCCTGCAATTGCTGGTCGAAATGATGGGTGAGCAGCAGCACGGTGTTTTCCAGCTCGCGGCTGGAGTTGCGCAGCGCCCGCTCGCGGAAATTCTGCGCCATCAGGACAGAGCCGACGGCGATGGCCGCGATCAGCAGCGTGCCGCCCACGACCAGCCAGCGGATCGGTCCGCTGCGCACGAAGGCCTGGTCAAAGAGGCGGCTGCCGAATCTCGTCATCATGCTGGATCATTGCCGTGCACACGTCAGGATCAATTCTGGCCCCGAAGACACCCGTTGGTTTTACGGGAACGGTGTGGAGGCGAAGTTAGGAAGCGCGGTTAACGCTGTGTGAACGGTCGCGCGCAAATGCAACTGAGGTCCGCGATACAGCGGGCAGGAATTGCCGAAGGCATTGGAGGGCGCCGGTCAATTCCTGCCGGCCACGCCACAATCAACCAAGCCCTAACCATCTAACGTGTTGGGGAGCCTCAAATCGGCGTTGGCACGTGATTTGCGACATGCCTGCTGACGACGACATGCCTGCTGACGACACAGAGAGGACGCAACGATGAAAAACACCCTGAAGAACTTCCTCGCCGACGAGCGTGGGGCAACCGCGATCGAGTACGGCCTGATCGCGGCCGGAATCGCGCTGGCCATCATCACCGTCGTGAACGGCATGGGCGCCAAGCTCAACAGCAAATTCACTGCGATCAGCTCTTCACTGCGCTGATCGCGTGGGTTCCGCTGCGCGCCAGTATCGCCACCATGATCAGCGCCGCGAGGATGTTCGCGGCGGCACTGGTCAGAATCGGCATCGTGTAGCTGTGGTTGACGTCGTAGGCGAAGCCGGCCGCACTCGGGCCAATCAGCGTGCCGAACGCCACGCTGGTGTAGAGAATGCCGATGATTCCGCTGACATTGCGTCCGCCAAAATAGTCCATGACCACAGAGGGCAGCACCGCGACCCAGCCGCCGTAGAACACGCCGTAGATGAAGGCAAAAGCGGCGAGGGTCCAGACCTCAGCGGCAATGGCCCAGATCGCCATCGCGAGCGCCATTCCGGTCAGGACCAGGATCAGCGAGCGGTCGCGGCCCATCCGGTCGGCGAGTGCGCCGAGAAAGAAGCGGCCTGCGGTGCTGCCGGCCCCGATCACGCCGAGCAGCAGCACTGCAGAGGACGCCGCGACCCCGTGATCGCGCGCGTAGGGCACGAGATGGACGAACGGGACGAAGGCTCCGAAGGAGCAGACCAGACACGATAAATAGAGGGCGACAAATCGCGTCGACCGGACCGCCTCGCGCACGGATGCGCCGCCGGCGTTGCTGGCGCCCGCGACATCGCGAGGCGGATCGCCATCGGGTCCGAGGCCGCGGTGCTTCGGATCGTTCTCGATGAGCAGCGACATCCCGCCGCCCAGCACCAGCGCAATCGCGCCCAGCACCAGATAGGCGCCGCGCCAGCCCACCGAGGCGATCAGCAACGAGGCGAGCGGCGGCATCGCCAGCGTACCGAGCCCGATGCCGCTCACCGCGAGCCCGGAGGCAAAGCCGCGGCGCCTGACGAACCAGCGTTGCACCGCGCCGATGGCCGGAACATAGGCGCATCCGACGCCGAGGCCGACGCCGAGCCCGTAGGCGAGATAGACCTCGACGACGGACCGGGCAGTGCTCGCAGCCGCGAGTCCGACCGCGACCAGGATCATGCCGGCGACGGCCAGCGGACGCGAGCCAAACCGGTCGGCGAGGGGACCGCTGATGAGGCCGAGCGCGAAGTACAGAAAGCCCGCGATCGAAAACACCAGCGAGATCGAACCGCGCGAGGCGCCGAAATCGCGCTGGAGCGGCTCGAGGAATGCGCTGAACGTGTAGGCGGAGCCGAAGCCGACGAACATGACGGCAAACGCCGCCGCGACGACGAACCAGCCGTGGAAAATGCTTCGCTGAGCGGGCGTGGATCGAGTGGTCAATGCGGCCTCTGCGAGGTGAGGGAAGGATGGCGACGATGCCAGGACGTGGCCCGCTGGAAGGCCGCGCCGGCGCGCACGAGCGTGGCCTCGTCCAGATGGGCGGCGACGAGTTGGAATGCGATCGGCAGCCCGTCCGTCGACGCACCGCCTGGCAGCGTGATGGTGGGATGACCGGTCATGTCGAACGGGCAGGTGTAGCGCTGCAGTTTCGCGATCAGATCCGGCTGTTCGCCGAGCGTCTGGATCATGGCAAGCGTCACTGGCGGGAACGGGTGCACCGGGATCAGCAGCAGGTCGATGGTCTCGAACAGCGCAGTCACCCGGCCGCGTAGCGCCAGCCGCCGCAGCAGGATCTTCTGATAGTGGAGAGCAGATAGAGCGCGGCCGGTCTCGATCACGGAGGCGAGGATCGGACCATACTCATCCTTGCGAGCGGGATAGGTCGCCTCATGAGCGACCGCAGCTTCCACCGCACAGTTCGGCGTCCAGTCGGCGATCGCCTGCGTGACGTCGGGAAATCGGACATTGACGGTGTCGGCGCCAAGCGCGCGGAAGGCATCGATGGCGTCCGCCAGCACGCGCTGGGTCGCAACGTCCACGTCGTCGCTGTTCCAGGCGGGATCGACGCCGATCCGCAGGCCCCGCACGTCCTGTGCGGCGGCGGCCAGATAGTCGGGCACCGGATCGACCAGCGACGTCGGGTCGTTCGGATCGTATCCGGCGATGACGCCGAGCAGCGCACCGGCGTCGGCCGCGCTGCGGCCGATCGGTCCGACATGGTCGAGCGTCGCGGCAAGCTCGAACGTGCCGTGGCGGCTGACGCGGCCCCAGCTCGGCTTCAATCCGGTCAGGCCGTTGGCGGCGCAGGGCCAGCGGATCGAACCGCCGGTGTCGGAGCCGAGCGAGCCGAAGCAAAGTCCGGCAGCCGTCGCGACCGCCGAGCCGCTGGACGAGATACCCGGCCAGTAGCTCGCATTCCACGGATTCTTCGGCGGTTTCACCAGCGGATGGTGATCGGCATAGGCGCCCTCGGTGAGTTGCACCTTGCCGAGGATGACGGCGCCCGCGTTCTTGAGCCGGCGCACGACGGTTGCGTCTGCACTGGGACGAAAGTCGCGATGAAGCGTGGTGCCTGCCGCCGTCGGAACGCCCTCGGTCCAGAACAGGTCCTTGAGCGCAATCGGCACGCCATGCAGGGGCCCCCGATACCGGCCCTGCGCGATGTCCGCGTCCGCGGCCTTCGCCTTCGCCATGGCCGTTTCCGCCATCACGTGAACGTAGCTGCCGAGATCGCGGTCGATGGAATCGATCCGGTCGAGTTGCGCGCGCGTCACCTCCAGCGCCGAGATTTCGCGCGCCTTGAGGCGTGCCGCGAGCGCGGTGAGTTCGAGATAGTGCAGGGCGTCGGCCACGGCTCGGTTCTCCATTCCGGTGATCGCAGAGGCGTTCGACCCCGAGGGATCGTTCGACACCAGTATAACTAAGATACAGGTGTCTCTTGCTGTCAACCAGTAAATCTGTTTTACTGGTGTTCAAATCTTTGGTGTTCCGATGTCGAAAGAGTCGCGCAAATTCCAGGTTCCCGACGCGTTGGCGAACCTCTACGATTTCGCCAACACGCTCGATGTTCGCCACTTCACGCATTTCGGCGTGGAGCACCCGGAGAGCGATGAGCTCAGTGGCCCGAAGGACCTGGCGGACTGGATGCGGGAACGCGGCCTTGGCGCCAAGGGCCGCCATGTCACGCCGGCAATGTTCGAGACTGCGCTGAGGTTGCGGGGGGCGTTGCGTGCCTATCTGCAGTGCGAGCCGAGCGAGCGGCTCCGGAACAAGAGCGTTCTCGGCACGCTCAATGACGCGCTGGCGCCGTTTCCGCTGCGGGTCGAGGCGCTCGCAGGCCGTGGCGCAACGCTGTCAGCGGCGCGCGAGGATGCGCTCGCCGGCCTCTCGGCCATCGCGATCGAGCTTCATGACGCAACCCTCGTGGGAACGTTGGACCGGCTGAAGATGTGCGCGTCGGAGGAATGCCGCCGGGTGTTCTTCGACCGGTCGAAACCATCGACGCGGCGGTGGTGCATGTCGACGCTATGCGGCAACCGGATGAAGACGCGCGCTTATCGCGAGCGGCAGCGCGAGGCGAAATAGAGCGGATTGCGCAGTCAGGCGCGGTAATGGCCGGACTTGCCGCCGAGCTTTTCGACCAGATGGATGCCCTCGATGCGCACGCCGCGCTCGACCGCCTTGATCATGTCGTAGATGGTGAGGCAGGCGACCGAGACGGCCGTGAGGGCCTCCATCTCGACGCCGGTCGGACCCGTGACCTTTACGCTGGCGCGGACGAGGCAACCCGGCAGTTTTGCGTCGGGCTCGATGTCGAGCGTCACCTTCGACAGCGCCAGCGGATGGCAGAGCGGGATCAGCTCCGAGGTGCGCTTGGCGGCCATGATGCCGGCGATGCGGGCGGTGCCGAGCACGTCGCCCTTCTTGGCATTGCCGGATACGATCAGATCGAGCGTCGCCTTGGTCATGACGACGCGGCCCTCCGCGACCGCAAGCCGCTCGGTCGCGGGCTTGTCCGAGACGTCGACCATCCGCGCCTCGCCGGAGGCGCCGATATGGGTGAGGGCCGGGACGGCTTTTTTCGCCGGCTTGCGCGCCATGTCAGCGCGTGCCCGTCGCGCGCGCCGCACTCTGGCGCGCGAGCAGCGTGCGCGTCGCGGCGGTGACGTCGGCCTGCCGCATCAGGCTCTCGCCGACCAGGAAGGTCGACATGCCGACGCGCTCGAGCCGGGCAAGATCGGCGGGCGTGAAGATGCCGCTCTCGCCGACCATCAGTCGATCCCCGGGGATCAGCGGCGCCAGCGTTTCGCTGGTCGCGAGCGTGGTCTCGAAGGTGCGAAGATTGCGGTTGTTGACCCCGATCATCGGCGAGCGGAGCTTGAGCGCGCGGTCGAGCTCGGCGCGGTCGTGGATCTCGATCAGCACGTCCATGCCGTAGGCGAGCGCGGCGTCTTCGAGGTCTTTGGCGGTGGTATCATCGAGCGCGGCCATGATGATCAGGATGCAATCGGCGCCGTGCGCGCGCGCTTCCGCCACCTGGTAGGTGTCGAACATGAAATCCTTGCGCAGCACCGGCAGTGCCGTCGCTGCACGCGCCGCCACCATGAAGTCGAGATGGCCCTGGAACGAGGGCGTGTCGGTCAGTACGGACAGGCAGGCCGCGCCGCCGGCCTCATAGGCCTTGGCGAGCTGGGGCGGATCGAAATCGGCGCGGATCAGCCCCTTCGACGGCGAGGCCTTCTTCACCTCCGCGATCAGCGCGTAGTCGCCATTGGCGTGCTTGGCCTTGATCGCGCGCACGAAGCCGCGCGGCGCAGCTTGCGTCTTGGCCTTCGCCTCGACCGACGAGAGCGGCTCGGCGCGCTTGGCGGCGGCGATCTCTTCGCGCTTATAGGCTTCGATCTTGGTCAGGATGTCCGACATGTCAGGCTTGGCCGTTCGAGATCGCAATCAGGTGCTTCAGCTTCGCCTTGGCCGCGCCGCTGTCGATCGACTTGATGCCGATCGCGACGCCCTCCTTGAGGTCCTTGGCGCGTCCGGCCACCACCAGCGCGGCGGCGGCGTTCATCAGCGCGACGTCGCGGTAGGCGCTCGGCTTGCCGTCGAGCACGCTCTGCAGGGCGATTGCATTGGCGTCGGCGTCACCGCCTTTCAGCGCGCCGGCCTCGCATCGCGGCAGGCCGGCGTCCTCCGGCGTCACCTCGAAATTGCGGATCTCGCCGTTGTGGAGCGCGGAGACGAAGGTCGGGCCGGTGAGGGTGATCTCGTCGAGGCCGTCGGAGCCGTGCACCACCCAGGCGGATTCAGAGCCGAGGTTCTTCAGCACCTGCGCCAGCGGCTGCACCCATTGCCGCGAGAACACGCCGACCATCTGCCGCTTCACGCCCGCCGGGTTGGACAGGGGGCCGAGCAGATTGAAGATCGTGCGTGTCGCGAGCTCGACCCGCGTCGGGCCGACATTCTTCATGGCCGGGTGATGAGCGGGCGCGAACATGAAGCCGATGCCGCATTCGCGCACGCAGTGGCCGACCTGCTCGGGCCTGAGGTCGATCTTCACCCCGAGCGAGGCCAGCACGTCGGCGGCGCCCGAGCGCGACGACAGCGCGCGGTTGCCGTGCTTGGCCACCGGCACGCCGGCGCCGGAGACGATGAAGGAGGCGCAGGTCGAGACGTTGACCGAGCCGGAGCCGTCGCCGCCGGTGCCGACGATGTCGACGGCTTCCGGCGGTGCCGTCACGCTCAGCATCTTGGAGCGCATCGCCGTAACGGCGCCGGTGATCTCGTCCACCGTTTCGCCGCGCACCCGCAGTGCCATCAACAGGCCGCCCATCTGCGAGGGCGTGGCTTCGCCCGACATCATGGCGTCGAAGGCGGAAGCCGCTTCCTCACGCGACAGGCTGGCGCCGGTCGCCACTTTTCCAATGATCGATTTCAGGTCGTCCATCGCGTGCTTTCAACTCACTGGTTCGCGCCGGTCACCTGCGCGAAGGCGGCCTGATTAATGGTGGTCCCGATGTCGGTTTCAAGCTTGTTGACGTAAGAGGCGACCTGCTCCTCGGTCTGGGCACGGTCGAGGCCTTCCTTCAGCTTCTTGATCGCGTCGGAGGCGGCGTCGACCGCGGGTTCGACGATGTCGGTGACGCGGAAGACGATCACCTCGGTGCCGCCGGTCACCGGCGTCTGTCCGACGCCGTCCTTGGCGGTGCGGAAGGCGGCCGATACGACGGCCGCGGGCACGCCGGCGGGCGTATCGTCGCGCTTGAAGCCGGTTGCTGTCTCGACCTTGGCGCCGATCGCTGCGGCTTCATCGGCAAGCTTGCCGCCTGCTTCGAGCTTCTGCACCATCTCGGTCGCCTTGGCCTTGAGCTTGGTGGCGATCTGGTCCTGGCGCCAGCGCGCCTCGACCTGGTCGCGGACCTCGTCGAGATTGCGGTCGCGCGAAGGCGTGATGGCGAGCACGTCGTACCAGACATAGCCGCCCTTGAACGAGATCGAGTCGTTGTCGACGCCGACATCGGTGTTGAAGGCCTGCGACACCACGTCGAGGCCCTGCGGAATGTTGGCGACCGGCTGGCCGTTCGGGGCGCGGCCGGAGCGGTCGACCGCGTCGATGGTCACGGCGGTGAGGCCGAGCTTCTGCGCAGCGTCGATCACGCTGGCACCGCCGCCGCGCTCGTCTTCCATCTTGTCGCGGAGATCGGCGACCTTGACGCGCGCGCGTTCGGTGGCGATCTCGCGCTTGATGTCGCCGGCCAGGCTGGCGTAGTCCGCCTCCTTGCCCGGCTCGATCTTGTCGACCCTGACGATCGCGACGCCGAGCCCACCCTGGATCGGCTTGCTGATCTCGCCGACGGGAAGCGCGAAGGCGGCATCGCCGACGGCGGCAGCGAGCGAAGACTTGGTCACGAGGCCGAGGTCGACATCGGAGGCGCTCAGCCCGCGCTCCTTGCCGAGATCCTCGAACGACATTCCGCCGACGAGGCGCTCGCGTGCGGCCTGCGCGTCGGTCACGTTGGGAAACACGATCTGCTGGATCTGGCGCTTCTCCGGCGTGCCGAGCCGGTCCTTGCGCTGCTCGAACATCTTCTTGGCGTCCTCGTCGGAGACCTCGCTCCACTTGCCGATTTCTTCCGGCGAGACCACGACGAAGGAGATCTTGCGGTATTCGGGCGCGCGGAACTGAACCTTGTGATCCTCGAAATAGGCGGCGAGCGCCTCGGGCGAGGGCGCGTCGATCTGGCCGGCCTGGGCGGCGTCGAGCCTGACGAACTCGATGGCGCGCTGCTCGTTCTGGAAGCGCGTCAGCACGTCGATCATGGCCTTCGGCGGCTCGAGGCCGGCGCCGATCGTGCCGGTGATCTGCCGGCGCAGCGACACCTTGCGCTGCTCGGCGACGTAGCGTTGCTCGGTATAGCCGAAATTGCGGATCACGGCCTGGAACCGGTTCGCATCGAAGCTGCCGCCAACGCCCTTGAAGTTGGGGTCGTTCATGATGAGCTGGCGGATCTGGTCGTCGGACTGGCCGAGCCCGAGCCGGCGCGCCTCTTCGTCGAGGGCGGCTTCCGCGATCGTCTGCTGCAGCACCTGGCGGTCGAGGCCGAAGGCACGCGCCTGGTCGGGCGTCAGCGGACGGCCGAACTGGCGGCTGATCTGTTGCAGGCGGTCCGTGTAGATCTGGCGGAACTCGTTCAGCGAAATCTCGGTGCTGCCGACCTTGGCCACCGTGGACTGCCCGAAGCCCTTGAAGATGTCGGCGATGCCCCAAATGCCGAAACTGACGATCAACACGCCCATCACCACGGCCATAATCGTCTTGCCGAGCCAGTTTGATGAGGCCTTGCGCATTCCTCGAAGCATTTGGTCCAACTTGTTTGAGCAGGAGGGGAACGGGAGCGCGTCTTAATGCAGATTCAGCAAAAGCGCGTCACCAAATTGATCAATCATCATAAAGTGGTGGCTTTTCCCCCGCAACCTCGGGTCCGGCGACCGTTTGCGGCTGCGGTTAAAAGCCTCTGGTCTCTGGAACTGCAGCAGGTCCTCTGCTAGCGCATGCACAAACCTCATTTTGCTGGAAATTGACATGACCGACGCCATCCGCCCCCTGATCGCCGGCAATTGGAAAATGAACGGCCTGAAGGCCCAGGCTGCCGAGTTCGACGCCATGCTCAATGGTGCGGCCGAGGTAACCGGCAAGGCCGATCTGCTGGTCTGTCCGCCTGCGACCCTGATTGCGGCCTTCGCCGACAAGGCGCGCGGCAAGAAAGTCGCGGTAGGCGCCCAGGATTGCCACCCCAAGGCCTCCGGTGCCCATACCGGCGATATCGCCGCCGAAATGCTGGCTGATGCCGGGGCGACCGCCGTCATCGTCGGCCATTCCGAGCGCCGCGCCGACCACGGCGAGGGCGATGCCCTGATCCGGCAGAAGGCCGAGGCCGTCTGGCGCGCCGGTGCGACGGCGATCGTCTGCATCGGCGAGACGCAAGGCCAGCGCGACGCCGGCCAGACCCTGGACATCCTGCGCGGGCAGCTCGCCGGCTCCCTGCCTGATGGCTCGACGGCCGCGAATCTCATCGTGGCCTATGAGCCGGTCTGGGCGATCGGCACCGGGCTCACCCCCACGGCCAAGGATGTCGAGCAGATTCATGGGTTTATCCGGGAGGTCCTGACCTCCAGGTTCAAGACCGACGGGGGGAAGATGCCCATCCTCTACGGCGGCTCGGTCAAGCCCTCGAATGCGGCCGAGCTGATGGCGGTCAAGAACGTCAACGGCGCCCTGGTCGGCGGTGCCAGCCTGAAGGCGGCCGATTTCCTTGCGATCGCCAAGGGCTGCCCCTAGCTAACCTCAATGCGGCTGGTCCGGACCCGATCGGGGGTGGCAATGCCCCCTCTGATCGTGTAACACCGCGCAACTTCAGGAAAACCCGCGAAGCGCGATCGGCCGCCGTCAGGCGCCGCCCGCTTGTGACGGAAGGATACTATGCAGACCGTTGTCATCGTCATCCACCTCATGATCGTCGCCGTCATGATCGGCGCCGTCCTGCTCCAGAAGTCGGAAGGCGGCGGCCTCGGCATGGGCGGCGGCGCAGGCTTCATGTCGAGCCGCGGCACCGCGAACCTCTTGACGCGGACCACCGCGATCCTCGCCGCCGGCTTCTTCCTCACCAGCATGTTCCTGTCCTGGCATGCGGGCTACAGCCGCGCGCCGTCGTCGATCATCGGCACCCCGGCCTCGCAGGGCCAGCCGGCCGGCGGATCGCCAATCGCGCCGCCGACGTCGGGCGGCATCCTGGATTCGCTGAAGAAGGCCGACGAGCAGCAGCAGGCGCCGGCTCCGAGCGGCCCGCAGGTGCCTCGTTCGCAATAAAGCAGGGGGGCCATGCAGGGCGGTGGCTACCGTCCTGCATCAACAATCCCCATCAAGGCACTGTCACCACTCTTAGTTTTGGCTCACCCACAGGCCCGCAAAATCTTTGGGGCGGAATACGAATCGCTTTGGCGAATCGAATTCGAGGGATTAGAGGTTAAGTCCCATGGCGCGGTACATATTCATCACCGGCGGCGTGGTTTCTTCGCTCGGCAAGGGTCTGGCTTCAGCGGCACTCGGTGCGCTGTTGCAAGCCCGGGGCTACAAGGTCCGCCTCCGCAAGCTCGACCCCTATCTCAACCTCGATCCCGGAACGATGTCGCCGTATCAGCACGGCGAAGTGTTCGTGACCGATGACGGCGCGGAGACCGATCTCGATCTCGGTCACTACGAGCGCTTCACCGGCCGTCCTGCGACCAAGCAGGACAACATCACCACGGGGCGCATCTATCAGGACATCATCTCCAAGGAGCGCCGCGGCGATTATCTCGGCGCGACCATCCAGGTGGTTCCGCACGTCACCAACGCGATCAAGGAATTCGTCCTCTCCGGCAATGACGATTACGACTTCGTGCTGGTCGAGATCGGCGGCACCGTCGGCGACATCGAGGGCCTGCCGTTCTTCGAGGCGATCCGCCAGCTCAAGAACGAGCTGCCGCGCGATCACGCCATCTACATCCACCTCACGCTGCTGCCGTACATTCCGAGCGCCGGTGAGTTGAAGACCAAGCCGACGCAGCACTCGGTGAAGGAGCTGCGTTCGATCGGCATTCAGCCGGACATCCTGCTCTGCCGCACCGACCGCGAGATTCCCAAGGAAGAGCGGCGCAAGCTGGGGCTGTTCTGCAACGTGCGTGAAAGCGCCGTGATCGAGGCGCGCGACGCCGACAGCATCTACGCCGTGCCCGAAGCCTACCACGCGGCGGGCCTCGACGACGAAGTGCTTGCCGCCTTCGGCATCGAATCGCGCATCCCGCCGGTGCTCAAGAGCTGGCACCAGATCAACGAACGCATCCGCAATCCCGAGGGCGACGTCACCATCGCCATCGTCGGCAAATATACCGGCATGAAGGATGCGTATAAGTCGCTGATCGAGGCGCTCTCGCATGGCGGCATCGCCAACAAGGTCAAGGTCAACCTCGACTGGATCGAGAGCGAGATCTTCGAGAAGGAAGATCCCGCGCCGTTCCTCGAGCACGTCAACGGCATCCTGGTGCCTGGCGGATTCGGTCAGCGCGGTGCGGAAGGCAAGATCCGCGCGGCGCAGTTCGCGCGCGAACGCGACGTGCCGTATTTCGGCATCTGCTTCGGCATGCAGATGGCGGTGATCGAGGCGGCGCGAAATCTCGTCGGCATCGAGGACGCCAACTCCACCGAGTTCGGCCCGACCAAGGAGCCGCTGGTCGGCCTGATGACGGAGTGGCTGCGCGGCAACGAGCTCGAGAAGCGCTCGCAGGCCGGCGATCTCGGCGGCACGATGCGGCTTGGCGCTTATCCCGCCGCGCTCAACCGCGGCAGCCGCGTCTCGCAGGTCTATGGCGGCGCGACCGAGATTTCCGAGCGCCACCGCCATCGCTACGAGGTCAACACCGCCTACAAGGACCGCCTCGAGCAGCACGGCCTGAAATTCTCAGGCTTGTCTCCGGACGGCGTGCTGCCTGAAATCGTCGAGTACGAGGATCATCCCTGGTTCATCGGCGTCCAGTTCCACCCCGAGCTGAAGTCGCGCCCGTTCGAGCCGCATCCGCTGTTCGCGTCGTTCATCGCGGCGGCAGCGAAGCAGAGCCGGCTCGTCTGATGGATCAGCGCGCGGCGGAGTAGTCGCGTGCATGATGAATCGGCGCCAACGCGACCCGCGCTGATGGTTCGGGCGCAAGGGATCCAGTGATCAGCTTCATCTGCGGCCGCCGCGTCAGCCTGTAGACCGCGGCGGGCGGCACGTTCAGCAGGGCGCGATCCACCAGCTTTGCGCGCAGGCCGAGCCGGTCGAGCACCGGCCGTGGCACCGGGCAGCTCATGCCATAGGTGAACTGGTAGAAGGCGCCGCCGGGGCGGACATAGCTGAACGCGCCGCTGAGGATCGAGATGACCTTGCGCCTCGACATGTTGAGCAGCGGCAGGCCGCTCACGACCGCGCCGACGGGGGCGCCGTCGTAGAGGCGCTCGGTCGCGAGCCGGCCTGCGTCCATCCACAGCACGCGCGACCCGGGAAAGCGCATCTGCAGGACTTTCATGAAGTCGGAGCCGTATTCGATCAGCGTGAGGTCCTGCGGCCGCACGCCGCGTTTGAGCAGCTTGTAGGTGAACGCGCCGGTGCCGGGACCGAGCTCGAGAATCGGTCCCGTCGTTGCACTGATCTCGCGCGTGATGAGATCGGCGAGCGCCGCACCCGATGGTGCGATCGCGCCGACCCGACGCGGGGACGACATCCAGGACAGGAAAAAGGAAAGGAAATCGTTGGGCATGCGCACTCCGGCAACTTGAGTTTGCACCTCGATGGAGGTGCGACGCATGCAATGTCGCGGGAGCGCATTGCGACAGCATTGCGCTGTCGGACGTGAATACGATTGAATCAGCTTTGCCGCACCTCCGGCAGCGTCATCCGGAAACAGGCGCCGCCGTCCGGCCCGTCCGCCACCGAGACGTGGCCGCCATGCAGCTGCACGATCTCCCGCACCATGTTGAGGCCGAGGCCGGCACCGCGATCGAGCGGTGTGAGCCGATAGAACGGCTCGAAGATCTGCTCGCGCTGATCGGGAGGAATGCCGGCCCCTTCATCCGTGACCTCGATGCTCGCGGGCTTGCTGACGCGAATCCCGATCGTGCCGCGACGCGGGCCGTGCTGGATCGCATTCTGCACGAGGTTGGTCAGCGCGCGCTCGAGCGCGGCCGCATCGCCGATCGTCTCAACGGGGTTCGCCGGCGCATCGAGGGCAAGCTCATAGCCAGCTGCGATCGCCAGGGGAGCGAGATCGGCGGCGACACTTTGTGCAACGGCGGCGAGATTGACGCGCGTGAACGGATGGCCGCAGCGGTCGAGCCTCTGGATGTCGAGCAATTGCTCGGCAAGCGTCGCCAGCCGCGCGGCATCCTCCAGCAGGCGGGCCTTGTCCGGCCCGGGACTAAGCGACTCCAGGCGCGTGTTCAGGATCGCGATCGGCGTGCGCAGCTCGTGCGCGGCATCCGCAACGAAGCGCTTGTGGCGGGCATAGCCCTGGTCGAGCCGCGCCAGTGCATCGTTGATCGCGGTCACCAGCGGCATGACCTCCAGCGGAATACGTTCCACCGGCAGCCGCGCGCCGCGCTGGTGGATATCGATGCGCCGGGCCTCGTCCGCCGCGGTATCGAGCCCCCTGAATGCGCGCCGCACGATCATCGGCGTCGCGATGAACGTCGCCGTTCCCATCAGCAGCAGGCCGGGCAGGGCGATGCCGAGGAACGCAAGGGATGTCATGAACAGCGCCTTGGCGCCGGTCAGACGCCCTTGTGTCGCCGTGATGACCTGCAAATTGCCCGCATCGGTGTCGACCCGCTTCAGCCGCGCCGCCGGCTTGCGCGGATCGTCCTGGAACATCTGCCAGCCAAGCCGCGCCTGGCTGATCTGGTCGAGGCCGCTGCCGATCGCGGCGAATTCGGCTGGCACGGCGCCTTCGCTCAGCGAGTGGCCCCGCCGGTCCCGCACGAGGAACCAGAGGTCTGGCGTCTCGCTGCGCAACAACCGCAGCTCGGGCGTCGGCCGCAAGGTCAGTCCGCCTTGTGCATCGCGCGTAAGCGCGCGCTGGACGACATCGATGACGCGGTCCTCGTCGCGCTCGGCCAGCACGAAGCCGGAGGCGCAAAGCCCGGCGAGGACGACGGCAACCAGCGCAACGAGGATCGCGGCCTGAAGCGAGAGGAGGCGCCAGCTCAAGCGCGAGCGCAGGCAATAGGGATCGTCGTGCGTGCTCATGGCGCTCATGGCATTTTCTTCAGGAGATAGCCGACGCCGCGAATGCCGTGGATCTCGATGCCTGCGTCGGCGTCCGCGAGTTTTCGCCTGAGACGCGAGACATGCGTGTCGAGCGCGTTGGACTGGATCTCGTCGTCGAAATTGTAGACCGCCTCTTCCAGCGCCGAGCGCAGCACGGTCCGGCCCAGGCGGCGGACCAATTTTTCGAGCACCAGCAGCTCGCGGCGGGGCAGCTCGAACGGGGTGCCGTCGATGCTGGCCTCGCGATGACCGAGGTCGAAGGCAAGCCGTCCGGCGCGGATGACGTCAGGAGAGAGGCCGGCGGGCCGCCGCAGCACGGCGCGCAGCCGCGCCAGCAACTCCTCGACCGCAAACGGTTTTGCCAGATAATCGTCGGCGCCGCCGTCGAGCCCTGCGATGCGATCGGCGAGCTCGCCGCGGGCAGTCAGGACAATGATCGGCACACCGTCGGCGCGCGCACGGAGCTTTGGGATCAAAGCGAGGCCATCGCCGTCGGGAAGCTGGCGGTCGAGCAGGACGGCGGCATGGACGTCGGCCGAAATGGCTTCCTCCGCCTCGGCCAGCGTCGGAGCATGGTCCACCACCATGTCGTAGCGCTTCAGCGCCGAGGCCAGCGCGCAGGCCATTTCCGCTTCATCCTCGACCAGCAAAATCCGCATGTGACAGGCCCCGAACCGCAACTGCGCCTTTCTAGCGGCCCGATCATTGCGGCAGCATTGCGGGATCTGGCAGTGCCGGAGCTCAAGCCATGCGCAGAACGCCACATGGGGCGGCCGGGCGGGCTCAAGACACCGTCGGGGCCGGCCGCTATAACCGCCGGACCTGTTCAGGGAGGAACATGAATGATCTACGAAATGCGCGTCTATCGCTGTGTCCCCGGCCGGCTGCCGGCGCTGTTGAAGCGGTTCGAGACCGCAACGCTGAAGATCTGGGAGAAGCACGGCATCAAGCAGGCCGGGTTCTTCACGACCGTGATCGGTGAATCCAATCAGGATCTGACCTATTTCCTCGCCTGGGAGTCGCTCGCCGAGCGCGAGACGAAGTGGGGCAAGTTCATCGCCGATCCGGACTGGATGAAAGCTCGTGCCGAGAGCGAAGCCGACGGCCAGATCGTCGCCAACATCGACAGCCAGATCCTGGCGCCGACGGCCTTCTCCGCGGTGAAGTGAGCGCCGGCCGGCGCTGCGCAGCCGCAATGGGAGCCCCGGCGCAACCCTGATATTCTGACCGTCCGGGCCGAATAGGGTTGATCCGACCCTCATCGCGGCTATGGTCGCGCCGAAACGAGGGATTTGCCTTGAGCTCTTCGCATTCAGCGGCGCCGGTCGTCACCATCGGAAAGGTCAAGTTCGGCAATGATCTGCCGATCTCGATCATTGCAGGACCCTGTCAGCTCGAAAGCCGCCAGCATGCGCTGGAGGTCGCCTCCGCGCTGAAGGAGATCGCGGCGCGGCTGAACATCGGCCTCGTCTACAAGACCTCTTTCGACAAGGCCAACCGCACCAGCGCGTCCGCGGCGCGCGGGCTGGGCCTCGCGCAGTCGCTGCCGATCTTCGCCGAGATCCGCTCTTCGCTCGGCCTGCCTGTCCTGACCGACGTGCACGAGGCCACGCAATGCGCCGAGGTGGCGCAGGCCGTGGACATCCTCCAGATTCCCGCTTTCCTCTGCCGGCAGACCGATCTGTTGCTGGCTGCCGCCGCGACCGGCAAGGTCGTCAACGTCAAGAAGGGGCAATTCCTCGCGCCGTGGGACATGGCGAATGTCGTCACGAAGATCACCAGCGCGGATAATCCCAACGTGCTCGTCACCGAGCGCGGCGCTTCCTTCGGCTACAACACGTTGGTCTCCGACATGCGTGCGCTGCCGATCCTGGCGCGCACCACCGGCGCGCCGGTGATCTTCGACGCCACCCATTCGGTGCAGCAGCCGGGCGGGAAGGGGACCTCCTCGGGCGGCGAGCGCGAATTCGTGCCGGTGCTGGCGCGCGCGGCCGTGGCGGTCGGCGTCGCCGGCGTCTTCATCGAGACCCATCCCGACCCCGACCGTGCGCCCTCCGATGGCCCCAACATGGTGCCGCTGCGCGAGTTCGAGGCGCTGATCGCCAGGCTGATGGCGTTCGACGCGCTGGCAAAGAACCCGCGCTGATGCAGCAAGGCGAGGCGCGGCCGCACGATCACGGCCTGCCCACGGCGCTCTACGTCATATCAGGAGCGAGCTTCGCCGCGGCGCTTTCGGCGCGCGCACTCGACCCGGTGTTGCCGCATGTCGCCGAGGATTTCGGCGTCAGCATTGCCACCGCCGCGGGCTTTGCCGCGGTGTTCGCCTTCACCTTCTCGATCATCCAGCCCATTGTCGGCGCCGCCGCCGATCTGTTCGGCAAGACGCGGCTGATGATCGGCTGCCTCGCGCTGCTCGGCCTTGCCAACATCCTGGGCGCGCTCTCGTCCTCGTTCTCGGTTCTGTTTGCGACCCGCATCCTCGCCGGCATCGGCTCCGGCGGCGTGTTTCCGGTGGCGCTCAGCCTGACCAGCGATCTCGTCGGGCCCGAGAAACGTCAGGTCGCGATCAGCCGCACGCTTGCCGGCGCCATGACCGGCAATCTGCTCGGTGCCTCGGCCTCCGGTCTGATCGGCGACTTTCTCGGCTGGCGCGGCGTGCTCGCGGTGCTCGGCGCGCTCGTGATCGTGGCATCGATCGCGGTCGCCGCCGGCTTTCGCGGCGCCAAGGTCAAGCACCCGCCGAAGACGAGCCTGTCGGCGCTGAAGGCCGGCTATCGCACCATCTTCACCAATCCGAACGCCTATGTCTGCTATTCGGCGGTGTTCATCGAAGGCTGCTGCGTGCTCGGCCTGTTTCCCTACATCGCCTCGTTCCTGTTCGAGCTGGGGCAGACCTCGCTGTCGATCGCCGGCATGGTCATCGCCGGCTTTGCGGTCGGCGGCCTGTTCTACACGCTGACGGTGTCGCGTCTGCTGCCGTGGCTCGGCGTCAAGGGCATGATGATCGCAGGCATGACGCTGGTCGCCTCGCAACTCGTCGCCGTCGCGTTCGGTCCGCGCTGGGAAGTGCAGGCGCTGAATCTCATCGTGATGGGATGGGGCTTCTACATCGCCCATGGCTGTCTCCAGGTCTTCGCCAGCGAGCTCTCGGTCGAGGCGCGCGCCACCGCGCTGTCGCTGCATTCGTTCTTTTTCTTCATGGGGCAGACGGTGGGACCGCTCGCCTATGGCTTTGGGCTCCAGCATGCCGGCAAGATGCCGACCCTGTTCGCGAGCGCCGCGATCATGGTCGTGCTGGGCTTCGTCTGCGCTCAATTGCTCAAGGCGCGGGCACCGTCCGACGCGCGCTGACCTGCATTCGGTGACCTAAGCGGCCTCGGCGCCCATCGCGACACACACGCCAAAGTCGATCTGCTGAGCGCGTATTCCAGTGCGATATCGTCGGGTGCCTGGTAAATATGCAACCTTCTGTTGCCTTACAATCACACCGTAGTGGAAATCGCCGACTCATCCGCCGACGAAACCGATCATCAGTGGCTCGCTGGCGGCGAAGCAGCTAGATTTTTCTCGTTTGAAGAATATCTGGCGATTGAGGGCAGCGTAGGGCCCCAGCGGAATTTTTGATGATCCGGGCGGACGGGGTTGGGCCCACGCGCGTGGCGCTGTTCAGCAGGGCTTTTCTGGCCGGCACAGCTCTTGCGGCGGTTGTATTGCTGCCGTCCTTGGCGCGAGCGCAGGTCTGGCAGGACGGCGGCGTCGCCAACGGCAATTACAGCGAGCCAACCAATTGGTCGACTAACACCGTCCCCGACACCGCAGGCGAAACCGCGACCTTTTCCGCCACGGGCACGACGGCCGTCACCGTCACCCTTGGCCCCATCTCACCCCAGTCCTGGATTTTCGACGCTACGTCCCAGGGCTACGCGATAAGCGGTCAGGCAGTGAATTTTGTCACCGGCATCACCAACAATGCCGTCGGCGTCGGCACTTTCATCTCGATCAGCAACAACATGACGGGCGCCACGATCTCGCAGGCAGGGTCCAGCAGGTTGACGCTGTCCGGCACCAACTCGTTCACCACCACGAGCGTTACTGCCGGGACCTTCGTCAACACCGGCACCCTGACGACGTCGCTGACCGTCAGTGCGATCGCGAGCAATCAAGGTACCCTGATCGGCGACATTACCACCACCACCGGTTTCTCCAATGTCCCAGGCGGCATCATCTCTGCGACGACCATTGCCAACAACGGTGGCATCTTCTTCAACAATGGCTCGATCACGACGACCGGCGGCACGACCAATGCCGCGGGCGCCACTTTCAACACGACGGGCACGGTCAACGGCGGGTTGACGAATTCGGGCACGGCCAACGCGAGGGGCGTGTTCAATGACGGCATCACCAATCAAGGCAGCGGCTCCTTCGCGCTGATCAACGATCTCACCACCAACGGTGCGGTGACCAACAACGCGACGTCGAGCCTGGCCGTGCAGTTCGGCAGCTTCACCGGCATCACGACGCTCACGAACAATTCGACCTCGGCCACCGCGGTCCAGGTCTCGGCTGGCCGGACGCTGAGCGCGACCAGCATCATCAACAACGCCGGCACGTTCACCAACGGCGGTACGGTGACGACAACTGCCGGGACGACGAACGCAGCCGGCGGCACCTTCACGACAACTGGAACGGTCAATGGCGGACTGACGAATTCCGGCACGGCGAACGCAGCCGGCACGCTCAACGGCAACGTCGACCATCAAAGCGGTACCTTCACGGTGACCGGTGCGCTCACCGTCAACGGTACCCTTACCACCGGCGCGGCATCCGACCTCATCGTTTCCGGCGGCGATCTCAATGTCACCACGCTGATCAATCAGTCCAACGCGATGGTTCACGCGGTCTGGATCGACGCCGGGCGTACCGTCAATGCCACCACCTTCACGAACTCCGGGGGCCAAGTCAGCGTTTCTGGAGTGCTGAACGCCACCAATACCATCTTGAACGACGGCAAGATGATCATCGACGCCACCGGCACGGTGAATGCGTCGATCAACAGCATCTCCGAATACATCGCGCTCAACGGAACTATCAACGGGAACGTCACGATCTCGGCCCCTAGCCAGTTGAACTCGGGAGGCGGCAGCGTGTCGGGACGCGTGACCCTCGCCACCGCCGGCGCGATCGCCGACGTTGCCGGTGTCGGCGCGAGCTTTGGATCGGTAGCCGGCGTGGCGGGCAGCGTGCTCGATACCGGTGCCTTCACCATGACGGTGGGCGGCGACAATTCATCCTCGACCTTCGCGGGGTCCTTGACCGGGAGTGGCTCCTTCGTGAAGACGGGCTCCGGCATCATGAGCCTGACGGGCGACGGCAGCGCCTATACGGGCACGACCACGGTCAACGGTGGCACGCTCGTTGTCGATGGCTCGATGGCGTCATCGAGCCTCACCACGGTGAACGCGACTGCAGCGCTGGCCGGCATCGGCACGGTGGGGGCGCTCCAGGTCGCCGCGGGTGGCATTTTTTCGCCGGGTGGTGCGGGCGGGCCGGGAACGTCCATGACGGCGGCAAGCCTCGCGATGCAATCAGGGGCCCTGTTCAGTGTTTTCGTCGATCCCGTAACCTCCAGCTTTGCCAATGTGACGGGAAGCGCAACACTTGGCGGCGCCACCGTCGGTGCGCATTTTGTCGCTGGCTCTTACGTCGCCAAGCAGTACACGATCCTGAATGCGGGCAGCATCAGCGGCCATTTCGATCCCATCGTGGCGAACACCGGCCTGCCGTCGGGCTTCCACACGACGCTGAGCTATGACACCACCCATGCTTATCTGAATCTTGCGCTGAACTTCGCGCCGCCGTCCGGCAGCCTCAATGGCAACCAACAGAGCGTCGGCAACGCCATCATCAACTATTTCAACAGCAACGGCACGATCCCGATGGCGTTCGGTGGCCTCACGCCGGTCGGTCTGACCCAGCTCTCTGGCGAGGTCGGCAGCGCCTCGCAGCAGACCACGTTCAACGCGATGAACCAGTTCATGGGCGTGATGACGGATCCGTTCGTGGCCGGCCGTGGCGATCCCGTCGGCGCCGGCGGCGCGCCGAATGCCTTTGCCGAGGAGAGCATGACTTATGCCGCGAAGGGCGTGAGCCGCTCGAAGGGCGAGCGCGACGCCTATGCCGCGATCTACGCCAAGGCACCGCCAATCGTGCCAGGGTTCGAGCAGCGCTGGAGCGTCTGGGCGGCGGGGTTCGGCGGAGCGCAGCAAACCGACGGGAACACCACCATCGGTTCGAACACCACCACAAGCAACCTCTACGGCACCGCGGTCGGCGCGGATTATCGCATCTCCCGCGATACGCTGGTCGGTTTCGCGCTCGCCGGCGGCGGCACCAACTTCACCGTGGCCAATGCGCTCGGCGGCGGCCGCTCCGACCTGTTCCAGGCTGGCGCGTTCTTCCGGCACATCATCGGGCCCGCCTATATCACCGGTGCGCTGGCCTATGGCTGGCAGGACATCACGACCGATCGCACGCTGACGGTTGCTGGCGTCGATCGCTTGCGCGCCGAGTTCAACGCCAACGCCTATTCCGGCCGGCTCGAGGGCGGCTACCGCATCGTCACGCAGGGCGTCGGCTTCACGCCCTATGCCGCGGCCCAGTTCACCACCTTCGACCTGCCGGCTTACGCCGAGCAGGCCATCGTCGGCAGCAACCAGTTTGCGCTGGCCTACAATTCGAAGAGCGTCACCGACACCCGCACTGAGCTCGGCCTGCGCACGGACAAGGCCTTCGCGCAGGCAGATGGCATTGTCACGCTACGCGGCCGCATCGCCTGGGCGCATGATTTCAATCCTGACCGCGCTATCGGGGCCACGTTCCAAACTCTGCCCGGCGCGAGCTTCATCGTAAACGGCGCGCCAATGGCCTCGGACTCCGCGCTGGTGACGGGATCGGTCGAGAAGAAATGGCTGAACGGCTGGTCGGCCGCTGGCACGTTCGAGGGCGAATTCTCGGGCGTCACGCGCTCTTACGCAGGCAAGGGCGTCGTGCGGTACGCGTGGTGATCGCAGCCGCGGGACGCGCGGCTCACCCCCGCCCGCGATAGGGCGCGACGCCTTGCTCCGGCACCCACAGGCCCTTGGGTACGCGGCCGGTCTGCCAGAATACGTCGATCGGGATGCCGCCGCGCGGATACCAGTAGCCGCCGATCCGCAGCCATTTCGGCTTGATCTCGCCGGCGATGCGCTTGCCGATCATCACGGTGCAGTCCTCGTGGAAGGCGCCGTGATTGCGGAAGCTCGCGATGTAGAGTTTTAGCGATTTCGATTCCAGCAGCCACGCATCAGGCGCGTAGTCGATCATCAGATGCGCGAAATCCGGCTGGCCCGTCACCGGGCAGAGCGAGGTGAATTCCGGCACGGTGAAGCGCACCAGATAGTCGGTGCCCTTTTGCGGATTGGGCACGCGGTCGAGCTGGGCGTCTTCCGGTGTGTGCGGCCATTCGACCGCGCGACCGAGCTGGAGGGATTTCTTCGCCATCGTCGTCACATCCTGTTTCGGATGCCGGGATGGACGCAAATGCCGCTGCCGTCAACCGGCCGCGATCGTCTGGATCATGACGATGCGATCGTTGCCGGACTCGCAGCCCCAGAGCTCGCCCGGTCGGCCGTCGAGCTGGCGCACATTGGCGTTGGCCCTGTCGCTGGCGAAGACGTTGAACGTCTCAGTGGCGGGATCGAAGCGCACGATGGCGTTGGCCGAAAAATCCGTCAGCCAGACCTTGTCCTTGTGGTCGACAAAGACGGCGTAGGCGCGGGGACGCTCGCCCGGCAGCTTCCAGCTCTTCCACGAGCCATCGGCGGGATCGTGCACCGAGACATGGCCGCTGTTCCACTCGCTGACCCAGATCCGGCTCTTCGAATCCGACCAGACGCGCCGTGAACCCGCATTCGGTATCGGCGGCTGCACGACGCCGGCATTGCCGCTCGCCAGATCGATCTTGGCGATATAGCTGCCGGCAAGCGAGGCGTACCAGACCTCGCCCTTGGGCGTCACCGTGATGCCATAGGGGCCGACGCCCTTGGGCGCCCTGAACACGTTCATTTCGCCGGACGTCGGTGCGAGGCGGCCGTAATAGCCGGACTGGCCGGTGAACCAGTAGGTGCCTTCCTTGTCGAACACGCCGGTGTTGAGATTGGCCGAGGCGAACTTTTCCGGCAGGCGGAACAGCATGACCTTGAGATCGCCGGGATCGACCCGTGCGATCGCGTTCTGGCCGCCCTCGGTGATCCAGGGCGCGCCATCGGGGCCGACGGTCACGCCATGCGGCGCGGCGCCCTGACCGAGGCCGACCGTCTTGAAACTGCCATCCCGGGGATCGAGCCTGCCGAGCAAGCCCTTGCCCTGCGCCGTGAACCAGACCGAACCGTCAGGGGCAGGTGTCAGATCGTGCAGGCCGATACCGGCACGGATCGGAAAGTATTTTGTCCGGAACGGGCCCTCCTGGGCAAAACTTGGGCGAGCCACGAACAGGGCGGTGCTGGAAGCAAGAAACTGGCGGCGATTCATGGCGTTACCCCGACTGCTTGGGATTGAGGATGCACGCACAGACCGATGCCCTCGACCTTAATCCTGGCGCCTTCACGCGTCAGTCGAAGTGCCACCCTCAAGCGTTCACATTTGCTTGCGGCCCGTGTAAGACCCGCGGCGAACCGATCAGCTCCAACGAACGGAAGTGCACATCATGACCGCCATCATTGACATCATCGGCCGCGAAATCCTCGATAGCCGGGGCAATCCCACCGTCGAGGTCGATGTCGTGCTGGAGGATGGCGCGCTCGGCCGGGCCGCGGTGCCGTCGGGCGCCTCCACGGGTGCCCATGAGGCGGTGGAGCTGCGCGACGGCGACAAGGCGCGCTATCTCGGCAAGGGTGTCAGCAAGGCGGTCGGTGCCGTCAACGGCGAGATCTTCGAGGCCTTGAGCGGTCTCGATGCCGAGCAGCAGGCCCAGATCGACCAGATCATGATCGACCTCGACGGCACGGCGAACAAGAGCCGGCTCGGCGCCAACGCCATCCTCGGCGTCTCGCTCGCCTGCGCCAAGGCGGCCGCGAATTCGCTCGACATGCCGCTCTATCGGTATGTCGGCGGCACCTCGGCACGCCTCTTGCCGGTGCCGATGATGAACATCATCAATGGCGGCGTGCACGCCGACAACCCGATCGACTTCCAGGAGTTCATGATCCTGCCCGTCGGCGCCTCGTCCTTCGCCGAAGGCCTGCGCTACGGCGCTGAGGTCTTCCACACGCTGAAGTCGGAGCTGAAGAAGGCCGGCCACAACACCAATGTCGGCGACGAGGGCGGCTTTGCCCCGAACCTGCCGTCCGCCGATGCCGCGCTGGAATTCGTCATGAACGCGATCGGCAAGGCCGGCTTCAAGGCAGGGACCGACATCGTGCTCGGCCTCGACTGCGCCTCGACCGAGTTTTTCAAGGACGGCAAATACGTCTATGAAGGCGAGGGCAAGACCCGCTCGATCTCCGAGCAGGCCAAGTACCTCGGCGACCTCGTCTCGCGCTATCCGATCGTCACGATCGAGGATGGCATGTCGGAAGACGACATGGACGGCTGGAAGGAGCTGACCGACCTCATCGGCAAGAAGTGCCAGCTGGTTGGCGACGACCTGTTCGTCACCAACGTCAAGCGCCTCGCCGACGGCATCAAGACCGGCCGCGCCAACTCGATCCTGATCAAGGTCAACCAGATCGGCACGCTGACCGAGACGCTCGCCGCCGTCGAGATGGCGCACAAGGCCGGCTACACCTCGGTGATGTCGCACCGCTCCGGCGAGACCGAGGATTCCACCATCGCCGACCTCGCGGTCGCCACCAATTGCGGTCAGATCAAGACCGGCTCCCTTGCTCGTTCCGACCGCACCGCCAAATACAATCAGCTCCTGCGCATCGAGCAGCAGCTCGGCAAGCAGGCGCTGTATGGTGGCAAGGCCGCACTGAAAGCGCTGGCATAAGCCAGCGCTTCGACCCGAGAAAAGACGGACAGGGGAGGATCGACATGAGCGACGGCAAGACCGGACTGCAACTGCGTTCGCTGCTGAAGAAGAGCGGCGAGCTGGAATTGTCCCTCGTGAATGTCCCGACCCCGGAGCCGGCCGACGATGAGGTCGTGGTTCGCGTCGAGGCGACACCGATCAACCCGTCGGACCTTGGACTCCTGATCGGGCCCGCCGATATGTCGGCCGCCAAGGCCTCCGGCACGAAGGAGATGCCGGTCATCACCGCGACGATGCCGGAGGCTGCGATGCGGATGATGGGAGCCCGGCTCGATCAGTCGCTGCCGGTCGGCAACGAGGGCGCCGGCACGGTGATCGGGGCCGGATCGTCGGGTGCCGCGAAGGCGCTGATGGGCAAGACCGTATCGATGATCGGCGGCGCGATGTACACGCAGTACCGCGTGCTGAAGGTCCGCGACGTCATGGAGCTGCCGGCGGGCACCACGGCCGCGGACGGCGCGTCCTGGTTCGTCAATCCGCTGACCGCGCTCGGCATGACCGAGACGATGCGGCGGGAGAACCACAAGGCGCTCGTGCACACCGCCGCCGCCTCCAATCTCGGCCAGATGCTCAACAAGATCTGCATCAAGGACGGCATCGGCCTCGTCAACATCGTCCGGAGCAAAGAGCAGGCCGATATCCTGTACAAGATCGGCGCCAAGCACGTCGTGGATTCCAGCGCGGCGAGCTTCACCGAGGATCTCACCAATGCGCTGGTCGAGACCGGCGCCACGATCGCCTTCGATGCCATCGGCGGCGGCAAGCTGGCCAGCCAGATTCTGACCGCCATGGAAGTTGCCGCCAACAAGACGGCGAAGGAATACAGCCGCTACGGCTCCAACGTGTACAAGCAGATCTATATTTACGGCAGCCTCGACAACCGTCCGACCGAATTGAGCCGGTCGTTCGGACTGACCTGGGGCGTCGGCGGCTGGCTGCTGACGCCGTTCCTCCAGAACATCGGTCCGGCCGAGATCGGTCGCCTGCGCCAGCGCGTCGCGTCCGAGCTCAAGACCACCTTCGCCAGTCACTACACCAAGGTGGTGTCGCTGACCGAGGTGCTCGATCCCGCCAACATCGCGGTGTACGCCAAACGCGCCACCGGCGAAAAATTCCTCATCAATCCAAATAAATAATCGTGATCTGCGACCGCAGGTCACCGAAGGAAGGTCTTGCCTTCTGAGCGAAGCCGGAGATTATTCCGCCGCCATTTGAACGCGGAAAAAACCGCGGGGCGCTCAGAAGGGGACCTCTCCATGACTGATCTCAATCGCCGTCATTTGCTCACGGGCGCCGCTGCACTCGGTGCGGCTGCCGTATCCGGCTTCGGGCCGACCGCGGCCAATGCCTCAGTGCCGCCGACCGGCACGCAAGCGCCGGGCTTCTATCGCTACAAGGTCGGCAGCTACGAGTGCACCTCGATCAATGACGGTGCGCGCACCTTCCCGATGCCGGATAAGTTCGTCGCCAACATACCGAAGGACGAGGCGCTGGCGGCGGGTGAGGCGGCTTACATGCCGAAGGGCATGGTCACGATTCCGTTCAACCCGCAGCTCATCAATACCGGCTCGAAGCTCGTCCTGATCGACACGGGAAACGGCATTGCCAATCTCGAGGCGAGCAAAGGCGCTGTCGGCCGCACATTGCAGAACCTCCAGGCTGCTGGCGTCGACCCCAAGAACGTCGACGTTGTGCTGCTGTCGCATATGCATGGCGACCACATCAACGGCATTCGCCTGGCCGACGGCGCGTTGGCCTTTCCGAATGCGGAGATCATGGTGCCCGGCCAGGAGTGGGAGTTCTGGGCCAGTGAGGAGAACGCTGCCAAGGCCGAGTCCAATCAGGCGCTGAAGAACAATTTCGCCAACGTGAAGAAGATCTTCGCTGGCCTCGAGTCGAAGGTGACGAAGTACGAGTGGGGCAAGGAGGTCGCGCCGGGCATCACCTCGATCGCAACTCCGGGGCACACGCCGGGCCACACCTCGTTCGCGGTCGCATCGGGCGATGCCAAGGTGCTGATCCAATCCGACGTCACCAACATCCCGGAATTCTTCCTGCGCAATCCCGACTGGCACGTGATTTTCGACATGGATGCAGCGATGGCGCAAGCGACGCGCCACAAGTTCTACGACATGGCGGCGGCGGAGAAAGCGACCGTGGTCGGCTTCCACTTCACGTTCCCGTCGGTCGGTCATGTCGTGAAGGACGGCGCCAAATACCGCCTGGTCCCGTCGGCGTGGAATCCGACGATCTGATCGGGGTTAGCCGTTCGTGCGAAAGATCGGGCCGCCGCTTGGCGGCCTGATTTTTTGGAACGAATGTCGCGGATCAATCGTAGCCCGGATGGTGCGCAGCGTAATCCGGGACCAGCGTAGCTTGGGGCAGGGCCCTGGATTGCGCTGCGCTCCATCCAGGCTACGTCCCAAACATCTGCTTTCGCGAAACACAGCGTTTCCAAATCGGGCCGGTTCATGCACTTGCATTAAATGATCCGGATCGCTTAAGTGCCGCCCGGCACTCCAGCTCAAGCCCTCAAGGACAATCCATGGCCTACAACATCGTCACGATCGCCGGCAGCCTGCGCAAGGACAGCTTCTCGCTGAAGATCGCCAATGCGCTGGCCAAGCTTGCGCCAGCCTCGCTCAAGCTCGAAGTCGTCACGCCGGCCGGCATCTCGTTCTTCAACCAGGACCTCGAGGGCGCGCCGCCCGCGGACTGGCTGGCCTTCCGCGACAAGCTCCAGAAGTCGGACGGCGTCATCTTCGTCACCCCCGAATACAATCGCGCCATCCCGGGCGTGCTGAAGAATGCCATCGACGTTGCCTCGCGGCCCTACGGCAAGAGCTCGTTCAACGGCAAGCCGGTCGGCATCGTCTCGAACTCGCCGGGCCCGCTCGGCGGCGTCAGCGCCGCAAAGACTCTACAGAACATCCTGCCGGGCATTGCGGGCCCGATCATGCAGCAGCCGGAGATCTATCTGAACGCAGTCGGCGATGCCTTCGACGCCGGAGGTAACCTCACCAAGGACTCGCTGAAGCCCGTGCTCCAGGCCTATATCGACGCCTTCGCCGCGCATGTGACTAAGCACCACGGCTGAGGCGAAACACGCTCCGTCATGGCCGGGCTCGTCCCGGCCATCCACGTCCTTGCGGACACCAAGAACGTGGATGCTCGGGCCTTCGCCGCGCCGAAGCGTCGGCCGCGCAGGCGGGGCAAAGCCCGGGCATGACGATCGTCGGCAGGGGCAATTAATACCGCCTTAACCAACCTGTCCCATCTTCCCAAGATGGTCTCCCGCGCGCGCCTGAAATCGATCCTGACCGGTCTTGCCCTCTACGCGATGGCGGCCGCCATCGTCGGCTATTTCGGCGTCAACGCCTATACTGGCAAATACGGCCTCAACGCCCGTCAGGAGCTCGACCAGGAGATCATCGCGCTGACCAGCGAACTGGCCCAGCTCAAGCGTGAGCGCGCCAGGAGCGAGCAGCGGGTGTCGCTGCTGCGGTCCGAGAGGATCGACCCCGACATGCTGGACGAGCGGGCGCGCTTCCAGCTCGACTACGTCAATCCGCGCGATCTCGTTCGGATGATCCCCGCGCATTAGCGCTTTCCGCAGCTTTCGAAACCGACAACGAAAGCCGCTGCCGAAATCCGACCACAGTGCCTTTCCTCCTGCGAAGGTCGTAAGTCCGGAACCGGGCGGCCGCCTTGACGGCAGTGCCGCGGCGGGCCCATGGCTTCTGGTGGCACTCTTCCGAAGTTGACGCAGATCAAGCGGGCAGGGCCGGCACGTTCTAGTCTGTCATCCGGAGGAAACAGTGATGAATGGGTCAATGCCCCGGCATCACGCGGCCCGTGTCGAGGCCGCCATCGCGTCAGGCCAGGCGGCACGATCCGCGCTTGTGGCCTCGTGGCGCCGTTCGTCCAGATTGCATCATCTCGATCCCGGCGGCCGCACCTCGCCGATGCGGCTGACCGAAGCCGAATTGCATCAGGCGCGCGAGCGCATCGCGCCGCTGCTGGCGGCGGCGCAAGGCGCGATGGACCGGCTCTATCAGGCCGTCGGCGCGAGCGGCTGCTGCGTGCTGCTCGCCGACGGCGAGGGCGTGCCGGTCGATCGTCGCGGCACGGCGGCGGACGATGCGACGTTTCAATCCTGGGGGCTGTGGACCGGTGCGCTCTGGAGCGAGGAGCACGAAGGCACCAACGGCATCGGCACCTGCCTCGTCGAGCAGCGTCCGCTGACGATCGACCGCGACCAGCATTTCTTCACCCGCAACACGCTTTTGAGCTGCACCGCCGTTCCGATCTACGACCATGAAGCGGCGCTTGCGGGCGTGCTCGACGTCTCCTCCTGCCGCGCCGATCGCACCGACGCGTTTTCCAGTCTGATCGCGCTTGCGACGGGCGAGGCGGCCAAGCGTATCGAGGCCGATCTGTTCCGCACGGCGTTCAGCCATGCCCGCATCGTCTTGACCCAAGCTGCGGACGGTCAATGCGGAGGCCTTATTGCGGTCGATGCGGACGATCTCGTGATCGGCGCAACCCGCTCCGCCCGGGCTGCGCTCGGAATCGCGCCCGGCCGGGCCTTGCAGCCGGTGCCCGCGGCCGATCTGCTCGGCGGCGATACCGCGCGCGATCATCTCGCCGGCGGGCAGCGCGCGGTGGTGCAGCGGGCGCTGCTTCGCGCCGGCGGCAATGTCTCGGCGGCCGCCAAGGCCCTCGGCGTCAGCCGCGCCACGCTGCACAGAAAGCTCAAGCGGTTCGAACTGAACCACTGAGCCGCGCTGCTACCTCAATCATCATTGCGGTGTTGATGCCGCGCGCTCGGCACTCCAGGCTCGTGCCCGGACGCAGCGCGTCGCTCTTTTTGCGACGTGGTGCGAGAGTGACGCGGCCCGCGACTGTCGCAGAACTGCGACAGGTCGGCCCCGCCATCGCTCCCATCGGGGCTGACAGAAAACACCTCCCGCGACATCGTCCGCGCAAGTCGCGAGTCACGCGACGAATTGCGCAAACAGCAAACATCGGGAGTGATCAATGAACAAGGTGGAATTCCTCAGCGTCACCAAAGTTCCCTTTGCCGAACGCTATGACAACTTCATCGGCGGCAAATTCGTCGCGCCGATCTCCGGCAAATATTTCGACAACGCCTCGCCGGTGAACGGCCAGGTCGTCTGCAAGATCGCGCGCTCGGACGCGCAGGACGTCGAGCTGGCCCTCGACGCGGCGCATGCCGCCAAGGGCGCTTGGGGCCGTACCAGCGTCGCCGAGCGCGCCGCGGTCCTGAACCGGATCGCCGATCGCATGGAAGAAAATCTCGAGCGTCTCGCCATCGCCGAGACCTGGGACAACGGCAAGCCGATCCGCGAGACCCGCGCCGCCGACATCCCGCTCGCCATCGATCACTTCCGCTACTTCGCCGGCGTCGTTCGCGCCCAGGAAGGTTCGATCGGGGAGATCGACCACGACACCATCGCCTATCATTTCCACGAGCCGCTCGGCGTGGTCGGTCAGATCATCCCCTGGAACTTCCCGCTGCTGATGGCCTGCTGGAAGCTCGCCCCCGCGCTCGCCGCCGGCAATTGCGTCGTGCTCAAGCCCGCCGAGCAGACACCGGCCTCGATCATGGTCTGGGCCGAGATCATCGCCGACATCCTGCCGGCAGGCGTCCTCAACATCGTCAACGGCTTTGGCCTCGAAGCCGGCAAGCCGCTGGCATCGAGCCCGCGCATCGCCAAGATCGCCTTCACCGGCGAGACCACGACGGGCCGGCTGATCATGCAATATGCCAGCCAGAACCTCATTCCGGTCACGCTGGAGCTCGGCGGCAAGTCGCCGAACATCTTCTTCAACGACGTCACCGCCGAGGACGACGATTACTTCGACAAGGCGATCGAGGGCTTCGTCATGTTCGCGCTGAACCAGGGCGAGGTCTGCACCTGTCCGAGCCGCGCGCTGGTCCACGCCGACATCTATGACCGCTTCATGGAGCGGGCGCTGAAGCGCGTCGCCGCGATCAAGCAGGGCGACCCGCGCGATGCCGCCACCATGATCGGCGCGCAGGCATCCGGCGAGCAGCTCGCAAAAATCCTGTCCTACATCGACATCGGCAAGCAGGAGGGCGCCAAGGTGCTCGCCGGCGGCGGACGTGCCGAGCTCGGCGGCGATCTCGCCGGCGGCTTCTACGTCAAGCCGACCGTGTTCGAGGGCCACAACAAGATGCGAATCTTCCAGGAGGAGATCTTTGGCCCCGTGGTCTCGGTCACGACCTTCAAGAACGACGAGGAGGCGCTCGAGATCGCCAACGACACGCTCTACGGCCTCGGGGCCGGCGTCTGGAGCCGCGATGCCAACCGCTGCTACCGCTTCGGCCGGGCCATCCAGGCCGGCCGGGTCTGGACCAATTGCTACCACGCCTATCCCGCCCATGCGGCGTTTGGCGGCTACAAGCAGTCGGGCGTCGGTCGCGAGACCCACAAGATGATGCTCGATCATTATCAGCAGACCAAGAATCTCCTGGTCAGCTACAGCCCGAAGAAGCTCGGCTTCTTCTGATCGAGGTGCGGAGAGGGCGGCGCCATCTTGGCGCCGTCCGCTCCGAAGGCCCGGATCGGCATGGTCCATAGTTCTTGATCCGGCCACGAATCCGCACGCGCACGTGGCGCGCATAGATTTGTTGCCCGATCAGCGCCAAAGATTTTCCAATATTTCGGCCACGTTGCACTGCGGCATAATGAAAGTCGTGCCATGCCGCTGCGGTGCTTTCCAAGGGCGTTTGAGTTGGGTTAGAGAGGACGAAAGTTTTCTCTGACCCGGAATTCCCATGGCCGCACCCAAGAAAGCCGCCGCAAGCACTCCACAGGACAAGACCGACGGCGGTTCGCCCCCGGAATTCACGAAGGAGCAGGAGCTCAAGGCGCTCCGCGACATGCTCCTGATTCGGCGGTTCGAGGAAAAGGCCGGCCAGCTCTACGGCATGGGCGCGATCGGCGGCTTCTGCCACCTCTATATCGGCCAGGAGGCCGTGGTGGTCGGCATGCAGATGGCCCTGAAGCAGGGCGATCAGGTCATCACCGGCTATCGCGACCACGGCCACATGCTTGCCACCGGGATGGATGCCAACGGCGTCATGGCCGAGCTCACCGGCCGCCGCGGCGGCTATTCCAAGGGCAAGGGCGGCTCCATGCACATGTTCAGCAAGGAGAAGCACTTCTACGGCGGCCACGGCATCGTCGGCGCCCAGGTCTCGCTCGGCACCGGTCTGGCCTTCGCCAATCACTATCGCGGCAACGACAATGTCAGCGTCACCTATTTCGGCGACGGCGCGGCCAACCAGGGCCAGGTCTATGAGAGCTTCAACATGGCGGAGCTCTGGAAGCTTCCGGTGATCTTCGTCATCGAGAACAACCGCTACGCCATGGGCACCTCGGTCTCGCGCGCCTCGGCGCAGCAGGATTTCTCCAAGCGCGGCGCGTCCTTCAACATTCCCGGCAAGCAGGTCGACGGCATGGACGTCCGCGCCGTCAAGGCCGCCGGCGACGAAGCCGCCGCCTGGTGCCGCGCCGGCAAGGGTCCCTTCATCCTGGAGATGCAGACCTATCGCTATCGCGGCCACTCGATGTCCGATCCTGCAAAATATCGCACACGCGAGGAGGTCGAGAAGGTCCGCCACGACCAGGACCCGATCGAGCAGGTGCGCAACCGCCTCCTGGCTGGCAAGGTCAGCGAGGCCGATCTCAAGGCGATCGACGCCGAGGTGCGCGACATCGTCAACGCGTCCGCCGATTTCGCCCAACATGATCCCGAGCCGGATGCCGCCGAGCTCTGGACCGACGTTTACCGCTGAACGCGCGCAAGCTTTCTTTTGGAGTCGATATGCCAATTCAAGTGCTGATGCCCGCGTTGTCGCCCACGATGGAGAAGGGCAACCTCGCCAAATGGCTGAAGAAAGAGGGCGAGACGATCAAGTCCGGCGATGTCATCGCCGAGATCGAGACCGATAAGGCGACCATGGAGGTCGAAGCGACCGACGAGGGGACGCTCGGCAAGATCCTGATCCCCGAGGGCACCGCCGACGTCGCGGTGAATACGCCGATCGCGACCATTCTCGCCGACGGCGAAAGCGCCGCCGATCTTGCCAAAGCGCCTGCACCGGCCGCGCAGAAGGCTGCCGAGTCCGCACCGCCCGCCGCGGCGAAGGCCGAGGCGCCCGCACCCAAGGCCGCTCCTGCGCCGCAGGCCGTCGCCGAGCCCGATCCGGAAGTGCCCGCGGGCACCGAGATGGTGACGCAGACCATCCGCGAAGCCTTGCGCGATGCCATGGCCGAAGAGATGCGCCGCGACGCCGACGTCTTCGTGATGGGCGAAGAGGTCGCCGAATATCAGGGCGCCTACAAGGTGACGCAGGGCCTGCTCCAGGAGTTCGGAGCCAAGCGCGTTATCGACACCCCGATCACCGAGCACGGCTTTGCCGGCGTCGGCGTCGGTGCCGCGATGACGGGCCTCAAGCCGATCGTCGAGTTCATGACCTTCAACTTCGCCATGCAGGCGATCGACCAGATCATCAACTCCGCGGCCAAGACGCTCTATATGTCCGGCGGCCAGATGGGCTGCTCGATCGTGTTCCGCGGGCCGAACGGTGCGGCTGCGCGCGTTGCCGCCCAGCACAGCCAGGATTATTCGGCCTGGTACTCGAACGTCCCGGGTCTCAAGGTCGTCGCACCGTTCTCGGCTGCCGACTACAAGGGTCTTCTGAAGGCCGCGATCCGCGATCCCAATCCGGTGATCTTCCTCGAGAACGAGGTGCTCTACGGCCACACCGGCGAGGTGCCGAAGCTCGACGATTTCGTAATCCCCATCGGCAAGGCCCGCATCGTGCGTTCTGGCAGCCATGTCTCGATCATCTCCTGGTCGAACGGCATGACCTATGCGCTGAAGGCGGCCGACGAGCTCGCCAAGGAGGGCATCGAGGCCGAGGTGATCGACCTGCGCACGCTGCGTCCGATGGACACCGAGACCATCATCAACTCCGTCAAGAAAACGGGGCGCGCCGTCACGGTGGAAGAGGGTTGGGCCCAGAGCGGCGTCGGCGCCGAGATTGCCGCGCGCATCATGGAGAACGCCTTCGATTATCTGGATGCGCCGGTTGCTCGCGTCTCCGGCAAGGACGTGCCGATGCCCTATGCCGCGAACCTGGAGAAGCTCGCGCTGCCCTCGGCGGCAGAAGTCGTCGAGGCCGCTAAAGCCGTCTGCTACAGGTAGACCATGGCGGGCCCGAAGGAGCAGCCACTTCCGCCCGACGTCATGACCCGCGACGACGCGGTCGAGATCCTGCGCGTGTTCGTGCTGGACGGCGGGCTGTCGATGGCGTTCCAGCGCGCCTTCGAGGAGCCCGACATGTGGGGGCTGCTGCTCGTCGATCTCGCCCGCCACGCCGCGCGCGCCTATGCGCGCGAGAGCGAATATACCGAAGAGGACGCGCTGAACCGGATCCTGGAGATGTTCCAGGCCGAGATCGAGCGTCCCACCGACACCGGCACCACGACGCCGCGCGGCAAGGGACACTGACCGTGGCGATCGAATCCCATCATTTCGATTTCATGCTGGAGGCGATCCGCGAGGCGGAGGCTTCGATTGCGCAGGGCGGCCTGCCGATCGGCGCGGTGCTGACGCGCGACAACAAAATCATCGCCCGCGGCCACAACAACCGCGTGCAGGAGAACAATCCGATCCTGCACGGCGAGATGAGCTGCCTGCGCGAAGCCGGCGCGATCTCGTTTCACGACACGGTCATGTACACCACGCTGTCGCCATGTTCGATGTGCGCCGGCGCGCTGGGGCTGTTCAAGGTCAAGCTCGTGGTGATCGGGGAATCCGTCACTTTCGAGGGATCCAAGGACATCCTCGACAAGTTCGGCATCCCCTGGATCGATCTTGCCGACGAGCGCTCCATCACCATGATGAAGAATTGGCGTTCCATCCCTGCCAATGAACGCCTGTGGCAGGGCGACATCGGCAACTAAACCTGGTCTGTTCGTCTCCGCTGTCGGAGGCGACATTTTGCAAAGTTCTTCTTGAGGTCAGCATGCCCATCAACATCCTGATGCCCGCTCTCTCGCCAACGATGGAGAAGGGCAACCTCGCCAAGTGGCTGAAGAAGGAAGGCGACAAGGTCAAATCCGGCGATGTCATCGCCGAGATCGAGACCGACAAGGCGACCATGGAGGTCGAGGCCATCGACGAGGGCACGATCGCCAAGATCCTGGTGCCCGAGGGCACGCAGGACGTCCCGGTCAACGACGTGATCGCGGTGCTCGCTGGCGAAGGTGAGGACGTGAAGGCTGCGGGTGCCGCCAAGCCCAGCGCTTCGGCCGCACCTCCGAAAGCCGCTGAGGCTCCCGCTGCGGCGCCGGCTCCCGCGGCTGCGCCTGCCGCTCCCAAAGCCGCGCCGCCGGCTGCTGCACCTGCGCCGCAGGCCGCAACTCCGGCCGCGCAGAGCAACGGCCAAGGTGGTCGCGTGTTCTCCTCGCCGCTGGCGCGGCGTCTCGCCAAGGACGCCGGCATCGACGTGGCGATGGTATCAGGCACCGGCCCGCACGGCCGCGTCGTCGCGCGCGACGTCGAGCAGGCCAAGTCGGGCAAGGGCCTGAAGGCGCCTGCCGCGGCACCGTCCGGTGCGCCCTCGATCGCGCCCACCATGTCGGACAAGCAGATCCTGTCGCTGTTCGAGCCCGGCTCCTACGACATCGTCCCGCATGACGGCATGCGTCGCACCATTGCCCAGCGCCTGACCGCATCGATCCAGAACGTCCCGCACTTCTACCTGACCATCGACTGCGACATCGGCAAGCTGCTCGCTGCGCGCGAGGAGATCAACGCTGCCGCGCCGAAGGACAAGGAGAAGAAGCCGCTCTACAAGATCTCGGTCAACGACTTCGTCATCAAGGCGATGGCGGTGGCGCTGCAGAAGATCCCGAACTGCAATGTCAGCTGGACCGAAAGCGGCATGGTCAAGCACCACCATTCCGACGTCGGCGTCGCCGTGGCGATGCCGGGCGGCCTGATCACGCCGATCATCCGCAAGGCCGAGACCAAGACGCTGTCCACCATCTCGAACGAGATGAAGGATTTCGCCGCGCGCGCCCGTTCCCGCAAGCTGAAGCCCGAGGAGTACCAGGGCGGCACCACGGCGGTCTCCAACCTCGGCATGTACGGCATCAGCCACTTCACCGCCGTGATCAACCCGCCGCATGCGACCATCCTGGCGGTCGGCACCAGCGAGGAGCGCCCTGTGGTGCGCGGCGGCAAGATCGAGATCGCGCACATGATGAGCGTGACCCTGTCCTGTGATCACCGCGCTATCGACGGCGCGCTCGGCGCCGAGCTGATCGGCGCGTTCAAGCAGCTGATCGAAAACCCCGTCATGATGATGGTCTGACGCGGCGGCAGAGGGCGCAATTTTGCATGTCCGTACCCGCTGGCCATGGATATCGCTGCTGCTCGGAGCCGTCGTCGCGCTCAACCCGATCGGGCTCGATTTTCTGCACTCTGCGTTCTTTGCCGGCGAGCAGCTGGCTCGGAACATCGCCCAGCCCATCGTGCTCATTGCTCTGGCCGTCATGGTCCTGGCGCTGATGCTCGAATGGCTGGTGAGGTCTTTTCTGGTCAAGCGCCGCGCCCGCGGCGCCTCTTGAGTTGAACGGGAGCCGCCATGGCCGACACATCCTTCGACATCATCATCATCGGCTCCGGTCCCGGCGGCTATGTCACCGCGATCCGCGCCGCTCAGCTCGGTTTCAAGGTCGCGATCGTCGAGAAGTCGTATCTCGGCGGCATCTGCCTGAACTGGGGCTGCATCCCGACCAAGGCGCTGCTGCGCTCCGCCGAGATCTATCACTACATGCAGCACGCCAAGGACTACGGCCTCTCGGCGGAGAAGGTCTCGTTCGACCCGAAGGCCGTCGTGCAGCGCTCGCGCGGCGTCTCCAAGCGGCTGAACGACGGCGTCGGCTTCCTGATGAAGAAGAACAAGGTGAGCGTGATCTGGGGCGCGGCTTCGATCGACGCGCCCGGCAAGGTCACTGTGAAGAAGTCCGACGTCGAGGCGCCGAAGGGCACGCTGGGCGAGGGGAGCTATCAGGCCAAGCACATCATCGTCGCGACCGGCGCGCGGCCGCGCGTGCTGCCCGGGCTCGAGCCCGACAAGAAGCTGGTCTGGACCTATTTCGAGGCCATGGTGCCGGAGAAGATGCCGAAATCGCTGCTGGTGGTCGGCTCCGGCGCGATCGGCATCGAGTTCGCCTCGTTCTTCCACACCATGGGCTCGGACGTGACCGTGGTCGAGGTGCTGCCGCAGATCCTCCCCGTCGAGGACGCCGAGATCGCAGGCCTTGCGCGCAAGCGGCTGGAGAAGCAGGGCATCAAGATCATGTCCTCGACCAAGGTGACCAAGCTGGAGAAGAAGGCCGACAGCGTCGTCGCCACCATCGACGATGGCAAGGGCAAGCCTGTCACGACCGAGTTCGAGCGCGTGATCTCGGCGGTCGGCGTCGTCGGCAATATCGAGAATCTCGGCCTGGAAAAAATCGGCGTGAAGACCGACCGCGGCGTCATCGTGATCGACGGCTACGGCAAGACCAACGTCCCCGGCATCTACGCGATCGGCGACGTCGCGGGGCCCCCGATGCTCGCCCACAAGGCCGAGCATGAGGGCGTGATCTGCGTCGAGGCGATCAAGGGCCTGCATCCGCATCCCATGGACAAGAACCTGATCCCGGGCTGCACCTATTGCCAGCCGCAGGTCGCGTCCGTTGGTTTGACGGAAGCCAAGGCCAAGGAGAGCGGCCGGGAGATTCGCGTCGGCCGCTTCCCCTTCGTCGGAAACGGCAAGGCGATCGCGCTCGGTGAGGACCAGGGCCTGGTCAAGGTCATCTTCGACAAGAAGACCGGCCAGTTGCTCGGCGCCCACATGGTCGGTGCTGAAGTGACCGAGCTGATCCAGGGCTACGTCGTCGCCATGAACCTGGAGACCACGGAAGAAGAGCTGATGCACACAGTGTTCCCGCATCCGACCCTGTCGGAGATGATGAAGGAAGCCGTGCTGGATGCGTATGGGCGGGTATTGAATATCTGATGGATGAGCCAGCGGGCTGTGGGACCAGTCATCCTGAGGTGCGAGGCCAGCGGTGCATAGCACGGCTGGCCGAGCTCGAAGGATGAAGGGCCGAGCTCCAGCAGCCGGGCTCGTCGCCCTTCGAGGCCTCCGCTTCGTTCCGGCGCCTCAGGGTGACGGGTTTGATAGAGAAATACGAAAACAAGAAGAGGGAATGAACCCATGCACGACAACGACAACCTCACCATCGAACGCCCGACCTTCGTCACCCATCTCGAATGCGCGATGGAGGGCGATCACTACGCGGCCGACCAGGTCCACAATCTCTCCAAGGCCGGCAAGCCGCTGCTCGTCCGCTACGATCTCGCCGGCGTGAAGAAGGCGCTGACCAAGGACGCGCTCGCGCAGCGCCCCGGCGACATGTGGCGCTACCGCGAGTTGCTGCCCGTGCGCAAATGCAAGGACATCGTCTCGCTCGGCGAAGTCACCACGCCCCTGATCCGGCTGCCGAAGCTCGGCAAGAAGCTCGGCGGCGGCGAGATCATCGTCAAGGACGAGGGCCGTTTGCCGACCGGTTCGTTCAAGGCGCGCGGCCTCGTGATGGCCGTGTCGATGGGCAAGGCGCTCGGCATCAAGCACATGGCGATGCCGACCAACGGCAATGCCGGCGCGGCGCTCGCGGCCTATGCGACGTCCTGCGGCATCAAGACCACGATCTTCTGCCCGGCCGATACGCCGGAGGTGAACGTCAGCGAGATCGAGCTGCAGGGCGCGACCGTCTACCGCGTCAACGGCTATATCGATGATTGCGGCAAGATCGTCGGCGAGGGCAAGGCAAAAGTCGGCTGGTTCGACACCTCGACCTTGAAGGAGCCGTACCGCATCGAGGGCAAGAAGACGATGGGTCTCGAACTCACCGAGCAGCTCGGTTGGGACGTGCCCGACGTGATCTTCTATCCGACCGGCGGCGGCACCGGCCTGATCGGCATGTGGAAGGCGTTCGACGAGCTCGAGAAGATCGGCTTCATCGGTTCGAAACGCCCGCGCATGGTCGCGGTGCAGGCCTCCGGTTGCGCGCCGATGGTGCGGGCCTATGACGCCGGCACCGAGCATGCGACACGCTGGGAGGACGCCCACACGATCGCGTCCGGCATCCGCGTGCCGCAGGCGATCGGCGATTTCCTGATCCTGCGCGCGGTGCGCGAGAGCAAGGGCTTTGCCATCGCGGTCGACGACGACAAGATTTCGTTGGCGCTGAACGAGGTCGCGCGCGAGGAGGGGCTGCTGCTCTGCCCCGAGGGCGCCGCCACCTACGCCGCCTACAAGGACAGCCTCGCAGCCGGCCGCGTCTCGAAGGATGACCGCGTCATGCTGTTCAATTGCGCGACCGGCCTGAAATACCCGCTGCCGCCGGTCACCCGCACGCTCGACCGTCACAAGCCGATCGACTACACGCAGTTCTAGCTTGCTTCTCCCTCGCCCCGCTTGCGGGGGCGCGACCGAGCTTCGCTCGCGCTGGGAGGGTTGGGGTGAGGGGGAGTCTCCGCGGGGGCGGTGACAGCTGAACTTGCGGAGACTCCCCCTCACCCGAAATCCGCGCTACGCGCGAATTCCGACCTCTCCCCGCAAGCGGGGCGAGGTGAAGAAAAACAAGAACGACATCGCTGGGGAGAAGACAATGACGAAGGCCGTCTGGGCTGCGCTGTTTGCTATTCTCGCTGTGACCGGCGCCGCGCGCGCCGATGACTATCCCTCCCGTCCCATCACCATCATCGTGCCCTTCTCGGCCGGCGGCCCGTCGGATGCGATGGCGCGTGTGCTCGCCGAGCGGATGCGAACTGCGCTCGGCCAGCCCCTCGTGGTCGAGAACGTCACCGGCGCGGGCGGGTCGATCGGCGTCGGCCGTGCCGTGCAATCGCCGCCGGACGGCTACACCATCTCCTTCGGCCATCTCGGCACCCACGTCGCCAATGGCGCCGTCTACAAGCTCAAATACGACCTCGTGGCCGACCTCGAGCCGGTGGTGCTGCTGCCGAGCAATCCGATGATCGTCGTCAGTAAGAACGCTGTGCCGGCGACGTCGCTGAAAGAGCTGATCGAATGGCTGAAGTCACGCCCGTCGCCGCCGACAGCGGGCACCGCCGGCGCGGGCTCCGGCAGCCATATCGCCGGCGTCTATTTCGAGAGCGTCTCCGGCATCAAGCTGCAATACGTGCCGTATCGCGGCACCGCGCCCGCGTTGAACGATCTCATCGCCGGTCAGATCGACGTCATCGTCGACCAGACCTCCAACTCGATTGCCCAGGTCCGCGCCGGCACCATCCGCGCCTATGCCGTCACCGACGACAAGCGCCTGTCCTCGGCGCCGGAGATTCCGACAGCGGAGGAGGCGGGGCTCAAAGGCTTCAACATGACGCTGTGGTCGGGCATGTGGGTGCCGAAGGGCACTCCCAAGGAAATCGTTGCCAAACTCAATGCTGCGGCGGTGGAGGCGCTGAACGATCCCGCCGTGAAGAAGCAGCTCGAAAGCCAGGGGCTGGAGATGACGCCCAAGGATCAGCTCACGCCGGAAGCGCTCGGCACCCGCCAGAAGGCCGAGATCGCCAAATGGTGGCCGATGATCAAGGCGGCGAACATCAAGGTGGATTGAGCACGTCGCATGGCCGCGGGCCTGTCCTGGCCGTGGGAATCCGGCGCCGCCGCATCACATCGTGGCGTCACCGGGCTCCGACAGTGCGGTCTCCAGGCACTGCATCAGGGCCGGCGTTGAAAACGGCTTGGCGAGAAAGCAGGTCGCGCCGGCCCTGAGTGCGCGGTCGCGTACGGACTCGTCCGGAAAAGCCGTCATGAAGATGAAAGGCGTGACGTGCCCGAGACCGCGCATATGCGTCAACAGCTCGACGCCGCTCATGACCGACATCTGCACGTCCGTGATCACGCAGCAGGTCGTCTCAAGTTCGGGTGATTGGAGAAATTCGTGAGCCGAACCAAAGGTGTGGACCGTATACCCGCGCGACGTCAGGAGGTTGTTCGTCGCAAGACGAACGGAGGGATCATCATCAATGACGGAAATGATCGAAGACGCTGACAATATGATCGCTCCTGCACGGGGAGCCGCCGGCCGCGATTCAGCCGCTCGAGGCAAGGTGGGCCACCGGAGCGAGATTGGAAAGCATACTTAGGTTTGCAGATGACCCCTGTTGCGCGGGATTCCGAGCGCGTCGGTCATTCTGACGAGGTCCGCCAACGACTTCGCTGCCATTTTCCGCATGATCTGGCCGCGATAGATCTTCACGGTGATTTCAGCCAATCCCAGCTCGGCGGCGACCTGCTTGTTCATCAGGCCGGATGCAACCAGGGCGAGCACGTCGCGTTCGCGCGCCGTCAGCCCCTCGTAACGGGATCGCACGCCCGAGATCGACTGCTCGGCATCGCGCCGCTTGCGATCGCGTTCGATCGCAGCCTGCACCGCATCCAGCATGTCCTGGTCGCGCACCGGCTTGGTCAGAAAATCGACGGCACCGCTCTTCATGGCTCTTACGGTCATGGGAATATCGCCGTGACCGGTGATGAAGATGATGGGCGTGTGAATATTGGCTTTGGCGAGGTCCGCCTGGAGGTCGAGGCCACTCAAGCCTGGCAGGCGGATGTCGAGCACGAGGCAACTGGGGACCGCAGGCGGTTTGGCTTCCATGATCTCCGCCGCCGAACTGAAGGCTTCGACCTTGAGACCGACCGATTGAAAGAGATTGGTGAGCGCACGGCGCATCGACGGATCATCATCGACGATCAGGACGATCGGATCAGCGGCGCTCGCCTGGGCCTGCTTGGCATGATCAGTCACGACGTGTCCTTGTGTGGCAAGGGCAGGGCGATCTGGAATGTTGCACCACTCCCTTCATTTTGAATGGCCGAAAGCCGGCCCGCATGAGCCTCGATGATCGATCGGCAGATCGAGAGTCCCATTCCGAGACCGCCCGATTTCGTCGTGAAGAAGGGGTTGAAGATGCGTTCCTTGACGTCTTTGCCAAGGCCGACACCGCGGTCCGTCACGGTGAGGAGCAGGCGGTCGTCGTCCGTCCGGCTCGAGCGGATCGCCAGCTCGCGCGGGCGGTCGACATTGGCATGCATGGCTTCGATGCCGTTCACCACCAGGTTGATCAGCACCTGCTGTAGCTGGATCCGGTCGCCGCAAATGCTGGGCAGGTCGGACGCCAACTCCATTCGCACCGACACGGCATGGATCGCGAGCTCGCGCCGAACCAGCGCCACTGCCTCCCTGACGACCTGGTTGATGTCGAGTGGAGCCATTTCGATCTCGGTCTTCTTCGCAAGCGCTCTGATCCGGCGGATCACCTCGCTTGCCCGGTTGGCGTCCTCGACAATCCATTCTGCGGAACGGCGCGCGGCCTTCAGGTCGGCGGGGTCGCGGTCAAGCCAAGCGATGCAAGCGTCCGCATTGGAGATCACCGCGGCAATGGGCTGGGTGATTTCGTGGGCAATCGAGGTGGTCAGTTCGCCGAGCGTCGTGACGCGGGTGACGTGGGCGAGCTCGCCTTGCGCCTTGCGCAGCGCCTCTTCCGCCTGCTCGACGCGGATTGCCGCCGTGACGTCGCTGCTGACGCCGCGATAGCCGAGAAAATTGCCTGCCGCATCATGGAACGGCTTGCCGCTGGTCCGCACGTAGATTGGAGATCCGTTGCCATCCCTGCTGCGGTAGATCAGATCGCGGAATGCAACGTGGGCATCGAGCGCCGCGCGATGCTGCTCCCATTTCTCCGGCTCGAACTCGGCGTCGGGCGGAATGTCCCAGCGGGTCAGGCCGATCAGGCCCTTCGGCGCCGCGCTGGAGGTTTCGGCATGCTCCGATATCCTGGTGATGCGGTGGTCCGGCCCGGTCTCCCAGAACCAGTCGGATGCGGTTTCGGCATAGTCGCGGAATCGCTGTTCGGATGTCTTGAGCTCGTCGAACGCCTTATGCAGCGCATCTTTCGCCGCGAACTGCTCGGTGACGTCCACGTGCGTGCCGATGATTTCCATCACCTCGCCGTCGCGGCCGATCACAGGATGTCCCTCGCTGTGGACGCGTCTGATCGAGCCGTCGGGGCGCACAATCCGGAAGTCGATCTGGAAGGGCTGCTTTTGCCTGACAGCTTCACGTTCCACCTCGACAATCCGCCGAAAGTCCTCCGGCAGGATACGTTGCTGAAAAGCCCGGGCCGGGACATCGGTCTGGTCCGGCTCAAACCCGAACAGTCGGTACAGTTCAGTCGAGCGGTAGGCGAACTCCTGACGATGAACGTCCCAAGCCCAGCTGCTCGTATGGCTGAGGCGTTGGGCTTCGGCCAAATAGGCTTCGCTGCGACGCAGCCTCTGTTCCGCTTCCTTCGCAATCGTGACATCGGTCACCGCTCCGACGAACTCGATGCGCCCGGATGGGTGCCGCACGGCGCGCGCCACGGAATGGAGATATTTGATCGATCCGTCGGGCATCAGCAGGCGGTATTCGTGGTCGAAATCCTCCGCCAGCCGGTAGGCCCGATCAAGGGTGCTGCGGACTGTGTCGCGATCTTCCGGATGGATGCGCTGAAAGGCGAAGTTCAGGGTCGGCTTCGTCGCAGGGTCGCATTGGAAGATGCGGAAAGTCTCCCTCGACCAGACCGCCTCGCCGGTGGCGAGGTTCAAGCCGAAGCTGCCGGTGTGGCTCAATTCCTGGGCCTGGGCGAGGTAGGCCTCGCTCTGTCGCAGCGCATCCTCGGTCTCCTTGCGCTGGGTGATGTTCTCGCAGGCGACCAGCAGGATCGGCGTGCCGTCGCCGCGCAACATCGCCTTGGCGTTCTCGCGGACCCAGAGCACCGACCCGTCCTTCCGGAACTTGCGAATCTCCCAGGTATGCGACTGGTCCACGGTCGTGAGGCACAAAGCGACGCATTGACGAACGAAGTCGTGGTCTTCCTCGAAGAAGACGTTCAGCACGGATTGGCCGATCAGCTCGGCCGTCGTGTAGCCCAGTTGTGCGGCGCCAAACGTATTCACGTTGAGCACCGTTCCGGCCGGATCGACCATGAAGTACATGACCGGGTTGTGCTCGAACACCTCGCGCCATTGCTTCATGGCGTCACGCAGATCGGCGTTCTGCCGCGAGGCCTCAGCGACCGCGGACCGGTCCTTCTCGCCGTTGCCGAATGATCGAAGCGCCGCAAGGCCGCCGAGCAGGAATTGTGCGGCCGAAGTCCCGATTTTCGTGATCTGGCCAGGCATCATCGCAAGCGTCCCGGCGCGCCAGCGTCAAGGCGAGTAGAGCACTTTGCCAGAACAGGGGCAATTGCCCCCGACCAAAGTCGGATTGCCGGCGAAACTCCCGGTTGCCGTGCAGCTTGCGCGCGTTGCTCCGTCTCGTTGCGCGGGCGGGCAGAGGTCCGCAAAACTACGGCCAAACCTATGTATAGCTCGCACAACCCTAGTTCTAGCGCGCATTTACCTCCGTACAATTGAGTGATGCGTTGCAGCCGGCCTAGTTTGGCAGCCAATCGAGAGGAGACGATTGCGGAGCACAAATTGCTGAAAGGCTCCGGGGGGGTTGCCCCCAAAAGAGCCAGGCTCTGCATCCGCCCCCTGACTTGCCGGGTGAATTGGCAGTCACGATTGAGAAGCCGCATTTTCCGTGACGACCGTGGCGACCCGTGCTTGCGCACAAGGAAGCCGGGACCCCTAAGAGGTCAAGAGGAGAGGATGATGTGCGATAGCCCCGACTACTCCGAGCGCCGTCCCGAGTCCAAAGGCTGTGCTGTCTGCGCGGCGAAGTTTGGCCTGATCCGATACTATTCCTGGCGGACGCCGGTCTGCTCGAGGAAATGCCTCGACCGGTTCAGGGCGCGCCGCGAGCGCGACCGTCGCTGGTTGTTCCGATATCAGGCGGCCTGAGGACCAGCCGCCGCGTCTGCCACCTCAGGCAATTTCTTCGTCGGGAGGCTGCGTTGAACCGTACCTGCAAGCTCCTGTTGGCGATCGCGCTGCCACTTTCGCTGGTGACGGGCGTGGAGGCCGACGAAGCCGGACCGGATGGTTCACATCGTCACCATCCGCCTCAGGATCAACTGCTGCACGAGAAGTTCTATTCGAGCTGGCACATGCCGGACAATCCGGTTCTGAGCTGCTGCAACAATGCCGATTGCTACCCGACCGAGATTCGCTACGTCGACGGCAGGATCTACGCGCGGCGCCGGGAAGACGGCAAATACATCCTGATCCCGTCGCAGAAGGTCGAGCGCAACAGAGACAATCCCGACGGTCGCAACCATATCTGCGCGCCACCGCCGTCCGCCTCTCTGGTCGACCTGGTCTACTGTTTCGCGCTGGGAGGTGCCACGTGAGATTCATATTGGTGAACGGCAGAACCCCGTTCCGCAAGACGTCGTGCCTTTGGTGCTGCGAGGAGATCGATGGTGGCTATCTGCGCGACGCCAGGACGCTGCTGCGCTACTGCGGCTACGACTGCTACGCACTTCATCACGAGTCCGCGCCGTTGATCGAGGGACGCACGCGCGCGGCATCTTGAGTAGTCGGGCCGCAGAACGCATTCGGCAGGAGAGGACACGGCATTGAGATTCATGCTCGTCAATCAGGAACATCCCTGCCACGGCGGCGTCTGCCGCGCATGCGCCCGGCCCCTGGGTGCGAGTTACGTCCGTCATGTGTCCAAGCAGGAGCGGTATTGCGACTACGGTTGCTACCGTCAGCAGACGGCCATGGACATGCTGTGGCCCGGCAGCTCGCTCGAGACGATCGCGGCGCTGGCGGCGATCTCGAGCTGGAGCTGGATGATTCAGATCGGCGCGCTGTCGCGCGCATTGGCCGAGGCATATCTGCGCGAGTACGACCTTCTGACCACGGAAGGAGGTGACGGCTAGCTCGATGACGGCCGCGCAGAGCAGTCGGCCGCAGTCACCGCGTCCAGCCCGCGCCGCGTCCAGCCCCGGCGATCGCGAGGCTAGGGCGACGGGGCTGCGGCCGATCCCGTTGGCGCCGCGCTCACTTCCTGCGTCGTGACGCGCTGGTCTGACTTGCCGGCGACCATGCTGCTGCCCTCGAACCTGGCGCGGTACACCAGCACGTTCTCCATCACGCGCTGGACGTAGTTGCGCGTCTCCGACAGCGGGATGCGCTCGACCCAGTCGACCGGATCGACCTTGGGATCCCTGGGGTCGCCGCGGGCCTGCACCCATTCGCGCACGCGGCCGCGGCCGGCATTGTAGCCGGCAAACGTCATGATCTGGTTGCCGCGATATTCCGACAGGAGCGCGCTGAGTTCGGCCGCGCCCATTTGCGTGTTGTAGACGGGATCTGAGACCATCTTGTCCCAGTCGTAGGTCAGGCCAAAGCGCTTGGCGGTGTCGCGGCCGGCTTCAGGTGTCACCTGCATCAGCCCGACCGCATTGGCCGGCGACTTGTCGCGCTGGTCGAACGAGCTTTCGGTGCGCGCCACCGAATAGATCACGCTGGTCTCGATCGCGGGCGCGACCTGCTGGTGCTCGGGGATGCCGATGGTCGGAAAAGCGTAATGGTCGAGCGCGAGCCCGCGCGCCAGCGCCGACTTGCCGACCTCCAGCATCACGCGCGCATCGCGGCGCTGTCCGGCGAGTTCGCCGAGCCCCTCGAGGGCCGCGACGTCGGTGCTCTCCTTGGCGAAATCCTCGGCGTAATAGAACACCGTGTCGCGCTCGCCGATGCCGTAGAGCATGTCGGCAGCGCGCACGCGCTCGTCTGCGGGCGGAGTGTCGAGCGCGGCCAGCACGGGCGAGGGCGGTCGCAGCTCGATGCGATCGAGGCCGATCTTTGCGCGCGCAAGCTGGCCGTAATAGGCGGTCGGATAGCGCGCGGCCGCCCGGTAGCTCATGCGAGCATCGGCCACAGCACCCATCGCCTCGGCGGCACGGCCGCGCCAGTAATGGGCACGCGACAGCGCGATCGGATTGGCCGAGCCTGCATCGATGGCGGCGAAGTGCGCCATGGCCGCCTGGGGATCATTCAGGAAGCGCAGAGCGATCCAGCCGCACATGAAATGATAGTCGACGCGGTAGACTTCCTTCTCGGGCACCGCGGCGGTACGCACCACGTCATACGCCGTTTTGAACTTGCCCTGGTCGAGCAGCTTGCGCGCGAGCATGCGACGCTCGCGCCACCAGGCGTCGGTGTCCTGCGCGGCCATAGTGCCGGGCGCGGCGGCCAGGATCACCTCGGCGGCGTCGTCGATGCGATCCTTCTGGAGGTGCCATTGGGCGCGGCACAGCACATAGCCGAGATCGCGGCGCGCTTCAGTCGGTACGTCCTCGAGATAATCCTTGGCCTTGCTGGCCTTGCCGGTGACGGCGGCGCAGGCCTTGACGATCGCGAGCTCATCCTCGCCGAGCCGTTTCGCGGCGCGCCGCGCAGCCGCATAGTCCTTGGCGCCGAGCCGCTTGTCCATGCGGGCGCGATGATCCTCGGAGTTGAGCAGATCGCGGAACGCCTCGTAGGAATCCTCCTCGCTCCGCTCGGACAATTCGTCGGTGCGCCAGGCCTCGCGCACGAGCCGCGCGGCCCTGTCGGCGTCGCCTTCAGCGAGCAGCACGCGGGCGAGGGCGAACTTGCCCTTGGCGCTGGTCGGGCGGTCCATGGTGAATTTGTGCACGGTGGCCGCGTCGGCCTTCTCCTGCCACAGCCGCGCCTCGGCGCGGCGGCGAAGCAGGGCGCTGCTCGGCCAACCCGGATTGGCGGCGAGGAAGGCGGCATAACGCTTGAAATTGGCGGTGCTCTCGGAGTGGCGCAGCATGAACCAGTCGGCGAGCTTCTGTCCGGCGGGATCAGCGATGCGGTCGCGCGCCGCGCTCGCATCATCCGTCTTGCCCTTGCGCGCGAGGTCGATCGCATCCTTTAGCGCGGCGAGGTCCCCGGTGAGCGGCGGGGCGGCCGGCTTCTCGGGCGGATCGTCGCCGGTCTTCTTCGACTTGCGCTTGGCCTCGGCATGCTTGCCATGGCGCGATTTCACCGCGGCATGACGCTGCTTGCCGGCTTTCGCCTCATGCGACTTCTTCGGCGCGGACGATTTGTGGCTGCTCTTGGCCGCCAGCTCGGTCGGAAGGAGGGCCATTGCGGCCACGGCAACGAGACACGCGAGCGAGCGTAGGCACTGGTTCATCCCATGGTCCCCCTGCGAAACCACTACAAACCAAGGTCCGCGACGACATGCGGCTTGAGAATCAACGACATCGAGAACGATGCCACGGCATCGTTTCGCATTCCTCACGCTGTCGCAACAATGCGGCAAAATACGGATGTGACCAGGGAACTTCGGCTGGGGAGCAAAGGTCAGCTTCTTTAACCTTTGTTAACGATCCGGGCCTGCGACGGTCAGGCTTGGTTCAGGGCGCCAGGAGGAACCAGATTGCGCGTGTTCCCGCAGCCAGATCCGGTGTATGGAGTTCCCTTGCTCCGTCCCTTTGGCCTTTGTCCCTGCAGCTATGCCGATTTTCAACCAGTCGATCAGGCGCAAGATCGTCGGTATCGCCCTCGGATTGATCGTCCTGATGCTGGTCACCTCGATCCTGTCGATGGTGATGTCGAGCCAGGTCGGCGTCCTGCTCGACGAGCTCACCAACCGCTACATCCCGGCCTATGGCGATCTCGCGCGCGCCAACATCCGCTCGCTGGAGCGATCGGTGGCGCTGCGGCGGATGATCATGATGAAGATGCAGGCGTCCTCGGACGAGGAGGCCTATGCGGCGCGCCTTCGCGAGTTCGAGGACGCCGACCGCAAGATCGAGGAGGAGGCCGAGCGCGCGCGCAAGCTGATCAACGCGATCATAGACGACCCTCGCACGCCGTCCGACAATGCCGCGCTGGCCCGGATCGAGACCCGTATCGAGACCGCCGTCGGCGAGCTGCGCCGCGATCAGAAGGAGAGCCACGCGAGGCTCCTAAACCAGATCGACGCACAGCAGATGGCGGAAGCGCGCGGCACCCTCGAGCATATCGACGCGCTGCGCGACCAGTTCAACCAGAAGATCGATGCGATCCGGGCCGACATGCTCAAGCAGGTCTTCGCCAGCACGTCGCAGGTGATCGGCCATCAGCACCAGGCGATCATCGTCTCGGGCATCGTGACGTTGCTCGCGGCGATCGTCGGCTTTGCCTTTGCGCTCCTGGTGTCCAGCGGCATCACGCGCCCGGTGCGGCTGCTGCTCGCCGGCACCCGCGAGGTCGAGGCCGGCCGCTTCGACAAGACCATCACCGTGTCCACGCAGGACGAGATCGGCGAGCTAGCCGCGGCCTTCAACCGCATGACCGAGCAGCTCAGGCACAACGAGCGCATCCGCGAGACCTTTGGCCGCTACATCGATCCCAAGGTGGTGCAGGGGCTGATCGACCGGCCCGAGGTCGCGATCGACGGCGAGCGCCGGGTCATGACCATCATGTTCTGCGACATGAGCGGCTTCACCTCGATGAGCGAGGGCATGACCCCGCGCGGCCTCGTCAGGGTGATGAACCACTATTTCACGGTGATGTCCGGACCGATCAGGAGCAATCGCGGCATCATCGACAAATATATCGGCGACGCCATCATGTCCTATTGGGGCCCGCCCTTCATCGAGGAGGACGAGCAGGCGCTCCTGGCCGGTATCGCCGCAACCGAGATGGTCGACCAGGTGCCCGCGCTGCAGAAGCAGCTGCCCGACCTGCTCGGCATCCGCGCCATGCCGGCGCCGTGTGACCTGCGGATCGGCATCGCCACCGGCGAGGTCCTGACCGGCAGCATCGGCTCCGAGCTGATGATGAGCTTCACCGTGATGGGCGATGCCGTGAATTTGGCCTCGCGGCTGGAGGCCGTCAACAAGGTCTACGGCACCCGCATCCTGATCTCGCAGGCAACTGCTGATGCGATCGGAGCGCGGCTCGAGCTGCGCGAGATCGATCGTCTCGCGGTCGCGGGCCAGAGCGCGCCGCAGCCGATCTTCGAGGTGATGGCGCGGGCGGGCGCGCTCACCGCCGCGCAGGACAGCCTGCGCACGCATTATGCCGAAGCGCTCGCGGCCTATCGGGCCCGCCGCTTCGACGAGGCGCGCGCCGCCTTCAACGCCGCGCTCGAAGCCGTCCCCGGCGACGGCCCCTCGCGCACGATGCTCGGCCGCATCGCGCAATTCGAGACCAAGCCGCCGGAAGAGGGGTGGGACGGCGCCTGGCGCCTGGAGCAGAAATAGCCGTTTTTGTTGGGCCGGCCCGCCCTGTCCGGAAAAAACGTTTCTACTCGATAACGATGTTCGCCGTGACCTATTTCCCGGGCTTAGGTTGGATGTCCATGAGGCGTTTGACGGGGACACGCCGATGACGGAACTTCAGGACAGGCTGGAACGGTTCGAGACGCTCACCGCCGAATGCGAGCTGATCGCCAAGCTCGCCACCGACAGCACCAAGCGCGAGTTCTATCTGAAACTCTCGGAACAGTACCGTCAGCTGGCGGTGGACATGCGGCAGGCGATCGCGACCAAGGCTGCGGCCTGACGCCGGCTGCAATCCGTTCTTAAGGTTTGGCGCGCATCCTTGACGTCGCGAGCGATCGCTCGTGGTGGAAAGGCCGGGGTTCGCTGCATTGCAGCGCACCTCGCGAGTGTCATTTGCCATGCTTGACAGGGCAATCACATGCGCCTCGTTGCCGTGATCATAGTCGCGCTCATGACGGCGGCCTGCGACCAGGAGCAGGATATCACCGGCTCGACGCCGACCTGCCCGATGCGGAACTACAGCTACAATCCCCGCGACATGAACCAGTGCGTCAGTGCGTGCAAATCGTGCGATCGCGGCACCACGGTCACCTGCACCACCTCCTGCACCCTCAAGGGCGCGCGCTGAGGCCACCGCTTTCTCCGGCGCACCCAGCGGCGGTGCTGGGGCACCGGAACGATTCACTTGGGTTAATCATTGAAGCAGGTGGGCAGGACGCGGAGTCCGATGGAAATGGGTATGCTCGATCCCGGTCGATTTCTGGTGTCGTGCTCGCATTGTGATGCCTGGCCGATGGCGGCCAATGTGAAGCGGTCGAGCTGGTCGGCGTCCCCGCACGAGGTCCGCTTTGTCTGCACGCGCTGTCGTCGCGAGGAGACCGCCATCGTCTCGGCCTCCGGCGAATTGACCCCGATCAAGCGCGTCGATGTTCCGCCGCGCGACGTCGCTGTCGCCTGGGCCCAGGCGCAACGTGTGCGAGGGCGGACCTGAGCGCCCGGCATCCACCGGTCGATTGACTCCCGGGGCCAACGGCTCGTAAATGATCGGCGACGGTTCTCCTCAGGGAGATCAAAAGGGAATGTGGTGCGGGATTCTCCCAACGCAGGGATCTGTCTCAACGCCACGGCTGCCCCCGCAACTGTAAGCGGTGAATCTTTCGTCTCATGCCACTGGGAAACTCGGTCCTGGGAAGGCGACGCAAGGTCACGACCCGCGAGCCAGGAGACCTGCCGTCAGCCGTGGTCACACGCGAAGATGTCGGTCGGGGAGTACAGACATTAGCTTCACCGGAGCAATCCATCGCTCTGCCGTGAAACCTCGTTCGCTGTGACGTGCCACTGACGTCATACCGAGGTTACAATTGTGTCCCGTCTCGTCTCTGCCGCCAGGCGCCTTGCCGCCGGCCTGCTCGCATCCGTTTCCTTCCATTCGCTCGATCTGTCCTCCGCCTTCGCCCAGCACGCGCTTGCCGAGCAATTGCCGCCGATCGAAGTGACGCAGCCCGACGATTACAACCGCACGCGCGCCAGGGCGACCGGTGACGGCGAGGCGACTCGGCAGCGGGCGAGGACGAATGTCGCGCCGGCAGGCAATGGCGCCGGCTCATCCGGCTCCGGCGGTAAGGCTGCCGCCGGCGGCGGCGGCATCGTCGGGGCTGCCACGACCGTCATCACGGCCGCGGATATCGCGCATTCGCCATCGCAGACGCTTGCCGAGATCATCGCGACGCAGACGCCGGGGGCCCAACTCACGACGCTCTATGGCGGCCAGATAGGCGCCAAGACCAGCGTGGACCTGCGTGGCTTCGGCGCCTTTGCCACCGCCAACACGCTGGTGCTGGTCAACGGACGACGGTTGAACGACGTCGACATGGCGCAGGTGGATCTCTCCACCATCCCGCTCAATTCGATCGAACGCATCGAGATCACGCGCGGCAATTCCGGCGCGGTGCTCTACGGCGACAACGCGGTCGGCGGCGTGATCAACATCATCACAAAAAATGGCGTCGGCGGACCGCCCGTGACCGCGCGCATCGAGGCCGGCTTCGGCTCGTTCAACACCAGGCTCGGCAATGTCTCGACCTCGCTCAATTCCGGCCCGTGGTCGACCTCGTTCTACGGCAATACGGTCAGGACCGATGGCTACCGCGACAACAATCGCTATTCGCAGCAGAATGGCGTCGGCAATCTCAACTACACGACGCCGGGCCTGACTGCTTTTCTCACCATCACCGGCGACAATCAGGAGCTGCGGCTGCCGGGTGGCCGCACCGTCGATCCCTCCATCGGCCTCGACGAGCTCAGGGCCAACCGGCGAGGGACCAGCACGCCGTTCAACTACGCCAACCAGCAGGGTTTTGGCGCGACCGCGGGCTTCACCAAGACCCTGGTCAACGGCGTCGATCTCATTGTCGACGGCGGCGTGCGCGACAAGAAGCAGCAGAGTGCGTTCTTTTCCACCCCGACTCCGGTTCCGGCGTTCTTCACGTCGACCTATGTCGGTTCCCATCTGACGAATTGGTCGATCACGCCGCGGCTCAGCGTGAAGAGCCTGCTGCTCGGCATGCCGTCGCAGCTCCTGAGCGGCATCGACTATTACGATGCGAGCTTTGAGCAGGGCCGCGGCGCCGGGCAGGGGCTCTCCCCATGGCACAATTACGACCTCAGGCAGCAGACGGTTGCGGGCTATGTCCAGCACACATTGGGAATCGCGCCCACGACCGACATCTCCTACGGCGCGCGGGTGCAGAACGTCAGACTTGCGGCACGCGACAATTTCGACCCGGCAGCTCCCTTCAACGCCGACATCGGCGCGCTGCCGCTGACGAGCAACGAGACCCAATATGCGCTGCATCTCGGGGCCGAGCATCGCCTCAACGACCAGGTCTCGCTGTTCGGCCGCATTGCGCGCGCGTTCCGCACGCCTGATGTCGACGAGCGCCTGTCCTCGGGGCCTTCCTTCGATCCCTTGACCTTCGCTGCGATCCCGCAAACGTTCCAGCTCAAGACCCAGACCTCTGGGGATATCGAGGGCGGTGTTCGCATCAAGGGCGGCGGGTTGCAGCTGCAGAGTAGTCTCTATCTGATGGATCTCACCAACGAGGTCCATTTCAATCCGGTCCTGTTCTACAACACCAATCTCGATCCGACCCGCCGCTACGGCTCGGAGACCAGCCTGTCCTATCGCGTCAACGACGCCCTGCTGCTGCGCTCCGGCGTGGCCTACACCCGCGCGGTCTTCCGCGAAGGCATCTGGGCCGGCAACGACGTGCCGCTGGTCTCGCGCTACACGGCGAGTGCGGGCGTCACCTGGAACATCTGGCAGAATTACGTGGTGCTCGATGCCACCGCGCGCTTCTGGAGCGAGCGACGCATGGACAACGACCAGGCGGGCACCCAGAAGCCGATTCCCGCCAACGGCACGATCGATCTCAAGCTCAGCGGCCAGGTTGAGCGCTACTTCTGGTCCCTCAGCATCAACAATGTGCTGAACGCGCTCTACTACGACTACGCCATCGCGAGCACCTTCACGGACGGCCGCTTCAGCGCCTATCCGCTGCCCGGCCGCTCCTATCTGCTCAAGGCCGGTGCAACGTTCTGATTTTCGTCACGCGCCCTAAATGGACTAGAATTCGAAAGAAGGAGATTCAACCATGGCTCTCAGCATCCTGCCGTCTGGTGGCGATCGCTTCCGGCTTCACCCGGTCGCGCCGCGCCTCGCGCCGATATTCTGCTTTGCGCTGCTGACGGCGTCATGCGCGCTCGCAAGTTTTGCGTTCGCCTGCGCCACGCCGTTCGCGGCCTTCGCCGTCGTTGCCGCGGCGATGCTGCCGCAGCGTCCGGCGCTGCTCGTCGTCACCGGCGCCTGGCTCGTCAACCAGACCATCGGTTTCGGCGTGCTGCATTATCCCGTTGACGTCGGCACCATTGCCTGGGGCTTCGTGATCGGCGCGGCCGCGCTTCTGGCGACCGCGGCCTCGTCGACGGTGCTCGGCCTGCTGCCGCAGGGCCGCACGCCACTGATGCTGGCGATCACGCTCGTCGCCGCCTACGGGATTTACGAGCTCGCGCTGCTCGCCACGACGCCGTTCCTCGGCGGCGAGGGCGCCTTCACCGCCGCGATCGTGACGCGCATTGGACTGACCACCGCCGTCTGGCTCGCCGGCCTCGTTGCCATCTGTGAGATCGTGCGCCTGGTCGATCCGGCCGGACGCGAGCGAGCGATGTCCGCCTGAGCGGCCGATCGTGGCCGTAGCCCGGATGGAGCAAAGCGCAATCCGGGGCCGCTCGCCCGGCATCTAGCACCGTCCCGGATTACGCTGGCGCTCCATCCGGGCTACGCGATCGTGCCTGTGTCGCCCTCTGTCAATCCACGTCGCTAAAAATATTCCACTTTACCGAAATTCGGTTTCGGCGTATGTGTTTGCCCATCCCGGCTCACCCAAGAGGGGCGACTATGTGGTCGTCACTGTCGCGAGCCGGGCTTGCGGTGGACGCGGCAGCGTCGGCACGAGAGGCGCGGGCAGGGCGGGTAGTCCCTGTGAGCCCGAGGCTTCGTGCGGACGAGCGGCGCTGCCAGGCTTCGTCTCGTCTGTAAGTTTCCGGCTTTGTCGACAGGGCTCGGGAAAACTGCGGCGAAATGGCGGGCCGTGCGTACGGCAAAACCGTGTGGTCCTGGCTGCAAGCGCTATTTTGCCATTGGCGGAGCGGCTAAAAGAACAATAATTTGAATTGGTTGTGCGGAGGATGCTTGCAGCGAAACTTTCTGCTTCAAACCTGCGCGGCCCCAATAGGCCCTAGTCCAAGAGGTGCAGGTCGTAAAGGTAGAGTTTCACGGCGCCCGATAAGGTTAGTTGTGGATGACGCCTTGCCTGAAGGTTGCACCCGCGCTCGCCCGCATTTCTAGTCGATCAATAATAATCCAATTTACATCTAAGACGTCGCGGCGGGGACGATGGGGACATTTTTTAGCGACACCTTTGGGGTCGATCCTTCGGTTGTTGAGAAATACGGCGCTTTTGATGTCTCACTGATCAACGATTTGCCGCTGTTCATCGACCCGTTCTTGTTGTTCCACAGTGAGAGCGATGAATATCAAGCTCTGCACCGGCAGATCATCGACTATCTCGTTTTCTTGAGAGAACGAGCAATCGAAGGACCGCTATCCGATGGCGACCTCACAAACTGGTATTGTTTCCCTGAGGTCAAGCAGAACTGGTTCGGCTTCTCGCTAGTCGGTAACGGAGGCAGCGGAATAGGAATAAACTTCGCCCGTGAATTGCACGCGAACCTGCATGTGGTTTTTGTAAATTTCGGTGAAGAAAAAATTACAGAGGGAAGTCACCTCGAAAAGGTCTGCCTTGTTAGCAACGGCGTCGGCAGAGACAACATCAGTGACTTCGTTACCAATCTCATTCAGGACTTCCTCTGCCAGTACACGGAGCGGTTTGCCGCCCAATTTCTCGATGCTCGCCACGTGCGGGACGTAACGATCAGCCGGGCCGTCTTCAATTACACAACGCAAACTTGGCAGCGGAAGACGTACAAGCTCCCGTGGATAAGAGGTGACTTCGTTCTGCTTACCCCACGTGCGATGCTGACCCGTGACGACACATGGATCAATCGGGCCGATTTGCTTGGTCGTTTTGATGAGATCCCTACTGCAATTCCCGATGCTGCTCTGCGTGCCGCCGTTTCCAACTACTTCGATCTCGCGTTGCGCCAGCGCGTGAACCCGAGGAGGTCCCCAACGCAGAAGGACAAAACGTCAGCGGCAGCGGCGACCGTGCGGCAATTTCCTGAACTGATCGACTACTACATCAAACTGAAAGAAATGCATGGCGAGGATGCAGTTGATCTGAGTGCCGAGAAAGTGCTTCAGACGGAAATTCAATTCTCACGGCGGTTGAAAGAGATCCTTCAGCCGCTACTGGCCGAAACAGAATTCTACAAAATTGCGGGTGGCACCTACGCAGAGGCTCACACGCGCGTCGCCTATCTCAAGCACGTCATTGAGGACAATGCAGGTTGGCGCATCTTTTATGATGACGACGGCAAGCCATTTAAGCGCGAGAACGATCTTCAAATCCTTTATCGTCTAGTCTGGTTCGGTACGCCGCTGGACGTTGGTCAAGAAGCCAATGATGGTCGTGGCCCAGTCGATTTTAAAGCGTCAAGAGGTCGCCACAAGACACTCGTTGAGATGAAGCTTGCCAGCAATACCAAGTTAGAAGCTAATCTCAGGAAGCAGGTTGAGATCTATCAGATGTCCGCCGATGCCGAACGTGGTCTGAAAGTAATTATCTTCTTTAGCTATCAGGAAAGCCAAAAGGTCGACCGAATACTGAAGAAACTGGGTCTACGCGGGAACAAGGACGTAATCCTCATCGACGCGAGGAGCGACAACAAGCCGTCGGCATCACGGGCTAATTGATCGGCTATCTAGGCGGTCTCTGCCGACGCAAGCCGCTGGTGTAGTTTGGCCTGTCGGCCGTACTCGCTGTATTTTATTCTTCAAAGGACACCTCGCAGCATTCCTGCTGTGTCAATGGCCTCCCCGGCTAGGCGGCAGATGGAGCCAGGCGGACCAACGTCACCGACGAACATACTGTTGCATTTGCAACCGCATCCGGACTTGCGCATCCACGCGAGCCGGTTGATGAGCAGCGGCCGAGCGTTGTGTGCTGCGTGGGTGATCTCGCCCTGCGCTTCGGCTTCCGTTGGCGGATGCTAACTGGCCGCTTAGGAAATCAATGTTGTGCTGACGCCGCGCCAATCTTACTGGCGCGGCGTCGTATGCGAGACAGGACCTAGTCAGCGTCTTTCGGAAGCTGCTCCAGTATCACGGTATGCATCGCGCGCGCACATGCGGCATAGGTCCTCTTCTTCATGTCGAGTTGGGCGTCATCGCGCAGTTGCCGAAACCCGAGATCCGGCATGATGTCGTTGCAGTTCCACACGAGCGTGCAGGCGCGCGAGATGGGTATGAGCCGGGGTTCATAGTCGATTTCGTACTCGACCACCGGCTCGGGTTCGCCTGGCTTCCATTCGAGAAATGCGTCGATTGCGCAACAAAATGTCTCGCGTACATGGCCCGGTGCATGGCCCCGCCGCAAGCGCGCGTTTCGTATCTTCATAGCGGTCTCCTGTTTTTGGAGACCTTGGGACGAGGCCCCGATCACGCCCGCCTCGCCCTGCAAGGTCGGGATTGTTCCCAAACCATGCCGTGTCGCGCCTCAGTGCAAGCACCGGTGAGGTTGCCTTGGATCGGGTCGGCCCCTCGACCAGAAAATAAGGCCTTCGGCTGGGGCGGATGTCAATCCCCTATGACATCTATCTCACTAGTCTGGCCTACCTCGTTGATAGCCTGCAAACGAAGTTGCGCGTGCGCGAGTCCGTTGCTCCGTTCCGCCGCCCGCCGGGCGTCGCGTCCACGGCAGATACAGCGGGGCTCGCCATCACGATTGCATTCGCTGAAATTCTGTCAGGCCGGCGCTTCGGCGCTCTTGCTGCTCTTGACCCGATTTCCTCGAATGCGCTCACGTCACGCGCCCCACCGCCGACGCCGACGTCCTTTGCCACGTCCCCGCTTGGGATTGCGCTGGTCGTTGTCGTTGATGGCGGCCTGCCACGCGGCGACTTCATCGCGAAACCAAAGCCGTCTGTTCGGGCTCACGTACACCGACCGAGGAAATTTGCCCGCGCGCTCCAGCCTGTACAACGTGGTGCGCGAGATGGGAATTTCTTCAAGGACCGCCTGCTCGGTCAACATGCGTCGCAGCGCGGGCAGATCGTCGTCGTTATCGTTGTCATTGCTCATTGGGCAACCCGACATCGCGTGAAACAGTATAGTTGCGCAGCGGGCGGCGAGATTCAATGTGATTTTTAGGATGTGAAGAATCAGCAGCGCTCACTAGTACGCAGCAGAACTCAACAGCATTGAGGAGCACTCGGGAGCATTCGGTAGTACTCAAGAGCACTGGAGAGCACTCGAAAGCACTGCAGAGCACTGCAGAGCAATCGATGGCACTCAGGCCAACTGAGGATCTCTCATACGTTCGCTTAAATTGGTCTCGGCATTGGAAGTGCGTGCTGTGCTGGACGTGGAAGTTCGCTCTGTTCGCAACGGCGAGTAGTTGTTGCCAGCGTGCGTATGGAGAGTCATTCTGAGCGCAGAGCCTCGCACGATCGGGCAAGAGCAAGCACGGGGCTCTTCCGATTGCTCGTCTAAGATCGCATACAACACGGCCGGCCAGAGCGGCTTGAAACGCACTGACCGACCAAGCCACGGGAGATTCACCATGGTGAAGGCTAGCGGCAAAACTAACGCGATCCATTGGATCTGGCTCAATGAAGCCTTACAGGAGGCGACGAGGGTTCTCGGCTCGAAGAGGCTCACAAGAAAAAGGCTGAATCAATGGATGGCGACCGGGGAGCTGCCGTGGAGCTGCATGTCGCTGGACCTGTTGGACGGGAAGGGGCAGGTGATGACAGGCCTGCAGTTGGGTAACGCATTTCTTCTCCTAGAGTTGTTCTGGGACGCTACCTCTCACTGGATCGACTGGGAGGACAATTGTGCGGGTGAAAATGAGCTCGGAGCCCTGCAGGCGATGGGGATCAGCGTGTCTCGTGAGCACCTCTTTGCGCTACTACCTCAACGGCGCGAACCAAGCGCGGGCGAGAAACAAATTGACGGGAAAGAAGTAGGCCCACAACAGGGCGGTGAACCGAAGGAGAATCAGAAGCGCGCGAATAAGAGTAGAGTAAGTCGGCAACAGCTTCGTGTTCAGGAAGCGTTAAAAGAAATCTATCCACCAGACGGCAAGGTGACCGACGAAATTCCCACCAGCTTCGTCCTAGGCAGGGTTGCCCATAAGCTGTCATCTGGTACCGAAAACCGTGGTTTGGCAGCGCCGTCCTGGGACACGGTCAATCGCGCGTTGGGACGAGGCGCATAGTTTCTCGCAAGATCCGCAACATCCGCACAATAAATCCGCGTTGCGGAACGTGCGGAATGCAGCTTCCGAGCTTTTGTGATGACCTCTGCGTGTTGAGCGCGCTCACGCGCGCCGACAGCGGAGGAAATCCAATGTCTGCGCCTACCGACTATTTCAACCTCCCGCCTGACCTAGAACTCGATCGCATCATCAGCCTGCGCGAAGCTGAAAAACTTTCTACGTTGTCGGTCGATTCCTGGAAACGACATCACTCGGACAAGCTCGTGGAGCTGAGCCCGCGTCGTCTCGGCGTGCGGCTGCGTCATGCGCTGATGCTCGGGGGGCCCACCTGACGGAAACATCCGCGTCCGGACTGAAGGAGGACGGCGGCCGGGAAGAAAGGCTTCACTCAAACCCCCGGTCGCCGATTCACTAATCCCGCTCTCGCAAAGCAGGAAGAGAACATGGTCGATATCGGCGTACCGTCAGCAGGTGTCAAGCAGTCAGATCGGTTGTGCTGTCACAACCAATCGATCAGCGAAACAGTCCGGATTGGCCAGGAGGCCATGGCGCGCAAGCGCCGCGGTTGGGCCGACTGGATTGCGATTGGTGAAGCCTTGCTGGTCGGCCGCGCGGAAGTGATGCGGGACACCAACACCAACGAGCCGACGGGACGTCGATATAAAAAAGCGATGGCCGAATGGCTCAGCGAGAACGGCTTTGCAGAGATCGATAAGGCGGTTCGCGCGCGCCTCTTAGAATGCCTCGAGTTCCGCTCTGAAATCGATAAGTGGATTTCACAGCTTACGGCGGGCGAGCGGTTTCGGTTCAATCATCCGGACACTGTCCTGAGAAACTGGCGGAAGTCGACCGCTGTTCCGGACCCCGGCGCTCAGCCAAAGACGTCTCCCTACGCGCAGCTCAAGACCGCACACGTAGCGGTCCTTGAGGAAAATCATCGTCTTCGACGCAGCGTCGAAGCTCTCCCCGAGAGCGTCTGGAAGCCCACAGATACGGCGTCCGCTATCGCCGACGCGATGCTGGCTGCGCTCTCGCCCGAAAAGGCCGAAGCCACTGCGAAGGAAATTCTCAAAAAGGTCAAAGAACGAAAGGCGAGCGGTACATGAAACGAGCACCGATCAACAGAGCGTCGCACTGGACTGGGCCGGACTACCGCGTCCGCATGGCGAACGAACTGGTCTGCCCGAGCTGCCGTCGCCGACTGCGCCCGAGCGGCGTTCGCTGCGAGGCCGACGCGATCAGTCTCATCTGCGAGCGCTGCCATCGGGACCTGGTGTTCGTCGAGCTATCGATCACGGAGCCGGTGCTATGAGGGTCACTGTGCAGGCTCGACCATTGGCCTCGATCGCCCTGGCCGCCGGCATGCTCGACGCGCGGCTGAAGAAGGCCCCCGCGTTAAACTATGCGCGGCTGGCGGCTGAGGGCGACCGGCTCGTTATCACGGCCAATGTGCTCGACTCCGCCCTGAAGCTCTCCTTGCCGGCGGCCACCGAGACTATCGGCCAAGTTGCGCTCAGAAGTGAGCAATTGGCGGCGCTGGCGGCTAGCTTTCCACCCGACGCGAAGATCACGATCGACGACGACGGGCCGATGGCGTCAATGCGATGCGGCCGCTCGCGTTTCAGGCTGCCGACGTTGCCGATCAACGTCCTACCGTCCACGCCAACAATAAAAGACGAGACCGGACGGGTCACGCTCGGGCGCTCGAAGCTGGCGGCGCTATTGTCGAAGCCCGCATTCGCGGTTCCAAGTGACCAGGCCCGCTTCAATCTCCATGGCCTCTTTTTGCATGATACCGCCGAAGGATTAACCGCGGTCGCAGCCGACGGTCACCGCCTTGCTCGCGTTGTCGCCCCCGGGATCTCAGGCCTCTCGCACGATCGCCGTCTTATCGTCCCGAAGCAAGCGATCAAGATCCTGCTCAAGCTGCTGGGCGGCAAGGACATCGAACCTGTCACGCTCCGGCGAAGCACGGCGTTGCTGGAGGCCAAGTCCTTGGGCTTCAGTTTCGTCTCGAAGCTGATCGACGCAGACTTTCCGGCCTACGAACGTCTTGTTCCTGCCCCGAGCGATAATTGGGTGACCGTCAACGGCGCCGCATTGACTCGGGCTCTTGTGCGCATCGCGGCCGCCATGCCCGACGAAGGCCATCTGCAGCTCGTCGGACTCACATGGGCGGCGCCAGAGCAGTCCCTCCGTCTCTGCATCGCCCGCGCGCCCGACGTCGCCGACGATCCAATCGAAGCCGGCGTCAACGGACAGGGACGGCTAGCCGTCCAGATTAACACCTCTCGCAGTTACTCGCGGAGCTCGAGGCCGAGCGCGTTCGCATCGATGCGGGCACGCGCGCGAACAGCGGCATCCTAATCACCGACCCTGATGATCCAAGCATCACGATCGTTCAGATGCCGTGCTTCTGGGGAGCCGAAGTCGCGGACGCTGCATGAGGAACTAAGCGGGCCGGCGCATTCCGGCCAAACCGGAGGAAGAGCAAAAGGAAAGCAAGATGACGAACCTACCCGCAATCAATATCACCGAACGATTGATCCACGGCTCGCTTCTCAAGTGCATCGATGGGAGGTGGGGCACGCAAGACGAGGCGGATATGGCAGGAAAGCAACTCATTGCTTTGATGACCGCAAGGGCAATTCAAAGGTGGCAATCAGAGGGAGCAGTCGAGACGCTGGTCGATACCGGCGCGGGACTGCCGGACATTGATGACCTCAATGGGGCAATCCCGCAAAGCGAATGGGAGCTGGGGCTTGACGGTCAGCCACGACCCCCATGGCAACCGCAATATGCGGTGTATCTGCTCGATACCTCCGATGCGTCGCTCTATACGTTCGCTAACGGAACAACGGGCGCGAAAATCGCCTGGGAGCGCCTTGTGGACAGGATCTCTTGGATGCGGGCCTTGCGAGGCACCCAGGTTTTCCCTCTCGTCAAGCTCGATAGCAAAGTGATGAAGACGAAGTTCGGCGCCAAGTTGCGACCCGAGTTCACCATCGTAAATTGGCGCGGTTTCGGAGGCTCCGGCGGCCCGCCGATCGGGGGCGGGCCGCAGAATGCACTTGCCGAGCCGGTCAAGACGCCAACGACGGCCGAAGAACTCCAAGATGAAGTCCCATTCTGATGTCCGGCGGCGGCAATGCCCCTCGAACCCGACCGCGAGCAACTCGAGACCTTCGCCGACGCAATCTTCAGGCGCGCCGGCGAGAAGGGTTTCGTGACGGTTCGAAGTTTCCTCGAGGAGGGCGATCGGGTTTTCAGGATCACCCCCGCCGCTCGATCAGGCGGGCTCAAGTTTCTAGTCGAAGTCTGTGTGGACGATGCTCGAAGGGCGGCGCAGAACCCGGTACCGGCCGTTTTCTGCCCGCCGCTTGCTGTCTTTGTGGGAAAAGACAAGGCGCGCGAAGAGGATCTGCTCGAAGGCTTGGCGCTGAGCGTTGAATGTGACCAGCAGCCGAGCAAGGCGCGCGCCATTCTTGAAGGGTTGCTTGGCCCCGCCACTGTGGTCGTCAGGAGCGGAGGGACGTGGGCTAACGGCGGCACTGCGCCAGAAGACAAATTGCACCTGCATTGGCGATTGAAGATACCCGCCACCGGCAAGTCGCTCGCGATCTTGAAGAAAGCTCGGGATCTCGCGGCGCGCTTGGTCGGCGGCGACCCCTCAAACAAGCCAGTCTGTCATCCGATCCGTTGGCCGGGCTCGTGGCACCGGAAAGCCGAACCGCGCCTGTGTACGATCGAGCAGGTCGACGCTGACGTTGAAATTGATCTCGAGGAGGCGCTAGCCACGTTGCAGATAGCCGCGCCGCCAGAACCGCCAAAAGCAAAGTTCAATGGCACCGCACTTAACGACGGCAGCGAATGGTTGAGGTTGGTCCGTAATATCATCACCGGAACAAACTATCACTCGTCCTTGGTCGCGTTAGCCGCCCGTTTGGTCGGCAGCCAAATGTACGATGGCAGCGCAGTCACTCTGCTTCGGGCACTCATGTCGTCCTCAACCGCACCGCACGACACTGTCCGCTGGCAGGCCAGGCTCGATGCCATCCCGCGCATCGTCAGGTCGGCACGCGAGAAATATCAGCAAGACGAGTCTCCGCCGGCGGGTCCGTTACCATTCATCGATATGCAGCCGTGGGACACCAATCCGGCCCCTCCGCGCCCATGGGCCGTGACTGATCGCATCCCAATTGGTCAGCCGACGCTGTTCAGCGGCGAGGGGGCTGCGGGCAAGACGCTCGTCGAGCTGCAGCTTTGTGTCGCTCACGTTATCGGCCGGGATTGGTTGGGCGGCCTGCCGGAGTGCGGACCGGCGATCTACTATGGCGCCGAGGACGACGCTGATGAGCTGCACCGGCGGTTGACCGCCATCACTGATCACTATGGCGTCAAATTTTCGGACCTAATCGACGGGGGCTTGCACCTGTTGTCCTTTGCCGGCGAAGATGCGGTCCTAGCCGTCCCCGACCGGCAGGGGAAAGTGCAGCCCACCCCGCTATTTGAGCGACTGCTCGAGGCGGCCGCCGACATCCGGCCCAAGCATATCGGGATAGATGCCACCGCAGACACGTTTGCCGGCAACGAGATCGACAGATCGCAAGTGCGACAGTTTGTCGGCCTCATGCGCAAGCTGGCGATTACTGCAAATGGCTCGGTCGTGTTACTTGCGCATCCATCCCTAACCGGGATCAACAGCGGCACCGGGTTAAGTGGATCGACCGCATGGCACAACTCGGTTCGTGCCCGCATGTTGCTTAAGACTGTGCAGGAGCAGGATGGGGACGGGCAATCCGCAAGCGACCTGCGCGAGCTCTCATTCCTCAAAAACAATTACGGTCCGCTGTCCGATGCGGTCGTGTTGCGTTACCAAAACGGCCTCTTCTTGCCAGTCGCGGGCCAATCCACGCTCGAGAAGCTCGCGCGCGAGCAGAAGATCGATGGGGCGTTTCTGGATGTTCTGGGCAAGTTGACGAGACAGAACCGTCCAGTGAGCCCGTCAGCCCATGCGTCGAACTACGCGCCCAAGATTATCGCCGGCCACCCCGACGGTAAGCCCTATACGCAGCGCGACTACAGGGCCGCTCTCGAGCGGCTTCTCGCGGCTGACCGCATCCATATCGCAAGCTTTGGGCCGCCTTCGAAAACAATCCGGCACCTAGCGCCTGGACCGGCCGACTCGGGAGATGCGTGATGAGCCTTCTCGGTTACCTTCTTGGTTGCTTCTTGGTTCTTCCCGGTTGGGGTGTTCGGTGTTCCCGGTCCTATAGGGAGGGAGGACAGCGAACCTCCCTCCCTATAGGCCCGGTGACCGCGACCGAACCAGATAGTGCGAAGCACCGCGCACCACGCTTCGTCGCCCACTGGAAGGTACGGCGTGAATTCGAGGACAACACCTGACACCGCACCGGCCGGACGCCGGCACTGGCTAGCGTCGAGTATGAGATGGGTAAGCGTTCCATTGCTGCCCGCACCGGACGGCGAAATACCATGGCGAGTACTCAGCGCTGATGCGCCGACGACTGAGTGCAGGATTTAAGCGCTGAACGACAAAGGCTCTCCTTCTGTGGTCTGACAAAGTTATGCTACAGTTGGCTCGCAATAGCGCCGTGAAAGGGTGCGTTATGAGTTCATTTCGAGGTCTGCGAGATCCGCGAACCGGTCGCGTTCTCGGATTTCAATCCGAGACGCAGCGCCAAAACTTCATGGCTGCACGCGCGAGGTTTTGCAACGGCCCGAACCGGGAGATGCCGCGCTGTACGGCGCTCACTCGTTTTGGAAAGCCCTGCAGAGCAGCGCGCATGCGAAACCAACAAACTTGCTTTCGGCATAACGCCGCCGCCAAGCGGTCGCGACTTGCCGCCGCGTACCTTTCTGGAGATCCAGACCGTATTCAGCGTGCTGAAATGCGAGCTGAACGGAGTCGGCTTTGCGTTCTTTGGCGTCGCGATCCGAGCCAGCCGGGCCGGACGATTGTGCTGACCCCATCCGACGAAGGGAATTGCAATACTTGGGCAGCGCGACAAGGCTTTCAGCTCGAGCTCCTCGACCGTGACTTTCCGGCCTTCTCAGACGCGCTCCGATGGATTTGGGCGCGGACTTCGCGAGGATTGATCAGTGAGGACGATTTGATCTTGAAGCTTACGCGATTGCGCAAGCGGATCATGGAGGCAGGCCGTGCCGCCTATCATCAGGGATGAACGTGGGCGTTTTGTACCGGTCGTCCGGCCCAAGGTCTGGCAAACCTCTACCGTGAAGCGGAGCCGAGACCGCACCGATCAGATTGGACGTGCCCGAAAGCAAGCAAAAGCAAGGTTAGCAACGACCCGGTGGCTGAGTGATCTGGATCGCAGGGGAATTTGCGAGCTGGAGGCGTGCGGCATTGAGTGGTTCGCGGTTGAAACGTGGCTCGACGCCCTGAATCCACAGGAAGCCAACGCGGCGCGAAGGCTCGTAAAAAACGTCTTGGATGCCTTGGCGGACCCTGCGGCGCTCCCACGAGCGCGGGACGCCGCCTATAATGAACTTTATCGGCGGCTGATCGCCGCTGGCGTCCTTGACTGACATTTATTCGCTGGGAATGCCCAGCCGCCTCATCACCCGCATGACCGTCATTGGATTCCAATTACCGCCACGAGGTGCTGGTATTCCCCGGTCCGTCAGCTCTTGAGCGATCTCACGAAGAGGAAGCTCCCACATCTCCTTCAGGATGGGCTCTAGCTGAGCATCCCGGGCCGCTGCAGCAGCTTTATTGACATTGGCCTGTCGTTGATTGCCAAGCCGCTTGCCGCGATGCTTAGCCTCCGCAAGGGCGAGGCGGGTCCGTTCAGCGATCACGCTGCGTTCCTTCTCTGCCACGGCAGCATAAATGTGCAGCATGAACGGATCGACGTCCCTGCCCAACTCAGTGACGATGAATGGCACCCGTTTAGCCATTAGGCCGGCGATGAAGGCCACATCGCGAGACAGACGATCCAATTTGGCCACAACGACCGGGCATTTGAGCTTCTTTGCCTTCCGCAGGGCAGCAGCAAGCTGGGGACGCCTCTCCAGCGCGTCCACTCCCTTCCCAGTCTCGACCTCGGTGAACTCACCTGCGATCTCCATTGTCTCGTTGGCGGCGAAGGTTGAAACAAGGCGCCGTTGACCATCGAGACCAAGTCCAGAACGGCCCTGTTTCTCTCGAGAGACACGGTAGTAGGCGACAATAGGCTGCAACATCGTCCATCTCGTAACACATCGACGAACGCCAGCATGTTACAAAACAATAATCTCTGCAAGAGTCGGGCCCAAAGAATGGATCAGTATGTCTCAAAAACTGAAAGTTATTAGTGAGGGCAGGGAGGCCCCGACAACTGCCCCCTGGCGGTCCCCAAACGAGGCAACCAAAACGTTCGCAAAACCGTGCGCCAAAATTTTTCGAAAATCGACTACCCGACGCATTTCGCCCAGCATCATGTTGCGATACCGTGCCTCAGGAGTTTGGGCGCAATAGCAGCGTCTTCCTGCTCGTCAGGGATCTGATAGGAGAGCCCAAGATGTCGCTTTCTACCACGCACGTCCTTCTAGAGATGCCGACCGGAAGACCCGATTTTGATGCGGCTTGGATCGCCAAGGCCAGCGAGGCGGAAGCTTTATGGTCGACTGCACTGGCGGACTGCGAGTTCCATGATCGGGTGGAGCTACTCCATGGTGACGGCATGCCTGATCTAGCTGCCTTCGCTCGTGAAACCCTCGATGAGCTGAAGCAACAAAATTGTGCCGCCGCATTCGAACTTTACGCAGATTGCTATGGCACGTTCAGCCGGGAGTTCGGCCTCATGGTCCGGCTCGGCTTCTTTGTCTATGATGGTGTTTGCTACCGCTTAGCCTTGCCACGATTGTTGACGTCGCAGCTTGTTCGTCAGGCCGCTATCGGTTTGTGCGCGGTCGGCGAATATTGGGGCGACGATATCGTCGTACTCACGCCCGAGCGTCAACTTCACATGCACCACAAGTCTGACGCAGAAGCGTGGCAGTCCAGACAGCGTGCGATGCGAAGGCTCACGGTGATCAACGTCTGATCACAGCCTCTAAATGCGGCGTACAGGCCTGCTCAGTGCTACTTCGGCAAGCCCGCGACAATATTTTCCGCTCTCAGACTTCCTAAGCCGCAGGCAACCTATAGACCTTACGTAGTTTTGCGGGTTCTTGCCCCGTTCGTTTTTAGAAAATCCTTCTCCCGACCGACGCTCGCTTTTGCGGGGTGGACCGCGAACGATTTGTGGCGGTGAGGAATAATCGTCTACGGTTGGCTTTAGCCAAACTCCAGCCTCGGCCTAGCTAGAGCGGCAAGCCGGAGCGCTGGCGCGACTGCACGCCGATCTTCTCACCGATGCGTCGGCTATCCGTCCGCCGAAATGCTGGATAAGCTTGCGCTCGGAGGACTGAGATGGGCAGGCCGATGCGTGACGAGACGACAAGATTTCTAAGCGGCGGAGGACGGATGGGCGAGCTTATCCGTCTTTTCGATTGGAGGACACATCCGCTCGGGCCTCCGGAGTCGTGGCCGCAATCGCTTCGTTCGGCACTGTCCATTTGCCTGTATTCGAGCTTTCCAACGGCGATCTACTGGGGGCCGGACTTCAGGCTCCTTTATAATGACGCGTGGTCTGTCATTCCGGGCGAGCGCCATCCCTGGGCTCTCGGCCGCCCCGCCAAGGAAGTCTGGTCCGACATCTGGCACGTCGTCGGCCCGCAGTTCGAGAACGTGGTGGCCACGGGTGAAGGCTTTTCCACCTATGACGAAATGCTGCCAATGGTGCGTGGCGGCAGCCAGCAGGAGACCTACTGGAACTACAGCATTAGCCCGATCCGCGGCGAAGATGGCGAGGTTGCGGGCATCTTCAATCAAGGGAACGAAACAACTCAAATCGTCCTGGCGCGGCGCAGTGCCCAGCAAGAGATTGCACGTCTGTCTCTTATGTTTGAACAGGCGCCAGGCGCGACGGCCATTCTGCGCGGGCCCCGTCATGTCTTCGAAATCGCAAACCCCGCTTACTTGCAGTTGGTGGGCCGTAACGACATCCTCGACAAATCGGTCCATCAGGCCCTGCCCGAGGTGGCGTCGCAAGGTTTCATCGAACTACTTGACACCGTCTACCAGAGCGGAGTGCCTTACGCCGGGCGCGCCATTCCGGTCGTCCTGGATCGAAGTGGAATTCGCGAGCAACGGCATCTCGACTTCGTCTTTCAGCCGATAAGCGACCGCGCGGGCGATCGGTACGGCATCTTCGTGCAGGCGACCGACGTGACGGACACGATCCGGGCGCTGGCTGCTCTTCGTGAGAGCGAGGAACGTTACCAGGCCATCGTGAACTCGATTGACCAGATGATCTGGTCGACGCTGCCCGACGGTTATCACGATTATTACAACGACCGTTGGTACGAATACACAGGCGTGCCCAAAGGTTCGACCGACGGTGAGGCCTGGAACGGAATGTTTCACCCCGACGACCAGGAGCGGGCCTGGAAAGTATGGCGCCACAGTTTGGCTACGGGTGTCCCTTATCACATCGAGTATCGGCTACGGCACCGCTCGGGCGAATACCGCTGGGTGATCGGACGTGCACAATGCATCCGCAACGAGGCGGGCGAGATCATCCGCTGGTACGGCACGTGCACCGACCTGCATGATTTGAAAATGGCCGAGGAGGCTCGCCAACTGCTGATGCAAGAGCTGAATCATCGGGTGAAGAACCTCTTCTCGCTCTTCAGCGCCATGGTGTCCATGACGGGCCGATCGACCAATACGACGGCTGAAATGAGCGCCGCTCTTAACCAGCGCTTGCAAGCGCTATCTCGGGCACATGACCTCGTCCGGATCGGCGGAGCGGATTCGATGCCAGCGCATTCGGTGTTGCTCATCCATCTTGCTGAACAGATACTGGCACCGCATTTGAGTGCCTCGCAGCATGGCAAAGTGAGCTTGACCGGACCGGAAATTGTGCTCGGGGAGAAATCAGCCACCGCAATGGCACTCATCCTGCATGAGCTTGCCACGAACGCTATCAAGTATGGCGCACTGGGTCATGCAGACGGGAAGGTGATGATCGGGTGGGAATTTGCTGGAGACGTTCTGGTTCTGACTTGGAGCGAGCACAATTTGTCTGCTGCGATCGCCAAGCCGATCTCGACCGGCTTCGGCAGCAGGCTCATTAAGTCTGCAGTCGAAGGGCAACTCGGCGGAAAAGTCGATATCGTTTGGAAGCCCTCTGGCGTACAAGTCCGCCTGGAACTCAGCGGGGCACGGCTGAGCGCCTGATCTGGTCTGCTCACTTCGTTCAACGCAGCCGCGCTCTGGATTGTGAGCCACGAACGGAGTACGGATGGCTGCACACGTTGGGTTCTGAAGCGCACTCCTGTAGCGTGCTGTCTTCTTACTGAAGCCATCGGGCACCGCAAAAAGTCCGCACCTCTCAGATTTCGCAGCCGGATAAATTCAGCGCCTTGCGCAAGCCGCCAAACGCCGCGAGCCTGCACGACACGGTCTCGCTTGCGAGCTTTGAACGCTCGCCAATGGCAGGTTGCTTGATAGCAGCTACCTTCTTCGGTTTCGGACGTGCGGCGAGCGCGGCCGTCTTCGCGTTATGACGTTGGCGGGCGATCGGCCTCGAATGCTGCAGCGAAGTGATACCGGCATCGATTGGGGGAGCAACAGGCGCTTCGGCCAAGGCCACCTGGGTCGGTGTCACGCTGCTCACCGGGGCGACGTCAAGGCGATCGCCTTTCGCCAGTGTGTCAGGCGAGGCAGGTGAGCCGGCGTCGGGTGCGGCAGGCGACTGGACGAGCGCGACCGTGCCGCGCGGGGGAGCCCGCAGCTCCATGACTGACAGGACCCCTACACCCAATACGATGAGGAGACCCAGGAAGCTCGGTCTCAGCATGACGCGCCTCTAACCAAGGTTAGTGCTGTTGAAAAAGTCTCCGCTCCAATGAGGCAATCTGTCGGCAGCGGACGTGCCGCGCGCGGATCATTTGCCGACAGGGTTAACGCCGGCGATGCTCCAGCAATGTCGAGAGGCGGCTCCTCGACGCTGGTCGGGACCTAGTTCAGGACACGGCGAATGGCTTCTTGGCGGGGGAGCGACGAGCAAGGTACCGGTTAATAGGCCATAAGCCCGCACTTGCTTGTCGAAGGGCAGCCAGCCGGAGTGTTCGCACGACTACACGCCTGCCTTCTCACCGACGCGTCTTAGTTTCGATAATCATCCAACTCGCTAAGGGGATCGTGCCGAGCGGCCGCCCCTTGGCACCACCCGAAAATTGCCTTCGCGTCTGCTATTGGCGGTAGACCAGGTAGACGGCCGGCCCACGTCCACAGCCGGTTTTGACCCTGAGCAGACTTCGTCTGTGATTGCTGGCAGCAACACGGCCAAAGGGCCTACGGACTACCAAGTCGCTGGGGAAGCCTAAGACCCCTTACGGGTAGCGAGCAGTTGGCGGATGTGGTCGAGCACGGGCCGATAGTTCAGCTTCTTCGCTGCTTGCGGGCCTTCCTCACAAAGATCACCCGCAAGAGCGAGGACCTTGCCGACCGTCGCGCCAAGCATCGTCCTCACGGTTGGGTGGTTACTCCGTATCCACGCAGAGAGAGCAAACCCGGAACCGGTGGGAGAGCCTGCGTCGATCAAGGCCACATCAATGTAGTGTTTCCCGCCCTCAAAGCATTCACGCGCTTCATCGTGGTCAGTTACTTCCACAACGCGATAGCCGCACTTGCGAAGGTACTCGGCCAGCGGATGGCGCACGAGCACGTCCTGCTCGACGAGCAGTACATTTGCTGCTTGCATGCTACTACAGCGCCGGGCCGAGCATGTCCGCGATGTGCATTGCGATCTGCTTGGGATCGTAGGGCTTGCGGATGAACCTACCTACGCGGCTCGCTGCGCTCTCCAATTCGATGCTTCCAGAGGCAACGAGGATAAGGAGCATCGGTTGCATATCGCGCACCCTCCCAGCCAACTCAAGGCCATCAAGGGTTCCCGGCATTCGGATGTCAGTTATTAGCGCGTCAATCCGCTCACCCGATGAAATGTAATCCATCGCATCATCTGCGGTGCTCGCTTCAACAACCTCAAGCCCATGGCCTCGAAGCTGCTCAGCTACATACGACCGGATGAGCCATTCGTCCTCCACGAGCAAGACCCTAACCGGGTCGCTGTTCGGCTGCTCTCGTGGGATCATCATTGGTTCCTTGGATGCTGGTCACCAAACCAAAAGAGCGGCGCGACGTTCCTCAACAGTCACGGCTTAGTGCATCGAGCGCTTGGCTGGCTCAACTCGGATCAGCGCGACGCGATCGGCCGCTCTGACCGTGACGACCTTCTGCAACTTCGTAGCTATTTGTTGCGCGACGCGCACGCCCTCGTCCTCGCGGTCGAGGTCCAGAACCATCATTGAGTAGTCAGAAGGCGGGGGGCATTCAGCCATGTCTGTGGATTGCACGCCCCAGTCCACCCTTGCTATCGCCTATGTTAAAGGTGGCCGAGCCCGGGGGTCGAAGCGGCCTCTAAAAATCGCAGGCGCCCCTTGGAAGTCAGCGGAACAAAATTAACACAGGTTAATTAGTCCGGGGTACTTAAGCCGGGAGGCCGCCATGGAGCGAAAGCTGGATCAGCTAAAGCAGCAGGCGTTAGTTGTAGTTGTCTTGAGTACCGCAACCCTAGTGGTCTGTCTCAGCTTCATCGTGATCGCACCAATCCGGTGACCTATGACGCGGTACTATTTCGACTTGAGCTATGGCTGTTCCCTCGTCGTTGACGAGGAAGGAATTGAGTTGAAAAGCTGGAAAGCAGCGCAAGACGAAGCCCTGCGCGCTCTCGCCTGTTTCGTCGCTCAGGCCGAGCAAGACCCGTCGAATTCTTACCTTGGCGAGATGACAATCCAAGTGCGAGACAAGAAGGGGCGCGTGGTTAGCGAAGTTTCCCCGGCTATCCCAACGAGACACTAGAAGGACGCAGGGCCTCAGTTGGCGCTTCGGTCATTCAGCCCACGTTGACTTCTGCAGTTGGCCCGTGACGAGGGCCGCCTTTGACCAGTCGCTGACATCGGAGCGGGCCCCGCCCGGAGAGTTTTAGCGCGCCTGTTTGCTCGATAAGTCTCTAAAGCCGAAAGCGCACACTATATCGAACAGACCTCGGGCGGGATGCGAGAGCTAAGCGATACGAGGGGCTTACACCTTAAGTGCCGATCTTCATTCGGCAATTGGTCGGCGCACACCCCTCATTGATCTCTCGCAAAGACCGACAAGTCCATCAACGATGCCCCTTAACTCGTAGGGCTTTTCCCAGCGTAGAACACGAGCAAATCGGTCTGGGATTACGTCGCGACTGTATCCAGTGGCAAAAACGAATGGGATGCCCTTTCGTTCAAGCTCATCCGCGAGCGGATAGGCCAACTCATCATGCAAGTTGATGTCGATCACCGCGATCTCGAAACCGTCGCGGTCAATCAGCTTGATAGCTTCAGCTCGATCTCCGGTAGGTCCGATGACGTGGGCCCCTTCACTGCTCAAGACTCTTTTTAGATCATCAGCGAGAAAATACTCATCCTCGATCACGAGAATGCGGCGGTCCTTTAGGCGCTGTCGAGGGTCTTTTGTCATGGGCCTACTCCTTAAGACAAAACAACAACACAGTAATTGTTCCTGCTCATCGCGAGGCCCGACATGCCAGCTTCGGCCTCGTCAAGAGACTGAGAAAGCCCGAACGCTTGGCGGACAGCGCTACCAGAGTGGCTTTGGCTGGCGTACTTTCGCTTCCGGCGTGCTGAAACTTAGTCCGCTACTGGCCGATTCTTTGAAAAAAGACGGCTGTTGCGACGCAATGATATCAGTGATTCAGTCCGTCTAGTCGGCCGAGCAATCGATGAGTATCTGGCTGTCCTCGATGACGCTGCTTTCGGAGTTTTCGCCTATTCGACGAACTACCTGATCGACATCGGGAATGCGATCATCGTCGATGTTGAGGCAACGACGGCAATCCGGCAGGCGGAGGTATTGGCCGCTAAGCGCATGATCGAGCGCTGGCTGGAGCGGTTTGATCTCTATCCGAGCCGGCTCCTCCGTGACCGCGGCTATGGCTCGGCCGAGATGCTCGCCTGGCTGGTCTATGAGCACGGCATCGAGCCGCACGTTACAGTCTTCGACAAGTCGGCCCGCACAGACGGGATCTTCTCGCGCGACGACTTCACTATGACCATGCTCAAGACATCTATCGTTGCCCTGGCGGCAAAGTTCTCACCACGACCCAACGGTGATGAATGATGGTGCCACCTTGCTTTACCTCGCCAGCAAGCGCGATTGTGATCGATGCGGCTTGAAGGCTCGGTGTTGCCCCAAGCAGGCTTCACAGGGAGTATTGCCGAACTGGCAACCTGCGAGCCGTACAGCTCGTTCTGGGGCACACCAAAATCGAAAGCACCGTTCGATATCTCGGCATCGAGGTCGATGACGCCCTCGCGATAGCAGAACAAATTGACGTCTGATTTCGGGGGCAGAGCAGACGTGCCCTGCGCTGCCCTCTCGCACGACCTGCGGGTTCGCTCGCTGGGAGAAGCGAGCCGCCGTCCTGAGAACGTGGAGGGCACACTGTTCGGGTTAATTACCTTTAACCAGATCGCTATGCGACCGTTCAGATAACGTTCACTGGCGTCGTTCTATCCGACCACCTTCCAGAGCACATGGGTAGGACGAGGGCGCGCGATGAAGGACATGCAAGCCAGCCTTGAGAAGCTTCGCGCGGATGCTGCCGAAGCGGCTCTGGTTCGCGATCTTGCGACGGAGCCGAGAAAGCGAGCACTCTACACTACCCTAGCCGAACATCTGTCCAAACTGGCGGATCAAGTCGAGCAGGCAATCAGGCAGGAGCGCGCGCAGCCCTGAGAGGAGGGGACGGCGAGTGAACGTCTGCTAGTGGCCCATCGCTTCCGTTAGTGCGTCCGCAAGCAATGAAATCGGGCGGTGATCAGCGCTTGTCTACCGTTTGACCGTTGGGCTTCTCGAGAGATTACCGGCTTCAAGAGCAAAGCCGAAATTGACGAATGGATGAATGGAGAGCGTCGGATCGATTGGCTGCGGTCACACGGCTACGCGAAGTGACTCGATGAATCTTCCAGGCGCGCGGTGATTGTAATGGTCCTACGCAAACGGCGGGACCTCGACCAGTGTTCCGATCAACCGCAACAATGCTTGCTGTTCCGGTCCCTTCGCGTCGCGCAAGAACTCGCCCAGCTCGATGTGAGATAGCCGGCCACCAGAGGGCGCATTGGGCTGGTGAATGATGAAAGCGTGACCGTTTGTGGGCTCACGTGCGATGAACCACGCGTCCCCGTTTGGGCTCCGATAGAGTTCTCGTCGGTCTGACATCTTTCCTCCCTGCTGCCTCCGGGCCCTGTCTGATGAATGCTCGCGGGAAAGATACAAAGATCAGTGAAAATACGACAGCTGATCTTCCGTAACCACTCGCTCAATGTTCTCGGACCTGCACTTGATGCGGTATCTTACTCGTCCATCGGACTCGATCGGCATGCACTGCACGATCGTGTAGACCCTTGGCAGTTCAGTTGCGGCCCGTCCTTGGGGACCTTGAGCGTGGTGCCGAACCTCTTCGTTTAGCTTGTAGGCGTATGACATATTTTCCTCGACGTTTACGGCGCTATCGGCGGTCTTGCTAGTCTTCAAGAATGGATTTCGTTGCCTCGAATATCTGCTCCGCTGTGCGCTTGATCGTGCCCTTCGCCCAGGCTTGAAACACCGTGACGTATGCGTTCTTGTAAGCCGCTTCGTCCGCAGAGAAGTAGACATCATCCGTGGCGGTATCTAAGACAAGCGCTCCTGTATCGATGCAAATCTCCTCGATCAGGACCATGCGTTCTTCCTGCTCGGCCACATGACGTTTAACGATGCTCATTGAGTCGCCTGCTTGCCACTGAGGAGCCACGTTCCCGGTGCGCTGGTGAACATGCTGACGTAGTCATCGGGCACAGGCGCAAGCGTCAAGGAAGCTGCAGTGACGCCCGCTTTTCGATCTTCCTACCTGCTCGAATGAAAAACCCCGCCCCGATAACTCAGGAGCGGGGCAGAACCACAAGCTCTACCAGCACATCCGTGGCTAGAGCGACAGGTCTGTCGTGCTATTAACTAAGCAGCACGTAGATTTTCGGCAGCGGACTTGCCAGTACGACGGTCTGCGACCACATCGTAAGACAGCGTCTGACCTTCCGTGAGAGTTCCCATGCCGGCGCGTTCGACCGCGCTGATGTGAACGAAGACGTCGTTGGTGCCGTTTGACGGCTGGATAAAGCCGAAGCCCTTTTGTGTATTAAACCACTTCACTGTACCGGTGTTCATCAGGTTTTCCTTGTTATACGCGCAGGACCTGGCGCGCGGAGTTGCGGCCAGCCGTCCGGTTAGTCGATGATGGAGAATGTCTGAAACGTGCGCGCCGTCAGGATCTGAGGCGAAAGCGGAACAGGTGTTCGGCCAGTATCGATGCTGAGACAATACACTAGCAGTTGACAGAATTCAAGAAAAAAGCCAGCGGCGCGTGAGCCCGTTCCGATTGATTGGGCGTACCGTCGCGGCACGAAGTCGAACTAGTCGTTCCGGCCAAACGGGCTCGACGCCCTTGAGCCAGAGCCGAAATGTCGATGATCTAAGGAGCAACATCCTTACGCTCCTTCCAAGGCGCTCCGAAGGGCCTTGAGGAGGTAATCGGGCCTCCACGATTTTCCGACGTTGACGGCATCTCGTAGGACTGGTTCGGCCTGGAGATCGGCCGCAACGTAGCCGCTGGCGAGAATGAACGGCACCGACATCGCCCGGAGCGTCTCCGCGACGGGAGTGACCCACTCTCCGGCCAAGTTGACGTCGAGGATGGCAGCGTCGGGCCGGTCGACCTTCAATAGCGCCAAAGCGCCATCTATATCTGCGAAGGGACCGATCACGCGGTATCCGGCAGTTCTCAACTCGGTGTCGAGCTCCAATGCGATGAGGTACTCATCTTCGACAACCAAGATTCGGGGAGCGTCCTGCACAATGTGTCCCCGGGGGTTCAAGCCTCCACAGGCGCGGTGATGTGAGCCCTTAAACCGGTTGGCTCATACTTCAGTTCCACAGCGCCGCGTAAGCCCTGCACGGCGCTGAGATCGATCAGCCTGGAGCCGAAGCCGGAGCGAGTTGGAGGAGTAGCGGGTGGGCCGTTTTCCTCTCGCCAGTCCATGTGCAGGAAGGTGTTGCCCTGCTCTTCCGACGTGCGCCAGCTCACGTGAACCAGCCCTCCAGCGTTGGAGAACGCTCCGTACTTCCAAGCGTTCGTGACGAGTTCATGCAGAATGAGGCTCATCGGCATGATCTGCCGTGGGCTGAGACGCACTGCTGGCCCGGGGGTTATTCGGTATCGCTCCGGGCCCGCGGCCTTCAGCGATTGCTCCACAAGGGCACTCAGATTGGCTTCAGCGCTGCTGGCAAGCGCGATCGTCTCGGCTTCGGCCACCGCCTGGAACCGTCCCAAGAAGGCATCGCGATATTCCTTGGCTGTGCGGCCCTCCACATCTGTCTGATTGGCAAGCGACCGTACGATCCCCAGAAGGTTCTTCATCCGGTGGCGCGTTTCGGCGAGCAGAATGTCTTTTTGCGCCTCGCTGTGGCGCCTGTCGGTCACATCCTCGAACAGGATCAAGATGCTGGTGCTGTTATTGTCGGGGTGAACGAGGCGACGCGCACTGACCAGCATTGTGCGCGGACCGATGGTCGGGAACTCGGCTGTCACCTCGTATCCAACGACAGCGGTAGTCCGGGGTATGATCTCGCGCACAAGGCGCTTGAGCTCGGGTATGTCCCACTGACCGTTGCCAAGGTTGAACAGGCTGTGTCCGACTGTGTCATCCCTGGCCACGCTGAAAGTTTCGTAGAACCCGCGATTGGCCGTAAGGACACAACCAGCCTGGTCGAGCACCAGGAGGGGCTCGTCAAGTGTGTCGACGATCCCTTGCGCCTGGACATGCTCGCTGCGCAGAAGCCGGTATAAGTCTTCGAGATTCATCTGCCCGCTCACCTAGAAGGTTCCCCATAAGGTAGTACGGGAGCGGGCGTCCACAAAGGAAATTGGTAAGTGTGCTCTACACAATGTCCGCACGTGAGGTGGACCCGCTGAATGCGGCTCAAGCGTCCTGAGACTTACCTTGCAGGTCGATCAGGGCTTCCGCTGAATGCTTCGGCGCGACCTGCTTGTCAACAGGAGGTCTCCTCCTGGCCCCTAGCTGCCCTCTCCCGTGATAGCCGCAGCGTCTGCTATTGAGAGGCGACCGGACGAACGAGCTACTGGCCTCTGCAGCCGCTCTTGACCGTGAGCAGACTTGCGCCGGAACTCAGGGCGTTCCGGATTAAGCTTAGATCAAAAGATACGTCCCTCCGGAGCGCAGCATGGCAGCATCAGGCATGGCTTCGCACTCCCACGTCCTTCCACCCATCTATTGGCCGTCACGCCGGCAGGATCGCCTCGCAATCGAACGCGCAAAAGACGTCGTGAAAACGGCGCAGCAGGTGCTTCACGAGTGTCCTGAGCCGGACACGTTCCTTGGCCGCAAGACACACGAGCCCTTCCCGCAAGCGGAAGAGTAAGTTTGCTTTAGGTCAAACATGGCCGCAAGAAGTCGTGTATGGCGCGTGGATGGATCGCGAGATGCACCTGCGTCACTTGCGGGAGGCCGAACGGCACGTAGCTGAAGGCGAACACATCGCGGCACAGGAAAAACGCATAGCTCTCCTGGATCGACCCGGCGGCAATAGTGAGCTTGCGCGATAACTGCTTGCCACGTTCCGAGCTGGCCTAGCATCGCACTCGTGACCTCATCATCCGTGAGATCGATCGAGGAAGTTGAGCAGAGAGGATCGCACGTCGAACGGCCCTTCAAACATGCGCTGCCCTCAGAGCCCGCCGAGCGAAGGAAAAAGCTCATAGTGAGAGCGGACGCCCGATAGGACTGGGCGCCGTGGCCAGTTTTAGCCGTAGCAGAGACTACTTAGTCCCCGAGCCCTGATTGCAGTTTCGAACCAAGGTGGACTTTGAACTCGTTTAATCCGGCCCACTTAGTCTGGCGCACTTTGCCCTTCTCTGAGGTCCCCGTTTGTCCCATCGGACGGTGGTCGTTTATTCCCCGTGTCTCGGCCGGATTTTAGGGGCGTCCCAGCTTCGTTTTGGAACCCTCTTAACATTTGTTAATTGATACCGCAGAGACCGACGTCGAGGCGGCTATGTGTGAGAAGTGCGTCGAGCTGGCCAAGAAGATCGAGCGCTACAAAGCGATGCAGCTGCGGGTCAGTGACAGGCTGGCGCTGGCGGGATTGGCCGAACTTATTGCTGAGCTGCTGGCAAAGAGGGCCGAACTCCATCCGGAAGCTAAAGAGTAATCCCTTGTAGCAACGGCGCTCGCACGCAGAGTGGTCCACTAGGAACAGCGACGACTAACCTGTGTTAATCGAAAATGCCCCGATACTTTTTTAACGTTCATAGCGCAAGTCCGAGCATCGATGAAATAGGAGAGGAATTGGCCGACGACGAAGCGGCGTGGCAGGACGCTACGGTTTTTGCCGCCGAAGTCTTGAAGGATATCGATGGGAGGTTTCGCCCTGGGCAAGAATGGTCGCTTGAGGTGACGGACGAAGATGGCAAGCCGATATTCTTCATCAACATCGGATCAAGGAAAATGAAGTAAGGCGCCGCTCTAGTTACTCGCCGTTTCGTACCAGCTCTGCTGTTGGCCCGTGGCTGACCTCAGGTCGGAGCGCAGGCATGTCTGCTTCATACTCCGGCTACGGAAGGTGGCGCCTTTGACCTGTAGCGGACCTTGTCGGACGCTTGCGACCGTACCCTCGACTTCAACCTTGCTGGGCAATTGGTTACTCCGGTGGCGGAATTCCTCCGAGCAGCCTCTGTGCCATTCATCTTCGCCAGCCAGTCCCGCGGGATGAGGTCAATGTCGGATAATCCTGGAGGCCGGATTTTCTCATGAAAGCTCTCAGTCGAGCGTTAAGCGGCGCGTGAGCACGCCGCTTTGATGGTTGCCTCTAGATCGCTCCAAGTAATTAATTGGATCAAGTTGGCGGCTGTAAGCCGGGCGACTGCAGCCATTCGCTCAAGTTCGACCCGGTCTCGCATTGGCGCGCCTTGCGCAGCAATTGGTCTCGCCTGAAACCTGGTGGAAGAGATTGAGCTTCTTCGCGGAGCCGCTGCGCTTCCTTAGCAAGTCGTTCTTCAAGGCACAGTGTTTGCTTAAACCGGCGGCGACGCTGCATGGTACAACCTCGAATTCACGGGTCCTAACCGTTAAGTTTGCAACTCCGGACATTACGGCAGCGCGGAGACGGTGTGTCATTTTCAAAAGTTAATGCCCCACTAGCTCACTGTTTCGAACCAGCGATCGAAGCGGCAAACTGGCGGGCCGCACCCACTTCAGAGAAGAACGAGAAGCGTGCAGGTCGGCGGGCGGGCAGTATGTCGATTTTGAGTCTGTCGCGCAGTCTGTACACAGTTGGCTACGCTCCGAGCCAGCGTAGAACATTGATGATCTCAAGACGCGTTGGCGAGCGGCATGTATGACTTTGGCGTCAATCTCGGGGAGCCATTTTTCGATGCGTCAGGAGGTCGCCGATGAGTGAGGAGAAACGATCGCGGCTACACTGAACGCCACCACGCAGGCGGCGGCAAGTGACCAGAGCGCTATTGCGATCTCTCTGGGCATAGAGATTCAACGCTGCTGAACAACCTGAGTTCCCTTACGGGCGGAGCGCAGACATCAATGCGCAATCCACTACGCAACGCGCATACTTCCGGCCAAGCCGGACAGCTGCGCTTGACTACAACGATATCGGTTGTTCCAAGTTCCAACAGGTCATTCGGAAGCCACACATCATGCTCTTTGGCGGAGAGACGGCCCCGGCATAGTTGGCTCCTGGAGGAAGGAAGAATGCGCCGGGGCCGCTCCGCCAGCTTAGTGGGACTGGCGAGACTCTCAAATCGAAGGAGGTGCCATCGTTCCACAACTGTTCAGATCACCAGAAACCGTAGCCGGCTCGCCGCTTCTCTGCGAGCCGGTCATTCGCGTTCTGGGTGGTCGTTGATTCGGCTGCAGTCTCAGGGCCCTCGGCCCAATCGCTAAATGAGGCGTGTCGATGAACCCGTGCGCGTGCTGAATTCTTGCGGAAGCCGCCGGACTCTCACAAGAGCCAGCCACGACACGGCGTTCTGAGGCTGCCAGCGTTGGCGCACAGTGGACAATCCGGTCCACTTTATACTACCTTTCTACCACTGCTCCGCGGAGCCCCAGCTCGTTTAGATTCTCGATGACAAGTCTCACCCGGAATAATGTCGTTGTTGGTGGGAGGGGAACCCGACCCATGATTTTTGCTCATGGGTTCGGATGCGACCAGAACATGTGGCGCTTTGTAGCTCCAGCGTTCGAAGGCGAATTCAAAACGATCTTGTTTGACCATGTCGGCGCCGGCCGCTCCGACCTCTCGGCTTACGATCGCACCAAGTATTCGACCCTGCGGGGATACGCGGCGGACGTTATCGAGATTTGCAATGACCTTGACATCCGCCAGGCCGTATTTGTGGGACATTCGGTCAGCAGCATGATTGGAGTCCTTGCCGCGGCGGACGCCCCCGACTTGTTCGAGGCTCTGGTGCTCGTCGGACCTTCGCCGCGCTATATCGATGACGAAGGCTATGTCGGCGGCTTCTCGCGTCAGCAAGTCGAAGAGCTGCTGGAATTTCTTGATAGCAACCATCTCGGTTGGTCTGCCGCAATGGCCCCCACCATCATGGGGAATCCAGACAGACCTGAGCTTACCGAAGAGCTTACCAACAGTTTCTGCCGGACGGACCCCGAGATCGCAAAGCACTTCGCTCGGACAACGTTTCTATCGGACAACCGCAGGGACCTCGCGCGCGTGACTCAGCCGACCATTGTCTTGCAGTGCAGCGATGACGTGATCGCGCCGACACGCGTCGGCGAGTTCGTTCACGATCAAATACCCCGCAGCAAACTTGTTCTTATGAAGGCGACTGGCCACTGCCCGAACCTGAGCGCACCTGAGGAAACAATCGCGGCGATCCGATCCTTTGTCCAATAACCAAGCCGCCCCCCCTGATTTCGCCGATCTGTTCGAGCACGCCCCATGCGGCTACGTCGCGACAGATCCGCAAGGCACGATCAGCATTGCCAATGCCACGTTCTGCTCCTGGACTGGGTTTACGAAGGAGTATCTTGCCGGCAAGCGCTTTCAAGAACTTCTTACGCTGCCCGGCCGCATCTACTTCGAAACTCATTTTGCACCCTTGCTAAGAATGCAGGGGGTCTTCAACGAGGTCGCACTCGACTTAATCAATTCAGCCGGCGACCGATTGCCGGTCCTTGTCAACGCGGTGGAGCGCAAGAACTCTGCCGGCCAGGTGGAATTCATCCGCATCTCTGTCTTCAATGCAATGGACCGTCGGCGTTACGAATCCGAACTTTTGAAGGCAAAGCGAACGGCTGAAGAGGCCAACGAGGCTCTGCACCAATTGAACACCACGCTTGAAGCGCGGGTTTCGGCGGAAGTTGATCAGCGCATGAAAGCGGAAGCTGCTTTGCGTCAAAGTCAGAAGATGGAAGCGATCGGTCAACTCACTGGCGGTGTTGCTCATGACTTCAATAACCTGCTCACGGTCATCATCGGCAGCATCGATTCCATGGGCAGGGTGCTGCAAGGCTTGCCTGCGTCACCGGAAACGGCGCGGCTGAATCGGCTAAGAGACATGGCCGCTCATGGCGCGCGTCGGGCAGCTACCCTGACCTCACGATTATTGGCATTCTCGCGACGGCAGGCCCTCGACCCGAAGTCTGTCGACCCCAACCAGCTGATCAAGGGTATAGCCGAGCTTTTGCAACGAACTATCGGCGAGAACATCGCGTTCGAAGTGGTGACTGGCGCCGGAACGTGGCAAGCCATGGCGGATCCCGCGGAGCTTGAGAATGCGATCGTCAATCTCGCGGTGAACGCAAGAGATGCGATGCCGAATGGTGGGAAGCTCACCATCGAAACCGGTAACGCTCACCTGGACGATGCCTATGTCGAGGGCCTCGATGAGCCAGTCGAACCCGGGCAATACGTCATCATTGCGGTCTCAGATACTGGCCACGGCATGGACAAGGATACGTTGGCCAAGGTGTTCGAGCCATTTTTCACCACTAAAGAGGTTGGCCGGGGCACCGGGCTGGGGTTGAGCCAAGTTTACGGATTCCTGCGTCAGAGCCGCGGTCACGTTCGCATCTACAGCGAGGTCGACCATGGCACGACCGTCAAGCTGTATCTACCTCGTGCGGATACCGAGCTGGCGACGTTCCAGCCAGGAGAGCGCGATACGGGCGGTTACTATCGCGGATCGGAATGCATCCTCGTTGTCGAGGATGACGAGGCGCTTCGCTCTTTCAGTTGCAGCGCGCTCCGGGAACTCGGCTATGCTGTGCTTGAGGCAAGCGACGGCCGCTCCGCCCTCGAACTGCTCGACGCAAATTCTCACGTTGAGCTCATTTTTACTGATGTTGTGTTGCCGGGCGGCCTCAATGGCCGGCAGCTCGTCGATGAGGCTGTTAAGCTGCGGCCAAGTCTCAAGGTGTTGTTCACGACCGGCTACACGCGGAATGCGATCGTACACAACGGGACGCTCGATCCAAGCGTCACTCTGATCGGTAAACCCTTTACCCTCGATGCATTAGCGAAGAAGATGCGTCAGGTTCTCGAGGCCTAGCATCTAGACATTCCCGTGCCCGGCGTACCTTGCGGCGATCTGGACCTGAAAAGCCTCAAAACACCTAGTTGGAAGACTTGCTTTCCTCTTGTCCTGTTCCTTTTTCAGAGACCTCTTGATCAAATCCGTCCTGCGAAGAAATGCGGCGTTTAGGTAGAAGGCTCAACCATCCTGCGGCGAGCCGGAGCCAAGCGGCGCGGTCGGGCTCCCCAATCGCTTGGTCCGCCTGCCGCTGAGCTTCAGCCGCATTGCGGCGGTATTCGTCGTGGTGATCCATGTTTCACTAGTACGCCTAAAAAGCAAACTAAGCTACCCATACGATCCTACATCGCTGCTGTTCCACCTCGAAGACAGAACCTCTGACGCCGGGAATCCGCAAAGGGTCAAACTGAGCCGTTGCGCGCGGGATTTCGGCGTCAGGTCCACCCTGACAAGCCAACCTGGCCAGGAGCGCATCGAACTTCGCGGCTGGCCACAAGTTGACGTGGGCACAATCCGCCTAGTGCTCCCCAGAACACACGCCGGAAACATGTCAGCGACCCGAATATCCTCAGCACGCCGCTGGCGACTTTCGCAACGAGGAATCCACGTTCCAGAGGAACGCCCGCAGCTTCTTGCCGTTCAGGCGATCATAATGATCGCCGAACAGTACCTACACCTCGCCATCCAATTCGATGAAGCGGCTCAGATTGCATGGGACGGCGCCGATAGCTAGTTCGTGCGGGCAAAAGCGGGGTTGTTCTTGATCGCTCTAGGACCCGAGTTGCAAAGCTCGATGACTGAAAGGAACGGCTCCTAATTTCGAAACGTAACGGGATCTGATCGGAGAGCCTATTCAAGCTCATCGATTTCACGCAGAATGCGATCGCGGTGTTCAAGGTGAAGGACCTGCGATTGCTGCATCGTTGCCAGAACCTCACTGGCCGTTTCAAGGTCATGGCCATCACGGCGCAGTTCGTTGATCAGTTCTTCCTGCCTCGCAATATGACGCTCGCCATCCGCAACGTGGCGCTCCGCTTCGGCCAGGTGGCGCAGCAGCGTTGCTCGGTCCATCAATCATCATAGCACGATGTGAAACTCGTTAACACAGGTTACCGTACGCGGCTCCTTAGGTCCCTGTGGTGCCCGCGCGGTTGGCTGAGTGGCCAAAGCTGGGGAGGCTCGCTCCCTGAAAGGAACACTTATCGATCGCTCCGATTGGATGTCTCGGAGGCAATCATGATGAAGATTGACAAAAAACCGGGGGAAGAAGACCTCGGTGGATGGGGATTGGCGACGGCCGTAGGATTGGTTGCAATCGCTTTTGTTTTGGAACGTGTCGCCCCCTCGGACAAACGGACCTCGCTGCCGAGCAATTTGGATCGCTCCCCCTTGCGAGCCGGCCCGCATGCTGAGGGAGACGACCGCGGCCGACAGGCGACCTCGCCAACCGAGATTCCAGCGAAGGGATGGAAAGATATCTTATTGCGCGTCTATTCCAATATCTCAAAGCATCGAGTTTTGGCTCTTGCAGCCGGTATGACCTACTACAGCATACTCGCTATCTTTCCCGCGATCGCCGCTCTGGTCGCGGTATACGGACTCTTCTCCGACCCTATGACCATCAGCAAACACCTTGATCAGCTTGGTGGTTTCTTGCCAGGCGGAGCAGTGGATGTTGCGAAAGAGCAGCTGACCCGGGTGGCTTCGAAGGGCTCCAACACGCTCGGTGTGACCTTCCTGATCGGATTGGCAACATCTCTCTGGAGTGCCAATGCCGCCATGAAGTCGCTTTTCGACACCATGAACATCGTCCATGGAGAGGACGAGAAGCGAGGGTTCGTCAAGCTGAACGCGGTTTCTCTGGGCTTTACGATAGGGGGTATCATATTCATCGTAGCGGCTCTCGGCTCCATCGTCGCTGTTCCCGTGCTCCTCAACTATGTTGGATTGTCCAACACCGGCGACCTTCTGCTCCGAATCGGCAGATGGCCGGCAATGTTTTTGGTACTCACCTTGGGCTTGGCCCTGATTTACCGCTATGGCCCCAGCCGAGAGACCGCCCAATGGCGCTGGGTCACTTGGGGCAGCGCGATTGCGGCGATCCTCTGGCTCGCGGTGTCAGGTTTATTCTCCTGGTACGCTGCCAGTTTTGGTAAGTTCAACGAGACGTACGGTTCGCTCGGGGCTGTCATCGGCTTTATGACCTGGCTGTGGATCTCGGCCATCGTCGTCCTCCTTGGCGCCGAAATTGATGCCGAGATGGAGCACCAGACCGCCCGCGACACGACCACGGGCCCGCCAACCACAATTGGCGCGCGCGGTGCGCGGGTCGCGGACACCCTAGGCGCGCCACAAGGTCAATGAAGGAGAATGGTTGTGTAGCTCATCAAGTGGTGTCCGGCTGCGCTTTGTAGAATGCGTTGCTTAAGACAATGCTGATGGCCGCGATCGCGTCTGGGCCTCAGCTACACACGCATCTACAGCAGCTCGCAGGAAGTAACGTAATGATCAGCTCCGCCTGCCATCTGCAGCGTTTTGTCTGTTAGGACCTCGTCATCTGCGGGCCATAAGCCGTTTTAGTCAGACCCGTTGTTCTGCCAAACATTCCGACTCGCGCAGTGCAGGCGGGCGATCGCCAGAAGCAAGCAGTTTCCACCCTTGTGCAATTCCAAGGGGCCTTTGTTGTGTCTATCCCGTCCTTGCTATGTTGCCTGACCAGATTGCCGGAGCATGCGGCCGTCAGCACGCTCCTGCGACATCGCTTGTCAAGGAGACTTCACCTTGGCCCGCGCAGCTGCGGCGGCATCCGAGCCGGTTTGCTTGAGGCGGTCCACAAGTTCGGCCCCGGTGTCGCTGATCTCTGCGACGACCGTATCAGAGGCTTCGCGCAGAACCTGCGAGACCGCACCGGCGCGCTGGTTCAGGTCGGCCTTCACATCGTCGCTGACGTCGCCGATATATCTGTTTTCCAGCTCGGACACCCGGAACGCGCCTGCCACGGCTGCACCAATCGCGACGCCCACGACACCTAGCACGAGGGGTTGCCGTTCAAGCATATCGGTGAGTGACGATTTCGCGCTGTCGATCGTTTCTTTATCCGGAAAAGAATTGCCGAGCTTGCCGAATTGCTCCTGCGCGAAGGCGACGCCCTCTTCGAAGCGATCGCGGATGCTCTCGGCAGTTTCCGAGACGGCATCGGAAGCGGCAGCTTTTGCGCCTCGAAACGTTTCTCCGAGGCGGTGCGAGTCGTTGTCCATTTCAGGTGCGGTCGGAGGCGCTACGGTCTGTTTGACGGCAGACGCCGCCGACCTCACGCCGCGCGACCCGGCCTCAGCGACAGGTGCGACGGCGTCCGCCGCTGAACGCGCCGCACTCTTCAGAGACTGATCGCCGGTCAGCAACCAGAGCGCGCCGCCTCCGATCAGCGCGGCGGCAAGCGGGTTTTCCCGGGCGGCAGTCACCAAACTATCCATAAAGCTGGCTTTTGTGCTGCTCATCGCACCATTCCCTTCACGGTGTCCTTGTCCTTTTCGAGTTGGCCGATCGTCTCTCGGGGCGCCAGATTGCGCGCATCAAGCCGGTTGATGCCGATTGCAACCAGCACGGCGGCAATGGCCGCCGCGATGATGGCTGACGTCAGATAAGAGACCGGCTGCGACCATCCCGCCGAGATCAATGCGGCGGACAGGGCAAAAAGCGCCATCACGATCGCCGGGATCACCAGAACGGCGCCACCCACGATCAAGCCCAGCGCGCCGCCAATCTTCTGGAGCTTTTCGCCAAGCTCCGCTTTCGCAAGGTCAATCTCGTTCTGGAAGAGCTTGGCGAACTGCGACATGGCATCGCCGAGCAGCGTCGAGATCGCCCTGAACTCGCTCTGGCTGGTTTTGATATCGCGCTCGATGCTCATGGTACTGCGCTGCCCTGTGTGGAAGAGGTTTGTTGCCGGTTAGGACCACGCTGCGGGGACTCCTGAGCCCAGGTCTCTTGTCCCGCCGAAAACGACGTCCCGCTGGGGGGCTGGCTGCTTTGCGACGACGATCTGTCCGTCGTGTCGTGCTGCCCAGGGGATGACGACTGTCCGCTTGATGCCTTCAGGAAGCGCACGGCCGCGAAGCCTGCCAGCACCGATATTCCGAGAAAGGCCGCGGGCTGACGTCTGGCGAAATCGGTTGCGCCTTCGACGAGGTCGCGGAAGCTTCCATCCCGGATCTTCTGCGCAGCGTCCTCGACATAATCGGCGGCGGAGCCGATGCCGCGAGCGGCGAACGGGACGTCGTTCTCGAAAGCCCGGCCGGCTTCGCGGATGTTGCCTGCGAGGCGCTCGACGAAATCTGCGCCCGAACGTTGCTGCTCGCGCGCCTGGCTCTGGATCTGGTCCACGGTTCCTTCCGCGACCCCCTTTGCCGCCTCCGCGGCCTCACCGAATTTGTCGCGCGCGACGTCGGCCGATGACCGAAAAGCGTCGCCAGCACGCTGTTTGACCTCCGCTCCGGCATCACTCATCTGCTCCTTGATGTCCTTTGCGGTGCCCTTGTCCTGGTTCTTTGCGAACTGCGTCACATTGTGCGGGTCCAAGTCGCTCATGATGGTTTCCTTCACGTGTTGGGTTGAGAGGGGCTAAAGGCAGCTTTGACGACGTCGTCGGCAGCCTCTTTCAATGTGTCGGCCATGTTCTGGGTCATGCGGCTGGCATGGCTGCCGAGATCTGCCTCGGCGACCTTTTGCGTCGCAGCATCGGCCGCAGACGTGGTCGCGTCTTTCACTGCCTCGAATCCGGATTGCATCGCGGCGGCCGCAGCTTGCTTCACGCCGTCGCTGGCTCCGCCCATCACCTTGGCTTCAGCCTTGGTCTCGGGAAGAGCCGCAGCAATGATGGCTCCTATCGCGATGCCCAAGCCTCCGATCAGCGCGGCATTGTCACCGATGGTCTGTCGGGCCTGGTCGGGCGCGCTGGCAGCGGCATCCTTGGCTGCATCCTTGGCCGCGTCCATGCCGCTCTTGAGCTTTTCACTCGCGAAGCTGGCAGCCTGCGCCGCGCTCGCCTTCAGATCAGCGGCGAGGCCAGCGGCCTTGTCCTGGGCGTCATCAGCCATGCCGGCGGCCCGGCTTTGGGCGGAGGATAGCGTCTCCTTGGCCTCGCCCTGCATGGACCGCGCGCCCTGCGCCACCTCGTCAAGCATGCGCCCCGCTCTGTCCATGACCGGACCCGTGGCCTCTGCAGCGCGATCCCGCACCGTCTTCGACGTCAGCGCCAGCCCGGCTCCGATCATGAGAAGCGGCAGCGGCGTACCCCGTGCCAACCGCAGCAGCGGAACGCCCAGTGCGGCGCCGGCGGCCACTGCGCGCATCGGGTTGTCCATGATCTGTTGCTTGAGCCCTTCGACCCAGCTCTGGGTCTTGTGGCTGACATATTCGGTGACTTCGGATTTGATGTGCTGCGGCGAGACTTTGTGGCGGATGTCGTCGGCAGTGTCCGATATCTGCTCCTTCAACCGTCCTACCGTCGCGGCCAGCTCCGCGCGGCTACGCTCGGACTCGCGTCTCAACTCCTCCACGGATCGTGCCATCGCGTTACCCTCTTGCTTTGTTTCTTGAATTTGATGTCGAACTCTCGCTGTGTTGAATCGTTCCTGGTCTCGGTTCGTAGCCTGCCGAGGCGACGGAAACGGTTTGCTCAAACGCGAGGGGAGTGGCGGGCGACAGCGGTGCTTGCCAGATATCCGCGCAGAAGAAGTCGGCCTGAAAAGACGCGGTCGCGAGGAACGTCAGCAAGCAATCTAGCGTAGGGCCAGAGTTGGCCTTTCGCCGTCTGGTCTACGAATGAAAAGGGCCGCTATCGAGCGGCCCTGATTGTGATTCACCAATGACGGTGGCGGCTCCAGCCATAGTGATGGCCACGGCCTCTTCCCCACCCGTAATGATGGCCACGGCCACCGCGGTGCCCCCACCCGTGGCCGCCGCCATGACCGTGTCCACCTTTGACTTCGATCGCGGTCGAGGCAAACCCACCGTTTGCATTCGGAGTCGCAACAGGCATCGCCGAGACCGACGTTGTAAAAGCTAGGGCAACAGCGCCCGCCAGGTAGCTAAGCCTGCAAATCCATTTCATGTAAGTGTGCCTCCGTGTAGCCGCCGCGTCCCTCGCGATCGGCCAAGCCCCAACAATAGAATTGGGAAAAGGTTGCAATGCTATGCCCGTGGCAAGCGACGCCGCTTCAAGGCGGGCTGCTGGGAATGCCAAGTCAGCCTCCACGAACACAGTTCGAGATGCCGCGTGCTCAGACCGCGTTTCGATTTGGCCATCAACGAACCAAGTTGTGCGCCAGGCTCTTACGGGCAAGGCTCGAAACGGAGCCGAACCCGCTTGGTGTCGCCGGCCGCGACCTGTCGACGGAAATCGCCAGTGACCGTCGCGCGCCTGAGTTCGGGGCAGGACTTGCGGATCGAGTCGTTCGCGTGTGCCAGCAGGGCGGCGGCACGGTGTAGGTGAAGGCGACTTTCTCAGCTTTTGCGTGGCACCGAGTCCTTTCGCCTTCTTACTGCGGTTGAACAATAATTCGTCTTCCGCCGCCGGCTGTGGCGGACGCCGAAGAGAGCGCGCTGGCCGAGCTGCTGAACCGGCTAATGGCGGCCAGGCAGGGCCATCTGGCAAGCCAAGCGGCCGAGAATCCCGAGGCCCAAGCGGCCACACGCCACATGCAGAGGGGTACGCCTCTAACGATCTCTGATTGAAACTGATAGTTCTCTTGAATGCGACGTCGCGGCGACGTTTGCGTGACCGAAATGGGAAGAATAGGAACATCGAGCCCAGAAGCCTGTTGTGTCCGGCCACTACTGGAGGACGACATGAACAGAAAACTTCTTCTGCTGCTGACTGCTGCTTCGCTTCTGGCCGCGCCGGCGTTTGCACAGAATCCGCCGGCGACCGATCGACCGAACAACAACGCCGTCAACAGCTCGGGCCAGAACAATTCCAACAAGCCGGTATCGGGCGCCAACAGCTTCACCGAAGGCCAGGCAAAATCAAAGATCGAACAAGCTGGCTACACCAACGTCACCTCCCTGAAGAAGGACGACAATGGTGTGTGGCGCGCAAAAGCCAGCAAGGGCGGCGCCTCGACCAATGTAAGCCTGGATTTTCAGGGCAATGTGAACGCGGCCAAGTGACCTGGCACGCAGCAGCGAACACACACACAAGGATTCAAAATGACCGTTACGATCTCACGCCTCTACGACAACTATTCCGACGCGCAACGCGCTGTGACGAGACTTGAGGCGGCCGGCGTGCCACATTCGGACTTGAGTATCGTCGCCAACAACTCCGACAACTGGTTCAGCTCCGACAAGAAGGTCGATCGCGATCGTGACGGGGTCGATGATCGTGCTGAAGGTGCGGCTACCGGAGCGGGCGTCGGCGCGGGCCTTGGCGGAGCGGCCGGCCTGCTCGCCGGCCTCGGTCTTTTGGCAATTCCAGGCCTCGGCCCCGTAGTGGCCGCGGGATGGCTCGCGTCGACCGCGCTGGGTGCCGCTGCCGGCGGCGCTACGGGCGGCGTCGTCGGCGCATTGACGCAAGCAGGCGTGTCCGACGAGGAAGCACCCCTCTATGCCGAAGGGGTGCGGCGCGGCGGCACACTGGTTTCGGCACGTGTCCCGGATGCTGACCGCGCGAGGTATGAAGCAATCCTCGACCAGTCAGCCGTCAACCTGCGAGACCGGAGCGCGGCTTGGCAGAAAGCTGGGTGGAAGAACTACGATCCCTCGGCCCAACCTTATGGGGCGGATGAGGTGCGCAGGGAGCGCCAACTCTACGGCACGGGCGCGCGCTGAATTATCCCGGTGGCCCGCTTAGACGGGCCACCGTCTTTTTGTGCAAGATAACCCAAGTCTTAGGAGCAAACATGAGCCGCAGAATGCCATCGATGACTGCACTTTTGGGCATGCTCGCAATTGCGGGTTACCAAAATCGCGACAAGCTGGCGGACATGTTCCGCAGCGCGACCTCCGGTCAACAGCCGGGTGCTGGCAAGGATTCACTGAGCGGCATGCTCGGCAATTTGGGCGGCCTGGCCGGCGGTAGTGGCGTGGGTTCGCTGCTCAACGGTGGGATCGGCGAGTTGCTGGAGCACTTCAAGCAGAACGGCCAAGGGGAGGCGGCTCAATCATGGATCAATCAGGGCCCGAACCGGGAGGTCACCCCGCCCGAGCTCAAGCAGGCGATCGGTCCCGACGTCCTCCAAAAACTTGAGCAGCAGACCGGCCTCTCGCAGCAAGAGATACTCGATCGATTGTCCCGCGAGCTTCCGACCGCGGTGGACAAGTATACGCCCGACGGACGCATTCCCACAGCGTAGGCGGGATAAGGGCATCGCAAGCGCAAGCGTTGGAGAAAAGAATGAGCATCATTTGGACGATCATCATCGGCTTCATCGCAGGTGTCATCGCTAAATTAATCATGCCGGGCGACAACGAGCCGTCGGGTTTCATCTTGACCACAATCCTCGGGATCGCCGGGGCGTTTGTAGCCACCTATCTTGGCCAGGCGCTGGGCTGGTACCGGCCCGGGGAAGGAGCCGGACTAGTGGGTGCCGTCGTGGGCGCCATTATAGTGTTGTTCGTCTATGGCCTCGTAGCCGGCAGAAGCCGTCGGGCTATCTAGGACCGCCGCAAGCCAAGGTGCATCGAAGGGTGTAATGGTAAAGCAGCCGCTCATCGAACTCGCGTCATCCCCTACGCCAAGGACCAGGCGAAGAAGGAAGTTGACGACTGGTACGGACGTCAGAAGTGGTGAACAGCAAGGCCCCTGCCAACGCAGGGCCCTTCTTTCTTCTGAGCTATTCGAGGATCCACACCATGATTAAACCTACCGAGGAAGAGATACGGACGAAAGCGTATCAGCTCTGGAAAGAAGCAGGCGAACCGGAAGGCCAAGCTGAATTTTTCTGGCATCAAGCCCAAGAGGAATTAGGCCAAGAGGCACCCGAACTCGGCGAACCACCTCCCGGTATGACAGACAATTTGCCCGTCTGACTGGGCGGCGCGGTGAGCCCCTTACGGCTGATTAGTTCTTGTTGCTTTCCGTGAGCGGGCCTCGTGAGAAATTGGCTGCGGTCGCATTTGAAGAGCTTTCGGCTAGCTCTGTAATGAACGCCTGAAAATCTACTTCGTGACGTGCCTTAATCGCTCTTCCGCCTCAAGATCCAGGCACCGTGAAAATCGCGGCCCCGACCATTCGCGCGACGGTTCAATGCATTCCACGAAACGGGTGCAGTACGCTTCTTCCCGCCGCCTTCGAACAAGGACATCTTCGATAGTTTCCAAGGAAGATCGCTGTTCAAGTTTTTTCGAGAGTTCAGTGCTCTGCATCTTGTACTGCTTAATGACTGTTGCGAGGCATTCTGATCCCGCCGCCATATCAGCCCGAGCTTGCAATGAATTGCCGGTGAGGACAGTCAGGATCGTTAAGGCGGTCCAGCATGGCCGACGAGGTTGCGAACTGAACATAGCCTCACCGGATCGAGCGCCAGATTTACTGGGTCAGGAGCGCTCATCGTCCTGCCTGCATCGGGGAAGCAGCAGGGTTAAAGCAGAGGCGATGAACGGGTTATGAATTTGCACGCACGGGGTCGTTAAAAGCCGTTAATGTACCGCTGGCTGGTCGCCGCTAGTCCGGCCTCCTCGTGATTTCCCGCTCCGCCATAAGCCAGAAGTCCAGGTCGCGCCCCACGGGGCGGCCGGCGTGCTACCAGAGCTCCTGCGCCCGCTTGTTGTTCTCTCAATCCTGCGTGGACGGTAGCAACTCCTTTTTCAGTTCGTCGGCAAATCGTCTCAGACGTCTGGCGGTGCTCTCGTCCCGAATGTAGTCGGCCGCCTTTGTGGCTAACTCGATCTGGTGCGCCAGCTTTGCGCGTTCGTCCATCTGAGCCGCTCCTGTCCTCCTTGATGAAGAAGACTCCAATCGAGCGCGATTGTTTCGCTTTCGGGCTCATCTCTACAGTGGTCGACAGAGAGTTCACTTTTGCACACAAGTCGTGTTTTTCCTTGTGCAAATTTGTCATCGATCCGGCTGACGCCACCTGTCCGGCCTGGGTGCGAAGGGTTCGTGCCGGAAATCTTTCTTCCCGTATGGGTAAGACCAACGCTCTTCTCGACGCTAGGCGGCCTTCTTCTCGGCCTGTCTCTTCAAACGATCTGCCCGGCAAGTCCGACTTTACCTCGCAAGCCTTGCTGCGCCAGCTCGTTCAACGGCCTTACCCTAAGTCGTAAGACAAAAGCGCCTTCGGATTTGGAACATTGGCAGAGAGCCGCTGTTTTTGATCGACAGGAGAGCGGGGATGAAGTTCGGCAAGCGTTTGCAGCCTGATCGCGGCAAGATCAATATGAACGACGAATACGAGGTCAAATACTGGACCCACGAACTCGGTATAACCAGAAGCAAACTGCAGCACCTGATTGATAAGGTGGGTAACTCCGCTGCGGCCGTCCGTAAGGAATTGTCGAGGTAGCAGTGAAGCGAGAGGACCGTGAACATCTGCTGCTTCTTGTGGACATATCTGTCTCTGTCTGTGTCGCGGGCCTGATCGTGACGATCCTTACATCGGTAAGACGAGTGTTCTTTGGCTAGGCGGCGGCGCTGGTCCTTTTGGGCGGTTGGTTCGCTAGGTTCATTCGAGTCGGCGCGCTCGCGGCCCCGGCGTAGACGAGGATCTGATCGAAGTCGGCCTGACCCGATTCGACGTCTTCGATGAGTTCGATGAGACCAGGCCGACCTTTGATGCGCAGGCCGCTCCGCCCTTCATCGACATAGGTCCTTACAATTGTGAGACCGTTAGCTTGCGCATAAGCGGCTATTGCGGCCAGCTGGTTCTTGATGGAGTAACGTTGGAGGTCTCTCGACATCCGAAGATATTGCGCGGCGCGCTTCGCCCGCACGCGCCGTGCCAGGTCGGTTCCTTTGCGCAGGACCAGCGAGTTGGCCATGGGTTCTCCCGAGTTAGGGAGTGCCGCGTCAAATAAACTACACTACTCGGCCTGAAGGATTTCAAGACGAATTTGCCCGACGTTCTAGCAAAGCATGTTCCTCGCTCCTTGGCATGATCGCAGCTCCGAAAAGTTGCGCCCTCAGGGGCTGACCACGCGCATGGGCTCGTTCCCGCTCTCGCAAAGGAGGCGGTCGGCCTGTGTGATCAGAGCTTCACCCTCGGCGCGAGCCGCAGCGGACTTCGCGGCTAGAATGGTGGTCATCGCACGTGCCTTGCCGAGCTCCTTGCCAAGGGCTTTGCGGTCGCCGCCCGATAGCGGAGTCGGATGATGTTTCGGGGCCATCCGCAAGAAAACTCGATCAAACCGGCCCGAAGGCCGGCCAGCAGCCGTCCTCCTCGTGACGGCCAGTTCGGTTCTGACAGGTGTTGTCCAGCAATCGCTGCGCAACCTCCTTCCATCCGGCCTGCTGCCCGTAAAGACGGATTGCGTCGGCCTTCTGGATCTCGACGATGCGCTCGCACCTGCGGCAGGAAACCCGAAGGAGATGCTGCGGCATCTCGCTGAGGCGCAGGCCAGCGCTCGAACGTCCGGCATCAGCAGTGTGGCGATGGGCATCATCGAGGAGGGCGCGCCAATACTCTTCCGGTATGTCATCGCCGGGCCCGAGCGGACGCTCCTTCGCGGGCGCTCTACCCATTGATGCCGCTAGCTCTTCCATCTGTTTTGGGGTGGGCATGCGCCAACTCGCAGGTCGATCGGTCATGGCGGCAATTAGAACATAAAGAGAACAAATGTCGAGTCAGACCAACGGAGGTGCGTGCAAAATTTCCCGGGTCGGCGAGCTTGAAGAGCCTATTAACCTTGCGCTTCTCGCAAAAAAATTTTGTCCAACCTTCTTGAAACTGCTCCCTAGCTTCCAATTTTCTTCGGCGTCGTCGCAAGACGATCGGGATGCCGTTTGGGTCCCGCGACTGAGACGGGCACCGGTCGTGTCCGGTGCCGCTCGTAACCATTTTGCTCTCAGGAGGATCTGGCTATGCGCACTGTTGATTTTTCGCCCCTCTTCCGGTCGGCCATCGGCTTTGACCGTGTCTTCGATCTCGCCGAAGCCGCCCAGCGTGCCGGCGAGGAGACCTATCCCCCCTACAACATCGAGCGCCTCGACGAACACCGCTTCCAAATCTCGGTCGCTCTCGCCGGTTTTAGCCCTGAGGAGCTTGCTCTGACGGTTGAGCAAAACGTCCTGACGTTGGAAGGACACAAGAGCGAGAAGGAGGGTAAGACTTTCTTGCATCGCGGCATCTCGACCCGCAATTTCAAGCGCCAGTTCACGCTCGCCGACCACGTCGAGGTCAAGGGCGCCAACCTCGAGAACGGGTTGCTCGTCATCAGCCTACAGCGCGAGATCCCTGAAGCGATGAAGCCGCGTCAGATTGCAATCAACGGCTCCGCGCCTAACAACGTGACGCAAATCGAATCTAGGGCCGCTTAAAGGCGATCCTGCAGAATGGCTAAACCGCGCGGGTCCTCCCGCGCGGCTATTCCTCAAATTCGTCCTGGAAACGGAGGAAGCCATGCGGCTGACGACCGCTCATCACGATCACCTTGTCGATCCCAACGCCATCATGCATCCCGGTACTGTAACGAAGATGCTCGATGAGAACCTCGCCCGCATCCGTGTACACCGCAACAATATACGCCGCTACCGCAGCCTGCTGGAGACCCGTCTGTCAGAACCAGAGCGGCAATTCATCGAGCGGCGCATATCGGAGGAGAGATCAGCTTTAGAAGCGTTGACTTCCGAGACGTTTCCGATCGCTCTCACCTTACCCTTCAAGGGGGGATCGCAGCATGAGCTTCGAGACCGATAAGGATTGCTACGCCGAGTACGACATCTTGTTGAAGCCGCGAGGACGCGGCCGTTGGAAGTGGGCAGTCAGCAGCGCTGCTGGTCAAGCCGTGATGTCCGGCTCGGAGTGCAGTCGCGCGGCCGCTAGGTACAAGGCGGAGCGCGCGCTGTTTCTGCTGCTGAGCGCGAGCGCGTCGCGCGAGGCATCGATAGGTAGGACCGCCGGATTCTCTAGGACGTTCGGCGTGTCTGGCCGCAGCCAGCCCACAATTTAGAGGTCGAACAGCCTCGCAGCGCTTGGTAGATCTCGCAAGGCCCTCTTTGGGAGAAGCGGGGTGCGCTCTTGTGGGGAACGGCAACCCGCTGTCCGAGTGCGATGCGGACGCAAGATGTGGTGGACAACCATGAAGGGTTATGGGGCGACTATGTTCGCGCCGATGTTTCAGGCGCTGATATCGTTCGTGTACCAGCCGTGCTTTGCACGGCGACCAGCAAGGGGCCGTCAGCGGGTTGGTAATGCATCCTGCGGCGGCCTTTGGCGCCCTCTCGCAACCAAGACGTGAAGCGCGCCACCGAACAGCGGACCGATGCTGCAAAAAAAAACTTTGGAAGAGCAGGCCATCGCTGAAGCTGCAGAGGGGTTGGCGAGCTAGCGCGCACATACAGAGACGTCACGTAGAGTGATCGGCCCCGGCACCGTCGTCGCGTCGTGCGCGAGATCCAGCGTCGGCACCTCGCGCCGCGCACCGGACACAACGCGGTCGGCAAGTGGGTTTGACACTAAGATCAGCGCGGCGGTTGGCTAATGAGTTCGATTACCTCCTGAACGCACTTCCTTGGATTGCGGTAGACCTCGGAGCCAGTGAAGCGATGCAGAATGAATCCGTGGCGGACAATGGTCCGTTCGCGCGCCCGATCATGTGCCGCCTGCTTTTTCGTTCGTTCATGGAAGTCATGCCCATCGAGCTCGATGGCTATCTGGCGGCCGTCGGGCACATCGACGATGAAGTCGATGCGATGCGTGCGTCCGCCAAGCTTCAACTGGTGCTGCGGGCGTATCTTCACGCGATGCTGACTATCGACTTCCAGCAACCGCCGCTCCATAAGAAAGATCTGCTCGATGGGAGATGTGATGTTATGGACGTTGACGTCGCTCTTGATCGACCTCTCAAAATTCGAGGCGGCACGCTGCTTGTACCAATCGAGTCGCTGTTTCACGTCCAGCGGAAGCGACTGAGCAGGCATTCCCAGGTCAAACATCTGGAACAGCAGGTCCCACTTGCCGTCCTCCGTCTTGTACTTTTCTAGCGAGTTGTAGCTTCCGATGATCAGATCAGCATACTTCGTCCATCTGGCACGCAAGGCCAGCTGATCATCCAACTCAAGCTCCGGGAGCTTTGCCAGATCGCCGTCGATCTCTTTCAGGATCAGTTCGGACCACTTTTCGATCAGAGTTCGAGCCAACCTCATGCCTTCGTCGTTGGTGAAGCCTCTGAAGCCTTCGGACGTCGTCATTGCCGCCTGTCTCCGATGATGCGACAGCTTGCATCGCAGATCGTCATCGCTACCGACGACGTTGCCACTCGCGCATCTTCCTAAAAAGACGGGCGGCACGAATGCCGCCCGTTGTGTTCAGTTTACGCAGAACGCTTAGACGCTGCGACCTGCTTGCTTCCGACGTGGTACTTCTCAGTCAGGATCTCGCTGACCCGCCCTGCATTGATGCGGTAGTCGGCAGCGATCTCGTGCTGAAGCTGGCCACTCCAATAACGCAACCAAACATCCACAGCTTCGTCGGGCGTAAACTTCGTCTTTCTCAAATTAGAGGTCCTTTGTATTGGACCCCTTGACCGGACTCATACGTTCAGTATTACTGAACGTCATAAGAGAGACGGCCAAGAGGCCGCATGGGAGTTGACAACGGATCACGAAAGCCGGGCATTCCTTGGGGAAGGGGTGAGCCCGGTTTTTTCGTCATCAAGCGAATCGAGCGCGCCTGACCCCCACAACCTACAAGAGATTCGCGCGCCACTGTGAGTCCGCACGCAAGATCCCGCAGTTCTTCGACCAATCCACAACCAATTGACTCGCCGCGAATCAGTTCTCTCCGCTTGGGCTTCGGTGCCATCTTTGGCGATGTTCAACGCCCCGTCGTCCGCCCGATGCTCCTTCCACGCGCGTCGTAGACCGTCGTCGTGTTGCCGGTCGTGGATTCGCGGCCGATCACCTTGCCGCTCGCGTCGTAGAACGTCGTCATGCCTTGGCTGTAGGTGGACGAGGTCCCGATGCTCCTGCCGACCAAGTCATAGAACCGCTTTGACTGCGCCGAGTCTGCGCCGGTGATCAGCGCGACAGTGAGCGGGGTAAGCAGGAGCTTGGCCGTGGAGCTGATCATTCGCCGCCAAAAAGAAAGTCGTGTACCACGATAGACTCTTCTACCAGATACAGACCACGGCGCAGCGATTTCCACGCAATGCGATTTGCGCCAGCTCCTGCCAACCTTCGCATGAGCGCGTCGTTGGCCAGCATCTCATGGGCGATATAATTGCGAGAACCCTTCAATTCTTCCATCAAGTGAATGAAGTCTTGTCGCAACCCGCGCTCGCCTAGCTCCTTTACCACGCGCCCGAGCGTCCAACGTTTGATCCTCTCTTCGTCAAAGCCGTACTTCCTCATTAGGAGGTTCTTCAAACCTAATTCAACGAGCTGAGCTTTACCCATGAACATGGCGAAGCTCTCCAGAAAACTAAGTTTCTCGAGCTTGCGAAGTCGCCGGGCAACAATCGCGTGGACTTGCCTTCCGCTGAGTGATCGCCGCGCAGCCTTCAGGGGTTCATCTATCGACGTTGCGAATTCTTTGCTGTCACTCATTCTGCCAGACCTGTAGCCAGTGGTGACCTTTTAGCAGCGAGGGAGCGCCTCGCCCGTGCATCACCTCAAGAAGGCGAACCATTTAAAACACACTGCGGCATACCGTGCGAAATCGACCAGCGACAGCTCGGCCCGCCAGTCATTGCGCCCCTTGCTTCCATACATGTACAGGCGCGGATGATAGTAAGCGCCTTCCTCATCCGGATTATTGGCTGCATCGGGGATCTCGACGTCAAACCGAATGTCGGTTGCATGAATGATCTTGTTGCAGGCCTCTCGCAAGGTGAGCACCTCGACCTTGCTCTTGTCAGTCGCCCAGTTTGGAAACAGCTTTCCGCAATTGGACTTCGGATCGTTTGTTGTATCGGGCGATTGATCAAATTGAATTCGCACGCCAGTCGCACAAGAGATCAAGATGCGCGTAACTTCGGACCTGAAGTAGGCGCCCTGCATCGCTTCGATGGCGGGGGAAGTCAGGCCAAGCCTAGCGATGTCGGAAGACGCAGAGACCATGCAAACGAGCCTGTAGAGATCGAGCAGGAATGTGCCCGGATCAATCGCGTGAGGCTGTTTCGCTTCAGTGAAGTACCGGTCTTCTTCCGCCATCAGCCCACCGTTTCCCGATGGCGCGACGATAGACGATTCGTCTCCAAGCGTGCCGGAACCGCACGCAAGGAACGCAGGACGGACGCAGATTTCGGTTGTAGTTCAACGGGGTAGGTAGAACCTTATTATCCGACAAGGGGAGAATTCGCCAGCAATGTGCTGCCGGGGTACGCTAACCCATGTCGACGCCGTTGATCAGACTGCGAGCCTCTGATCGACCTGTCCACCGGTCCTCGCTGCAGGTGGAGCCGACAATCCGTCGCAACTCGGCCGCCACACCATCGAGCACCGCGCGCTTTTCCTTCATTCGCTTGGAGTGATTGTAGACCTTCCCCGTGACAGTCGGCACGACCACCTCCGCCTTCTTACTGCCCGCGTGGTCGAGGCACTTCGCAATCCATGCATCGTCAAACCCGAGGTCACCGGCCAGGGTCGCTGCCGTCCGGCGTAAGTCGTGCGGTGTAAACCGCTTGAGGCCGAGCAGTTCGCAGAGGCCGGCAGTTTTGGTCTTATCCTTGTTTTTCTCGTTCTTGGTGCCGCGCAGGGCGTCGGCCATAGCTTTGCGGTGGATCGGCCGGCCCTTGTACATCGGGCTCTCGAACACGAACTGCTGGTCATCCAAGGTCAACGCCTCCTTGATGATCTCAACCGCCAGATCGGACAACGGCTGCTGGATCACCCGCCGTTTCTTGACCCGCTTCAGGGGGACGTCGAAGCGCGGATTATCGCCGTCGAGCTCGAACAGCTCATCCCGGCGCGCCCCCAGCAATTCACACGACCGCAGCATGGTGACCAACTCGAACTTGAGCGCCAGCCGCGTCCGGCGGTCATAGGGGAGGTCGTTACGGTCCAGCCCATGCCAGAAAATCCTGATCTCATCTTCTGACAGGACACGTGTGCGGGGATGCTCAGGGTCGAGTTTCGGCAGGTTGACGCAGGGGCTGGCCGTCACGTAGTCGCGCCCGGCCTCGGCGGCCCAGTTGAACAGGCCTGAGGCCGCCTTGCGCATATGGCGGGCGTTGCTGACTGAGGGCCGGCCGAACTTGCCCGCGACGATGTCGTTCGAGAGTGTGGCGATGTCGTGCTTGGTGACCTCCATGGCCAGTTTCTTGCCGAGGCGGGGGCGGAGGAACCGGTCGAGGTGGCTTGCTGTGTTCTCCCAGCTTTCCAGCCGGGGCCGCATCTCGCCGTCCGGCTTTTTGACCGGCGTCTTCATCCACTTGATCCGCTCGTCGATGATCTGGGCGACCGTCTTGCCGCGCTTGGCCTTCGCAGCCTTCTGGTCGCGGAAGGTCTCGGCGAGAGCTTCACCGCCCATACCTTTGAGCCCGTAGACCCGGCTGCGGGCGTCCTCGACGGAGAAGGTCGCGGGATTGTAGACACCGAGCCAGCCGGTCCGCTGCTTGCCGGTCTGGCGGTCGGTGAACTTGAAGGAGAAGGTGGCAACCCCCGCCGTGGTGATGCTGACGTAGAGGCCAGGACACTTGCGGTCGTAGAACTTGGTCCGTCGGGCGACGCGTTTCTCGCACAGGCGATCGGTCAGAATGACGCTGCTGTTGCGGCCCCGCTTGCCGGCGGGGGAGGGGACAATGCTACTATCCATCTGGTTTCGGCTCCTAAGGCTTGGGACCAAAGGGCTCGGCTTTGAGGCTTTCAGTTTGTCGTGCGGACGCTGAAAGGCTTAGGGCCGGGCCCTTATTTTGGTGAAGCCCGCTGAAACAGCCCGCATCAGGGTAGTCAAAAAGTGCTTGTTTTAAAGCACTTTCTTAGTTTCGGCGTGTTTCACCGAATGCCAAAATATAGACGTGTGGTCCTGGCCGTCGTTGCTACGGTCAAGTCCTTGCGAAGGTGCGAGCGAGCCCAACCGGGCAGACTGCATCATCCAATTCGCGGGGCGAGGGAGGCCAGAAGGAATGGTCGGCTCCCGGGAGATCACGGCATAAGCCGTCCAGCCATCGCGCAGGGAAGGCCGAGTGATCGGCACCACCTGTATGCTGCTGTGCGGTTCTTCCTGCGTGTGCTTTTCGCGCAGCGGACCGCGGGTGCGAGCCAGCACCCGGCCTTCCCTGCGCCCTCTTGGATGAGAGGGTAGCGAGACCAAGCAAAGCTCGGGCGAATTGCGCCGCGAGGACGCGAAGGCATGTCCGTGAGCTGAGCTGCGTGCCACAATCTCGATCTCGTAGGGTGGGCAAAGCGCAGCGTGCCCACGCCTTGTCGCTTATGGACAGAGATCGTGGGCACGGCGCGATGCGCCTTTGCCCACCCTACGGCACTGCAGCTGGGATATGCATTGGAGCATCGCGATGGTGCCTCCTGCTCCGTCATTGTGAGGAGCGCTTGCGACGAAGCAATCCAGAATCCCTCCGCGGAAAGACTCTGGATTGCTTCCGCCTTCGCCGAGGCTTCGGCGGACAAGTCGCTTCGCTCGCAATGACGGCGTGGAAAAGCGTGCGTCATAACTCCGCTGGTGCCCCGGACGCAGCGCAGCGCCCTGTCGCTTTCTGGGTCCCAGCTCTGCGCCGCAACGCTAAGAGGCGTTGCGGCTTGTCCGGGACACGAGGGAAGAATCCTTGATGAGCGGCGCGCCCCGACTCACCCGCGCGGTCACCGCCTCGTGGAGCAAATGGGGAAGTGTTGTTGCCGATACAAAATCTGAAGTTGTGAATCATCCTCACCGCGAGGGTATTGAAGTAGTCCACCCCGTGTCTTCCCGGTAACGATTGTGCTGTCTACGCAACACTCGGTTCCGATTTAACCGTCATCACTGGTGGTTCGCATCACCGCCGCTTTTTGGCCACACCCAAACATGAATAAAATCGCTCTAATGTTCTAGGGCAGCGGCGGTCTTCGAAGGCGACGAGAAATCCCAAGGTCGATTCAAATCTTGGCTCTGATTTTTCGGGTCTGAAAGGGTTGACCGAGGAAACTGGTTTGCGATGAGCGCGAAGATTGACAAGCAGAGGCTGCCGAGCCGTCACGTGACGGAAGGCCCTGCGCGCGCGCCGCATCGGTCCTATTTCTACGCCATGGGTCTGACCACCCAGCAGATCCACCAGCCTTTCGTCGGCGTCGCATCCTGCTGGAATGAGGCCGCTCCCTGCAACATCGCCCTGATGCGCCAGGCGCAGGCGGTGAAGAAGGGCGTGGCGTCGGCCGGCGGCACCCCGCGCGAGTTCTGCACCATCACCGTGACCGACGGCATCGCCATGGGCCATGACGGCATGCGCTCCTCGCTGCCGTCGCGCGAATGCATCGCCGACTCCGTCGAGCTGACCGTCCGCGGCCATGCCTATGACGCCCTGGTCGGGCTCGCCGGCTGCGACAAGTCGCTGCCGGGCATGATGATGGCGATGGTCCGTCTCAACGTGCCCTCGATCTTCATCTATGGCGGCTCGATCCTGCCCGGCACGTTCCGCGGGCAGCAGGTCACCGTGCAGGACATGTTCGAGGCCGTCGGCAAGCACTCGGTCGGCGCCATGTCGGACGAGGACCTCGACGAGATCGAGCGCGTGGCGTGCCCCTCGGCGGGTGCCTGCGGCGCGCAGTTCACCGCCAACACCATGGCGACCGTGTCCGAGGCGATCGGCCTTGCACTGCCTTACTCGGCCGGTGCTCCGGCACCCTATGAAATCCGCGACGCCTTCTGCATGACCGCGGGCGAGAAGGTGATGGACCTGATCGCCGAAAACATCCGGCCGCGCGACATCGTCACCCGCAAGGCGCTGGAGAATGCCGCCGCCGTGGTCGCCGCCTCGGGCGGCTCGACCAATGCTGCGCTGCACCTGCCGGCGATCGCGCATGAGTGTGGCATCAAGTTCGACTTGTTCGACGTTGCCGAAATCTTCAAAAAGACACCATATGTCGCGGATTTGAAGCCGGGCGGCCGTTATGTCGCCAAAGACATGTTTGAAGTAGGTGGCATACCGCTTCTGATGAAGACGCTGCTCGACAACGGCTTCCTGCACGGTGATTGCCTTACCGTCACGGGCCGCACGATCGCCGAAAACCTCAAGAGCGTGAAGTGGAATCCGCACCAGGACGTGGTGCACCCGGCAGACAAGCCCATCACCGTCACTGGCGGCGTGGTCGGTCTGAAGGGCAATTTGGCGCCAGAAGGTGCGATTGTGAAAGTCGCGGGAATGTCCAACCTCAGGTTTACCGGTCCGGCCAGGTGCTTCGACCGTGAGGAGGATGCTTTCGAGGCGGTCCAGAAGCGCACCTACCACGAAGGCGAAGTCATCGTGATCCGCTACGAGGGGCCGAAGGGCGGCCCCGGCATGCGGGAAATGCTCCAGACCACCGCGGCGCTGACCGGCCAGGGCATGGGCGGCAAGATCGCGCTCATCACCGACGGCCGCTTCTCCGGCGCCACCCGCGGCTTCTGCATCGGCCATGTCGGGCCGGAAGCGGCCATTGGCGGCCCGATCGGGCTGCTTGAGGACGGCGACATCATCGAGATCGACGCGGTCGCCGGTACCCTTAACGTAAAATTGAGCGACGCCGAGCTGGCCCAGCGCAAGACCAAATGGACCGCTCGCGCGACTAACCACACGTCAGGTGCGCTCTGGAAGTATGCTCAACAGGTTGGACCAGCGGTCGGGGGGGCAGTGACCCATCCGGGCGGCGCGCACGAGAAACAGTGCTATGCGGACATCTAGGCGTGCCATAGTTGCGTTTGTGTTGGGGGCCGGTGCGCTGGCCGCCCCGGCGCTTGCCTTCGACGGGGCTCCGGTCAACCCGAAGGACGCGACCATCCCGGTCGTGACCACCTTGCCGGGGACCGCGGTGACCGCGCGCGGCAAGGTCGCGCCGGCGGCTGTGCCTCAGGAGACCTCGCTCAGTGCGCTGCAGTATGCCGCCGAGGGTGGCCACCCCATCGCGCAGTGGAAGCTCGGCCGCATGTACGCCAATGGCGACGGCGTCGCCCAGGACGATCTGCGCGCCTTCGAATATTTCAGCCGGATCGCCAATGCGCATGCCGAGGACAGCCCGTCGGCACCGCAGGCGCAGATCGTGGCCAACGCCTTCGTCGCGCTCGGCCGCTACTATCTGAGCGGCATCCCGAACTCGAAGGTCAAGTCGGATCCGGAGCGGGCGCGGGAGATGTTCTCCTATGCGGCGTCCTATTTCGGCAATGCCGACGCTCAATACGATCTCGCCCGGCTCTACCTGAAGACGCCGGACGCCTCGCGCGAGGATTTCCGCTATGGTGCGCGCTGGCTCGGCCTCGCCGCGCAGAAGGGCCAGCACGAGGCGCAGGCGCTGCTCGGCCAGATGCTGTTCAACGGCGACCGCCTGCCGCGGCAGGCCGCGCGCGGCCTGATGTGGCTGACGCTGGCGCGTGACAGCGCCGGCGCCGAAGAGACCTGGATCAAGGAAAGCTACAGCCGCGCCTTCGCCAAGGCCTCCGACGACGACCGCGCCATGTGCCTGCAAATGCTGGAACAGTGGGTGCAGGGCGGCCGCCGGCAGTAGCTCGGCAATCTCGGTCTCGTAGGGTGGGCAAAGCGCAGCGTGCCCACCAATTCTGCGTAGCCTACGCCGCCTCCAGATCCAGATCCGCCCACACCGGCACGTGGTCCGACGGCTTCTCCCAGCCGCGCACATAGCTGTCGATCCCGACATTGGCGAGCCGGTCGCTGGCCTGGGGCGACAGCAGCAGGTGATCGATCCGCAGGCCCTGGTTCTTCTGCCAGGCCCCGGCCTGGTAGTCCCAGAAGGTGTAAAGCCCGGGCTCATCCGTGACTGCCCGCAAGGCATCGGTCAGCCCGAGGCCGAGCAGGGACTGAAAGCTCTCCCGCGTCTCCGGCTTGAACAGCGCGTCCTCGGTCCAGGCGGCGGGGTTATGGACGTCACGGGCGTGCGGGATGACGTTGAAGTCGCCGGCGAGGATCAGCGGCTCCTCGGTCTTGAGGCGCTCCTTCGAATAGTCAAGAAGCCGGGACATCCATTTGAGCTTGTAGGGATATTTCTCGGTCCCGACCGGATTGCCATTGGGCAGATAGAGACAGGCGATGCGCATCACGCCCGACTTCAGCGTCACCACGCCCTCGATGAAGCGCGCATGGGCGTCCTCGTCGTCGCCGGCGAGCCCCGACTTGGTCTCGTCGAACCGGAGCTTGGAGAGCAGCGCGACGCCGTTGAACGTCTTCTGGCCGTGGGTGACGACGTTGTAGCCGAGCGCCTCGATCTCCAGCCGCGGAAAGGCCTCGTCGACGCATTTGATTTCCTGGAGGCAGACGATGTCCGGCTGGCATTCCCTGAGCCAGGTCAGCAGGAGGTCGATCCGCTGCCGGACCGAGTTCACGTTCCAGGTGGCAACTCTGATGGTCATGTCGGCGGGCTCCGGGCAGGGGCCATGGTTAGAACAAACTGCAAACGCGCCCGTCAAGGACGCCGCAAAATCTCCCACAAAATTAACCCGGCTTAAGCAGGCGGCAGGCCATTGATCGTCAAAAGGTTCCGCGAATGGGATGGCCGGACAAGTCGATGAAGCAAACTGAGCCGCGTGACGGCCTGATCGGCGCGTTCCTGTATTGGCTCGGCGGCTTCGAGATCGAGGACGGCCTGACCGCCGATCTCAGCGAGCGCGAGATCCGCCGCATCCGCGCCAAGCAGATCGACGCCGTGACGCGGCTGATTCCCGTGACGATGGCGGTGACGATGCTGAACGTCGCCATCGTGCTGATCCTGTTCTGGGGCAGGGGCTGGAACGACTTCCTCGCGATCTGGGGCCTGACGCTCGCCGCCACCGCCTCGCTCGCGGTGCGCGCCTGGCGGCGGTCGCACCAGAACCCGCCGCAGGAGGCCTCGCCTCGCGCCGCGCGGCAGATGCTGCGGCAGGCGGTCTTGCTCGCCGCGATCTGGGGCGCGCTGCCGCTCGCTCTGTTCAGCCGCATCGAGCCGACCAGCCAGCTGATCCTGGCCTGCCTGATGGTTGGCATGATGTCGGGCGGCGCCTTCACGCTGTCGACGTTCCCGCGTGCCGGCCTCGTCTATCTCGCCACCATGACGACCGCCTGCGCCGGTGCGATGCTGCTCTGCGGCGCCGGGCCGTATCTGGTGACGGCGGTGTTCCTGCTGCTGTTCGCATTTTTCATGGCGCGCAGTATCGTCTCGCAGGGCAATCTGTTCCTCGGCAATCTCAAGGCCCAGCTCGAGCTCGAACGCCAGACCGAGATCATCTCGCTGCTGCTGAAGGATTTTCAGGAGAACGCCAGCGACTGGCTGTGGCAGACCGATGCCGAAGGGCATCTGGTCGACGTGCCCGAGCGTTTCGCGGATGTCGCCCAGTTGCCGCTGCCGCTGTTGAAGGGATCGCATTTCGCCGACGTGCTCGACATGCTGTGTCCGGAGGACAAGAGCGCGGCCTACAACGTCGTCGGCCTGATGGAGCAGAACGAGCCGCTGCACGAGATGAACCTCAAGGTCGTCGCCGGCGGCGAGGCGCGGCTGTGGTCGCTGACGGCCAAGCCGGCCTATGACCGCGAGGGCCAGTTCCTCGGCTATCGCGGCTTCGGGCGCGACGTGACCGAACGCTGGCGCGCGGAAAAGGCGGAGGCCGAGAGCCGCGCCAAGTCGGACTTCCTCGCGGTGATGAGCCACGAGATCCGCACGCCCATGAACGGCGTGCTCGGGCTTGCCAGCATGCTGCTGGAGACCAGGCTCGATCCGGAGCAGCGCGAGGCGGTCACCACGATCCGCGAGTCCGGCGACAATCTCCAGCGCATCCTCAACGACATCCTCGACCTGTCCAAGCTCGAGGCCGGGCGCTTCACCTTCGAGGTGATCGACTTCGCTCCGCAGGCGCTGGTGGAGGCGGTCGCGACCGTGGTGCGCGCGAGCGCCAAGGGCAAGGGGCTGACGGTCAAGCTGGAACTCGACCCGAACCTGCCGCCGACGCTGCGCGGCGACGTCGCACGCATCCGCCAGGTGCTGCTCAACCTCGCGTCCAATGCGGTGAAGTTCACCGATGAAGGCGAGGTGACGATCTCTGCGACCTGCCAGGCGCGACGCGACTTGCTGGCGACCGTCGAATGGACGGTGACCGACAGCGGCATCGGTATCGCTCCCGAAAAGCTCGGCCAGCTCTTCAGCGACTTCGCGCAGGCAGACGCCTCGATCAGCCGCCGCTTCGGCGGCACTGGCCTCGGCCTTGCGATCTCCCGGCGCATCATCGAGCAGATGGGCGGCACCATCGGCGTCACCTCGGCGCCGGGCGAGGGCTCGACCTTCCGCTTCACGCTGGTGCTGCCCTGGAGCCAGGCCCAGGCCTCCGAGCAGACGGCCTGCCACGACGAGGCCGACGAGCTCAAGGCCCGTATCGCCGGTCTCGATCGGCCGCTGAAGGTGCTGGTCGCGGAGGACGATGCAGTCAACCGCATGGTCGTGAGCAAGATGTTGGGGGCCTTCGACGTCGAGCTGCGCGTCGTCACCGACGGCGCTGAGGCCGTCGCGGCAGCATCCGAAGGCAATTACGACGTGGTGCTGATGGACGTGCGCATGCCCGACATGGACGGGCTCGCGGCCACCCGCGCCATCCGCGCGCAAGGCGGGCGCTGCGAAGCTTTGCCGATCGTCGCGCTGACCGCCAATGCCTTCCCCGAGGACGTCAGGATCTGCCGCGAGGCCGGCATGTCGGACTTCCTCGCCAAGCCGCTGCGCAAGCCGGCGCTGGTCGCGGCCTTGCTGCGCGCGCTCGGCGGCTACACGATGTCAGAGGACGCGCCGCTGCAGCCGGAGCTGATGCCGGTCGAAATGGAGTGGACGGACGAGGAGAAGCAGATAACAGACGCGTAGGCGCTAACCACGTGCATGAATATGTGTTTTGCACCGGTTGGCCGGACGCTGGCAATTCGGATGCGCGCTGTTACCTTGCTGCGCCATGCGCATTGTTGTCCTGCTTCTCATCTTGTTCACGGCCTCCGCCCGCGCCGGCGACGCGCCGCTGATGAGCGCGCACATGATGTTGCCTGTCGTGATCTCCGGCAACAAAGTGTCGCTGGAAAGCTTCGTCATTCGTCCTGATCGTCCCGGCAAATTTCCTCTCGTCGTGATCACTCACGGAATGCCTAGCGGCGGCGAGGAATTCTTCACTGAAATCCTCATCCGTTCTCCAGTCGGCTACAGCAAGGCGGCCGTCGCCTTCGCGCAGCACGGATATGCAGTGGTCTCAATCATGCGTCGTGGCTATGGACGATCTGGGGGAGGGTTCTCCGAGTCTGCGCGGCAGACCTGCGACTATCTTCCGGCCACGCGCGCTGCCAGCGACGATGTCATTGCGGCGGTCGCTTCACTGCGTCATGAGCCCTGGGTCGACGCTGAGCATGTCGTCTTGCTCGGTCATTCCGTTGGGGGGCTCACGGTGATGGCCGTCGCCGCATAGAACATACCGGGAGTCGTTGGCGCCGTGAATTTTGACGGCGGTCGGCATAGCTTCTCCGCACCCAACCAACCTTGCTCGCCTGATAATCTGGTCGATACATCAGCCGCATTGGGGCGCACGGCCCGTGTCCCCATGCTTTGGCTCTATGCTGAGAACGATCAATTCTACGGTCCAGACTTGGCACAGCGCATGTTCGCGGCCTACAGCGCCGGCGGTGCGCCAGCGCAGTTGCATGTGCTGCCTCCGTTCCGACCGAACGGCCACAATACCGTCATGCTCGCGCCGGCAGACACCTGGTTTCCATCCGTTGAACCCTTCCTCGAAAAGCTGGGTCTTCCGACCAAGACCGTCATAGAGGCGCCGTTGTTCGCTGAGCTGCCAATCCCGCCGGGGGCTGTCGCCGCTTGTCAGGAGGCGTTCGCGGACTATCTCGCCAATCCCGATGATGCCAAGGCCTTCGCGGTGAGCACGGGCGGCCACTGCGGTATTGGAGTTGGCCGCACAGCTCCGGAGGCACGCGAACCTGCTTTGATGAAATGCAAGATCAATACGCGCGGCGAAGATTGCAGGCTTTACGCGGTCGGACAGAAACTCGCGGGGGATTGAACCGCAGTCCGCGCGATAGCGGCACTCCCATTGCAATTTGCCGGAATGATCCAGACATGACCCGTCAAAAGTCGGGCTAGACCGAGAAGCTGGTCCCGCAGCCGCAGGACGCCGTGGCGTTGGGATTGTTGACGCGGAACGAAGCGCCGATCAGGTCGTCGACGAAATCGACCTGCGATCCCGCCAGGAACGGCTGCGAGGCGGGATCGACCAGCACCACCGCATTGTCCTGCTCGATCACGAGATCGTCGTCGGTTCGCGCACGGTCGATGTCGAACTTGTACTGGAAACCCGAGCAGCCGCCGCCCTCGACGGAGATGCGCAGCATCGCGCCAGAGCCTTCGCCCTTGAGGATCTCTCCAATCCGGCGTGCGGCGCGGTCACTGATGGTCACGTCGGTCGTCATGGCTCGTCTCCGATAGTCGCGCGGTCATACCAGGTTCACTTGCCCAATTCATTTGGTATCCCGCGTCCGGCATAGTTAAGTGCAAGGATACGCAGAATCAAATGGATAGGGACTAAATTCGTCGTGTCCGTCGGAATGGCTGCCCCCCATGCGCCCTATGCCTGCGATCCCGACCGCAGCCGCGGCCGGCTGGTCGCGGAGCCGCCGAGCCGGACCCGCAGCCCGTTCCGGCGGGATTGCGACCGGGTGATCCACTCCACCGCGTTCCGCCGCCTGAAGTACAAGACCCAGGTGTTCGTGTTCCACGAGGGCGACCATTACCGCACCCGGCTGACCCATTCGCTGGAGGTGGCGCAGATCGCCCGGGCGCTGGCCCGGCAGCTCGGGCTGGACGAGGATCTCACCGAAACCCTGGCGCTGGCCCATGATCTCGGCCATCCCCCGTTCGGCCATGCCGGCGAGCGGGCGCTGGACGCCTGCCTGAAGGAATTTGGCGGCTTCGACCACAACGCCCAGACGCTCCGCGTCGTCGCTTCGCTCGAGCATCGCTATCCTGATTTCGACGGGCTCAACCTGACCTGGGAGTCGCTGGAGGGCATCGTCAAGCACAACGGTCCGCTGACCGACCGCGGCGGCGCGCCGGTGGGGCGCTATCGCGAGCAGGGCATTCCCGTCGGAATCGCCGACTACATCAAGACCTACGACCTCGAATTGTGGAGCTTCGCCTCGCTGGAGGCGCAGGTCGCCGCCATCGCCGACGACATCGCCTATGATGCCCACGATATCGACGATGGCCTGCGCGCCGGCCTGTTCCATCTCGACGATCTCAAGGTGATGCCGCTCACGGCTGAGATCATCGCCGAGACCTCAGCGCACTATCCCGATCTCGAGGACCTCAGGCGTGGCGCCGAGCTGGTGCGCGAGCTGATCTCGCACCTGATCGGCGCGGTGTTCGCGCAGGCGCAGAAGAACCTCGCCGCGGTGAAGCCGCAATCGGCCCAGGATGTCCGCCAGCAGAGCCGGGCCCTGGTCGCATTTCCGGCCGAGGTCGCCGAAGAAGAGGCCGCCATCAAGACCTTCCTCTATCAGCACATGTACCGTCACAAGCGGGTGATGCGGGTGATGGGGGAGGCGGAACAGATCCTGTTCGACCTGTTCGCGAAATACCTGAAAGCCCCTAGCGAGCTGCCGCCGGAATGGCTGCTGGGGGCGGAGGCGGATAATGAGGGTGACCGAGCCCGCCGGATCGGCAATTTCATTGCCGGAATGACCGACCGTTTCGCCCTGACCGAGCACCAGCGGCTTTTTGACTCGACCCCGGATTTGCGTTAGGCGGCGGCCATGCCCGACACATCCTCAGCACTGCATTTGTTCGCCGACGTGCTTGCACGCGTGCACGCCGCCTGCCGTACGCTGGCGGCGGAAGCCAACTGGCCCGAGGGCATCGATTTCGCGCGCGTGGTGGTCGAGCCGCCGCGCGATCCCTCCCATGGCGACATGGCGACCAACGCCGCCATGGTGCTGGCGAAAGAGGCCAAGGCAAAGCCCCGCGACCTCGCCGAGCGGATCGCAGAGCGGCTGCGCGCGGACGCGCTGATCGCCAAGGTCGACGTCGCCGGTCCCGGCTTCATCAATCTGACCTTGAGGCCGGCCGCCTGGGCCGAGGCGTTACGGACAGTGCTGCGCGAGGGCGCCGATTACGGCCGGGTCCGCGGCGGGTCCAAGGTCAATGTCGAATACGTCTCTGCCAATCCGACCGGGCCGATGCATGTCGGCCATTGCCGCGGCGCCGTGTTTGGTGACGCGCTGTCGAGCCTGCTCCAGTTCGCGGGCCACGACGTCGCGCGCGAATATTACATCAACGACGCGGGCGCCCAAGTCGACGTGCTCGCGCGCTCCGCGTTCCTCAGGTACCGCGAGGCGCTCGGCGAGGACATCGGTGCGATCCCGGAGGGGCTCTATCCGGGCGACTACCTGAAGCCGGTCGGCGCGGCGCTGGCGAAAGAGCACGGCGACAAGCTCCTCGCGATGAGCGAGGTCGAGTGGCTGCCGACGGTGCGCGCCAAGGCGATCGCGATGATGATGGACGAGATCAAGGACGATCTCGCCGCCCTCAACATCCGCCACGATGTGTTTTTCTCCGAGCGCTCGCTGATCGAGACCGGCAACAACAAGGTTGCCGAGACCATCGATTTCCTGAAGGCCAAGGGCGATGTCTACGAAGGCCGCCTGCCGCCGCCGAAGGGCGCGCCGGTCGAGGATTGGGAAGACCGCGAGCAGCTGCTGTTCAAGGCGACGGCTTACGGCGACGACGTCGATCGTCCGCTGATCAAATCGGACAATTCCTACACCTACTTCGCCGCCGACATCGCCTACCACAAGAACAAGTTCGACCGCGGTTTTGCGGAGATGATCGACGTCTGGGGCGCCGACCATGGCGGCTATATCAAGCGCATGCAGGCGGCGGTGAAGGCGACGACCTCTGGTAAGGGTTCGCTCGACGTCAAGATCGTCCAGCTCGTCAAGCTGCTGCGCAACGGCGAGCCGGTGAAAATGTCCAAGCGGAGCGGGGACTTCGTCACCTTGCGTGAGGTGGTGGATGAGGTCGGCCAGGATGCCGTCCGCTTCATGATGCTCTACCGCAAGAACGACGCGGTGCTCGACTTCGACCTCGCCAAGGTCATGGAACAGTCGCGCGATAACCCGGTGTTCTACGTCCAGTACGGCCACGCCCGCGGCCACTCGATCTTCCGCAACGCGAGAGCGGAGGTGTTCCCGGAACTGCCGGAGGATTCCGGCGAGCGGATCGCCTGGCTCGCTGAGTCGGCGGTGGAACGGCTGTCAGACCCCGTCGAGCTCGACCTGCTCAAGCGGCTCGCAATATTTCCGCGCATGCTGGAAGCTGCCGCCGCGGCCCACGAGCCGCACCGAATTGCCTTTTATCTCTATGATTTAGCCAGCGAATTTCATGCACTTTGGACGAAGGGGCGCGATTTGCCCTATTTACGCTTCATTATCAATAATGATGCAGATCTAACAAAGGCGCGACTGGCCATGGTCCAGGGCGTCGTCTCGGTTCTGGCATCGGGCCTCGCCATCCTCGGCGTCCATGCCCCGAACGAGATGCGGTAGTTTGGGGCGAACTACTTAAGGGGAATATCGGGGGTAACCGGCAGAAGCCGGATCGCTTAGACTTGGTTGAAAGCCTTGTGGGTCGAAAGCCGTGCCTTGGTCGAGGGGCGCGCGGCTTTCCCGAAGGGACGCATCATCACGATGGCCGAACGATATCAGGACAGACCGTTTCCCTCCGATGACTATGGTCGCGGTGGCGCCCAGCATGGCAAGGCGGAAAGCGATCCCTTGGCCGAGCTCGCCCGCCTGATCGGACAGACCGATCCGTTCGCAGCTCAGGGGCGGCCCGGCGCACATCCGCCGGCAGTCCCTGCGCCCGCGCAGGGCTATCAGCAAGACGACGATCGGCAGGACGACTACCAGCAGGACTATGCCGAGCCGGTAGCGCCGTCGCCGCCCTCATGGATACGGCGAGCCAACGTGCAGCCGGCGCCGGCTCCCGAGCCCGACTATCCCGTGTCGGTCAGCCCGGTCCATCCGTTGCACCGCTATTCCGCTCAGCCTGCCGCGCCCGAGCCTGATGTTCATCAGCCGCAGGCCTATCAGGAACACGCTTATCCGGAGCAGGCTTACCAGCCGCAGGACCAGGCGTATCAATCGCAGGCTTATCAGCAGCAGGCCTATCAGGAGCCGTATCCGCAGCAGCAGCCCGATCCGTCGCGCTACGACGATGCGCTCTATGGCCGGCTGGAGGCAGGCGAGCAGGACTATCAGCGCGATCCGGCCTATCCCGACGATCCCTACGCGTATCAGAGCGACTATCCGGAGGCGGAGCCCGAAGAGCCCAAGAAGCAGCGCGGCGGCATGATGACGGTCGCTGCGATCCTGGCGCTTGCCGTGGTCGGCACCGGCGCCGCCTTCGCCTACAAGACCTATGTCGGATCGCCCCGCAGCGGTGAGCCGCCGATCATCAAGGCCGATAACACTCCGACCAAGATCGTACCCGCGCCGTCGGATTCCTCGGCCAAGGTGCCGGATCGCATGGTGAGCGGCGATGGCACCGAGAAGATCGTGCCGCGCGAAGAAGCGCCGGTCGACGTCAACGCCAAGGCGGGTGGTCCTCGCGTGGTGTTCCCGCCGCTGAACCAGAACGCGAACCCGCCGTCGGTGGCGAGCGTGTCGCCGTCTGCGGTGCCGCCGCCGAGCACGGGCGCGAGCAACGGCACGATGTCGAACAGTTCGCCGCGCCCGATCAGGACTGTCGCCGTGAAGGGCGATCAGACCGATAGCGCCACGCCGCAATCGGCCGCCGCCGCCAAGCCGACGGCTGCGCCGAAGCCTGTTGCCGCGCCCGTGGTGCCGCCGGCACCGCGCAATCCGCCGACTTCGGCCAATGCCAGCGCCAACCAGCCGATGTCGCTGGCGCCGCAATCGGTCCCGGCGGCCGAACCGCCGCAGCGGGTGGTTGCGACCACCCCGACGCAAATCGCGCCCGCCAGCAGCGGCGGTGGCTACATCGTGCAGGTCTCCTCGCAGCAGAGCGAGGATAGCGCGGCCGCGTCGTACCGCGTGCTTCAGAGCAAATATGGCAGCGTGCTCGGCTCCCGTTCGCCGGTGATCAAGCGCGTCGACCTCACCGACAAGGGCAAGGGCGTCGTCTACCGCGCCTTCGCTGGTCCCTATGGTTCGGCCGAGGAGGCGACGCACGCCTGCAACAGCCTGAAGTCTGCAGGCTTGTCCGCCTGCTTCGTCCAGAGGAATTAACGGCCGTTTCCTTGACCCCCTCGCGGGTCAGGGTTAATCGGCCGTTATGAGCACGCGGGCCTTCATTACCGGTGTATCCGGAACGGAACTGACCGCCGTCGAGCGGGAGTTTATCCGCGACCAGCGCCCATGGGGCTTCATCCTCTTCAAGCGCAATGTCGCAACCCCAGCTCAAGTCGCTGCACTGGTTGCGGAATTGCGGACGACGGCGAGTGCCGCCGACGCGCCTGTCCTGATTGATCAGGAGGGCGGACGGGTGCAGCGCCTGGGTCCGCCGCACTGGCCGGTCTACCCGCCGGGCGCCGTTTTCTCGACCTTGTACGACACTGATTCAGCACTCGGGCTCACCGCGGCGCGCTTGTCCGCCCGCCTGATCGCGGCCGATCTTGCCGATCTCGGCATCACCGTGGATTGCCTGCCGCTCGCTGATGTGCCGGTCGAGGGCGCCGATGCGGTCATCGGGAACAGGGCTTATGGCACCGAGCCCGGCAAGGTCGCGGCGATCGCGCGCGCGGTCACCGAGGGCCTGGAGCAGGGCGGCGTGCTGCCGGTCCTCAAGCACATCCCCGGCCATGGCCGGGCCACTGCCGACACCCATTTCAAGCTGCCGACGGTCGATACGCCGAGGGGAGAGCTGGAACGGACCGACTTCGCCGCGTTCAAGCCGCTTTCGGACCTGCCGATGGCCATGACTGCACATGTTGTGTTTAGCGCGGTCGACCCCGCCCATCCGGCGACGACATCTGCGACAATGATTGCTGACGTGATTCGCGGCGCAATCGGGTTCCAGGGTTTGTTAATGAGTGATGACGTGTCGATGAACGCGCTGTCGGGGAATATCGCCGAGCGGACTCGCGCCATCTTCGCGGCCGGCTGCGACATGGCCCTGCATTGCAACGGCAATATCGAGGAGATGCGCGAGGTCGCCGGCCAGACACCTGAGCTGTCGGGCCGGGCGCTGGAGCGGGCGAACGCCGCGCTCGCCGCGCGCAAGGCGCCGCAACCGCTCGACCGCGTCGCCGCACGCACTGAGCTGGACGCATTGATCGCACGGGCAAACACGGCTTCCGCATGACCGCAGAAATTCTATCTTTCGAAACCGGGCGGCCCGCAGAGCTCGCCGAGGGTGAGCCGGCGTTGGTCGTCGACGTCGAGGGCTATGAGGGCCCGCTCGATCTGCTGCTCGCGCTGGCGCGACAGCAAAAGGTCGACCTCGCCAAGATCTCGATCCTGGCGCTGGCCGACCAGTATCTCCACTTCATCGAAGCCGCACGAAAGATCCGGCTCGAGCTTGCCGCCGACTATCTCGTCATGGCGGCATGGCTCGCCTTCCTGAAGTCGCGCCTCTTGCTGCCCGAGCCGCCGAGCGCGGAGGGCCCGAGCGCCGAGCAGATGGCGACCGCGCTTGCCAATCGCCTGCGCCGGCTGGAGGCCATCCGCGAAGCCGCCAACCGGCTGATGAACAGGCAGCAATTGCTGCGCGACATCTTCCCGCGCGGCGAGCCCGAGCAGATCGCCGAGATCAAGCACCCGAAATACACGGCGACGCTGTACGATTTGCTCACTGCCTACGCCTCGCAGCGCCAGTCGCGCGTGCTGGCGAGCGTGCATCTGGCCAAGCGCACGGTCTGGTCGCTCGCGGAAGCGCGCGCCACGCTGGAGCGGCTGGTCGGCAGCATCAGCGAGCAGGACGATTGGGGCGTGCTCGACGACTTCCTGGTCCGGCACGTCGCCGATCCGACGCAGCGCGCGACGGTGTTCGCCTCGAGCTTCGCCGCCGCGCTGGAACTGGTTCGCGAAGGTCAGCTCGAGCTGAACCAGAAAGAGGCGTTTGCGCCCATCTATTTCCGGAAGGGGCGCCCCAAACCGGTGCCGGACGCAGCTCCTGCGCCTGATGCGCCGGTCGGTTAAGTGCAAGAAGGAGAATCTGCCATGGCAAGCCTGGCTGAAGTGCGGATAGAAGAGGCCGAGCCGATGGAGAACGAATCCCAGGCACGTCCCGAGGAATTGCGGCTGCTGGAAGCGCTGCTGTTCGCTTCGAGTGAACCACTGGATACCGCGACGCTGGCCAAGCGCATGCCCGAGGGCGTCGATGTCAAGGCCGCGCTCGAGCAATTGCAGGCCGACTATTCCTTGCGCGGGGTGAATCTTGTTCGCATCGCCAACAAATGGTCCTTCCGCACGGCGGGCGATCTCGCTTGGCTGATGACGCGGGAGAGCACCGAGACCCGCCGCCTGTCGCGTGCGGCGATCGAGGTGCTGGCGATCATCGCCTATCACCAGCCGGTGACGCGCGCCGAGATCGAGGAGATCCGCGGCGTGGTCACCTCAAAGGGCACGCTCGACGTGCTGCTGGAGACCGGCTGGATCAAGCCGCGCGGCCGCCGCAAGACGCCCGGCCGTCCGCTGACCTTCGGAACCACCGAGGACTTCCTGTCGCAGTTCACCCTGGAACAGCTCGGCGATCTGCCGGGCCTCGAGGAGCTGAAGGGCACGGGTCTGCTGGATTCGCGCCTGCCGACCGGATTCAGCGTGCCGACGCCGTCGGACGACCCGCAGCTTCGCGAGGATGAGGATCCCTTGGAACCGGGCGAGGACCTCGATCTTGCGCTGGCGCCTGCGGTCGAGCCCGAGACCCCGGAAGAGGCGCCGCAGGGCGGCAATGAGGGGGGCGGTGAAGGCGGCTCGGAAGAGTGAGGCCTTTGCGTTTTACCGGTGCCCTGCGACCGGTTAATACTAGCAAGATTACGTAGTGCCAACAGCGAATTGGCGCTGCCTAGGTCCTTGTTTTTGAGACCTGCCAAGCCTAGGTTTCGGTGAAGATCGGCCGGGTCCCCGGCCATGCGCGTTTGGAGGGTTGCAGGATGGGTTCACTCAGCATTTGGCACTGGATCCTGGTGATCGCAGTGGTCCTGCTGCTGTTCGGCCGCGGCAAGATTTCGGATCTGATGGGCGACGTGGCGCAGGGCATCAAGGCGTTCAAGAAGGGCATGCAGGACGACGACAAGCCCGCCGAGAAGCCCGAGCCGGCCAAGTCCATCGAGCACAATGGTGCGCCGACCGCGGCGCGGTCCGACGTCGGCAGCAAGGCCGTCTGAGCCGGAAGAAGCACGCGAGACGCGGGGTGCGGCCCGATCCTGCGCGCAAGGGATTGGGCCGGCTGCGGCTTCGCGTGAACGGAAGACCTCATGTTCGACATCGGGTGGAGTGAACTGGTCCTGATCGGGGTCGTGGCCCTGATCGCCATCGGCCCGAAAGAGCTGCCGGGCGTGCTGCGCATGGTCGGCCAATGGATGGGCAAGGCCCGCAAGATGGCCGCCGAATTCCAGGGCCAGTTCCAGGAAGCGATGCGCGAGGCCGAAATGGCCGACCTCAAGAAGAGCTTCGACGAGGTCAAGGAAGCCGCGACCAGCTTCAATCCGCTGACCTCGCTGCAGAAGGACGTCAGCGACGCGCTCCGTGTCGATGCGCTGGACAAGCCGGCAGAGACGTCGACCACAACGGCGGTCGAACCGCCGGTAACACCAACCACCCCGGAAGCGCCGACGCCTGCGACCTTCATTGAAGCCGAGGCGCATGCGGCCGCCAACGAGCCGCTTGCGATCACCCGTGAGGTCGAGCAGGCACCGGTTGCGCAGGACACCGCGCCATCCGAAGCGATCAAGGACGCCAAAGCGTCATGACCGACGCCGATATCGAGGCCAGCAAAGCCCCGCTGATGGACCATCTGATCGAGCTGCGCTCGCGGCTGATCAAGGCGCTACTCGGCTTTGGCATTGCGTTCATCTTCTGCTTCTTCTTCGCCAAGCAGATATTCAACGTGTTGGTATGGCCATATGTCCTGGCCGTCGGCGACCCCGCAAACGCCAAGCTCATCTACACCGCGTTTCTGGAGTATTTCCTGACCCAGCTGAAGCTGGCGATGTTTGGCGCGGCCTTCATCTCGTTCCCGATCGTGGCGGGGCAGGTCTACATGTTCGTGGCGCCCGGGCTCTACAAGCACGAGAAGCAGGCCTTCCTGCCGTATCTGGTCGCGACGCCGTTCTTTTTCGTGCTGGGTGCGGCGCTGGTCTATTTCGTTGTGTTCCCGATGCTGGCGCGCTTCTCGCTTGGCATGCAGCAACTCGGCAGCGACGAGACCGCAAAGATCGAGCTGTTGCCGAAGGTCGGCGAATATCTGTCGCTGATGATGTCGCTGATCTTTGCCTTCGGCATTGCCTTCCAGCTTCCGGTGATCCTGACGCTGCTTGGCCGCATCGGCATCATCACCTCGAAGATGCTGCGCGAGAAGCGGCGCTATTTCATCGTCATCGCCTTCGTCATCGCGGCCGTGCTGACGCCGCCCGACGTGATCAGCCAGTGCTCGCTGGCGATTCCGCTGATGGCGCTCTATGAGGGCTCGATCATCGCGGTGGCGATGGTGGAGAAGAAGGCCGCCGCCGCGGCGCAGGCCGCCACCGGCACCGACGTGTCGACGCCGGCCAATCCGGCGGAGTAGGGCGCCGCCCCACGCTCCGGTGTCATTCCCCGCCTTGTGCGCAATTGCGCACTGGTGCGGGGAATCCAGTACGCCGCGGCCCCTCGGAGAATCACCACCGTCTCTGGAATACTGGATCATCCGCCTTCGCGGATGATGGCAGCTGTGCTAGGGGACGCGCTGACGTACAACGTTTGCCGTTGTCTGTTTACGCGCCGATCCAGGACCACAGCCATGCACGACATCAAATCGATCCGCGACAATCCGCAAGCCTTCGACGCCGGCCTCGCCCGGCGCGGCCTGAAGCCGTTGTCGGCCTCGCTGCTCGCGATCGACGAGACGCGGCGCGCGGCGATCCTGGCGTCCGAGCAGGCGCAGGCGCGGCGCAACGCGGCGTCCAAGGAGATCGGCGATGCCAAGAAGGCCAAGGACGAGGCGCGCGCGGCCAAGCTGATGGCCGAAGTCGCCGAGCTCAAGACTACGATGCCGCAGCTCGAGGCCGCCGCCAAAGCCGCCGATGAGGAGCTGACCAAAGAGCTGTCCGCGATCCCGAACATTCCGTTCGACGAAGTGCCCGATGGTGTCGACGAGCACGGCAACGTCCAGCACCACGTGTTCGGCAACAAGCGCAACTACAGCTTTGCGCCGAAGCTGCATGACGACCTCGGCACGGCGCTGGGCTACATGGATTTCGAGGCGGCGGCAAAACTCTCCGGTGCGCGGTTCGTCGTGCTGAAGAAGGCGCTGGCGCGGCTCGAGCGCGCGCTCGGACAATTCATGCTGAATCTGCACGTCGACGAGCACGGCTATACCGAGATCAATCCGCCGCTGCTGGTGCGCAACGAGATCATGTTCGGCACCGGCCAATTGCCGAAGTTCGAGGACGATCAGTTCTGGGCGATCAAGGGCGAGCTGCTTGCCTCGCCCGACCAGGAGCGTCTGCGGACTGAGCGCCTCGGCCTGATTCCGACCGCGGAAGTCTCGCTCACCAACCTCGCGCGCGAATCCATTCTTGACGAGAAGCAACTGCCGATGCGGCTCACTGCGCTGACGCCGTGCTTCCGCGCCGAGGCGGGCGCTGCCGGGCGTGACACGCGCGGCATGATCCGCCAGCACCAGTTCACCAAGGTCGAGCTGGTCTCGATCACGACGCCGGAGGTGAGCAAGGACGAGCTGGAGCGGATGCTGTCCTGCGCCGAGCAGGTGCTGCAGCGGCTCGGCCTGCATTATCGCGTGATGACGCTTTGCGCAGGAGATATGGGTTTCTCGTCGCAAAAAACCTATGACATCGAGGTCTGGATGCCGGGGCAGGGCGAGGGCGGGGCATTCCGCGAGATCTCGAGCTGCTCGGTCTGCGGCGACTTCCAGGCACGGCGCATGGATGCGCGCTCGCGCGGTCCCGACGGCAAGCCGCGTTTCGTCCACACGCTGAACGGTTCGGGCACCGCGCTCGGCCGCGCGCTGATCGCCGTGATGGAGACCTATCAGCAGGAGGACGGCTCGATCGCAGTCCCCGACGTGCTGCAGCCCTATATGGGCGGCGTGAAGGTGATCGGGCGCGACTAAAGCGTTTTCGGGCGAAGTGGGTACGGTTCGCGTCAAGAAAACGCGTCAAGACGAGAATCGCATTGCTCGCCTGTAACGGCGGAAACGATCGGTTGCGAAGATCTGGCGGCCGGCTATCCTGCCGGCCCCGCAACGCGAACCCACCGTTCATGGCCTTGCACCGCGACATCTTCTGGGTCGGCCGACAATGGGCGGTGACGGGGGCGGGCATCCAGGCCGTCGATCAGCGCCTGCGGGGCGTGCTCGACATCGAGATCGCGCGGCTCTGGGACGAGGATCTCGTGCAGAGTCGGCGGGCCAAGCCCGGGGTGAATGCCGCCGACTTCGACAACGCGCTGACGGTGGCGCGCGAACGCTTTCCGCAGACGCCGGAGCCGGATGCGTTCGTTGCGCAATTGGAGGCGCTCGGCGTGATCGAGGCGCCGATCGTCAGTCCGGCGGTACCCGCGATGAGTCTGCGTGCGGAGGGGCGGCTGGCGCGCTTCCTGCCGCAATGGCGCATCCGCCGGTAGGACGTGGCCGGGAACCTCCGATCAGCCGGTTTGCCTGATCGGCCGGAGCCGGATAAGACCGCTCAGACCCCGTTTTTTTGGAATCGACCCTTCGCATGCGCATTCTCTGTACCAATGACGACGGCATCCACGCCCCCGGCCTCAAGGTCGTGGAGGAGATCGCGCGCGCATTGTCCGACGACGTCTGGGTGGTGGCGCCCGAACTCGACCAGTCCGGCGTGTCGCATTCGCTGTCGCTGAACGATCCCTTGCGCCTGCGCGAAGTCGGTCCGCGGCACTTTGCCGTGCGCGGCACGCCGACCGACTGCGTCATCATGGGCGCGCGCCATATCCTCGGTGCCAAGCTGCCCGACGTCGTGCTGTCCGGGGTCAACAAGGGCCGCAACGTCGCCGAGGACGTGGTCTATTCCGGCACCATCGCCGGCGCGCTGGAAGGCACCATCTTGGGGTTACCCTCATTCGCGCTGTCGCAGGAGTTCAGCGTAGAGACCCGCGAGCGCCCGCCGTGGGACACCGCGCGCAAATTCGGGCCCGACATCCTGCGCAAGGTGATTGCCGCGGGCATTCCGAAGGACACCGTCATCAACGTCAATTTCCCGTCCTGCGCGCCCGAGGATGTGCTGGGCATCCGCGTCACGCGCCAGGGCAAGCGCAATCTCGGTTTCCTCAGGATCGATGAGCGCCAGGACGGCCGCGGCAATCCCTATTTCTGGATCGGCTTCGAGCGCGCCGCGATGATGGACACGCCGGCGGACGGCACCGATCTGGCGGCGCTTCGCGAGCGCTATGTATCGGTCACGCCGCTCAGGCTCGACCGTACCAACGAAGCGTTTTCGGAAGAGCTCAGCGCGACGCTGAAATAGCGGCTAGCCGCCGCGAAGTGCGGCTTCGATGGTCTTGCCGAGTGCGTCGAGCTGAAACGGCTTTTGAAGCGCCGGCCGGTCGCGGTACTGCTCGGGCAGGCCGGAGGAGCCGTAACCGGTGGCGAAGATGAACGGGCAGCCCTTCGCCTTGATCACGTCGGCGACCGGCGAAATCACCTTGCCGTTGACGTTGACGTCGAGAATGGCGATGTCGAACTCGGTCGCCTGGGCGAGCCGCATGGCCTCGGTGATGTCGCCGGCCTCAGCTGCGACCTTGTAGCCGAGCTCTTCGAGCATGTCCGCGACCATCATCCTGATCATCACCTCGTCCTCGACGAGAAATACAGAGCGGCCGGAAAGCCCTGTCGCGGTCATAGTTGAGTCCCTTGCCCATTGCCAAAAACGTTCGCAGATAACACGAATTGACGCAATGCGCGTTTCGACGAACGGATACCTGCAAAATGGTCATCGCGGCTCGCCCGTGGCAAGCCAATTTGTGGTCAAATGCTCCAGGCGAAGGTTATCATGGGTTCCTGAGCAGGAACACGATTCTTGCGCCCGGGTTTAACGTCCACTGGCCCCGGCAAGACAGCACAAGCAGGCAATGACCTCCCATCAGCATCCGCCGGAAAAGATGATGTTTCAGCTCACGCTGAGGCGTCGGGGCATCAGCGATCAGGCGGTGCTGCGAACCATGGAGGAGGTGCCGCGCGAGCTTTTCGTCGACGAGGCCGATCGCGACGGCGCCTATCGTGACAGCGCGCTGCCGATCGCCTGCGGGCAGACCATCAGCCAGCCCTTCGTCGTGGCCTACATGACCGAGCAGCTCCAGCTCCAGAAGCGGCATCGCGTGCTCGAGATCGGGGCAGGTTCCGGCTATCAGGCTGCCGTGCTGTCGCGGCTCGCCGGCCAGGTCCTGACAGTCGAGCGCTACCGCAAGCTTGCCGATACGGCACGCGCCAGGCTCGAAAAGCTCGACTGTCACAATGTCGAGGTGATGCTCGGCGACGGGCTCAATCTGCCGCCTAATATCGGTCCGTTCGACCGCATCATCGTCACCGCCGCGGTCGAGCAGCTTCCGGACAATTTGGTCGAGCGGCTCGAGGTCGGCGGCATCCTGATCGCGCCGGTCGGCCCGCATCAGGGTGTGCAGACGCTGGTCCGCCTGACCCGCACCGAAGCCGGGATCGAGCGCAAGGAACTCGTCGAGGTCCGCTTCGTGCCGGCACTGCCCGGGGTGGCGCGGGAGCTGTAGATTTCCGGATCGGCTGCGCCGCCAACATCTTATTGGGAGGGTTAAGCCGTTATTTACTCGGCGCGTGTTTACTTAAAACACCAGTTCTGTTGCGTACGAGTGAGTAACCATGTCCGTCGTCGCCGAGTTGCTTTACTCGCGCCGCGTACCGCAGGTCGCGGTGCTGGCGCTGATCTCCTTCAGTTTCGCAGGATGCAGCGCCGACATGTCGTCGCGGCTGTCCCAGTCGAACTTCTCCAACCCCTTCTCCTCTGACCAGACCGGTTCGGTGCAGCAGGCCCCGCCGCCGCAGCAGCGCGAGCTGCCGCAATATTCGCGGCCGCAGACGCAGCCCGGCTATTATCAGTCTCAGCCCTTGCCGCCGCCGGCGGTGTCCCCACCGCAATCCTATCCCGTCACGGGTGGTGGTGGCGTGTCCGGAGGCGGGCGCGGCGTCAGCTCCTACGCGCCCCCGACGCAGCCTCATCTTGAGACCACGGCCACCGTGCCGCCGCGTTCCGTTGCCGCGGCTCAGCCGGCCGGAGGCACCAAGATCATCGTCGGCACCAGCGATACGCTCGACGTCCTCGCCAAGCGTTATCGTGTCACGCCGCAGGCGATCCTTGCCGCCAACGGCTACAAGGGGCCGCGTTCGCTCTCGCCCGGCCAGCAGCTGATCATCCCGCATCCGGCCGCGGCCGCTGCACCCGCGCCCGCGTTGGCTCCCGTCGCTGCGGCTCCTGCGATGGCGCCTGCAGCCAAGCCGGTTGCGGCCATTGCGGCGCCGCCGAGCACCCACTTCGTCAACCACGGCGACACGCTCGCCAGCATCGCCCGCAAGAACCATATCACGTCGGCCGAGCTCGCCCGTGCCAACGGCCTCGATCCGTCGGCCAAGCTCAAGCTCGGCACCAGGTTGACCGTGCCCGGTGCCAAGACCGCTGCCCTCGCGGCGCCGGTTGCAGCGGCTCCTGTCGGGGCTGCTCCGGTTGTCGGCACGCTCCAGCCGGTTGCTGCCGCTCCCGCGCCCGCCACCAAGATGGCGACTGTCGCCGCGCCGGTGCAGAGCGCTCGCCTGGCCCAGGCCACGACCAACGTCGAGGAGAAGCCCGCCGAGACCCCGGCGAAAGCTGCGGAGACCACCAGCGCGCTGCCGACCTTCCGCTGGCCGGTGCGCGGCAAGGTGGTCACGAGCTACGGCGCCAAGACCAATGGCAAGTCCAATGACGGCATCAATCTCGCGGTGCCCGAGGGGACGCCGGTCAAGGCGGCCGAAGACGGCGTCGTCGCCTATTCCGGCAACGAGCTGAAGGGTTACGGCAATCTGGTCCTGGTTCGGCACTCCAACGGCTACGTCACCGCATATGCCCATGCGAGTGAGCTGATGGTGAAGCGCGGCGATACCATCAAGCGCGGTCAGGTCATTGCCAAGTCGGGTCAATCCGGGGAGGTGGCGTCGCCGCAGCTCCACTTCGAGATCCGCAAGGGATCGAGCCCGGTTGACCCGCTTCAGTTCCTGAACGGGGCGTGAGGCGCCGCCAGCCCCTCACCACACGAACGGTGTCATCGCCCGCGAAAGCGGGCGATCCAGTATTCAAGAGATAGTTGTGGTTGAGCCGATAGGCTGCGGCGAACTGGATTCCCCGCTCCAGTGCGCAATTGCGCACAAGGCGGGGAATGACAGTTGTGAGTGGGGTGAAAGCCAGCCTTACTTCGCCGTCAGCTTCACGCCCAGTCGGCCCGCCAGCTCCTGCACGAACTGCCAGGCGACGCGGCCCGAGCGGGAGCCGCGGGTGGTCGACCATTCCAGCGCCTCGCGCTCCAGCGCCTCATCGTCGACCTCAATGCCGAAATGGCTGCAATAGCCGCGCACCATGGCGAGGTATTCGTCCTGGCTGCAGCGGTGGAAGCCGAGCCACAGGCCGAAGCGATCCGACAGCGAGACCTTCTCTTCGACCGCTTCGCCGGGATTGATCGCGGTCGAGCGCTCGTTCTCGATCATGTCGCGCGCGAGCAGATGACGGCGGTTGGAGGTGGCGTAGAGGATGACGTTCTCGGGCCGGCCCTCGATGCCGCCTTCGAGCACGGCCTTCAGCGATTTGTAGGACGCGTCGTTGCCGTCGAAGGAGAGGTCATCGATGAACACGATGAAGTGGAAGCTCGCGTCCCGGAGCTTCTCCATCAGCATCGGCAGCGTTTCGATGTCCTCGCGGTGGATCTCGATCAGCTTCAGCCTGTCCGCCGGCTTTCGCTCCGCGTTGATGCTGGCATGCGCCGCCTTGACCAGCGACGACTTGCCCATGCCGCGCGCGCCCCAGAGCAGCGCGTTGTTGGCGGGCAGGCCGTTGGCGAAGCGCTCGGTGTTCTCCATCAGGATGTCGCGCATGCGGTCGACGCCCTTGAGCAGGAACAGCTCGACGCGGCTGACCCGCGGCACGGCGGCGAGGCGGCCGTCGGGGTGCCAGACATAGGCATCGGCCTGCTTGAACGACTCGCGTTCGAGGGCCGGCTTGCCCTGGGCGGAGAGGTGCGCCGCAATGGTCTCCAGCGCGCGGACCATGCGCTCCTGGGAGAGGTTTGGGGCCGCCTCGAGGGCTGCCTTGACGGCCCCCTTGGGGCGTTTTGCCGCGACGGGGGCGGGCTTGCGGGCAGGGGTGCGGGGGCCTTTGCCGGCCGGGCTTTTGCTAAGGTTTTTGGGCATGTCCGAAGTTCCTGAGAACGCAGCCTTATCGGGCCTGACGGCGCGCCGCAAGGTGGGTCAAAAGGGCAGTCTGGCAGCGTTGCAATTGGGGCAATGGCCGCTATAGTCCGCGCGAATTTGACCGAACCGGTCGCCTTTGAGGGCCTGACCGGCTTTCCCCCGTTCTCACGAGGATCGTCCGAATGCTGATTACCCCTGCGTATGCCCAGGCCGCGGGCGCCGGCGACACCAACAGCATGTTGATGTCGCTGCTGCCGTTCGCCCTGATCTTCGTGATCATGTACTTCCTGATTCTGCGTCCGCAGCAGAAGAAGGTCCGTGACCACGCCGACCTCGTGAAGAATATCCGCCGCGGCGACACCGTGGTGACCTCGGGCGGCCTCGTCGGCAAGGTCACCAAGGTCGTGGACGACGATCAGATCGAGTTCGAGATTTCCGACGGCGTACGCGTGCGGCAGATGCGCCAGATGATCTCGGGCGTGCGCGCCAAGGGCGAGCCGGCGAAGGAATCCAAGGATAGCAAGGAAGCCGCCAAGGACGACGCCGCCTCGAAGTGAGCGTGTCCGCGAGCATCTCAAGTCTCCTGATCTGACAGGTCCAGTCGATGTTGTATTTCACGCGGTGGAAGGCGCTCGGGATCATCCTGACGGCGCTGATCGTGTGCCTCTGCGCGGTCCCGAACTTCTTCCCCGAGTCGCAGGTCAAGACCTGGCCGGCCTGGGCGCAGCGCCGGCTCGTGCTCGGCCTCGACCTCCAGGGCGGCTCCTACCTGCTGCTCGAGGTCGATTCCAACTACGTGAAGAAGGAACGGCTCGACCAGATCCGCGACGACGTTCGCCGCACGCTGCGCGATGCCAAGATCGGTTTCACCGGCGGCGTCACCGTGCGCAACGACGCGGTCGAGGTTCGCATCACCAAGGAATCAGATGCTCAGGCTGCGCTCGCCAAGCTGCGCGAACTGTCTCAGCCGCTGGGCGGCCTGATGGGATCCAGCGGTCAGCGCGACCTCGAGGTGACCGATGCCGGCGGCGGGGTGATCCGCCTGAGCGTCCCGCAGGCTGCGATCCTCGATCGCCTGCGCAAGACCATCGAGCAGTCGATCCAGATCGTCGAACGCCGCGTCAACGAACTCGGCACCGTCGAGCCCGTGATCCAGCGCCAGGGCAATGACCGCATCCTGGTGCAGGTCCCCGGCCTTCAGGACCCGACCCGCCTGAAGGAGCTGCTGGGCAGGACCGCGAAGATGGAATTCCGGATGGTCGATACCTCCGTGCCGCCGGATCAGGCGCAAGCGGGCAGGTTGCCGCCGGAATCCGAACTGCTGATGAGCGCCTCGCCGCCGCCCACGCCCTACGTGGTCAAGAAGCAGGTGCTGGTCGCCGGTGGCGATCTGACCGATGCCCAGGCGAGCTTCGACCAGCGAACGGGCGAGCCGGTCGTCAGCTTCAAGTTCAACACCTCGGGTGCGCGCAAGTTCTCGCAGGCCACGCAGGAGAACGTTGGGCTGCCGTTCGCGATCGTTCTGGACAACAAGGTGATCTCGGCGCCCGTGATCCGCGAGCCCATCACCGGCGGCCAGGGCCAGATCTCCGGCAGCTTTACCGTGCAGTCGGCCAACGATCTGGCGATCCTGCTGCGCGCCGGCGCGCTGCCGGCGCCGCTGACGGTGGTCGAGGAGCGCACCGTCGGTCCGGGCCTCGGCCAGGACTCGATCGAGAAGGGCGAGCTCGCGGCCTATGTCGGCTCGATCCTCGTCATCATCTTCATGCTGCTGACCTACCGGCTGTTCGGGGTGTTCGCGAACATCGCCGTGGCCATCAACGTCGCCATGATCTTCGGCCTGTTGTCGCTGCTCAACGCAACGCTGACGCTGCCCGGCATCGCCGGCATCGTGCTCACCGTCGGCATTGCCGTGGACTCCAACGTGCTGATCTACGAGCGTATCCGTGAGGAGCTGCGCGGCGGCCGCAACGCGATCTCGGCGATCGACGCCGGCTTCAAGCGGGCGCTCGCGACCATCCTCGATTCCAACATCACCACCTTCATTGCCGCCGCGGTGCTGTTCTACATCGGCACCGGCCCGGTGCGCGGCTTCGCCGTGACGCTCGGTATCGGCATCATCACCACGGTGTTCACCGCCTTCACCATGACCCGGCTGATCGTGGCCTGGTGGGTGCGGTGGAAGCGGCCGCAGAGCGTGCCGATCTAGGAGCCTGATCGTGACTCACACCGTTCTCATCGGGCTCGGCGTCCTCATCGCCATTCTCACTGTGGTCGCAGCCCTCGGCCTGTTGCCGTCGTTGCGGATCGTCCCGGACAACACGCATTTCGACTTCACGCGTTTCCGCCGGATCAGCTTCCCGATTTCGGCGGTGCTGTCGATCGTAGCGATTACGCTGTTCTTCACCCATGGGCTAAATCTGGGCATCGACTTCAAGGGCGGCACGCTGCTCGAGGTCAAGGCAAAGTCCGGCACCGCTGACATCGCGGCGATGCGCACCAAGCTCGACGCGCTGGGACTGGGCGAAGTCCAATTGCAGGAGTTCGGCGGCCCTGAGAACGTCCTGATCCGCGTTGCGGAACAGCCGGGCGGCGACGCCGCCCAGCAGGCTGCGCTGCAAAAGCTTCGTGGCGCGCTCGGCGACAGCGTCGACATCCAGCGTACGGAGGTGCTTGGCCCGCGCGTCGCCGGCGAGCTGCTCGCCTACGGCATGCTCGGCCTGATGCTCGCGATCATCTCGATCCTGATCTATCTCTGGTTCCGGTTCGAATGGCAGTTCGCGCTTGGCGCCATGATCGCCAACGTGCACGACATCGTGCTCACGATCGGCTTCATGTCGATCAGCCAGGTCGATTTCGACCTGACCAGCATCGCCGCGCTGCTGACCATTCTGGGCTATTCGCTCAACGACACCGTCGTCATCTACGACCGCATCCGTGAAATGCTGCGTCGCTATAAGAAGATGCCGATGCCGCAGCTGCTCAACGAGTCCATCAACTCGACGCTGTCGCGCTCGATCATCACCCACTTCACGGTGACGCTGGCGCTGTTGGCGCTGCTCCTGTTCGGCGGTCACGCCATCCACAGCTTCACCGCGGTGATGATGTTCGGCGTGGTGCTGGTCGGCACCTACACCTCGATCTTCATCGCGGCGCCGATCCTGATCTATCTCGGCGTCGGCGAGCATCGCGAGGATGCGCCCGATACGGCTACGCCGGCGAAGAAAAGCAAGGCATGATCCGAACCGCATGCCCTCGCAGGCGTTTGCGAGGGCAGTAAGCCCATTCGGACGAAGCTCATGGCCGGCGATCCCAACGCACCGCATTTCCCGCGCTCGGCGCCGATCGAAGCCTATGGCAAGGGCGGCTTCGCCTTCGCAGGCATGTCGCATCGGGGCTCGCTGCTGTGCCTGCCCGACGCGATCTGGGCCTGGGACGTGACGGATCCCGCGAGGATCGACCGCTATTCGCTGGACCGGGTCTTCACGGCCGCCAACAGCATCGACACCCTGCTGATCGGTACCGGAACCGGGGTCTGGCTGCCGCCGCCGGCGCTGCGGCAGGCGCTCAAGGCGGTGAGGGTGGTGCTGGACACGATGCAGACCGGTCCCGCTGTGCGCACCTACAACATCATGATCGGCGAACGGCGGCGCGTTGCCGCTGCGCTGATCGCGGTGCCATGAACAGCACATGAGCAGCGCCGCGCCGCCGCCCGATTCGGTCACTTTCTGCGCCGATCTCGTGCGCAGCCATGACTTTCCGCGCTATGCGGCGACACTGTTCGCGCCCGCCGCCGAGCGCCGTGCGCTGCTGGCGCTCTATGCCTTCAATGTCGAGATCGTCCGCGTCCGCGACCAGGTGAGCCAGCCCTTGCCCGGCGAAATCCGCTTTCAATGGTGGACCGATCTGTTTTCCGGCCTGGTGCACGGCAGTGCCGAGGGCAATCCCGTGGCGGCGGAGCTGCTGCGTGCGATCCGCGAGTTCGACTTGCCGGTCGAGCCGCTGTCGCTGCTCGTCGACGAGCACCAGTTCGACCTCTACAACGATCCGATGCCGACCATGGCGGCGCTGGAGGGCTATCTGGCCGCGACCTCGTCGGCGTTATTTGGTCTGGCGGCGCAGGTCCTGGGGCCGCCGTCGGGGGCGGTCGAACATCTCGCCCGTCATGCGGGATTGGCGCAGGGCATCGTGCAAATCATCGCGAACCTGCCGCGCGATGCGTCGCGCCGGCAGCTATTCCTGCCGCAACAGGTGCTGGCGAGCCATGGCTGCCAGATGGAGGACGTGTTCGCTGGCAAGGAGACGGCGAGCCTCCGCGCCGTACTGGAGCAGCTTGCAGGCGAGGCGCAGCAGCATTTGACCACGGCCTTGTCGCTGCTGGCGGACGTTCCGGTGCAGGCGCGTCCGGCGTTTCTGCCGCTGAGCCAGGTCAGGGCCGATCTCAAGCGCCTGTCGCAGCCCGGCCGCGATCCGTTTGCGCCGCAGCCGACGTCGCGGCTGCGTACGCTCTGGACATTGTGGCGGGCTTCACGTTCCCGGGAATTTACCAAATAGCGGCTGGCTTATCGCCTCGAACCGCCGGATGCTCTATGCTGTCCCATGGCTGAGTTGTCCCAAACCACATCGTCCGACCTCAGCGGCTTTCCGGTCGCTCCTGACGACATTCAAGCTGCCGCCGAGACGATCAGGGGCGCCGTCGTCGAGACGCCCTGCAGCTACAGCCGCACGCTGAGCAGCATCTGCGGCTGCGAGATCTGGCTCAAATTCGAGAACCTCCAGTTCACCTCCTCGTTCAAGGAGCGAGGTGCGCTCAACCGCCTCACCGCGCTGACGCCGGAGGAGCGCGCGCGGGGCGTGATCGCGATGTCGGCGGGCAACCACGCGCAGGGCGTGGCCTATCACGCCAAACGGCTCGGCATTCCCGCCACCATCGTCATGCCGGTCGGCACGCCCATGGTGAAGGTCGAGAACACCAGGCATCACGGCGCGGAGGTGGTCGTCACGGGCGCGACGCTGGAGGAGGCGGCCGAGTTCGCGCGCAGCCACGGCGAAGCCAGAGGCATGATCTTCGTCCACCCCTACGACGATCCGCTGGTGATCGCGGGGCAGGGCACGGTCGGGCTGGAGATGATGAGGGCCGTGCCGGAGCTCGACACGCTGGTCGTGCCGATCGGCGGCGGCGGCCTGATCAGCGGCATCGGCATCGCGGCGAAATCGATCAAGCCGTCGCTGCGAATCCTCGGCGTCGAGGCCTGGCTCTATCCCTCGATGTACAACGCCATCCATGCCGGCAATCTGCCGGCGCGGGGCGATACGCTCGCCGAAGGCATCGCGGTAAAATCGCCCGGCAAGATCACCACCGAGATCGTCCGCCGCCTCGTCGACGACATCGCGCTCGTCAACGAAGCCGAGCTCGAGCGCGCGGTCGCGACACTGATCTCGATCGAGAAGACGGTCGTCGAGGGCGCCGGCGCCGCCGGCCTTGCCGCGCTGATGTCCGATCCGACCCGCTTTGCCGGCCAGAAGGTCGGTCTCGTCCTGAGCGGCGGCAATATCGACACGCGGCTGATCGCATCCGTCCTCACCCGCGAGCTCGCGCGCGAGGGGCGGTTGACCCAGCTCTCGCTCGACATTCCCGACAGGCCCGGGCAATTGGCCGCCGTCGCGGCCCTCCTGGCCGAGGCCGGCGCCAACATCATCGAGGTCTCGCACCAGCGGACCTTTTCCGACCTGCCGGCCAAGGCCACGCTGCTGCAACTCGTCATCGAGACCCGCGACAGCGCCCATCTCGACGAGGTGATGGCGAAGCTCAGTGCATCCGGACTGAGCGCGCGCTGCACGTAGGGCACGTTGAGACGCCAAGCCGGCTGGGCGCTAGTCCGGAAGGCCTGCGATGCGGAGGGCATCGCCGAGAGAGGAAGCGAGCGCTGGCGCGCAGTTGACGCCCTGAAATTGACGGCCATAGCGGAACGTCGGGTGCAGCTCCAGCACCCGCGTGGCCGCCGCCTTCGCCTCCTGCAATCGTCCAAGCTTTGCCAGCGCCGCGGCCAATTGCACATGGGTGATGCTGTGGCGAGGATTGGCCTGAACCGAGCGGTAAGCGGCGCGACACGCTTCCTCATATCGGCCGCGATGGAAGTGCCCAAGAGCCTGGGCGTCGAACGCGGCGAAAGCCCAGGAATCGAACGGACTGAGCCGCAGGCCTTGTTCGCTCCATTCGATAGCGCGGTCGGCATCTCCGCCCCAGCCGAGCATGACGCTGCCGAGGATGTAGGTCAGCGCCGATGATGGGCTGATGGCGAGCGCGGCCTCGAACGCGATGAACGCTGCGGAGCGATCGTGCCCGTCCATACCGATCGAAAAGCCTGCGAGCGTGAGAGCAAGCGCATCATCCTGGCCGTGAGCGATGGCCGAGCGCGCGTGGCGGATCGAGGCCTGCCGATTGGCCTCCTGCAAACCGGCTCGAAGAAACAGGCAGTGATGGCACATCGCTGCATTGCCGTGCGCAAGCGCGTACGCAGGCTCGAGCGCGATCGCACGTTCGAGCAGCACGAGCGCCTGGGTGACCTGGGCCGGCATGCCGGAATCGACATCCGGCTGGGCGCGCAGGACGAGATCATAGGCATCCAGGCTGTCCGGCCGCTTGCGCCTGACCCTATTGATCTCGGCGCGCCGCAGGCTGGGCGCGATCGCACCGACGGTCAACGATGCGATGTCGTCCTGGAGGGCGAAGACGTCTTCGGACCGGCGGTCAAATCGCTCGGCCCAGACGTGCATGCCAGTCGACGCATCGATCAACTGGCCGGTGATGCGGACCAGCGTGCCGGTCTTGCGGACACTGCCTTCCAGCACGTAGCGTACACCAAGTTCGCGGCCGACCTGCTTCACGTCCACCGCGCGGCCCTTGTAGGCGAATGTGGAATTCCGCGCGATCACGAACAGCCAGTTGATGCGCGAGAGGCCGGTGATGATGTCGTCGACCATCCCGTCGGCAAAATAGTCCTGCGCCGCATCGCCGCTCAAGTTCGTGAAAGGCAACACTGCGATCGACGGCCTGTCGGGCAATGACGGCAACAGCGCTTGCGGTGTTGCTCGTGCGGGATCCGGATCAGACTTCGTCACGGTCGGGCCGACATAGCGATAGCCGCGGCGCGGCAGCGTTTCGATCCAACGCGCCTCGCCGGAGATGTCCGCCAGCGTGCGCCGCACCGCCGCGATCTGGACGGTCAGGTTGCTGTCCTCGACGGCCTGGGCGGGCCAGGCCGCCTCGATCAAGGCATCCTTTGAAACCGGCACACCAGCCTGCCGGACGAGGAGCGCCAGGAGCAATACTGCGCGCTGGCCGAGAGCGGTCGGCTCAGCACCGTGGAACAGGATCCCCGCATCGCCATCGAGGCGAAAGGGACCAAATTCAAGGATCGTGGCCATCATCGAAGAAGGCCACATTTCGCAGGTTTTTTGCAACGTTTTCCGAACGGCTTTGCGACTTTCCGGCTGGACTGGACCACCATCGCGCGAGCCGTGAGGAACGCTGCAACAAGCGATGGAGGTGTACATGACCGCGAAACACATCATCCGCAGGCCCGGCGAGACCGAGGGGGTCACGCTGCGCGGCCAACCAATGGCCTTCCTGGTGACGGGCGAGGACACTGGGCATACGAGCATGTTCGACTGGACAATTCCGGCAGGATTCGCCACCGGCCGGCACGTTCATCGTGTTCAGGAAGAGACCTTCTACGTGCTCGACGGCGAGTGTGAATGGTTCGTCGGGGATGAGATTGTCCGGGCAACCCCAGGGACCTTCCTCTTCATTCCTCCCGGTGTTCCTCACAACATCACCAACGCGAGCGAGAAGCCCGCGCGCGTGCTCATGACCGTATCCCCGCCGGGACACGAGCATTACTTCGAGGAGCTGGCGAAGCTGACGGCAAGTGGTCCGCCGGATGCGAAGGCCATCAGCGAGCTACGCGCCCGCTTCGATACCGACCAGCTCTCGGCGCTGACGACAAGAGCTTGAAGCCCAGACGGCGCGAGGCTGGACCGACTTCAAGGTCGGCCCGGCCGCGCTACCGTGCCGCCAGATCCGCCAGGTGAGCGATCAGCCGATCGATCTCGGCTTCCGTGTTGTAATAATGCGGTGATGCCCGCACGACATGCGGCAAGGCGCGAAGTTCGGCATCGATACGCGTGCTCGACGGATCTGAAGCGCCGATGGTGATGCCTGCTGTAGCGGCGCTGGCGACAACGGCGTCCGCCTCGTGCCCGTCCAGCGTGAAGCTGACGATGGCACCCGGCGCGCGTCCGAGGTCGCGAATGGTGATGCCGGGAAGGGCGGCAAGGCCGCCGCGAAGACGGCCGGCAAGCATGCGGCAGCGTTGTTCGATCGGAGCGATGCCGATCTCCAGGGCGTAATCGACGGCGGCGCCGAGGCCCAGCCGGGCCGCGTAATTGTTCTCCCAGGTCTCGAAGCGGCGTGCATCGTCGCGAAGCCGATATTCATCGCGCGAGACCCAGGGCGCGGCGAAGTGATCGATCATCGGCGGCTCTAGTCGTTGCAGCAGCGCCTGGCGGACGTAAAGGAAGCCGGTGCCGCGCGGGCCGCGCAGGAACTTTCGACCCGTGGCCGACAGCATGTCGCAGCCAATGGCCTCGACGTCCAACGTCATCTGGCCGACCGCCTGGCAGGCGTCGAGCAGATAGGGAATGCCGTGCGCCCGCGCGATCTTGCCGACAGCTGCCGCCGGATTGACCAGCCCGCCATTGGTCGGGACCCAGGTGATCGCGATGAGCTTTACGCGCTCATCGATCATCCGTTCGAGCGCGTTTACGTCGAGCTCGCCGCTCGCATCGCTGGGCACCACGTCGATGACCGCGCCGGTTCGTTTGGCGACCTGGAGAAAGGCGACATAGTTGGCGGCGTATTCCGCTTCGGCGGTCAGGATTCGGTCGCCCTTGCGAAACGGAAGCGAATAGAACGCCATCTGCCAGGCGACCGTCGCATTCTCCACCAGCGCGATCTCATCGGGCGCGGCATTCAAGAGACGCGCCACCGAGCCGTAGACCGCGTTGAGCCGGTCGGCCTCGCGATCGGCGGCAGCGTAGCCCCCAATCTCGGTCTCCAGATCGATGTGTCCCTTCATCGCCGCTACGACCGGCGCCGGCATCAGGCCAGCGCCTGCGTTGTGGAGATATGCGAGCCGGGAGGCGGCGGGTGTGTCGGCGCGAATTCGGGCGATGTCGATCAAGTCAGAAGCCTCTGCCATCGGGTTCCCTCAACTAGACACAATGACGCAAGGAGCAAGATCGGGCAAACTGGAGCATCCGGATCCCGATGCCTATGCTGATTGAAAGCAAAATTTGATGGGGAATTGAAAGGACGCACGATGGCGAAGAACACGATTTGCCTCTGGTACGACAGGGATGCCGAGGCGGCTGCCCGCTTCTATGCCGAGACGTTCCCCGACAGCGCCGTGAGCGCCGTCCACCGCGCGCCCAGCGATTACCCGTCCGGAAAGGCGGGAGATGTGCTCACCGTCGAATTCACCGTCGCCGGCGTTGCCTGTCTCGGCCTCAACGGTGGTCCGATTTTCACGCACAACGAATCTTTCTCGTTCCAGATCGCAACCGATGACCAGGAGGAGACGGACCGCTATTGGAACGCCATCGTCGGCAATGGCGGACAGGAGAGTGCGTGCGGCTGGTGCAAGGACAGATGGGGCGTCTCCTGGCAGATCACCCCGCGCGTCCTGACCGAGGCGCTGGCGGCCGGCGGCGCTGAAGCCAAGCGTGCCTTCGATGCGATGATGGGGATGAGGAAAATCGACGTCGCTGCGATCGAGGCGGCACGACGCGGCTGACGTTGGCTTGCCTCAGATACAGAGGCTGAGCAGCTTGATGTGACAGCTGCTGGGCTTGGGCTTGCTCGCGGGTGCGGCCTCGCGTTTCACGGCAACCTCGCGTTTCACGGCGACGAGGGGCTCCTTGTCCTTCTTCCTGCCCTTGCCCTTCGGCTCGTAATCGCCCGCGATCACCATGGCCCAATAGGTGCGCTTGCCGCTGGCATTCCTGGCGCTGGCGATGCCGACGCGGGAGGCGTTGTGCAGCAACAGGTTCTTGCGGTGCCCGGACGAGTCGATCCACTGTCCCAGGGTCTTCTCGAAATTGTCGTAGCCGTAGGCGATGTTCTCGGCGGCGCGGCCGGCGCCGGCGGGCGCGACACGGCGATTGAAGGGGCCGAGCGCGTCGTGACTGAGGTCGTCCTTGGCCGCCATCGCGCGGGCCTGGTCCATGGCGATGCGGTCGAGGGTGGAATCGCGGACGACGCGAACCTCACCGTGCTTGAGGCGGAAGCTGGAGATCAGCTCGGCCGGGGTCTCGGCCATTGCGGGCGCGGCCGCCAGCAGCAGAAGGCCGGCAATCAGGCCGCCAACCACGCGATGCATCATCGTCCCCCGAGTGCCCATGACCCCGCCGAGCCTGACTTGTCCGACCGCTTCTCTATCGCCAATGTGGACGCTTCAAGGCGAGACTGCCCGTCAGTTCGCTGGCAGGTTCGCCTCAAAATTGAAGCGGTCGCGCAGGTTTTTTCGCTGTTCCAGGATGTCCTTGAGGAAAGCGCGGTCCTGGTCATTCTTCATCATCGGCTCGATCAGGTCGAGCTGGTTCATGGCGACCAGTTGCAGGATCTCGGTGCGCGGCTTGCCGCTGGCGTCGCGCGGTAGCGCGTGAACCACCTGGATGTGCTCCGGCGGTTTCGGCCCCTTGGCGGCCGAAAGCTCGTTCCGCAACTGGCCCTCGAGCGTGCCCTGATCGGCTTCGACGAAGGCATAGAGCCCGACGCCGGAGCGGCGGTCCGCGAAAGCCACGATGGCGGTGTCGCGCACGGCCGGGTTCTTGCGGATCAGCTCGGTCAGCACCGGCGCATCATTGACCAGCCTGCGGCCGCCGCCCTCGCGGTCGGTGAAGTTGAACAGGCCGCGCGTGATCGCGCGATAGACTTTCTTGCCGGTGACAAGCCACAGGCTGGCGGCGAATGACTTCTTCGCAAGGATCTTTCGCTCGCGCGGTGTCAGCGCCTCAGGTGCGTAGGAGCGCTTGTGCTTGAGCAGATGCCGGAGGTCTTCATAGGCGAGGATGCGATAGAGCCGGCCGCGCCGCGCAAAGCAGGCGGCGAGCTGGAAGTCGGTGACATAGGCGAGGCCGTCGCGGCCGACCAGCCAGTTCTGTTCCTTGGCAAGATCGTTGTGGCAGATACCGGCGCGGCGCAGCCGGCGCAGGGCCACCTTGGCCGAACGGAAATAGGCGAGGTCGCCATGGGGCTTGGCCAGATGCAAAGCGACGCCGTCGACGAAGCCGCGCACCAGCGCGCGGCGTCCGGCCCACAGCAGCTCCGGACCAACGTTGAGGCCTTTGGCCAGCGCCAGAGCGTGTTTCTCGCGGGCGAACAGATGGCGCGCCAGCAGGAATGACCACCACGGCACCTCGTCGAGCCGGCGCAGCACGGCGTTGACTTCGCCGATGTCGGTACGGAAGCGCCCGCGCTCGACGGTCGAGAACACGTCGCGCTTGAGCAGCACGCCCTCGGTCCAGCGCGCCGAGAGCGTCGCGGCGTCGTCTTTGGGGAGGCTCATTGCAAACTCACGCGGCTGCGGCAATGCGCAAATGATCGGCGATCCAGCGATCGAGATCGGCGAGTGCCAGTGCGCTCATCGCCTGCTTCTTGGCCACCGTCTTCTCGTTGCCGCGCAGGCGCGTGCCGTCGGGCTTCTTCGTCGGCGCGGTCTCAAGCGGTGGGAATAGACCGAAATTGATGTTCATCGGCTGGAACGAGCGTGTGCCGGGCTCGATGGTCTCGATATGGCCGCCGGTGATGTGGCCGAGCAGCGATCCGAGCGCGGTCGTGCCGGGCGGGCTGACAAGCGTCTCGCCGCGCGCGTCCGCGGCTGCATAGAGACCGGCGATCAGGCCGACGCTGGCCGATTCCACATAGCCCTCGCAACCCGTCATCTGGCCGGCAAAGCGCAGACGCGGCTGTGCGCGCAGGCGCAGCTGACTGTCGAGAAGCTTTGGCGAGTTCAGGAAGGTGTTGCGATGCAGGCCGCCGAGGCGGGCGAACTCCGCCTTCTCCAGCCCGGGAATAGTGCGGAAGATGCGCTGCTGCTCGCCGTATTTCAGCTTCGTCTGGAAGCCGACGATGTTGTAGAGCGTGCCGAGCTTGTTGTCCTGGCGCAGCTGCACGATCGCGTAGGCTTTGGTCGTAGGATCGTGCGGATTGGTGAGACCGACCGGCTTCATCGGGCCGTGGCGCAAGGTCTCGGGGCCGCGCTCCGCCATCACTTCGATCGGCAGGCAGCCGTCGAAATAGGGCGTGTTGGTTTCCCACTCCTTGAACTCGGTCTTCTCGCCGGCGATGAGCGCGGCGACGAAGCCGTCATACTGCTCCTTGGTCATCGGGCAGTTGATGTAGTCCGCGCCGGTGCCGCCGGGGCCGACCTTGTCGTAGCGCGACTGAAACCAGGCCACCGACATGTCGATGGATTCGCGGTGCACGATCGGCGCGATTGCGTCGAAGAAAGCGAGCGCGTTCTCGTCGGTCAACTCGCGGATGGCATGGGCGAGCGGTGCGGAGGTGAGGGGGCCGGTGGCAACGATGACGTTGCTCCAGTCGGCCGGCGGCAGGCCTGCAACCTCGCCACGGGCGATCTGAATCAGGGGATGGTCGTTCAGCGCCTTGGTGACGGCCGCGGAGAAGCCGTCGCGGTCGACGGCGAGCGCGCCGCCGGCGGGCACCTGGTTGGCGTCGGCTGCGCGCATGATCAGCGAATCGAGCCGGCGCATTTCGGCATGCAGCAGGCCGACGGCGTTGTTGGCGGCGTCGTCCGAGCGGAACGAATTGGAGCAGACGAGCTCGGCGAGCCCGTCGGTGCGGTGCGCTTCGGTCATGCGGGTCGGCCGCATCTCGTGCAGCACCACGGGCACGCCGGCCTTGGCCACCTGCCAGGCGGCTTCAGAGCCGGCAAGGCCGGCGCCGATCACGTGCACGATGTTGGATTGAGGTCCTGTCATGGGGCGGACAGGTAGCGCTTTTCGGCGTGGAGTGGAATCGCCGAGATCGAGTTTTCTGCCGCTAGATACGACAACGCCCGCACGAGGCGGGCGCTATCGGTCCGTTCCGGTGGAAGGGCTGAAACGATATCAGCCCTGATACTGACCGGCGGCAACGCGCGGGATGTCCGAGCGATCGAGGCCGATATCGGCCAGTTCGCGATCGCTGAGCTGGGACAGCTCGGCAACATTGCGCTGATAGTCCCGGAAGGCCTGGATCATGCGGATGAGCGAGAGCAGCATTGGTAGTCTCCTGTAGTTCGATTCAACCCTTGCCCGGGCTGCATCGTTGAAATGAATATAAGTGAGAGTGTTGCGGTGCGAAAGTTCCGATGTTGCGATGCAGCTAAGCGAGTAACGCATACCGCGAGTAAGGGAGGCTTAACCTCTCGCCAGTCCCGCCCAAGGCTTGAACTGTATGGACCGAATCTGGCGACAAACTTCCGTGAAATCACGGGTTTAAGGGCTGTCGACTGATCTCGATCATAGCCGAAATAAGTTGCGTGCCTGTCACCAGCAAGTCGGGTCGTCAGCTTCTACACCCAAGTCGGGCATGCGCGATTCGCATGAGACGAAAATCGTTATTTTGAATATAGATTCATTATTTGTGGGATGGACTGTAGGCGCGAATGGGGTCCCACGGGCTTTTTCGCGGCAGGATGCGTCGGAACGGCCCATTCGCACCCACGATGGCGCAGCGCACACGCCGAGCGTGTGACGATGATTACCGGGATGTAATGAAAATCAGAAATTTCGCATGCGGCTCTGCGTGATGCGCAACATCACGCAATTCTCGCGGGGAATTTATTGCGGCAAGTTGCCGCGTCCGGGGGAAAGTCATGTTGCAGAGGCCGGCAATGTCGCTGGTCCTGTCTCAAGAACAAGAGAAGGAAGTAACATCATGACGAAGTTACTCGGGGTTATCGCAATTGCCGCCGTCGCGTTCGCCGTCGCGCCGGCCGAGGCCGCCAAGCACGCCGCGGGTGGTTGCAGCTCGGCCAACCTGGAGAAGACGGAGACCGCGATCGAGAACATGGCCGACGGCGACAGCAAGTTCGTCGCGCAGAAGGAGATCGCGGCTGCCCAGGATTCGCTGCTCAACGGCAAAATGGGTGCGTGCGGCGCGCATCTGAACAAGGCGATGCACGCCACCATGGCTAAGTAAACGGGTAGGCAAACGCACGAGAGAGGGCCGGTCAGACGATCGGCCCTACGCGTTTGTTGATGGGTCTTTAAGGGGCGCGCGCCAGCTGGGTGGCGAAATAGGCGACGGTCTTGGAATAGACCTCGCTCTTGTTCCACTGCTGGAGCACCGCGAAATTCGGACTGCCCGGCTGCCAATCCTTGCCCTTCTGCCAGCCATAGCCGGCAAGATAATTGGCGGTGGAGGCGAGCACGTCGGGCGCGTTGTGCAGGAGGTCGCGCTTGCCGTTGCCGTCGAAATCGACGGCGTATTTCATCCAGGACGACGGCATGAACTGGGTCTGGCCGAGTTCGCCGGCCCAGGCGCCCTTCATCTCGGCTGGCACGAGATCGCCGCGCTGGACGATGCGCAGTGCGTCGAGCAGCTCGGCGCGAAACTGCTCGGCGCGCCGGCAGTCATAGGCCAGTGTGGCGAGCGACCGGATCGTGGCGAACTTGCCGGTGTTGACGCCGAAATCGGTCTCCAGGCCCCAGATCGCGACCAGAACCTCGCCGGGGACGCCATAGGTTTGTTCGATGCGCGACAGCACCGAGCCGTACTGCTTCATCCTGTTGGAGCCGCGTTCCAGGCGCGGCGGCACCATGCGGCCGGAAAATTCCTCGAAGGTCTGGGCGAAGACCTTTTGCGAGCGGTCGCGGTTGAGCACGCTTTGATCCAGCGTCACGCCGGCGAGACCAGATGCGATGGCCTGCTGTGAGATCCCCTTGGCCGCAGCGTCGGTCTTGAAGTCCGCAAGCCAGGCATCGAAATTGCCCGAGCCGCAGGCAACCGCGGCGAACGCTGGCTGGGCGGACAGGATTGACGCGGAGAGGGCGAAGGCTGCGAGAGCGAGACGAGAAATCGTCGAGGTCATTCGAGGTAATGAATTCCGTGAAGCGATCTGACCGGGGCGCGCAATCTCGATCGGAACCGCGGCCAAAGCAAGGCGTGCGACAGGCCGCGATCCTGCCCGAACCAGGACAGGATCGCATGTCACGATATCGTCAGGCGTCCGTCCTGTTACGCCAGGGGAAGAGGTTGGCCGGGAAGTCGGCAGCCGACTTGCGCGGACGATGCGGCGGGGGCGGCACCGGACGTGCACCGGGCTCCGAGACGATCACCTTGCGGTAGAGATGCCAGGTGGCATGGCCGAGCAGGGGGATCACCACGGCAAGGCCGAGGAACGCCGGGATGGTGCCGAGCGCGAGCAGAACCGCTACGATCACGCCCCAGGCCGCCATCGGCACCGGGTTCCTCGCGATCACGCGCAGCGAGGTGCTCATCGCCTCGAACGCGCCGGCGTGGCGATCCAGCATCAAGGGGAACGACACGACGCTGATGCAGAGCGCGGCGAGCGCGAACAGGAAACCGGCGCCGCAGCCAACCACGATCAGCCACCAGCCCTGCTGCGTCGTCAGCACGCGCGTCATGAAGTCCGAGATTCCGGTGACGCCCTCATAGCCGAACGCCGCAACATAGATCGCCTGCGCGGTCGCAACCCAGGTCACGAACAGCGCGAGCAGCAACGTGCCGAGGCCGAGCATCGCTCCGAACGAGGGCGAACGCAGCACCTCCATCGCATCCCAGGCGCTTGCTTCCTCATAGCGTTCGCGCCGGCTGGAAAGCTCGTAGAGACCGAGCGCTGCGAAGGGGCCGATCAGCGCGAAGCCGGCGGCGAGCGGAAACAGCAGTGGCAGCACCGAATAGCCCATCACCACACGGGCGAGCACGAGGCCGAGCACCGGGTAGATCACGCAGAGGAGGATGGCGTGGCTCGGCACGGCCTTGAAATCTTCCCAGCCGCGCCTGAGCGCATCGTGCAGATCAGACAGCTGGATGGTTCGGATCACCGGTCCAGCCGCATCCGCGGGCTGGGCCATCGTGGGGACATTGCCCTGGTAGAGTGTAGCCATGGTCGCTAGCTCCCTTGCCGAGCGGCCGAATTCGGCGCCGGCAAACGGCGCAAGCGGCCGCCATTCTCTGAAGTCCCGCGATCCCGACCAGACGCGAATTCCGGACGACATCGCGAGCTGAGCTGGAAGCGTACGCCCATTTCCGAGTCCTGTCCTCACGCTTGGGTGAAATTCGATGCCGCATCGCAACCTCGACGATGTCATTCGGTCGTCATTTCGCCGCAGATAAGCTGATGCTGCGTGGTGGTTCGCAGAACTTCGCGGGCGCTACGCAGTAACTTGGTCTATAAGTGCCACTCAAGGCCCTTCCAACGGATCCTTTTCGGGGAGCAGACATGAGCATTTTCGGGAAAATCATGAGCGCGATCTTCGGCGGCCAGCCGGCTTCCGCCGCGCCCGCCGGTGGCGCGGCGCCGGGTAGTGCGCCCGCAGGGGCCGCGCCTGGAGCGTCGGCGCCGGCTTCCGCGCCCATGGCGGCGGTCGATGTGGCGGCGATCGTCGACAAGGCGGTGGCCGCGCACAAGGGCGAGAAGCTGGAATGGCGCACCTCGATCGTCGACCTGATGAAGGCGCTCGACATCGATTCCAGCCTCGCTGCGCGCAAGGATCTCGCCAAGGAGCTCGGCTACAGCGGCGACATGAACGACTCGGCCAGCATGAACGTCTGGCTGCACAAGCAGGTGATGTCCAAGCTCGCCGCCAATGGCGGCAAGCTGCCGCCTGAGATCAAGCACTGACCGCAAGCACTGACCGAATGCCGGTCGTGCCGCAGGGGCTCGCGATCGCGCGGGCCCTTTTTGCTTTCAGCCGACCAGATCCGCATTCTCCGGATGCCTGTCGAGATAGTCGACCACGAAGCCGCAGCCGGCGATCACCTTGCGGCCGTCGCGCCGGATCAAGTCCAGCGCGCCCTTGATCAGCTCGGAGGCGATGCCGCGGCCGCGCAGCGCGCGGGGCGTCTCGGTGTGGGTGATGATGACCGCCGTCGAGGTCAGCCGGTAATTGGCGAAGGCGACCTCGTTGCCGACATCGAGTTCGAAGCGGCTCCTGTCCTTGTTGTCCCGTACCGATGCCACCATGCAAGATCCTTCCGACGTGCGTCTGAGGCGTTGATCTAGGAGCCCGTCCCCGTCCTTGGCAAGGCGCGGCCATGGGAGCTTGCCGCACGGCAGATATCTGCAAACGCGCGTGCCTGTAGCTGCAGTGCAGTATGAGAAGCCATCCCTGGTGAACACCACGCCGGCTCCAATAATTACCGGCGCCACTCTTGCAAGTTCCACGGCGGCTCCCACGTCCTCTCAAGGACATACGCCCGAATGCGGCCGGCAGGGTCGCTAGACATTCGGAGTGTCATGATTGCCAGCCGCAGACGTATGCCTCTTTGGAGGAGGTTACGATGTCGGACTTTGGTTTCTTGAATACTCATCGGACATGGGAAGACTGGTGCGGGATGCTGCTCGGCGCGCTCATCGTGGCTTCGCCGTGGTTTCCCGTCCAGGATCCGGCGATTGCCGGGCACCCGACGGCGATCCTGAATGCGGTCGCAATCGGCCTGGTCGTATTTGGCATCAGCCAGCTCGAATATGTCGCCTTGCAGCGTTGGCAGGAGGTGACGACGATCCTCGTCGGACTGTGGCTCATCGCCTCGCCTTACGCCCTCGGCTATTCCGCTGACGGCTTTCTCCGCATCTACCACACGAGCCTCGGCGCGGCGGTGGTGCTGTTGGGCATCCTTCAGCTGTGGCAGGACTGGGATCTGAATGATCAGGACATGCTCAAGCACGGACGATAGGCCGTAGCTGTCGGCAGGCCCGCTGGCTACGGGCGGCGGGCCTGTGCTCTCACCTCGCCACGAGGTCCGCATAATCCGGATGTTTTTCGATCCATGCCTTCACGAACGGGCATTGCGGGATCAGCTTCAATCCGGCGGCGCGGACTTGGTCGAGCGCGCCTTGCACCAGCTTCGAGCCGACGCCCTTGCCGCCGAGCTCCTTTGGTACGTCGGTGTGCTCGAACGTGATGACGCCGCCGTCGAGCTTGTAATGCTCGGTCGCAACATGGCCCTCGACCTCGAGCTCGAAGCAGTGTTGGTCCTTGTTGTCGATGACGTCGCTCATGTCGTCGCACCTCCAATTGCGATCCTCGCGCGAAGCGGTAACGCGCGGTCAGGTCGCCTGGTTTCAGTAGCTGAGGTCGTTCGGTTCACTCGGCCGCTTTGGCGAGCCTGGAATCTTCGGGCTGCTGCGGCGGGCGCAGGCACCCCTGGCAGATGACCAGGGAGCGGTTGACCCTGGCATCCTGCTCGGCCTCGCTGCCGTCCTGCGCTTGTAACCACTCCTTCGAATGGGGCTGAAGCCCGGCTTGCGAGCCGTTCCGCTCGGATCGGGCCGAGGTCCGCGCTGGCTGTGCTGCTGCACGCGACCGATTGGGATCTTCGCCGGCGCCATCCCAGGCATAACGTGCAGGCTTGAAGGCGGGATCGGAGGCCAGATACGCCTGTGGCGCCACGGCACATCCGGCGAGCGCCAGCGACAACAGGAGGAAGGCGGGCGCTTTGACCATGATGCGACACTCTGTACGCGAGAACAGAGGAAGGGTGCGCCGATCATGTTTAAAAATCTCTGAACGATTGCGGCCGCGCCGGCGACAAACGCGCATGCGCTATTTGATGCTTCTGCTCGCTCTGTTCGCCTCCGCCGCGCGCGCCGAGGATGCAAAGCCGTTCAATCCCTCCGACTATCCGCCCGGCGTGCAGAAGGCAGTGCGCTACGCCAATGAGGAATGCACCAGCCAGGACGGTGGCGAGGTGACCTTCGCGCCCGATACGGTGCGCAAGATCGACCTGACCGGTGACGGCCGCGACGACTACATCGTCGATTTCCAGGACACCAAATGCGGCGATCGCGAGACGACCTATTGCGGAACTGGCGGCTGCGTCATCAACATCCTGGTGACGCTGCCGGACGGCAACATTCGCCCGGTGTTTGACGGCTATGTCCTCCGCTACAAGATCATGGCACCGCCGATGAAGCGCGGCGCTGCGCGCATCGTCCGCTTCGATCTTCATGGCAGCTTCTGCGGCGGCTTTGGCCCGCAGACCTGTGTCAAGCAGAAGGCGATCACGGCGACGCCGTTTGCGTTCAAGCAGCCGTAGGGGAGCCGTGCATCCGGCGGCCTTGCAGGGGCGCGGGCGATGGCGATAAATGGGCTGCAATGAGCCGGCGGCCAGCGCGCCGCCCGCCCTCGAAGAGGAATCCCCATGCAGCCCCTGCGCATGTCGCGCCGCGTCATGAATCTCGCTTACATGCTGACCCAGAATGCCCGGCGGCATGGCGCGCGTCCCGGTTTCGTCTGGGGTGACAAATCCTGGAGCTGGCGGCAGATCGATGCGCAGGTCTCGGCCTTGGCTGCAGCGCTCGCCGCGCGTGGCATCGCCAAGGGCGACCGCATCCTGGTCCATTCGAAGAATGGCGACGAGATGTTCTTCTCGATGTTCGCCGCGTTCCGGCTCGGTGCGGTCTGGGTGCCCACCAATTTCCGCCTGATGCCGGATGAGGTCACCTATCTCGCAGAGGCCTCCGGCGCCAAGGCGTTTCTGTGCCATGTCGATTTTCCCGAGCATGCGGCGGCCGTGAAAGGCGGCGCGCTCGAGTTCACCTGGAGCGTCGACGGCAAGGGCGCGTTCGGCGAGCGCTCGGTTGCTGATGCCATTGCCGCTCATGCCGGCGCCAATGTCGCGAATGTCGCCGTCGAGCACGACGATCCCTGCTGGTTCTTCTTCACCTCGGGCACCACCGGCCGCTCCAAGGCCGCGGTGCTGACCCACGGCCAGATGGGCTTTGTGATCACCAACCATCTCGCCGATCTGACGCCCGGCGTCACCGAGGATGACGCCTCGCTGGTGGTGGCGCCGCTGTCGCATGGCGCCGGCGTGCATCAGCTGGTTCAGACCGCGCGCGGCGTCTGCACTGTCTTGTTGCCGACCGAAAAATTCGACATCAACGAGGCGTTCCGCCTGATCGAGTCTCATCGGGTCGCCAATCTCTTCACGGTGCCGACGATCCTCAAGATGATGGTCGAGCACCCCGCCGTCGACAAATACGATCATTCCTCGCTGCGTCACGTGATCTATGCGGGCGCGCCGATGTATCGCGAAGATCAGAAGACCGCGCTGAAGAAGCTCGGCAAGGTCATCGTGCAGTATTTCGGCCTCGGCGAGGTCACCGGCAATATCACCGTGCTGCCGGCAGCGCTGCACGATCCCGAGGACGGCCCGCACGCCAAGATCGGCACCTGCGGCTTCGAGCGCACCGGCATGCAGGTCTCGATCCAGGATGATGAAGGCCGCGAGCTCGCAGCCAACCAGAGCGGCGAGATCTGCGTGATCGGGCCGGCGGTACTCGCTGGCTACTACGACAATCCTGATGCCAATGCGAAGGCGTTCCGCAACGGCTGGTTCCGCACCGGCGACCTCGGCCACATGGACGAGGAGGGGTTCGTCTACATCACCGGCCGCGCCTCCGACATGTACATCTCCGGCGGCTCCAACATCTATCCGCGCGAGATCGAGGAGAAGATCTTGACTCATCCCGCGGTCGGCGAGGTCGCCGTGCTCGGCGTGCCCGATCCGACCTGGGGCGAGGTCGGCGTCGCCGTCTGCGTGGCGCGCGAAGGTGCGAAGGCGGTGAGCGAGGCCGAAATGGCGGCGTTCCTTTCGCCGAAGGTGCCGCGCTACAAGATGCCGAAGCGGTTCTTCTTCTGGGAGGCCTTGCCGAAATCCGGCTATGGCAAGGTGCCGAAGCGCATGGTGCGTGATGAGCTCGAGGCGCGCGGGCTGCTCGATCTCGACAAGACGAAGGCGGGCTGAGCGCAGGTGATGCGGAATATCAAGCAGCCGGGCGCGCCCATCGCGGAACGCATTCAATGGGTGGAGGCGAGGGGGCGCGCCTTCTCCTTCACGCTTCAGGCAGGTCTGCCGCTGCTGGAAGCCGCGCGGCGCGGCTTTGCGGCCGAAGGTTTTACGAGCGGCGTGCTGAACTTCAGGCAGGGCGCGCTCAAGCCTTTCGCCTATGTCATGCCGGCGCTGTCGAAGACCGGCGAGAACGCGGCGTTCTACAGCGACACGTACCGGCCCGGCGGCGTGACGCGCACGAAGCTCGGCTCCATGACGCTCGGCACGCGCGACGGCGCGCCGTTCTTTCACTGCCATGGGCTGTGGACGGAGGCGGATGGCAAGGCCAGCGGCGGCCACATGCTGCCAGACGAGACTGTTGTCGCCGAACCGTTCGAAGTCGACGCCTTCGGCATTGACGGCGCGATGTTCGCTGCCGAGCCCGATCCCGAGACCAATTTCAAGCTGTTCGGGCCGGTGGCGGCTGCGCGCAGTGGCGCACGCACGACGAGCCGCGCCTTCGCGCTCCGGCTGCGCCCCAATCAGGACTTTGCCGGCGCGCTCGAAGAGTTCTGCCGTGCGCACGGCATCGCGCGCGCGAAGATCCATGGCGGCGTGGGCTCGACCATCGGCGCTCGCTTCAGCCATGGCAGGGTGACCGAGCCTTTCGCGACTGAGCTTGCGGTAACGGCCGGGCTGATCGGGCCCGGGCCCTCTGGCGCGCTCGAAGCCGCGCTCGACGCCGCGCTGGTCGACTACACCGGCGGCTTGGCGGAGGGGCGCCTGGTCCGCGGCGACAATCCCGTGCTGATGACGATGGAGCTGGTGCTGGAGGCGCTGGACTAGGCTGCGACCGGGGCTCGCGCCGGGAGCCCCCTGCCACTTGCGTGGCAATATTGTTCCCGTTACGTTCCGGCTTGGAATGCCGGTCGCGGAACGGACGGAGAGACGCCTATGAGCCGGCGAGGTCATCGCACGATCAACCTGCCGGCGCCGTATCTGAAGCGGATCTGGCTCGACCCGTCGAAAGTTCACGATCGCGAGGCTTATCCGTTTTGCCTGCCCATCTTCCCGGATGATTTCGAGCTCAGCTTCGACACCGCCATCACGATCATCGTTGGAGAGAACGGCACCGGGAAGTCGACGATCCTCGAAGGCATCGCATCGCTCGCCGGCTACGACGATGCCGGGGGCGGCAAGGGCTACATGCCGGTCGATCATTCAGAGGCGCGCGAGAAGATGGGCGGCCAGCTCGGCAAGGCGCTGCGCGCGAGCTGGCTGCCGAAGATCAGCAATGGCTGGTTCTTTCGTGCCGAGAGCTTTTTCTCGGTCGCGCGGTATCTGGACAAGGCCGCGCGTGACGCCGGCCAGGTCGGTCCCGATTTCCTGTCGCACTCCCACGGCGAAGGCTTCCTGCGCTTTTTCGAGGAGCGCTGTCAGCGCCAGGGCATCTTCATCTTCGACGAGCCGGAATCGGCGCTGTCGCCGGCGCGCCAAATCGAGTTCTTGAAGCTGCTGCGACGCATGGAGGATTCCCGGATCTGCCAGGTCATCATGGCAACGCATTCGCCGATGCTGATGGCTTACCCGAATGCGCGGCTGCTGCGGCTCGGGAAATACGGGCTGGAGCCGGTGACGGTCGAGGCGACGGATCACTACCGGCTGATGCGCGAGTTTTGTTCGGATCCGCACGGGTTCGTCGAGGCGACGCTGGCGGAATGAATGTACCATCCGGTGCTCCTTCGCGCGGTTTCCCGTTCTCGCGGCACATCGTGCCCGAGCTTTTGCTTCACGTGCCGCCCTCAAAAATGCCGAGGGCGCAGGGAAGGCCGGGTGCCGGCTGGCACCCGCGGTCCACTGTGCGAAAGCGTGTGCTTAAAAAGCTGCACAGCGGCATACAGGTGAAGCCAAACATCCGGCCTTCCCTGCGCAGTGGTTTTACGGCTTATGTCGTGATCTCCCCGGGGAGCGATGCACTATTGCCCCCGTCGCCTTGCGGATAGCTGATGCGGCGCCCGGTCGGGCCGCAACATCACCGCAACACTTGGCGCACAGGCCCCGGGCGCCAGGACCACACGATTTTGCCGTACGCAGGCTGCACCGGTCGTGTGCGCGTTAGTCCTTGCTCACGGTGTGACCCGCCCTGCAAACCACCTTCGCGCCGACGCAGCCCGCGTCCACCACGTCCCATCCCGCGTGTCGTGACGATCGCGATGCGCCCCTCGGCCGGGCTGGGATGCCCTTCTATACGATAATCCGAACTTCTGATAAAGAGAAATATTTCGGTTCGGTGGCGTTGACCCTCCCATGGGTGTTTTGCCCGCCGGGTCGCGCAACAGCTTGTGGGTCGTGCCGAGCTCCGCCGCAACGGCGCCACGAACCGGTCTCCCCTCGGCCCCAAAATGCGCTAGGATGACCGCAGCGCGCATTCCAAGTCGCGCACGATCAACTGGACGTATGAGGAAACGAGATGAGGGTGACGATTGGACGGCGCACGGCCATGGCTGCGGCGCTGGCTGTGGTTGGGGCGGCAGGCTTGACGGCGACCTTGGGTCCGGTTTTTTCACCGGCGGCCTGGGCACATGGGCCGACCCGGCAGAAGGTGCGGGAATCCATCGAGATCAACGCGCCGCAGGACAAGGTCTGGGCCGCGATCCGCAACTTCCAGGACATGGGCTGGCTTCCGCCCGTCACCAAGACCACCGGCGAGAAGGGCAACGAGGTCGGCGCGACGCGCCAGCTGACGCTGACGGGCGGGGCGACTGTCGATGAGGAGCTCTACAAATACGAGCCCGACATGATGAGCTATTCGTACCGGATCACCAAGGTCGACGTGAAGGTGCTGCCGGTGACCAATTATTCCTCGACGTTGACGGTGTCGCCGGCTTCCGACGGCAAATCCAAGCTGGAATGGGCCGGGGCGTTCTACCGTGGCTTTCCCAACAACGATCCGCCGCCGGAGCTGAGCGACGAGGCCGCGATGAAGGCCGTGAGCGGGCTCTACAAGACCGGCCTCGAAGCCCTGAAGAAGAAGATCGAGAGCGGTAGCTGATCGTGCGGATGCTGGTTCTGGCGGCGCTTGCCGCCAGCCTTTGTCATGCCCGCCTCGGCAGCGCCGCTGCCGAGGAGGCGTTCGTCACCAACCAGCTCAGCGACGATCTGATGGTCGTGGATCTCGCCGCCGCACGCAGCGTCGCGACCATCCCGATCGGCGGCAAGCCGGCCGGAATCGCCGTCAGCGCCGACGGACGCTTCGCCTATGTCACGAGCCCGGATGCCAAGGCGGTGACGGTGGTGGACGCCGCAACGCGGCAGGTGACGGGCCGGATCGAGGTCGGCGGCGGGCCGCTCGGCATTGCGGTGGCGCCCGATGGCAAGTCCGTCTATGTCGCCGATTGGTACGCGGCGGCGGTGCGGGTGATCGATGCGGCCTCGCGCAGCGTCACAGCCAGCATCGCGGTCGGCGCTTCGCCATCGGGTCTTGCGGTGACGCCCGACGGCAAGCTGCTGCTCTCGGCGGACCGCGACGACGACAGCGTCTCGGTCGTGGACACCGCGACGCGCCAGCGCAAGGCGACGATCAAGGTCGGCACCCGTCCGTTCGGCGTTACCATCGATGCCGACGGCAAGCGCGCCTACACCGCCAATGTCGGCTCCGACGACGTCTCCGTGATCGACATTGCAGAAGGGCGCGAGATCGGCCGCGTGCCGGTCGGCATGCGCCCCTATGCGGTGGCGCTGACGCTAGGCCGCGGCTTCGTCACCGATCAATATGGCGGCACCGTCAGCGTGTTCGATCTGGCGAGCCTGAAGCCGATCAAGCGCATCAATGTCGGCGACTACCCTGAGGGGATCAACGCCACCGCCGACGGCAAGCGCGTCATCGTGGCGTGCTGGGAAAGCAACACGCTTCATATCATCGACGCAGCCGAGCTGAAAGTGATCGGCGAGATCAAGACAGGCGACGGCCCACGCGCGTTCGGGGCGTTCTTGCGCAAGACGGAGTAGGGGGTGTAGGGCGGATTAGCGCAGCGTAATCCGCCATCTTGCATCGGCGATCGATCGGCGGATTACGCTGCGCTAATCCGCCCTACGATTACACACCGCGTCTGCAATCTCCTCCATCCGCTCAAACACGTGATCCGGCCCGTGTGCCCGCAGCGCTGCCGGTGCCGCATAACCCCAGCACACCGCGCCGCAGGCAATCCCGACGCTGCGTGCCGCCTCGATGTCGCGCACCTCGTCGCCGATCGCGATGACCTGGCCCGGCTCCACGCCGGCGCGGCGGATGACGCGGCGGAATTTCGCGGGCTTGCCGAACAGCGAAGCCGAGCAGTCGAAATGCGAAAACAGCGCGGCTGCCTCGCCGAGTTTTTCGCGCGCATTGGCCTCGCTGTCGGACGTCACCAGCGCGAGCTGCACGCCGCTGTCCGCCAGCGTCCGCAGCATCGCCTCGATGCCCGCAAACAGCGAGATCTCGCCAGTTGCCTCCGCCTTCAGCCGCCGCGCATGCCGCGCGATTGTCGGTAGCTTCCACAGCGGCACTTCGAGGCGGCTGAGGATCTCCCGCGTCGAAGCATGCCGCAGCCCCTCGACGTCCTCATCCCGCACGCGGCGAAAGCCGAAGCGGTCGGCGATGTCGTTGACGGTGCGCAGGAACCACGGAAAGCTGTCGGCCAGCGTGCCGTCGAGATCGAAGATGGCGAGGGCGTAGGGCATGTGAGGAAAGGCTCCGGATGTCGCTTCGTCCATCCGGCGATTGAACTAGAATTTCCACACGGTGTCTTCGGTCCAGCCCAACGCAGCGAACTCGGCGGCCCGGAGCGGGGCTTCGCCCTCGGCGAAGAACTCGTCGAGCTGAGGCGGGGCGACGGCTGTCTCGGACAGCATGGCGTGCGCCTGACCGCGATGATGGATCTGATGCTGGAAGAGATGCATCAGGAGCCGGTCGCGGCGCTCGGTTTGCACCTGCGTGTCGCGATTGATCTTCACGATGTCATCGAGTCGTGCGGGCGTCAGCGTATCGCAGATGGCGATCAGCCGCTTGTCGAGCGCGGCTTGAGCGGGCTTCAGCGCGGCAAGGGAAGGGTACGGCACCTCGTTTTTCCAGGCCGCCGGTCCGAGCCAGCCACCCTCCAGCGCATCGATATAGAAGAGATCGATGACATGGATGTGGTTCAGGGTGCGCTGCAGGCTCGGAAAGAAGCCGGTGCGGTGGGCTTCGAATTCAACCTGGGACAGCGCGGCGCAAGCCGAGAGCAGCCGATGGTTGGCCCAGGCATTGTTGTGGGCGAAGGCGCGATAGGTCTGCACGAGTCCAGCGGACATGTTGGTTCGTCCCGATCGGATAGTGGCGGATTACGCTACGCTAATCCGCCCTACAGCGCTGCGGCTTCAATGCAAAGCTGCTACTCCGCCGCCTCGCTCGTGCTCCTTCGCTTCGGCTTCCGTGCCTTCTTCAGCACCGGCTCCAGGAATTTGCCGGTGTAGCTCCGCGGCGCCTTGGCGATGTCTTCCGGCGGGCCCCAGGCGACGATCTCGCCGCCGCCGTCGCCGCCTTCGGGGCCGAGGTCGATGACCCAGTCGGCGGTCTTGATGACTTCGAGATTGTGCTCGATGACGACGACCGTGTTGCCCTGCGCGACCAGCTCGTGCAGCACCTCCAGGAGCTTCTTGACGTCGTGGAAATGCAGGCCGGTGGTCGGCTCGTCCAGGATGTAGAGCGTGCGGCCGGTGGCGCGCTTGGACAGCTCTTTTGCCAATTTGACGCGTTGCGCTTCACCGCCCGAGAGTGTTGTCGCCTGTTGGCCCACGTGAATGTAATCGAGACCGACGCGGTGCAAGGTTTGAAAAGTCTCGCGCACGCGCGGCACCGCCTTGAAGAACTCGGCGGCTTCCTCGACGGTCATGTCGAGCACGTCGGCGATTGACTTGCCCTTGAACAGGACTTCGAGCGTCTCGCGGTTGTAGCGCTTGCCCTTGCAGACGTCGCAGGTGACGTAGACGTCGGGCAGGAAGTGCATCTCGATCTTGATGACGCCGTCGCCCTGGCAGGCCTCGCAGCGGCCGCCCTTGACGTTGAAGGAGAAGCGGCCGGGCTCGTAGCCGCGCGCCTTGGACTCGGGCAGGCCGGCGAACCATTCGCGGATCGGCGTAAAGGCGCCGGTATAGGTTGCAGGGTTCGAGCGCGGGGTGCGGCCGATCGGCGACTGGTCGATATCGATGATCTTGTCGATGTGCTCGAGGCCCTCGATGCGGTCATGCGGGGCGGCGCCCTCGCTGGCATTGTTCAGCTTGCGGGCGATGGACTTGTAGAGCGTGTCGATCAGCAGCGTCGACTTGCCGCCGCCGGACACGCCGGTGACGGCGGTGAACAGGCCGAGCGGAATTTCGGCGGTGACGTTCTTGAGATTGTTGCCGCGCGCGTTGACCACCTTGATGGTGCGGCGGTGGTTCGGCGGGCGCCGCTCCGGCACCTCGACCTCGAGCTCGCCGGTCAGGTACTTGCCGGTCAGCGATTTCGGGTTGCGCATGATCTCGGCGGGCGTGCCTTCGGCAATGATGTTGCCGCCATGCATGCCGGCGCCGGGGCCGATGTCGAGGACGTGGTCGGCGAGCAGAATGGCGTCCTCGTCATGCTCGACCACGATCACGGTGTTGCCGAGGTCGCGCAGCCGCTTGAGGGTGTCGAGCAGGCGCGCGTTGTCGCGCTGGTGCAGGCCGATCGAGGGCTCGTCCAGCACGTAGAGCACACCGGTCAGGCCCGAGCCGATCTGCGAGGCCAGGCGGATGCGCTGGCTCTCGCCGCCGGACAGCGTGCCGGAGGAGCGGGACAGCGTGAGGTAGTTGAGGCCGACGTCGAGCAGGAAGGTCAGGCGCTCGCGGATTTCCTTCAGGATGCGGCCGGCGATCTCGTTCTGCTGCGCGTTCAGCGCCTCCGGCACGGTCTCGAACCATGCACCGGCGCCCTTCACGGACAGCTCGGAAATCTCGCCGATATGCTTGCCGCCGATCTTGACGCAGAGCGCCTCGGGCTTGAGCCGAAAGCCCTTGCAGCCCTCGCAGGGCACGTCGTGGAAATACTTCGCCAGCTCCTCGCGCGCCCACTCGCTCTCGGTCTCGCGATAGCGGCGGTTGATGTTGGTGATGACGCCCTCGAACGGCTTCTTGGTGTCGTAGGAGCGCACCCCGTCCTCGTAGGAGAACTTGATCTCGTCCTCGCCGGAGCCGTGGAGGATGGCGTTCTGCGTCTTCTTGGCCAGGTCCTTCCACTTGGTGGTCAGCGTGAACTTGTAGTGCTTGCCGAGCGCGGTCAGCGTCTGCACGTAATAGGGCGACGACGACTTGGCCCAGGGCGCAATCGCGCCCTTGCCGATCGCGAGCTCCTTGTCGGGGATGACGAGGTCTTCGTCGACATGCTGCTCGACGCCGAGGCCGCCGCAGGCCGGACACGCGCCGTAGGGGTTGTTGAACGAGAACAGGCGCGGCTCGACCTCGGGGATGGTGAAGCCGGAGACCGGGCAGGCGAACTTTTCCGAGAACAGGATGCGCTCGGGGCCGCTCTTGTCGTGGATCTTCGCCGTCTTCTTTTTCTCTTCCGCGGGCGCGGCCGCGGGTGCGTCGGCGAACTCGACGACGGCAAGGCCCTCGGCGAGCTTCAGCGCGGTCTCAAAGCTCTCGGCGAGGCGCTGGCCGATGTCGGCGCGCACCACGATACGGTCGACGACGACGTCGATGTCGTGCGGGAATTTCTTGTCGAGCGTCGGCGCCTCGGCGAGCTCATGGAAAGTGCCGTCGATCTTGACGCGCTGAAAGCCCTTCTTGAGCCATTCGGCGAGCTCCTTGCGGTACTCGCCCTTGCGGCCGCGCACGACGGGCGCGAGCAGATAGAGGCGGGTGCCCTCGGGCAGCGCCAGCACGCGGTCGACCATCTGCGAGACGGTCTGGCTCTCGATCGGCAGGCCGGTCGCCGGCGAATAGGGCACGCCGACGCGCGCCCAGAGCAGGCGCATGTAGTCATAGATCTCGGTCACGGTGCCGACGGTGGAGCGCGGGTTCTTCGACGTCGTCTTCTGCTCGATCGAGATCGCCGGCGACAGGCCGTCGATCTGGTCGACATCAGGCTTCTGCATCATCTCGAGGAACTGGCGCGCATAGGCCGACAGCGATTCGACGTAGCGGCGCTGGCCCTCGGCATAGATCGTGTCGAAGGCGAGCGAGGATTTGCCGGAGCCGGAGAGACCGGTGAACACCACCAGCTTGTCGCGGGGAATCTCGACGTCGATGTTCTTGAGGTTGTGCTCGCGCGCGCCACGGATCGTAATTGCGCGCAGGCTGGAGCCCGCGTTCTGTTGTTGGCGCTTCGCCTTGATCACTTCATCCATCCGAGTTGCCCTCAAGGAATCCCATGGGTGCGCGACCGCGCCAATAAAAAAGGCGCGCTCGCCCGGAACCGGGATCGGCGCCGATGGGGTTGTCAGCGAACGTAGGAAGAACGGAGACGGATTTCCAGTGGGACTTGCGAATCGTCAACGGAATGTTGGCGCGCTGGCGGCATCTGGCAGCAGGAGCGTTGCGGAACTGCGCGACTAGCGTGCTCGCAAAAACAAAAAGGCCGGCGCAAGGCCGGCCTTTCGTGACGAAGGGACGTCGGTAGCGATCAGGACTTCAGATCAATACCGGGCGACCACGGGGCCGCCGAAGGTGTAGTTGAGGCGGACGGTGCCCATGTCGACGTCCTGCTTGATCCGGTCGATGCGGTCGTTGACGCCGAGGATCGTGAACGAGTTGTTGCGCTTGCCCATGAACAGATGGTCGTATTCGATCGCAACAGACCAGTTCGGTGCGAAGCCGAATTCGATGCCGGTGCCGACCGCGCCACCCCAGCGGGTCTCGCTCGCGCTGTCGAGAACGACGCCACCCAGCAGACCGTTATATTTGGCGTGCGTGACGGCCGCGCCACCCTTCACGTACCAGAGCACGTTGTTCCAGGCATAGCCGACCTGGCCGGTGAACAGGCCAATTGCGTCGATCTTGGTCTGGTTGACCAGCGGGCCAAGCACCAAGCTCGTATTCGAGCCCTTCAGGTTGGCCCAGTCGCCCTGAGCTTCGAGGCCGAACACCCAATTGGCCGACTGCCAGCGGTAGCCGACCTGGCCGCCGACGACGCCGCCGGTCGCATTGTGACAGCCTTCAGCCGTGTCCGGACCGGCAATGCCGAAGATATTGTTGACGTCCCAGCAGTTGCGGCTCGAGGCGCCGCCGCCGTTGATACCGATGTAGAAACCGCTCCAATTGTACATCGCGATCGGCGCGACCGGAGCCTTGGTGTAGGGGCGGGCCGCCAAATCGGCCGCCGAGGCGGGTGCCAACGCGCTAAGTGCGAACAAGCTGGCCGAAGCCAGCAAAAGCTTCTTCATATCCATTCCCCAGTTCCGTTTCTCTTTCTGGACCTCCGAAAAGCGGAAGAGCCAGCGGACCGATGACCCGACTAATGTCATTGCTTTACACCATTAAAGCCAAAGGTTGTGTCACCCGGGGGCCACATCTCTGCGAAAACGCGAGCGAGTCGGTTGGCGCGCAAAAAACAAAAAGGCCGGCGCGAGGCCGGCCTTTCGTAACGCGAGGCGTTGAAGTGTAGCTTAGTACTTGGCAACAACCGGGGCGCCGAAGTGATAGTTCACGCCGACCTGCACGGTGTGGAAGTTGAGCGTGCCGGTGGTGACCGGAGCGCCGAGACCGGAGAAGTAGGTCTCGCCGCCGAGGCTGCGATAGAGGTACTCGCCCTTGACCGACCACTGCGGAGCGAAGAACGCCTCGACGCCGGCGCCGACGGTCCAGCCCGAGTGGAACTTGCTGTCGGAGACAGTCACGCCGAGCGCGCTGACGCTGACCTTGTTGTCGATCCAGGCGTAACCACCGGTGCCGTAGAACAGCACGTTGTTGACGGCCCAGCCGATGCGGCCGCGGACGGTGCCGAGCGCGTCGGTCTTGGACGACACGGTGATGCCGAGAGCAGTCGCCGAGGCGCTGACGTCAGCCCAGGAACCGTCGGCCTCGATGCCGAACACGACGTTGCCGGCCTGCCAGTTGTAGCCGGCGGTGCCGCCGACGAAGCCACCCTTCATCTTCGGGTCGCCGGAAGCGTTTTCCCAGGCGCCGCCACCGACGATACCGAGATAGAAGCCGGTCCAGTTGTAGACGGCAGCCGCCGGAGCGATCGGAGCCTTGGTGTAGGGGCGGGCTGCGAGGTCGGCCGCCGAAGCGGGCGCAGCGAGAGCGAACAAACAGGCCGAAGCCAACAAAACCTTCTTCATTTTCAACTAATCCCAGTCCCAGTTTCTGTTGTTGCCTTCCTGACCGGAAGGGCAGCGGACTCAACGGCCCAACTAATGCCGTGCTTACACCACTAAAGCCGCAAGTTGTGTCTCCGAAAAGCCACAGCAGTCGAAAAGGTGATGGTTACTGACTTATTGCCCCCCGTTCATGTCTCGCCAAACGAAAAAGGCCGGCGCGAGGCCGGCCTTAGACGTCAATGATGTCAGAGGGATATCAGTACCGCGCGACGCCCTGCGCACCCCAGTTGAAGTGATAGTTCACGCCTGCCTTGACCGTGTGGACGGTATCGGTCCACTCGGACCGGTTGGTCACGACGGGGCTATACTGAATCGTGCTCTTGCCGAAGTCGATATAGTTGTATTCGACCTTGGCCGACCAGTTCGGAGCGAACATGTATTCCGCGCCGGCGCCGACGGTCCAACCCCAGCGGGTGTTGTTCTGGATGAAGACGTTTCCGGGGATGCCATCGTAGCGATGCTGAATGTCGCCGACCGCAGCGCCGCCGCTGACGAAGAAGAGAGCGGGGCCGGTCGAGTAGCCGAGACGGCCCTTGATGTCGCCGAAGCCGCGGATTCTCGTGAAATAGGTGTCGCCGAGGCCGGCATTGATCTCGGCCGAACGACCGTTGATGTCAGCCCAATGATAGTCGCCCTCGATGCCGAACACCCAGTTGGCCGCCTGCCAGTTGTAGCCGACCACGCCACCGACAAAGCCGCCGGTGGTGTCGTAGTTCTGACTTCCCGCAAAGAGCGCCGTATTCGGACCGCCAAAGAAGGTTTCGTCGCTGCGGCCCCAGGCACCACCGCCCTGCACACCGAGGTAGAAGCCGGTCCAGGTATAGATCGGAGCGGGGGGCGCGACCGGCGCCTTTGTATAGGGACGCGCTGCGAGATCCGCAGCACCGGCCGGAGCCGAGAGGGTCAGCGCAACCGCGCCGGCGAAGCCAAACAAAATCTTCTTCACTGTAATCTCCCCAGTCGTGTCCGCCTCTCTGAGTTCCCCAAGGCGGACGATCAGGCGCGAGGCCCATTGCATCAATTCCAGGCACGACGATAGCTCGATTCTGCGGCAGAGTCCGTGCCCGGAGTGCAACAGTTGGATGTAATCGACCTACCTCTAACTTAATGAATGTTAAGTAGTTTTTGCCGTTCACGGGAACCCGATTTGGTTCCATCCCGATTGCCATCGCAGCGCCATCTGGATGCCATCGCGTCTCCACATTTGGCGGCGATTTCTGGAGGAACAAATCTGGAACGGATCGCCGGTCGGTGCTATATGTGGGGATAACCTCGGGGGTGATGGGCTGATCAGCCCCTGCAAGCGTATAGGGTCGCCTTAACAGGGCGCAGAGGAACGCGGGCAGCGCGCTCGGCCTTAGGAAATTCAGTGGCATTCGGAGTGGAGAGCGGCGATGGCGGGAAGCGTCAACAAGGTCATTCTGGTTGGAAATCTCGGCAAGGATCCTGAAATCCGCCGCACTCAGGACGGGCGGCCGATCGCGAATCTGAGCATCGCCACCTCCGAGACCTGGCGCGACAAGAACAGCGGCGAGCGCAAGGAAAAGACCGAGTGGCATCGCGTCGTGATCTTCAATGAAGGGCTCTGCAAGGTCGCCGAGCAATATCTGAAGAAGGGCGCGAAGGTTTACATCGAGGGTGCGCTCCAGACCCGCAAATGGACCGACCAGAGCGGCGTCGAGAAGTACTCGACCGAGGTCGTGCTCCAGGGCTTCAATTCGACGCTCACGATGCTCGATGGCCGTGGCGGCGGCGGAGGAGGCGGCAGCTTCGGCGACGAGCCGGGCGGCGATTTCGGCTCCTCTGGTCCCGTCAGCAGCGCGCCGCGCCGTCCCGTCGCCGCCGGCGGCGGTGGCCGCAACAGCGACATGGACGACGACATCCCGTTCTGAGCACGGACCGGAACGATGAGGGGGCGCTGGCCGGCTGAGCGGCGCCTTCTCATTTCGTGTCAGCAAACCTTACTAATCGGCAGGAAGGGCTCGGGTTTTCCGGGCCCGCTTCATGTTTGGGTTGAACTCGGATTGCCCAGCGCAATCGCGTCGAAGGGCGTGTTGGCGCGCGATCGACAAGGGGTCCCAGAGGCGATTTCGGAAGGCCTGTTCCGGGTCCCTCCGAGACGCTTCCCTTAAGGCCGTAAGTTATTGGAAAAATAAGCGGAAAAAGCGCTTCCCTGAAGCCTGCGAGGGTGGTTATCAGGGTCTCGATGCGCTATATGATTCCCAGATAAAACCTCACCGGATTTCCCCTTGGCTGACGACGACGACAAGCCCGGCGACCAGCCGGGGCAACCCTCGGATATTCGCCCCGTCTCCATCTTCGAGGAGATGAAGAAGTCCTATCTCGACTACGCCATGAGCGTGATCGTGGCTCGGGCGCTGCCTGATGCCCGGGACGGTCTGAAGCCGGTGCACCGCCGCATCCTGTTCTCGATGAATGAGCAGGGGCACACGCCCGACAAGAAGTACGTCAAATCCGCCCGCGTGGTCGGTGACGTCATCGGTAAGTATCACCCGCACGGCGACCAGTCGATTTACGACGCCATGGTCCGCATGGCGCAGGACTTCTCGATGCGCGTGCCGTTGATCGACGGCCAGGGCAATTTCGGCTCGGTCGATGGCGATCCCCCGGCTGCCTATCGTTACACCGAAGCGCGCCTGACCAAGGCCGCGCTGGCTCTGCTGGCCGACATCGACAAGGACACTGTCGACTTCCAGCCGAACTACGACAACAACGAGACCGAGCCGTCGGTCTTGCCGGCCAAGTTCCCGAACCTTCTCGTCAACGGCGCCGGCGGCATCGCGGTCGGCATGGCGACCAATATCCCGCCGCACAATCTCGGCGAGGTCATCGACGCCTGCGTCGCGCTGATCGACAACCCCGCGCTCACCATCGACGAGCTCATCAACATCGTGCCCGGACCGGATTTCCCGACCGGCGGCGTCATTCTCGGACGGCAGGGCATCCGCTCCGCCTATCACCTCGGCCGCGGCTCGATCGTCATGCGCGGCAAGGTCGCGATCGAGACCATCCGCAAGGAGCGTGAGGCGCTCATCATCACCGAGATTCCCTACCAGGTGAACAAGGCGACGATGGTCGAGCGCATCGCCGAGCTGGTGAAGGAAAAGAAGATCGAGGGCATCGGCGACCTGCGCGATGAATCGGATCGCGAAGGCTACCGCGTCGTCATCGAATTGAAGCGCGACGCCGTGCCGGATGTGGTGCTGAACCAGCTGTACCGTTTCACGCCGCTGCAGACCAGCTTCGGCGTCAACATGGTTGCGCTCGACAGCGGCCGTCCTCGGATCATGCATCTGAAGGACCTGCTCGCGATCTTCGTCGATTTCCGAGAGCGGGTCGTCACGCGGCGCACCAAGTACCTGCTCGCCAAGGCGCGCGACCGCGCCCATATTTTGGTCGGTCTGGCGATCGCGGTTGCCAATATCGACGAGATGATCCGCGTGATCCGGACCTCGCCGGACCCGACCACCGCGCGCGACACGCTGATGTCGCGCGACTGGCCGGCCCGGGACGTCGAGGACATGCTGACCCTGATCGACGATCCCCGTCACCGCATCAGCGCGGACGGCACGATCCGGCTGTCGATGGAGCAGGCGAGGGCCATTCTCGACCTGCGCCTTCAGCGCCTCACCGCACTCGGCCGCGACGAAATCCGCGACGAGCTCGACAAGCTTGCCGGCGAGATTGCCGATTATCTCGACATCCTGCGCTCGCGCGAGCGCGTGCTGGGCATCATCAAGACCGAGCTTGCCGAAGTGAAGGCCGAGTTCGCCACCCCGCGGCGCACCGTCATCATCGAGCAGGAAGGCGAGGTCGAGGACGAGGACCTGATCCAGCGCGAGGACATGGTCGTCACGGTGTCCCACGCCGGCTACGTCAAGCGTGTGCCGCTGTCGGCCTACCGGGCGCAGCGCCGCGGCGGCAAGGGCCGCGCCGGCATGCAGACCCGCGACGAGGATTTCGTCAGCCGCCTGTTCGTGGCTTCCACGCACACGCCGGTCCTGTTCTTCTCCTCGCGCGGCCAGGTCTACAAGGAGAAGGTCTGGCGTCTGCCGATGGCCGCGCCGAACGCGCGCGGCAAGGCGCTGATCAACATCCTGCCGCTGGAGCAGGGCGAGCGCATCACCACCATCATGCCGCTGCCGGAGGACGAATCCACCTGGGGCGAGCTCGACGTGATGTTCGCCACGACAGGCGGCAATGTCCGCCGCAACAAGCTGTCAGACTTCGTCGACGTCCGCCGCTCCGGCATCATCGCCATGAAGCTGGACGACGGCGAGTCGATCGTCGACGTGCAGATCTGCACCGAGCGCGACGACGTGCTGCTGACCGCCGCCGGCGGCCAGTGTATCCGCTTCCCGGTTCCTGATGTGCGCGTGTTCACCGGGCGCACCTCGATGGGCGTGCGCGGAATCGCGCTCGGCGAAGGCGACAAGGTGATCTCGCTGGCGATCCTGCGCCACGTCGAGACCACCTCGGACGAGCGCTCGGCCTACCTGAAGATGCGCCGCGCCGTCGCCGGCGAAGCTGCGGCCGAAGATGCCGCCGCGGACGCCGAGGCCGAGGAGACCTCCGGCAGCTTCCAGCTCGCGCAGGAGCGTTACGCCGAGATGTCGGCGCAGGAGCAGGTCGTGCTCACCGTCTCCGTCAACGGTTATGGCAAGCGGACATTGTCCTACGAGTACCGCACCACCGGCCGCGGCGGCAAAGGCATCGTCGCCATGAGCGTCAACAACCGCAACGGCAATCTGGTCGCGTCCTTCCCGGTGGAAGATGCCGACCAGATCATGCTGGTCACCGACAAGGGCCAGCTGATCCGCTGCCCGGTCGAAGGCATCCGCATCGCCGGCCGCTCGACGCAAGGCGTGATCGTGTTCGACACCGCCGAGGACGAGCATGTCGTCTCGGTCGAGCACATCACCGAAGAGGCCGAGAGCGGGAATGGCGAGAACGGGAACGGGGCGTGATGCCCCGTTCTACACGCCGTTCGCAAGCTCGCTCGTGAGGTCGGCAAGCGCCTCTCGCTTGCCGATCTGTGCCATCCAGCACCAGAGCTCCAGCGTGCAGTACAGCCGATAGAGACCGAGCGTCTCCTGCCAGTCGGGGCGCCCCATCTGACCACAGCCGGCGAGCAATCCGTCGCGCTTTGGCGCATCCTTCGGCGTGAAATAGTACAGCGCCTTCGCGATATCCATCAACGGATCGCCCGATGTCGCGTTCTCGAAGTCGACGATGCCCGTCAGGCGTGGTGCGCCCTGCGACGTCACCAACACATTGCCAGCATGGAAATCGTAGTGGCACAGTCGAGGGGTGATTGCTGCCTCGAACAGTTGCTGTCGTGCCGTGACGCTGTCGCGAAGACGCGCGGCTAAAGCTGGATCGCCGCCGCGTGTGAGAAACTCCCTGAGCTTTCGGTCGAACTGCGCCGACATGTAGGCTTGGTTGCTCGGATGGGCCGTCCAGACCCCGTTGGGGCCGATATAGCCGAAGCTGTCGAGCATGACGTCGTTGATTCGGCGCAGCGTCGCGCCCATCTCGGCGTAGATCGCAAACAGCTCGGTCTCCGACAGCGTTGCCGCGCGTCGGCCAAGCACGACGCCCTCCAACTTGGTCATGAGCACATAGTTCAGCTCGATTACCGATCGCGTGTCATCGGCGAGCAGGATTTTTGGAATGGCCGGGCCAAGGTTTCGCAGGAGACCCAGCACGTAGACCTCCTTCGCCATCTTCCACTGCAGCGATTCCGGATAGACCTTGAGGATGCAGGGGCGCGCATCCGCCAGCGCGATCTCGAGCACGGTGCTGATCTCCCCGCCATGTAGCTCTGTGATGCCGAGCAGCGATGCCTGCGGGTATATCCGGCGGATGATCGCTTGCACCTGATCGGCCGAGACCGGCAGGCGTGGCTTCAGCTTCAAGGAAGGAGCGTCACTGGTTGTCATGGCTTCAAGGTCAGGCTTGTATCCTGGATGGAGCGAAGCGAAATCCGGGTTCTCGCAAGGCTCAAAAGTCCCGGATTGCGCTGCGCTCCATCCGGGCTACGCGCCATGCCCTAAATCTCCAGCTCCGTGCCGAACTCTACCACCTGCTTGGTCGGCACGCCGAAGAACGCGGCCGATCGTTCGGCGTTGCGCTGGAGGAAGGCGAACACGCCTTCGCGCCAGACCCACATGCCGGGAATGTCCTCGCTGGGAATGATGGTCTCGCGGCCGACGTAATAGGTGATGTCGGAGAGGTCGATGCCGGGCAGCTTGCTCTGGCGGCAGACGAGATTCAGGCCTTCATAGATCGTCGGGTTCTGCATGAAGCCGTAATGCAGGATCACGCGGGTGATGCCGGGAATGATGTCGATCACCTCGGCGCGTTCCTCGTCCGCGATGTGCGGAAGCTCCTCGATCAGCACTGTGACCAGCAGCACGCGCTCGTGCAGCACGCGGTTGTGCCTGACGAACTGGGTGAGCGCGAGCGGCACGCCGCGCGGTGCGGAGGCCAGGAACACGGCGGTCCCGGGCAGTCTTGCGCTGCACTTGTTCACGGCGGTCTCGATCAGGTCTTCCTCGGGCTGCCGGAGCCGGCCCCTCGCGGCCCCGACCAGCTTCACGCCGGCGCGCCAGGTCAGCATCAGGAAGGCGACGAGGCCGGCGAGCAGCAGCGGAAACCAGCCGCCTTCGAACAGTTTGATCGAGTTGGCCGAGAAGAAGATCACGTCGATGACGAAGAAGGCGCCGTTCACGGCCACCACGAGCCAGGGCGAATAGCCCCACTGGATCGCGACCAGCGCGGCGAGCAGCGTCGTGATCGCCATCAGCAGCGACACCGCGATGCCGTAGGCGCCGGCAAGCGCGTCCGACGTGCCGAAGCTCAGGACTGCCCCGAGCGTCGCAGCTGCAAGCAGCCAGTTCACCAGCGGCACGTAGATCTGGCCGATCGCGTGGCTCGTGGTGTGACGGATCAGCATGCGCGGCAGGAAGCCGAGCTGGATCGACTGCTGGGTCAGCGAGAACACGCCGGAGATAATCGCCTGCGAGGCGATCACGGTCGCGACCGTCGAGAATGCGACCAGCAGATAGTGCAGGGAGTCGGGGCAGAGCTGGAAGAACGGATTTTCGATCATCGTGGGATCGGTGATCAGGAGAGCAGCCTGGCCGAAATAATTCAGCACCAGCGCGGGCAGGCAGATGGCGAACCAGGCGAGGCGGATCGGCAGGCGGCCGAAATGTCCCATGTCGGCATACATGGCCTCGCCGCCGGTCACCGCGAGAAAGGCCGCGCCGAGAATTCCGAACGAGATGTGGAAATCCTGGTGGATCAGGAAGTCGAAGGCATAGAGCGGGCTGAGCGCCACCAGCACCGCCGGCGCCTTGACGATGCCGTGGATGCCGAGCGCCGCGAGCACGACGAACCAGGCCAGCATCACAGGCCCGAAGATGCGGCCGATGAAGCCGGTGCCCTGCTTCTGCATCATGAACAGGCCGATCAGGATGGCGACGGTCACGGGCACCACGGCCGGCGCAAGCGAGGGGGCGTCGACCTTGAGGCCCTCGATGGCTGAGAGCACCGAGATGGCCGGCGTGATCGCGCCGTCGCCATAGAGCAGCGCAGCGCCGACGAGCCCGACCACCAGGAGATGGGCGCGCCATGTGCCTGGCTGGGCGTGGCGGGCATGGAGCAGCGCCAGCAGCGCGACGATGCCGCCTTCGCCCCGATTGTCCGCGCGCAGGATCAACAGCGCATATTTCAGGGAGATGATCAGCAGCAGGGCCCAGAGGATCAGCGAGGCAATCCCCAGGACAGCATCGTGACTGAGTGTGCCGCCATGGGCAGCCGCCTTGGCGGCTTCCTTCAGGGCATAGAGCGGGCTGGTACCGATATCGCCATAGACCACCCCGAGGGCGCCCATGGTCATGGCAAGCGGTAGCGGATCAGGATGGTGGCCGGAAACGACAGCGGGCGTACTGGGCAACGGCGACCCCCCGATAGGATCGCGCCCGACGGGCCATTCCGGCGGGCGCGAGCAACGCAGTCTGCGACGAGACGTCGCAAAACTCCATCGGGATTATGTGACGTGAAGCTGACAGGCCTACGGGGTGCGGTTGGCGGTTACGAGGCGAGCCTCGCGGACATTCGCCTTGGTGCCGGCCTTGCGCAGGCAGGAGGCCTCGAAATTCGGCCAGGCCTGCTGCGAGCAGTCCTTGCCGATGGCGCGGATATCGAGCCGGTCGCTCTTGGCCAGCGGCTGCGGCACGCTGGCCTCGACGCTCGGGGCAAAGCCGGGCAGGAGGGTAAGGGCGGCGGCGACACACGCAGACAGAGCGATCGCTGAAAGAGTCTTGATCATTTGACAGTCCCCTGTGATGCGGCCGCCTACGCCCAGTGTGCGGCCCGTCATTCGTTGGCCGGATTAGTAACCATGGCCAGTTTCCGGACGTCTTCGCCGGCACGGGAAATGGTTTCGTATCCGCGCCGCTTTGTTTCGTGGTCGCCCTCAGGACGAAACAAACCGGCCATCGCCGACAGGGCCGGCGGGATATTTCGCCGGAAAATGGCTGGGGAACCGGCCCGGCTTGCCGGGCCGGGCCGGGCGCGGTAGGACGGGGCCATGCCGCGCATTGCCTTCTATCCCGGTTCCTTCGACCCCATCACCAACGGCCATCTGGACGTGGTCCGGCACAGCGTCTCCCTGTGCGACCGGCTCGTGGTTGCGATTGGGGTCCACCCCGGCAAGAAGCCGCTGTTCTCGACCGAGGAGCGGCTGCAGATGCTCCATGACGTCTGCGGGCCGCTGGCCGCCAAGGCCGGCTGCGTGCTCGAAGCTGTGACGTTTGATGATTTGTCGGTGACGGCGGCGCGCAAGCATGGTGCGACGATCATGATTCGGGGCCTGCGTGACGGCAGCGATCTCGACTACGAGATGCAGCTCGCCGGCATGAACGAGGCGATGGCGCCGGAGGTGCATACGGTCTTCCTGCCGGCCTCTCCCATGGTTCGCCCGATCACCGCCACTTTGGTGCGCCAGATCGCCGGCATGGGCGGGGACGTCTCGGCCTTCGTCCCGCCGCAGGTTGCGGCCCAGCTCAAGGCAAAATTCGCCGCATAACGGCGCGCTTCCTTTCTCTCTGATCCGGAGTTGTCATGATCCGAATTCTCGCAGTTCTTGCCGCGCTTCTGTTCGCGGTGCCGGCGGTGGCGCAGCAATTGCCGGCCAATCTCGACAAGGCCAACGCCATCGTCATCGACACCACCAAAGGCCGCATCGTCATCAAGCTGCGCACCGATATCGCGCCCCAGCATGCCGAGCGCATCAAGCAGCTCGCGCGTGAGGGCTACTACAACAACGTGCCGTTCCATCGTGTCATGGACGGCTTCATGGCGCAGACCGGCGACGGCCAGAACTTCAACGGCACCGGCGGATCGAAATATCCGAACCTGAAGCAGGAATTCTCCAAGGTGCATTTCGCCCGCGGCATCGTCGGCATGGCCCGGCGCGGCGACAGCGTCGACAGTGCCAACTCGCAATTCTTCATCATGTTCGCCGACGGCGGCAGCCTCGATAACCAGTACACAGTGATCGGCGAGGTCGTGCAGGGCATGGAGGTCGTCGACAAGCTGAAGAAGGCTCCTCCCGGCTCCCCCGGCGGCGCCGTGACCGATCCCGACAAGATGGTGAAGGTGCAGGTCGCCTCCGACATCAAATAGGAGAAGGCGATGGCACGTTGTGGCGACAGGCTCCTGCTGGTTGCTGCGGTGCTGTTGCTCGGAGTGTCCAGTGCGGCCGCCGAGGATAGGCAGGTCAATACCATCCAGGATATCTTCCGGCACCTGCGCACCTGCTGGAAACCGCCGCCGGCCGCCAAGGCTCGCCCACTCGACATCACCGTCGTCGTGAGCTTTAACCGGTCCGGCGACATTCTGGGCCATCCGAGGATCTCCTATGAATCCGCGGAGGCCTCCGACAATGACCGGCTGCAATACCGGATCGCGGTGATGGAGGCGTTGCAACGCTGCACGCCGATGCCATTTACCGATGCAATGGCCGGCGCCGCCGCGGGGCGACCATTCGCGATCCAGTTCCGCAGCCGCAAAACGCCTGACAAGACTTCACCTCCAACGCAAGAGAGACGAGCATGAGCGCCACCGAAAACACCCTGATCCTCGAGACCACCCAGGGCCCGGTCACCATCGAGATGCGGCCCGACCTCGCGCCCGGTCATGTCGCGCGTATCAAGGAGCTGGTCCGGGAGGGCTTCTACGACGGAATCGTGTTCCACCGCGTGATCGACGGCTTCATGGCGCAGACCGGCTGCCCGCAGGGCACCGGCACCGGCGGCTCAGGCAAGAAGTTGAAGGCCGAGTTCAACAAGGAGCCGCATGTGCGCGGCACCACCTCGATGGCACGCGCCGCCAACCCGGATTCCGGCGACAGCCAGTTCTTCATCTGCTTCGACGACGCCCGCTTCCTCGACAACCAGTACACCGTGTGGGGCAAGGTCACCGAGGGCATGGAGAACGTCGACAAGATCAAGCGCGGCGAGCCGGTGCAGAACCCCGACAAGATCGTCAAGGCGCGGATGGCGGCCGACGCTGAGTAAGCACTTCCCCTCATGGTGAGGAGGCGCGAAGCGCCGTCTACGGACGATGCTTTGCATCGCCGAGCGAATCTTGAAGGCCGAGCTGATGCAGCCGGGCCTTCATCCTCCTCAGGATGAGAAGTGACTGCACGGCGCTGAGCCCGACATGCGCACCGACCTGTTCGATTTCGACCTGCCCGCCGAGCGCATCGCGTTGCGCCCGGCGAGTCCGCGCGACTCCGCGAAGATGCTGGTCGTGGAGAACGGCGCGCTGCGCGACCAGACCATCGCCGATCTCGCACAATGGCTGAAGCCGGGCGACCAGCTCGTCGTCAACGACACCAAGGTGATCGCGGCGCAATTGAAGGGCCGCCGCATCGGCCGCGAGACCGAGCCCAGAATTGAGGCGACGCTGATCAAGCGGCTCGACGGCTCGCGCTGGCAGGCGCTGGTGAAGCCCGCGAAGAAGCTTGTCGCCGGCGACCGCATCCGCTTCGGCAATGAAGGCAAGGTCTGCCTGCTCGGCCATCTCGATGCCGAGGTCGAGGCCAAGGGCCTCGAGGGCGAGGTCACGTTGTCGTTCTCGTTCCACGGCCCGGCGCTGGATCAGGCCATCGCCGATCTCGGCAGTCCGCCGCTGCCGCCCTACATCGCCTCCAAGCGCACGCCCGACGATCAGGATCTCGCCGACTACCAGACCATGTTCGCCGTGAACGAAGGCGCGGTCGCAGCGCCCACCGCGGGCCTGCACTTCACCCCGGCGCTGGAGCAGGCGCTGCGCGCGTGCGGCGTCGGCGTCAACCAGGTCACGCTGCATGTCGGGGCAGGGACGTTTTTGCCGGTGAAGGTGGACGACACCGAAGGCCACAAGATGCATGCGGAGTGGGGCACGATCTCCGCCGAGACGGCGGAGCAGCTCAACGCGGCACGAAAGAACGGCGGCCGTATCATAGCCGTCGGCACCACGTCATTGCGCTTGCTCGAGAGCGCCGCGAGCGAAGACGGCACCATCCAGCCGTTCGCTGCCGAGACCTCGATCTTCATCACCCCCGGCTATCGCTTTCGCGCGGTCGATATCCTGATGACCAATTTCCATTTGCCGAAATCGACGCTGTTCATGCTGGTGTCGGCGTTTTCGGGGCTGGAGACGATGAAGCAGGCCTACGCGCATGCGATTGCGAGCGGGTATCGGTTTTATTCGTATGGCGATGCGTGCTTGCTCTTCAGGTCGCGCGGCTAAAGCGCTGGCGCTGTAGGGTGGGCAAAGCGAAGCGTGCCCACGTCTTTCTTGAATGCGGAGAAGAACGGTGGGCACGGCGCTTGCGCGCCTTTGCCCACCCCACGATACCAGTTGCTAGGACATCGACTACGCCATCACCCGCTGCGGCAGCAGCTCCGCGATCTGAACCGCATTCAGCGCAGCGCCCTTGAGCAGCTGATCCGCCGCCACGAACATCGAGATCGAATGCCCGGAGGGATCGCTGAGGTCCTTGCGGATGCGGCCGACCAGGACGTCGTCCTGGCCCGAGGCGTCGATCGGCATCGGGAAGTAGTTCTTGACGCGGTCGTCGACCACCTTCACGCCGGGCGCCCGGGCCATGATGGCGCGGACCTGGTCCTCGGTGATCTCGTTCTCGCATTCGAAGGTGATGGCCTCGCAATGCGCGCGCAGCACCGGCACGCGCACGCAGGTGACGCCGATCGCGATCCTCTCGTCCTCGAAGATCTTGCGGGTCTCCTTGATGACCTTGGTCTCTTCGTCGTTGTAGCCGGTGTCAGGGTCGACGGCGGTGTTGTGGTTGAAGAGGTTGAAGGCGTAGGGGTGCGGCATCACCTTCGGCGTATAGACCTGCCCGTTGAGATTGGCGCGGGTGGATTCGACCAGCTCCTCCATCGCGGCCGCGCCGGCGCCGGAAGCGGCCTGGTAGGTCGAGATGATGACGCGCTTGATGCGGTTCGTCTGATGGATCGGCCACAGCGGCACCAGCGCGGTGATCGCGGCGCAGTTCGGATTGGCGATGATGCCCTTGTGGTCGCGGATGCGGTTCGCGTTGATCTCGGGGATCACCAGCGGCACGTTCGGATCCATGCGGAAGGCGGAGGAATTGTCGACCACGACCGCGCCGGACTTCACCGCGATCGGCGCAAACTTCTTGGAGATGCTGCCGCCAGCGGAGAACAGGGCGATATCGACGCCTTCGAAGGAGCGCTCGTTGAGCTCCTCGATCACGACCGGCTGGCCGCGGAACGACACTGTCTTGCCGGCCGAGCGGGCACTGGCCAGCGCCTTGAGCTTGCCGACGCGAAAGCCGCGCTTGTCCATGGTGGCGATGAATTCGGCGCCCACTGCACCGGTGACGCCGACAATCGCGACGACGGGATCGTTACTCATTTTGTCCTCCATTGCATTTCGGTTGAGCTGAGATTTAGGCAACAAAAAAGCCCCGGACCAACGAGGGCGGGGCTTGCCGTAGAGCTGATGCGTTTTAGTCGACGACTACGCGCGCACGCCTCCCCGGGCCCCTGAGGCCGTGGTGGTTTTGGTCGTGCGTTTGGTGGTCGTGAACATGGCGGCGACTTATGCGGGAGAGTTTTGCGGTCGTCAATGGCTTTTCACCCCGGTCGATGCCGGGGCCGAACTCCCGTTATTTCGCCCTGGCGCCCGGCGGCTCGAGGGTGACCTCCTTGAGGTCGTCGCCGCTGACGACGACGATCGAAAAGTTGAGCCGGCCGCGTTCGCGCACCAAGCCGCCGCTGATCGCCTTGCCCGAGGCGGCGCGTTCGGCGACGCGGACAGCATCGGCGAGGCGGTGCCTGATCGCACCGAGCGCTGCGAGGTTGTCGCGATCCTCGTGGTCGAGCTCAGTGAGGGGGAGGGCGGCTTCGCCGCCGACGAGCTCGCCGGTCGATGCATTGATGGTATGGCGCCAGATCCGGTCGTTGTGCAGGGTCTTCACCCGATACACCGGCACGCGGGCGGCCCCGTCGAAACTCACATCCGCCGTGGTGGCGCCGGCGTGCCGGGCTTCGGCGATCGACATGGCCTGGCTGATCGAGATCGACGAGCTGCGGAAGCGCTCGATCTCGCGGCTGACGGCTTGGCGGTCGGCCTCGGCATCACCATCTGTGTCGCTGTGAAGGGCGGTCGGCGTACCCGCGGTCACGATCGCTCGCGCAGGCGCGGCGAGGAGCAGCGCGGAGAGGGCGATCGCAAGCAATCGCGAGATATGTCGTTCAGTTGTCTTCATGCTCGAAACCTCTGGCCGGCGAGCGGGCCTGATCATCCGAAAGAAGACGCGGCCGACCTTGGGCATCGGTCGGCCGCGGAGCGTCGTGACGGGCTGTACCCGCCGCGGCGATCGAAGCGATACGGACCTCTTTGGGGCTGGTGAAAAAGCGGTCCGTATCGCCTTATAACTAAACCATACCGTATCGTTTTATTTTGGTCAATGCCGCCGGCCTCACCCCCGTGGGGATAGATCGCGCGCTCACGGAATTGTCAGCGGGAGGGGCGGCGGCGCTGCGTGCTGCCCTTGGTGTCCTGGGCGCGGTCGGCAGGTCCCAGCGCGCCGGCCAGGAACAGCTTGATCGCCGCGCGCATGCGCTTCTCGGCGGCCTTCATCTCGAGGGCCGTTCCGAAGGTCGCCATACGGTGGGTGTGACCGACGACCACGTCGAGAAACACCTCGGCTGCAATGTTGGTGTCCTCGACGTCGAGCGCGCCTTGCGCCACCAGACGGTCGAAGAAGCGCGCCGTGGTGGCGACGGCTTTCATCCAGCCTTCCTCCTTGCCGAGCTTGGCAACGTCGGGGAAGTTGATGGCCTGCGACGTCATCATGCGGCTGAAGGCGACGGCGTCGGGTCCGCAGGTGAATGTCAGCATCTCGCGCCCGATCTCCACCAGGCGCTGCTCGACCGAGATGTCGGAGGCGCTGGAGAGTTGCGTCTCGGCGGCGGCCGACAATGGCGCAAGCCAGCGCGCAATCTCGCGCCTCAGCACGGCGGCAAACAGGCCGCGCTTGTCGCCGTAGCGGGAATAAACGGTGGGCTTGCTGACTCGGGCCGCTTCCGCGACCGCGTCGAGCGAGGTGGCGTCGAAGCCGCGGTCCAGGAACAGGCGGGTGGCGACCTCGATCAGCCGCTGGTCGCGCTCGATGGCGGCGGTCTTCGTCGGCCGGCCGCCGCGGGATTTCGGCACCTCGCGCCGCGGCGCTGCTGGTCTCGTCCTGGTCGCAGTCAATCCCATGCCCAATGATTCCTGCGCGTTTCTGACAGTCGTCATTCGCTCTATATCGCGCAGGAGGGGAGGCGTCATCGCGAATCTGGCCGAATTGGCCGTATCGTCAACGGTTTCGGCAGGGCCTCGTTCCGTCTCGGGAAGCTCACGGCACCGTCGAGCTCCAGGCCTGACCGGCAGCGGCCTTGTCATATCCGTACTGATAGAGCGCCCGCATATAGGCGGTGTCGAACCCTTCCGAAGGCGGCGCCGGATACTCGCGCGCGATGTAGGAGAGGTGGAAGCCGAGACGGTTGCGCTTGGCGAAATCATAGGTCGAGAAGATGATCGAGCGCGTCTGCGACTGGGTGATCGCCGACAGGCTGCGCGAGGCGACATCAATGGTGCCGTTGGAGACCAGCTCGAAATTGCGTTCGATCTTCTTGTTGACGAGGATGTAGATGTCCATCTTCGCGTTGCCGGGCAGACGGTTGCCCTGGAAAAGCAGGGCTTCCGGCAGCGTCAGCAGCGGCGCGGTCACGCCGCCATCGACATGCATCTCCTGAAACTTGCGGCCCTGGCCCTCGGCGTCGATCATGATCGGCGGAAACACAAGGGGGATGCTGGCGGAGGCCGCCATCACGTCGCGAAAAAGTTTGAGCGCCTCGGGCGTGCCGACCGCGGCGATCTTGCCCATGTCCCAGATCGCGGTGCGCTGGGTGTCGAGATCGGTCGTCACCACCAGGAGCTTTCGGCCCTTGGCATTCTCGCGCGCGACTTGCGCCATGATCTCCGGCCCGACATAGCGGGCGACGAGCTCGCGCAGCCTCGTGTTGCCGAACAGGCCGGATCCGAACAGCACGCGCATGATGCTGGGATCGTTCAACAGGGTCTCGGCGATGCCGCTGGTATAGACCTCCTTCAGCGTATCGTCGTATAGCGAGCCCAGAAACGCGAAGGGCGCGATCAGGCCGCCGGTGCTCACGCCCGAGACGACGGAGAAGGTGGGGCGGGTTCTGGCCGCGGTCCAGCCGTTGAGCACGCCGACGCCGTAGGCGCCATCGGCGCCGCCGCCGGAGAGCGCCAGATAGGACTTCGTCGCGGTGCTGGTGTCCTTCTCGAAGCTGAATTTCGTGATGGGCTCGTCGGCGTAGCGCCTGAGGCCATCGATCTCGAGCACGCGCGATGTGCTGGCTTCTGCGGCCGTATAAGGTGTGCGGGGCATCGAGGTGCAGGCGCCGAGCACCAGGCTGCACGCCAGGACCAGAAATCCGGCCAGGCGGCCGCCTGTCTGCCTGATCCAGTCATGCGAGCGGCCGGCGACGTCAGTCGAGCAGGAAGCGAAGGGCATTGTCGGTGGCTGGCGATCACGCATTTACCGCCGCCGGCAAATTCGCCGCGGCATCTCGTCCAGCCCCAAGATAAAACTACACTGTATCGTTTTGTTTAACAAGGGCGGCGGTACGACTTTTTCGCGTCGATTATGTCCCAGTCCGAGGCAGTGACCGGCCACTGTGTGGGTTGGGCGGGTTGATCGGCTTCCTCCGACACGCAATAAGCACGGCCATGAATCCGGACCATGATCTTCCCAATCACTTTGAATTGCTCGGCACTGATGGCGCCGCGCGGACCGGGCGCCTGACCACGCCTCATGGCGTGGTGCGCACGCCCGCCTTCATGCCGGTCGGCACCGCCGGCGCCATGAAGGGCATGCACTGGCGCGAGGTGCGCGATGCCGGCGCCGACATCGTGCTCGGCAACACCTATCACCTGATGCTGCGTCCAAGCGCCGAGCGGATCGCAGCCCTTGGCGGTTTGCAGAAGTTCACCGGCTGGAACGGGCCGATGCTGACGGATTCCGGCGGCTTCCAGGTGATGTCGCTGTCGGACCTGCGGAAGGTCACCGAGAACGCCGTCACCTTCCGCTCGCATATCGACGGTGCCAAGGTCGAGCTGTCGCCGGAGCGCTCGATCGAGGTGCAGCGCTTGCTCGGCTCCGATATCGCCATGCAGATGGACGAGTGCGTGCGGCTGCCGGCCGAGCGCGCCGACATCGAGCGCGCGATGCAATTGTCGCTGCGCTGGGCCGAGCGAAGCAAGCGCGCCTTCGAGAGCGCGCCCGACGGCTACATGCTGTTCGGCATCGTGCAGGGCGGCGACATCCCGCAGCTTCGCCACGAGAGCGCGCAAGGTCTCGTGGCAATCGGCTTCCACGGCTATGCAATCGGCGGCCTTGCCGTCGGCGAGCCGCAGGCGGTGATGCTGGCGATGATCGACGAGACCGCACCATTGCTGCCGAAAGAGCGCCCGCGCTATCTGATGGGCGTCGGCACGCCCGACGACATCCTCGAAGCCGTCAAGCGCGGCATCGACATGTTCGATTGCGTGATGCCGACGCGCAATGGCCGGCACGGCGTCGCCTTCACCCGCTTCGGCCAGGTGAATTTGCGCAATGCCCGCCACGCCGACGATCCGCGTCCGCTGGATGAGGAGAGCTCATGGCCGTCGGCGCGCAACTGCGCGCGCGCCTATCTGCATCATCTCGTCAAGGCGGGCGAGACGCTGGGGGCGATGCTGCTGTCTGAAATCAATATCGCTTACTACCAGTTCCTGATGCAGGGCATCCGGGACGCGATCGCACACGGAAAATTCGATGAGTTCTATCAGCGTACGCGCGCGGACTGGGCGAGGGGCGATATCGCCCCGCGCTAGATCAACGGCCCAAGCTCAGTTGCACACGATCCGCTGCTTGACGGCGTGCTTGGTGACAAAGCCATAGCCGCAATTGTCGCAGGTCCAGAGATAGCTGATGAAATGGTCCGACACATACGCAGATGCTTCGGCGGCGACCATGGAGTCGGCGCACACGGGACAGGTCGGCAACTCGCTGCAACGCGGATCACGCCTTAGCGCTACGGTCGGCATCACTTCAGCAACTGCTGACATCGTGTGACCTCCCTGCTTTGAGACCTAAGTCTAACATAAGCAGAATCAGTTGACGAGGTCGCAACACAAATGCGTTGGTTTTCTGCTAATTGAAGCTCACGCGATTTTGCGATGCAGCGTATTTAACATGTGCCGCATTCTCGCTTGCGTGTCGTCGCAGGCTATCCGTAACTGCGCATGAGCTGCGTAAGAAGCGCAGGTGTCGTCACAGGGAGTTCATCATGGACGCATCGTCCACCACGGGTGCAGCGCACCAACCCGGCCGCGGCCGGATCTATGACTCGATCGTCGACGCCTTCGGCAATACGCCGACCGTGCGCTTGCGCCGGCTGCCCGGCATGCACGATGTGAATGCCACGATTTTGGCAAAACTTGAATATTTCAATCCGGCCGCGAGCGTGAAGGACCGCATCGGCGCGGCCATGATCATCGCGATGGAGAAGGCGGGAATCGTCAAGCCTGACACCGTGCTGATCGAGCCGACCTCCGGCAATACCGGCATCGCGCTCGCCTTCGTGGCGGCTTCACGCGGCTACCGCCTTAAGCTGGTGATGCCGGAATCGATGTCGATCGAGCGGCGCAAGATGCTGGCTTTTCTCGGTGCCGAGCTGGTGCTGACGCCGGCGGCGCAGGGCATGAAAGGCGCGATAGCCGCCGCCGAGGAGCTGTTGAAGACGACGCCGAACTCGGTGATGCCGCAGCAGTTCAAGAACCTCGCCAATCCCGAGGTGCACCGCCGCACCACCGCAGAGGAGATCTGGAACGACACCGGCGGCAATATCGATTTCTTCGTGGCCGGGGTTGGCACCGGCGGCACGATCACCGGCGTCGGCCAGGTGCTCAAGCCGCGCAAGGCCTCACTTCGCGTCGTCGCGGTCGAGCCGGAGGAAAGCCCGGTGCTGTCAGGCGGACAGCATACGCCGCACAAGATCCAGGGCATCGGCGCCGGCTTCGTTCCCGACATCCTCGACCGCGCCGTGATCGACGAGATCGTGAAGATCAACTCGACGACGACGATCGAGACCTCGCGCGCGCTGGCGCGGCATGAGGGCATTCCAGGCGGCATCTCCTCGGGCGCGGCGATCGCTGCGGCGATCCAGATCGGCAAGCGGCCGGAAGCGGCGGGAAAGACCATCCTGGCGATCGTGCCGTCCTTCTCGGAACGGTATCTTTCGACAGCGCTGTTTGAGGGAATCTAGGACATGGCGGATCAACCCCCGAGGCGGCCGCGCACACTCGGCGATGCCAGGACCGAGGCCGAGGCGGCATTCAAGAAGGTGACAGCCAAGGTCGCCGCGGCGCCGCCGAAGCCGAACGTGGCGCCGGGGATCAGGGAGCAGGTGACGCTGCGCATCGATCAGGACGTGCTGGAGTTTTTCCAGGAGGGCGGACCGGGTTGGCAGGACCGCATCAACGAGGCGTTGCGCAAGGCCGCGGGGAAGTAGCCAACCTCGCAATGGAGAGCATGCGGCAGCGCCGTCGCAGCAAAGAAAAAGGCCCGGCGTGAGCCGGGCCTTTGTGTTTTCAATCTCACCGCATCTCAGCGGCGGAACATGCCGCCCATCATGCCACCGACGACGCCACCCACGAACGCCGCGCCGGCGGCATCGCCGGGATTGCTGCGCTGGGGAGCCGGTGCCGGTGCCGGTGCGCTGCTGCCTGCGGGCGCGGCAGCACGGCGGGCCGCCTTCTGGCTGGTGTCGCTCGCCGTCGGCGGGGCGGCCTGGACCTCCGAGATCAGGGCCTTGTGCTGGTGCTTGTTGAGGTAACCCGATGAGGGATAGCCGCGCGCGGCCTGCCAGCGCTTGAGCACGGTCCGGGTCTCATCGCTGAACACGCCGGTCTGCTTGGTGTCGAAGCCGAGCCCGGTGAGGCGACGCTGCACGTCGCGGCGCTGGGTCTTGTCGAGGCCGATCTGATCCTCGGTGAGCTGGGTGGCCTCGTCGGTGAAGGTCGCGGGATCGACGCCGGCGTTGAGGGTGCGTGTCGCGGTCGACGGGCCGCTCTTGATGGCCGCGAGGCGTGCCAGCGCCAGCGCCTTGAACTGACCGTTCGGATAGGCTGAGAGATAGGCGTTGAGCTCTTCCGGCTTGTTGGACTCTTTCACCGAGCGCCAATATTCGAGCTCGACGCCGTCCGAGCTGCCGCTCGCCGCCGGCACGATGCCAGACGCGGTCGGCGCCGCGTTGGCGACCTGGGTTGTCGGAGCCTGGTTGAGATAGACCGAGCCGGTCAAGTTGGTGTGGCCCCAGGGCAGCTGACCCTTGCGGGTCTCTTCATTGACCTGGGCGCGCACCGACGTCATCGCCTGCTGGATCTCGATGCCGGGCTTGGTGATGTTGTCGATCAGCGCACGGGTGAAAGGGCTGTTGTTGCCCTCCTGACCGTCGAGCGCGGTCTGGCCAGGGCCGGTGGCGAACGCGATGAGGGTGCCTTCGCCGGATTTCATCTCGGCAAGACCGCTCTGCACGTTGACGCTGCGCGTCGCGGAGTTCGACTTGATCTTGGCGGCGAACGGATTGTCGCGGCAGGCATCCAGGAAGACGAGCTTGACCTTGGCATCGCCCATGGTCTGCTCGAGCGTCAGATCGATGTTGATGGCGGCGCCCAGCTTGACGTCCATCTCCGACTTGATGTCGGCGTCGACCGGCAGCAGGTAATTGGTGCCGCTGACGGCGATGCCGTGGCCGGCATAATAGAACAGCGCGATGTCGGAGCCCTGCGCTTTGCGGCCGAAGTCGAGCAGCTTCTCCGTCATCTGGTCGCGGCTGAGATTGGAGCCTTCGATCACCTCGAAGCCGACATTGCGCAGCGTCGCCGCCATCGCCTTGGCATCGATCGGCGGGTTCGGCAATTGTGCGACGTTCTTGTAGGAGCCGTTGCCGACGACGAAGGCGACACGACGGTCGGCCTTCGCGGCACTGACCGACAGTGCCACGCACATGAGCGAAGCGAGGAGGGTGAGATAGCGCATTCTGAAATCCCCAGAATCGAATTGCAGGCAGCAACGAATTGGCAACGAACCTACACGAAGTGCCCGACTTCGCGCCACCGAAACGGCGGTCCGTTGCGTGCAACCCGCTGCTGTGTGGCCGAATGTGCACGACGGGAATGATTCCCAACGTGATCCAAATCACACGGCCACTTTGTTTTGTCGCGCGAGGCAGCGCGAGGTTCACGGCGCGCGGGCGGGAACCGCTGAGGCCGGCTTCAAATTCAGCAGATTGCCACACAGGATCAGCACAGCGCCGAGCACGGTCCAGGCGTCGAGCCGCTCGGAATACAGCAGCCAGCCGGCCGTCGCAGTCAGTGGAACCCGGAGGAAGTCCATGGGAACCACGATCGTCGCGTCGGCATGTCGGAGCGCGCTGGCAAGGCAATAGTGCGAGAAAGTGCCGCAGACGCCGATGACGAACAGCCATCCCCAAAGATAGGCTGACGGCCAGGTCCAGACGGCGAACGTCGGCAGCAGGCCCACGACCATCTGCACGATGATCATCCAGAACAGGATCGACAAGGCGCTCTCGGTCCGAGTCAGCGACTTCGCCAGGATCATCGAGACGCTGAAGCCGATTGCAGCCCCGAGCGCGATCAGTTGGCCCGGATTGATCTCGCTGGTGGCGGGTCGCACGATCATGACGACGCCGACGATGCCGAGCACGACGGCGGCGATCTTCCAAATCGTCATGCGTTCAGACAGGAACGTTGCGGCCAACACCGCAGTCCAGATCGGCATGGTGAACTCGATCGCCACCACCTGCCCGATTCCGATCAGCGTCAGTGCGTAGAACCAGCCGAGCTGCGCGAAATAATGGACCCCATTGCGTGCAAGGTGCTGCGGCAGGCGTTTGGTCGCGACCGCCTTGAAGCCGCCGGCGCGGTAGATGAGCGGCAGGAGCAGCGTGAGACCGATCACCGAACGCACTTCCATAATCTGGAAGACGTTGAGCTCCCGCGTGGTCTCGCGCCCGGCAACCGCCATGACCAGCATCAGCGACAGCCAGCCGGCCATCCACAATGCAGCCATCGTTTTGGACGGTGTCGCGCTCATTGAGGCAGGGTGCTGGTGGATGGAATGTGAAAGGACGGCCGGTATCGACGACATCGCCGCCGTTTGCAACGGCCAAATCTGCGGATGCAGCGATGCACCGCAACGTGCTAAGGCATCAACGAACAACGACAAAAAATGGGAGAACTCAGCTCATGCAGATCCTGCAGCCGGCCGAATGGAAAAAACCGCGCGGCTTCTCTCACGGCATTGTGGCGGAAGGCCCTGGCCGCTGGGTGGTTTTGGCCGGCCAGACCGGCGGCGACGAGGCCGGCAATTACGCGCCCGACATGGCCGCGCAGGTCGCAGCCGCGCTGAAGCGGATCATCAAGCTTCTGGCCGAGGCCGGCGCCGGCCCCGAGCACATCGTCCGCCTGACCTGGTACCTGACCAGCCGCAGCGAATATGAAGCAGCCGGTGCCGGCATCGGCGCCGCCTGGAAGGAAACGCTCGGACGCAATTTCCCGCCTTCGACGCTGCTCTATATCGGTGGCCTCGTGGACGAGCGGGCCAAGGTCGAGATCGAGGTCACGGCGTTCGTGCCCGGCGCATAAAAAAGTCGACCCGGCGCGCTCGCCGGATCGACTGCCGTGTCGCTTTACTGTCTTACTTCGACAGCGAGATGTTGGCGCCGCGGAATTGGCTATCCGCGCGGATCGAGACGTTCTGCTTGTTGCCGGACGTCTTCAGCGAGAGGTTGGCATTGAAACCGGCGGCCGAGGCGACCAGCTCGTAGTTTCCGCCGGCACCGCGGCCCTGAAGCGAGCCAGAGATGTTGCGGCTGGCCTCTGACCAGCTGCCGGCGATCGCGCCGCCTTCAGCCTTGACGTTGGCTCCGAGGTTGAACTTGTAGGCGTCGCTGGCGCAGGTCAGCGACATCTCCATGGTCGGTCCGATCGGGGCGTATCTGGCCCGGCAGCGGATCCGCTCGGTCGAGCCGTCGTCCAGGGTGACGACGCCGCCGCCGCTCCAGGTACCCGCCAGCGGGGCGAAGGGGCCCGACTGGGCCATGCTTTCGGTGTTGGCGATCCCTGCCGCAAACAAAACGGCGGCCGCAATCAGCAGCCGCCGGTTCCGGGCGCGAGCCTCAATTGGTTTATTGGCGCGATGCTTCCCACCGCCCGCTGCACGGTATGCCTGCAGATGCTCCATTCCACTTCCCCGATCCGGCGTTGCCGCTGAGTTGACCGTTGGCATATGCACCATTGATCGAAACTTTCACAAGTCCCCCGCTGCCGATGGTGCCGGAAACGTTAGCGCCGGGCGCGGTGATCCGGCCGTCGGCAACCGTCAGCATGGAGCTTGCGGTCGGCTCGCAGGTGCCGCTCTTGGTGACGATGATGACCTGCCAGTTGCCGTCATAGGGGCTCTGGGCGAGGGCGGGAGCGGCGAGGGTGCCGGTCAAAACTGCAGCGGCACAGAACGCCGCGATGCGACCAAAACGCATGAATTCCGTCCTTGAATTTGTCTGATATGCTGACGCTTATTCGGACGAAATGTGACGGAAATTTGTTGCGATGCCAAATCGAAAATTGTTCCTGTGGAAACAATGGTTTATTTGCGATCCCGGCTCCAATTTTCGAAGCGGAATCAAGGCCCCTTCACGTTAAGGGTAAACGTCAGGAGAGACTCGGTGCAGAGGTCGCGAACTGCTCGTCCTGAGTCTTGGACGGCAGCGCCTTGTGGACCTTGGCATAATCGATCACGTCGGCGAGCAATTTGAGGCCGAGCGGAGCGAGCGCGCGCTCCCAGAGCTCGCGGGCGGTCTCGCCCTTCTTGACGAAGCACCAATCCTGGGCGGCGATGGCGCCAGCGTCCATGCGGTCGGCGAGATGATAGATCGTGCCGCCGGCAATCGGATCGCCTTCCTTGATGGTCCATTCCACGGCGGCCTTGCCGCGATGGCGTGGCAGCAGCGAGGGGTGGTAGCCGATCCCGCCGAACTTGGCGGCGGCGAGCGCGTCCTTGCCGATCCGGGCGTGGCTGTGCGCCGTGATGATCAGGTCGGTACCGGGGGCAATCTCGGAGGCCACCACCAGCTTCGGATTGGCTTGGACCGCGACCTCGATGCCGGCCGCCTTGGCGGCCGCGGCCAGCCGATCCTCGGCATCGGCGACGACGACCCGGACGACCGAGACGCCGTGCTCCCGGAGCATGTTCAGGGTGGTCACGCCGAAATGGCGGGAGCCGACGAGGGTAATGCGCATGGGTGTCCGATCCGGTCTCGCAACTGCGTCATCCTCCCGATAACACGTCCGGACGCCCTGTCACCCCCCGCGCGGCGTTTGCGCCGGTTATCAACAATGTGCCGGCGGGGCGCGACGGATTTCGCGATTGCGCAGGCGACCGTTCCGGTGCTCCATAGCTGCATTGCACGGCTCGGGAGCGAGTGCATGCGAGGCGCCTGGCTTTTCCTTTTCGCGATGCTGATCGTAGCCCCTCCGGCCCATGCCGGCGGGCCGTACCCTGCTGTGCCGCCGGAGACCGGAGTCGCGCCGTTCGTGGGGCCGACCTGGGACGCCTATCGTTGCGCCGGAGGGCCTGTCACCAATTTCTATCACGGTGCCTATTACGGTGAGGAGCCGCCGGCGCTCTATCGCGGCTACGCTTACCGGCCGCACTATCGCTACGGCGCCTATCGCAGATATCCGCGCACCTATTTCTGCGTCACGGACTAAAGCGTGATCCGGAGAACCGCTGCGCACTTTTCCGGAGCATGTTTTGGCGTTGCCGCACGGCCACGACGGGCCTGCATGCAGGCAATAAAACCGGTTCCTGTGTTTCGTTTTTAACAGAGGTATTTGCGGCCGGCTGCTAGACCTGCGCCTACCGGGGCTGGCGACATTTCAACCCGCATCCGTTTTCGAACCCGGCTTTGGCCGCTGGCATAATCGCCAGCGGCCTTTTCGTGCCACGCATCACGAAATCATCGAATGGTAACACGATCTCAACCAGCCTGGCGTATCGACGAATCCGTCGCGGATTTGTATTGCGTACCGCGACACCGAAAATGTCCCGCCGGCCTTTGTGCGCCGCGCGGGCCTTTTTCGCCGGGACAGATTTCATGCCGAGCGCAATTGAGCAGATTGTCGACAGCTATGTGCGGCTGAAGAACCGGCGCGGGCTCGATCAGCTGATGATGCACAGACAGCGGCTCGCGGTCGATCTGAAGAGCAGGTCCGGCTATGATTTCAGCCTGCCGATCGGCCAGATCGACGAGGAGATCGCGATCATCGAGGCCGGCCTTGGCCGGCTCAAGGCGGAAAATTCCAACCCGGTCTAGCGGGGGCGGCGAGGCGGGCTCCCGCGCGGAGTGGGGACGACGCATCGTCGCAGGCCGAAAACCGGTTCATGCATGGTTCAGGCCGGCCATGTCTCAATCCCCGGGTTGTTTCGTGGGACACGAATCCTGCTAGGCTTGTCCCCGTGATTTGGAGGAGACGTCATGATCGAGCTTGCGCTGGCCGGCCTGCTTGCATTCGCAACCGTGCCTGCGGCATCGCCGGAGCCCATGGTGCAGCAAGTTCAGTTCAGGGGTGGTCCGGGCGGACAATGTCCGCACGGCTATGATTACAACCACTCGAACGGCCGCTGCTATCCCAACGACTATCATTCGCCGGGTGTCTATACCCGGGATCCAGGGCCAGGCGAATACTACGGACGACGACGCGGCGGCGGCCTCTGTCCGCACGGCTACGACTACAATTACTCGAACGGCAGCTGCTATCCGAACGGGGCGCACGGGCCCGGCGCTTACGGGCGTCCCGAAGCCTACGGCGGACGACGCGGCGGACTCTGCCCGGACGGCTACGATTACAACTATTCGAGCGGACAGTGCTATCCGAACCGCGCACGCGCGCCCGGCATGTACGGGCGGTAATCGATCGCCGTACTGAGGCGGGCGCTCAGTCGCGCCGGCCGCCGTCGATCACCGTGAATAGCGGCCGAGCCGGGGTCGGCTCGACCAGCAATTCCTCCACCAGCGCGGTGGCTGCATCGACATATTTGCGTGTCGGCTTGTCGAGAGGGCGCTTGGCCTCGTCGTCGAGCGCGATCTTTGCGGCCTCGACAAGCTTGCGCATGCGCGCCGCATGCTCGTCGCCCGCCGTCAGCGTCGCGCGCGCCAATGAGCGCAGCACGAACAGCTCGCCCTCGAGACGGAGCAGGCGGTCGTTGAGCCTGGTAAGGACGGCGTTGAGGTCGGCCATGTCTGCTGTTCGGCGCGAAGGATCCGTCCTGATCTAGCGGCGATCGGTGAACGGAGTCCAAACGGTACCGGTGCAATTCGGCCGATCCTCCGGTCCGTCCAGGATGACTGGCACGGCGCAATCAGAGATTGGACAGCCTACCACTCGACGTCGGCCCAGCGCTTGCCGAACACGGGCGGCCGTGTCTTCACGGCTTGCCAGCCGAAGAAATGATGCTTGCCGGACCAGGCATGCACCACGCCGCTACAGATGCTGCATTTGAAGCTGCCGGTGTGGGCTTCGCTGTGCTCTTCCCTGGTCGCGGTGTAATTCATGCCGCAACCTGCACAGGAGAATTCTTCGATCGTCCAGATGCTGTTGGCCATTTGATGGAATGCTTTTTGTTGACCTCGACCCAAGGTAGTCACGGGCGTTTGCAACGGCGTAAACCGGGGCAGGGAAATCCGGTTAACGGGCGTTAGCCAAGCCCGGCCGCCGTCGCGGGCTGCGCAGCCGGATCAGCTGCCGTTTCGCATGTCCCGGTCGATGCGCATCTGCACTCGCCTGATTGCGAGCTGCCGCAGCCTGCCTTGCACCCGTCCGGAGCGGACCCTGCCGCCGATCGCATAGGCATATTGCCAATAGCCCGGCGCGGCGTTCGGCCTCAGGGAATAGCGGATACCGCGGTGCATTCCCGCGCGTGCATCGGATTCTCCGGGAGGGTCTGTCATCGTCTTTCGAATGCGGGATGGCCCCGATGTGTTCCTAATCGTGGGCCCCGGCAGTTCCGGTCGCCTTGACGGCGGATGCGTTGCTGGCAATAACGGCTAGACCTCGCAAGCACCGGAAGTTGCGTTCATGCCGCAAGGAAAGCAGTGCCCGTGAAAAGTCTCCGTCAGCTCCTGACGGGAGAGGATGTCATCCAGCTCGTGATCCGGCTCGGCCTGCTCGCCCTGCTGATCATCTGGACCTTCCTGATCATCCGCCCGTTCGTGCCGATCCTGGCCTGGAGCGGCGTGCTCGCGGTCGCGTTCTATCCGGCCTTCAGCTGGGTCGCAAAAATCCTCGGCGGCCGGCCCAAGACGGCAGCAGTGATCCTGACCCTGATCACGCTCGGCATCGTCATCGGCCCGGCGACCTGGCTCGGCATCAGCGCGGTAGACGGCGTGCGTGAGCTGGCGCATCAGCTCGGCACCGGCGATCTGGCGCTTCAGGCTGCGCCCGAACAGCTCAAATCGTGGCCGCTGGTCGGCCCCTTGCTTTACGAGCTCTGGGACCAGGCCTACACCAACGTCCGCGCGGTGGTACGCGAGGTGGCGCCGTATCTGCAGCCGCTGGCGGGACCGCTGCTTTCGCTCGCCGGCGATGCCGGCGTCGGCACGCTCCAGTTCCTGGTGTCGGTGTTCGTGGCGGGCTTCTTGTTTCCACATGGGCCGCGGCTGGTCGCGGCCAGCCGCGGTTTCCTGTTTCGCATCGTGCCCGAGCAGACCGAGCATTTCCTGTCGCTCGCGGGTGCGACCATCCGCGCCGTGGCGCAGGGCGTGATCGGCGTCGCGATCGTGCAGGCGCTGCTCGCCGGCATCGGCTTCAAGCTTGCGGCGGTGCCGAGCGCCGGCCTTCTCGCCTTCATCGTGCTGCTGCTCTCGATCGTGCAGATCGGCGCCTTCCTCGTGCTGCTGCCTGTCATCATCTGGATCTGGACCGCCAAGGACGTCACCACGGCGCTGCTGCTCACCGTGTTTCTCGTCGTCGTCGGCTTCCTCGACACCATGTTGAAGCCGCTCGTGATGGGACGCGGCCTGACCACGCCGACCATCGTGATCTTCGTCGGCGTCATCGGTGGCACGCTGGCCCATGGCATCGTCGGCCTGTTTATCGGGCCAATCATCCTGTCGGTGGCCTGGGAGATGATGATGGCCTGGATCAGGACGGAGGATCGGGCGGGGGCGTCCGAGGGCTGATCTCGCCTCGAACGGCGCGATCCTTCCGCCGTGTCGCGCCAGGACCCGAGGGATCGCGGCCTGTGATCAAAACGGGCCGGGAACTTGTCTGTTCGACTAGACAAGTTACGATCGGGACGATTCTGGTTTCAATGACGGCAGCAATGGCGAAGTCTTCCAAACTGGTTGCCGCCCGGCGCGGCAAGGTCTTGTTGGTCAGACGCCGGTCAGACGGCCTGTGGATGTTCCCGGGCGGTCGCAAGCGCGCGCGCGAGTCCGACAAGGACTGCCTGCGGCGTGAGATCAGGGAAGAGCTGCCCAAGCTGAAGCTTGGCAGGATCAGCCTCTGGAAGGAAGTGACGGCGAGGAACAAGCGTTCCGGTCGCAAGATGAGCGACGCGATCTTCATTGCCAAGACCGCCAAAGGCAGGCTGGCGATCGGCGACAAGAAGGAGATCGACCGTGCCGCCTGGCAGAAGCCGCGCGGCATCCGTCTGACGCCGACCTCGCGCTATATCCGCGACCGCCTGTTTCCGAGGAAGCAGAGGCGACGGTGAGCTAGGCTAGTCCTCGCGTCCCGCTGATCGCGTTCGTCCGGCGAACCTCCTCGACTGCGCTCCCTGCGGTTCGGGCGCAGCAAGCTTCGCGGCCTCGGCCTCGCGCATCTCCTTGCGGACCTTGCGCGCATCGCGCATCGCGCGCTTGACGAAGGGATGTTGGGAATCCTCGGCGAAGAACAGCACCACTTCGCAGCTCGGACATTGCCTCGAATAGCCGTCTTGCAACCGCCCGGCGCGATCGCGAAACACGTTCTTGCACCGCGTGCACTGAATCTGGACTGAACTCATGCGCGCACAACAATGACTTTGGGAAATGGATCGTCAGCTGATCCCAAATGTCTGAAGAAAGCTTGAATGCCTTGGTGGCGGAATGCTCGCAGACCGCGCGGGCAAGCGCCATCGGCCGGCGGTGGAAGAGGCCGGTTGGAACAGCCGGGCAGTCGCTATTGCTTGGCCGCCATCGTGTCCAGGCACTGATTGAGAAAGGCGGTGCGATCCCTCGGGAGCACTTTCTCGAGGTCCGCCTTCAGCGCGCATTCGCGCTGGCGCAACTGCTCGGCCCGGCGCTTCTCGGCCGCCTCGCGGAATTCGGGAGCAACCTTGTTGGGATCGACCAGCGGCTGAGAGCGTGCGGGAGCCGTCGCAAGCAGTGCAATGGCGGCGATGAAAATGACTGGTTTCAAATGAGCCTCCGTAAAATGAGGCATCCTAGCGCGCGACGGGTGCGCGCTCAAACCGGGAAATGCGGTACTCCGTTCCGGCGTGATGCCGCGCGGGCGAACCTCCGCCGGCGACTTTGGAACGACTTGGCACGGCAAACGTCGAATCCTGGCTCCCGGCCCATCCCCAAGCCCCAAAACCCCCAGGCCGGAAGTAAACCTTCCCCACAAAGGTTGGCGACCTCGGTCTCACCGAGGTCGTTTGTTTGGCGTGTGTGAACCAGTTCACAAGCGCGAGGTGAAATCGCTGCTATGAAGACGTCATTGCTTGACCAGTTCATTTTGCTCGAAACGCCCCAGCGTGGCTCCAAGCGCTGGGGTTTTTCGTTTCTCTCCGGGCGCAGAATGTTTACAATCGCGCCAAGCGTCGCATCGACAGACGCAGATCTCGCGCCGCGCTAGTTCCGGCCCGAGCTCGATCAACAGCCAAATTGTCGGGATCGCGGCGCCGCGCCGAACGTTGCCACCCGGCGTGCGTTCACCGGGCAAATCCCATATGCAAGGCGAGAAGTCGCCGAATCGGAATGAGGGCGGCTGGCGTTCAGTTGACGACGGCTTACGACCAGAAACGGATCCAAGTGAGGCTTACCAAAAAGGCGCGGGTGGCCAAGACGCCGCCGAAGAAGGCGTCACCGCACAAGACGTCACCGAGCAAGACGTCGCCACGCAAGGCGCTGCCAACCAAGACGTCGTCAAGGAAGAGCAAAGCGGCGCAGCGCGCTGCGATCTCGTCCTCGTCGCCGCTCGGCGTGCTGGCGCTCCATCTGCTTGCCCAATGGACGCAGTCCGGACGCAGCGGCATCGTCTTTCTCGCCGAGAACGAGAACAGGGCGGAGCGGCTCGGCAGTGTCATTCACGCGCTCGACCCCTCCTGTGAGGTCTTGGTATTTCCGCGATTGAACACCTTGCCGTTCGATCAGCTCGAGCCGTCGCACGAGCTCGCAGGGCGCAGAGCCTCCGTCCTGAGGCGCCTCGCGAAATCCAAGAAGCCGCTCTTTCTCGTCTCGACCGCCGAAGCCGTGATGGAGCGACTGCCGCTGCCGGCGAGCCTGTCGCGCCTGAGCGTGAGCCTGAAGGTGGGCGGCACGTTCTCCGAACAGGACCTCGAGACGCACCTCGAAGCGCTCGGATACGATCTCGACGACGAGCCGGATTATCCGGGTGGGGCGCTGTTCCACGGCCAGACCTTCGAGATATTTCCGGCCGGCGCGCTGGGGCCGTTCCGGATCGAGCATTCGGATCGCGCGATCAGGCGGATCGTGGCGTTCGATCCGAACGAGCACAGGATCATCTTCGAGACCAGGGAACTTGTCGTCGATCCCATGTCGGAGCGGCTTGGCCTTGCCGGCAAACGCGGCAAGCGCGCAAGCCTGTTCGACTATTGCGGACGCGCCAAATGGATCGCCGATGCGGGCGTGCCGGTGCATGCCGACGGCTGGTTCGACACGATCGAGGAGGCCGCGCCGCGTGCGGAGCGTGAGCGCGAATATCTCGGACGGCGGGACTGGAAGCAGCTCTCCCGGGGCATGAAGGTGTTGCCGCGCGCGTCGTCCTTCCAGACGGTCCCGGAGTTTTCGAAACTGACTTCCTCCAGGAAAGCGCTGCGTGCCTTCGTCGAGGAGACGCGCCGGGCCGGATCGCGACTGATCCTCGCCGCAGCGCATGAGGACGATCTGCGCGTGATGGAGCGGATGAGCGGCCTCAAGGCGCAGCGTTGCGAAGATTGGGACGACGCGGCGCGCGGGCGGAGCGGCGAGGCGGCGCTGCTGGCCGATCTCGATGCAGGCTTCGTGATGCCGGGCAAGAAGCCTCTCGTCGTCGTGACGGCGTCCGACGTGCTCGGCAGCCGGGCGCATCATCCGCAGCCGATGGCGCGCGCCTGGAGCGCGGCCTTCGATCATGCCGACGTGCCCGAGCAGGGCACGGTGGTCGTCCATCTCCAGCGCGGCCTTGGCGTGCTCGACGGCCTGCAGACCGTGAATACCGGCGGCGGCGCAATGCGGGAGATGATCCGCCTGAAATTCGCCGGCGACAATGCGGTGCTGGTGCCGCCGCCCGATCTGGCCCTGATGTGGCCTTACGCGGCCGAGCTCGGCAAGCTCTCGCTCGACAAGGCGGACGGCAGCACGTGGTGGGCGCGCCGCGGTGAGGCCGAGCGCGAAATCCAGGTCGCCGGCAAGGCGCTCGCCAAGCACATCAGCCAGCGCCGCAAGCGGCGCGGCGAAAAGCTGGTTCCGCCGGGATCGGCCTATGAGAAGTTCGTCGCGCGTTTTCCTTACTTCACGACGACCGACCAGGCCAAGGCGGTCGCCGACGTGCTGGACGATCTTGCCTCCGGCCACCCGATGGACCGGGTGATTTGCGGCGACGTCGGATTTGGCAAGACCGAGGTGGCGCTGCGTGCGGCGGCCGCCGTCGTGCTGTCCGGCAAGCAGGTGGCGATCGCAGTGCCGACGACGGTGCTGGCTCGGCAGCATGTCGCAACGTTCCAGAAGCGATTTGCGCCGTTCGGCATCGAGGTCGGAAACCTGTCGCGGGCGACCTCGGGCGCGGAGCTGCGCGAGACCAAGGAGGGACTGCGCAGCGGCCGGATCAAGGTCGTGATCGGCACGCAGGCGCTCGGTGGCAAGGATGTCAGGTTCGACGATCTCGGCCTCGTCATCATCGACGAGGAGCAGCATTTTGGTGCGGCCGAGAAGGCCAAGCTGTCCGGCCTCGCCAAGAACGTCCATGTGCTGATGATGAGCGCGACGCCGATCCCGCGTACGCTTGCCGCGGGCCTGGCTGGCTTCCGCGACCTCAGCGTGATCGCTTCGCCCCCGGTGCACCGGCTGCCGGTCGCGACCAGGATCGCGCCGCTGTCGGATGCGGCGATCGCCTCCGCGCTGCTGCGCGAGCAGCGCCGCCACGGCCAAAGTTTCCTGATCTGTCCGCGCATCCAGGATCTCGATCCCATGCTGGCGCGGGTGCAGGCCGTGGCGCCGGACTTAAGCATTGTCTGCCTGCACGGCAGGTTGGCGGCCGACGAGATCGACGACCGCATGATGAGTTTCGTTGAGGGCAGGGCCGACGTCCTGCTCGCGACCAACATCGTCGAGAGCGGCCTCGACATTCCCCGTGCCAACACCATCGTGGTGTGCTGGCCTGAAAAGTTCGGCCTCGCCCAGCTGCATCAGCTGCGCGGGCGCGTCGGCCGCGGCGGCATCCGCGCCTTCGCCCATCTGTTGACCGAGACGCAGTCCGGACAATCCGAGAAGCGGCTGGCTGTGCTCGAAGAGTTCAGCCGGCCCGGCGCGGGCTTTGCCATCAGCGAGCGCGACCTCGATCTGCGAGGCGCAGGCGATCTGTTCTCGGAGCAGCAATCCGGCCACGTCCAGGTGTTCGGGCCCGTGCTCTACAGCCACCTCCTCAAGATGGCCTCGGAGAAGCTCGACGAGGGGCAGGCGGTGTGGGTGCCCGACCTGAACCTGCCGGTCGCGGACATGCTGCCCGAGACCTATGTGCAGTCCGAGCCGGTGCGGCTCGAGCTCTATGCGCGCGCCGCAAGATGCACGGATGAGGACGACCTCGAAGACCTCGAGGAGGAAACCGCCCGCCGCTTCGGCCCATTGCCGAAGGTCGCGCGCGACTTCTTCGCCGCAGCCAGGCTCAGGCTGGAATGCAAGCGTAGAGGCATCATCCGCCTCGACGTCGGCCCTGAAGCTGCGGCCGCAACGTTCCTGCCCGGACGCCTGCGGAAGTCGAAGGGAAGATCGCTGCAACGCGACGGCGACCGCGTGGTCCATCACGCCAAGATGCAGGACGCGCCGTTCGAGCGGGTGGAGGAGCTGTTCGAGCTGCTGGACGAGGGGTGAGGGCTCGCGCGTTCGTCAGCGCGAACAACTGCGAATTCGTAGCGGAGTCCCTGTTCCACCATTATAGTTAATCGGGGCGTGGCGAAGGAGATTGTCCGATGTCACATGCCATTCCTCCGATCATTGTCGCGATTGTCGCAAGCTCGTGTCTGTTGGCCCTGGTGCAAGCAGGCGGCGCAAATGCCGGGTCGGCAGGAGCGGGCATGGGAACGGGGCCGGGTAGCGCTGGCGGCTCGGCGCCTTCTGGAATGGGGACGGGTGCGGGCAATGCAGGTCCTTCCGCACCCGCGGGGATGGGGACGAAGGACACCGCCGCCGGCGGAGATCTGGGCACCAACAGCCAACCGACCAATCCGAACGTTCAGCCCGCCACGCCCGCGAGGTCGCGGGCGGCAACTCAGGCTGCGAGAAATGCCGGGGTTGGTCACGCTCAAAATGGCCTGCCGATCGGCGCGATTGGGAGCGGCACGAGCAATGAGGATCAAAAGGCCACTGGTTCGGCGTCCTCCCAAAACAGATTACGGCCGGCAACACAGGCTCAGGGAAACACCGGAGTTGGCTCGGATGCTCTGGCAGGCAGAGGCTCGAGCCTTTCAGACCAGCGAGCCGCACGAGCTGGAGACAAGGTGCTGGATGCTAAGGCCCAGGTCGAGCGGCGAACGACTGTGTCGCGCAAACGCGGTACGAGCCCGAAAGGACCAGGTTTGTAATCTGCGAGCGGATGGAGGAGCTGTTCGGAGTGCTGGATGAGGGGAAGAGCGCATAAAAATGCGAAAACAACCCCATGCACAGTAGCTAAGTGCTGCTGGCACAAGGTGTTTTGAATCCGGCGGCAAGGCTCGTTCGCTCCGTCGGGCAAAACAGAGGCATTCTGCCAAATTCGGAAAGGCCTTTGGTCAGATGCTGACCTAGGAACGGCTGCCGTAGGGTGGGCAAAGGCGCAGAGCGCCGTGCCCACGTCTTCGTTCATTGCAGCTGAAGCATGGTGGGCACGGCGCAAGAACGCCTTTGCCCACCCTACGGCAGCTGTCAGCGTAGCGCCTCTGGTCTTCGCACGTTCCCCGTAATCGGCCGGGGGCGGCGTAGTCGGCCGCTAACGTGGAATTAATCCAAAATGCTCACAATTTTAGGCAGTTGTGTAAGGGTGCTGCGTACAAGGGGTCGTCGCGAGGGCGGTCCAGGGGCGGTTTCCTGTTGCTCGCTCACTGGGGTCAATGCAAATGACCACGACCTTCGAAATGCAAAGCTTCGCCCAAGAACTCGACGCAGTAGCACTTGCAGCCGCCGCGGCGGAGCAGGAACCCGCGGTCCAGGAAGCCCCGGTTCCGATCAAGCAGTCCAGCCGGAAATCGGTCCTGGCCCTGTCGGTGTGTGCCTTGGCCATCAACGGCGCGGCGGCCATCTACACCTCGCCGTCCGATTTTCGGTCGCTGAATGTCGGCAGCCTGGCTGAACTGCTTCCGCGCCTGGAAGCATCCGTGCCGAAGCCTGATCCGGTCGTCGCGGCCTTGAAGGACATTCAGTCGGCCCAGCAGCAACACACCGCGTTGCTGCAACAGACCAATCAGGCAACGGACCAGAACTCGGTTTTGCTGCAGCAGGATTCAATGGTGCTGCTGTCGCTGCGACAGAGCATCACGGACGAACGGGTCGACGTGAAGAAGATATCGTCGCAGCTGTCCACGCTGATCGCGAAGATCGATACGCTGCAAAATGCGATGACGTCGGACGTCACCTCGTCCATTCGAAGAGCGCATGCGCGCTACGGACTGTCCGCAGCGATGCGCAAGCGGATGGTTCGCGAAGCAAAGCCCCTCGGTCCCGTTTCGGTCGGAGGCGCGCCGCTGACTGTGCCGGCTGCGACGGCGGCTCCGGAAAGCTGACGACTGCAACTTCGGGATTGACCGAGGTCGCCCGGATTGACCGTCAGTCTGACAGTCCGTCACTTCGCGACGTGGTCGATCTTGTGCTGCAGATGCCCGGTGTCGTGATCGCGACGCAACTGGCTCAGCGACGTCTCGTTCAGCTGCAGCAGGACCTCGCTGAGCTCAGTCGTATCGGGATAGCCGGCCGCAAAACCCCTTCCGTAAATCTTGCGCAACGTGCCGACCAGCGTGTTGCCGTGCTTCTTGCTGATCGCGCCATCCTTGTCACGGTGGCGGCCATCCAGGCCGTGTTCCTTCATGGTTCGCTCCCTGTGCGGCGTCTTGAGCGCCTCGAGAGAGCCTGCTCCCAAACGAGTTGACTGGCAATGGCATGGTGCGCGGCTGTTGCGAGCTGCCTGCACCAGCGCAGGTGCCCGCGCTTCTCTCCTGCTTGTGAAGCCGCAATCGGTTGTGGTGAGCCGATCGGCGCATCAGATGACAGCGGGCGATTGCTCGATTGGAGTTGATGCGATGCGCTCTCTTCTTGCCATGGGTCTGCTGCTGGCGCTGTGCACCGCTGCAAATGCCGCGCCGGTGCATCGCGCACGCCATCCTGCGGTGGAACGCCCCCGCGCGAATGCTGGTCCGCCGGCGCGCTTTGCCGTCCCTGGCTGGAGCGACGATGCAACGCTGCGCTGGCTGAACAACGCCTCGTCAAACGTCGGCCGAGGCGGATAGCCGCGGAAACGGGCGCTGATGATGGTTCGAATGGCCCGGAAGGGCGGGGCGGCTAGGCGGCCTGCTCTTCAAACGAGGTGTAGACCCGGCCGGCGGGATCAACGACCTGAACGTCCCAGCACCCGTCCTCTGTAAGCTCTTTGGCTTTCTTGAGGGCGGCGGCGAGTGACAGCCGCTTGAGACTGACGACGCCCGCCGTGTCGAAACCGTTGATTTCAAACATGCCGTTCCTCCGGTTTTGGTGAATCCTACACGTTTCCGGCGGGTTGTCAGCGGGTTTTTGAGAGTGGCTCCCGGAGCGGCTGCAGATGCCAGGCACTAGCAGGGAGCGGTAGGAGGCACTGTCGCCGGCAGGCGTGGAGCGCGATCAGCAACTTCGGCCTCGAGTCAGTGGGATGGTGTGTCCACCCGCAGACAGGGACGGCACTGGCAGGCCTGTACTGCGGGAAGCGTGAAGATTGCAGGCAGCGTGGCCAAAAACGTCATCGGCCGTCTGCACTTGGAGCAGATCAGAACGGGCGGGCTGTCTTTCGCTACGCAGATCATCGTCAAAATGCCTGGAGGGGAAGGGCGCAATAGGCAGATGTTGCGTGGAGTTCATCTCGGGGCGACTACTGGGCTCTATCGGAAATTGGGCGGTTTCTTTGCGATAAGAGTGCCGTTCGGGAGACCGGTCGCGGTGGCGCTGCTTGCAACGAACGATGGGATTCGAAAGTGCTCAACCCATTCTACGTGCTACATGGGCAAGGTCGCGAATGGGGGACTGAGACCACTTTGGCTTTGACGAGATCGCCATCGTGGTTGGACATTCGAGAAGCGTGTCTTGCCGCTACGCCAACGAAACTTCGGCCGCACGTCCTCGCCTTCATTAACTTTTGGCTGAAGCAACATATGTTGGTGCCGGAACAGCGCCGGGAGATTTTAGTCCGATTGCATCATTGTCCCGATTGGTCCAGCGACGGGCCAATCCAAGTTTCTTCGAAGCTTGGTTGGGGGCTTGCACGACATGCGAGAACATCATGGTCAAGCGGTTGACGCCGCTGTGCTGCTGCGTGAACGCCTGGAACAGCTCACGTCTCAATTATTCGAATTGGAAAGTCTTCGCTCCCGCGTGCTTGAGGCGGGGCGGCGCGCACAGATCACCGCCGATCCCGATACGCTGACAACGCGGGGAACAGCGTTCCGTGATCCACGTCAACAACGGGCCCCCGTCAGCCCTTCGCAATCATCCCGGCCATGACTCCGAACGACGAACCACCGGCCCCGCCGAGACCAAAGCCCGCGCGCGACACGCGGCGCATGGACGAGGCCTTGGCTAACCTCGAAGCGTATGCGGACGATCTGCGGGAGCTGATCAGGAAGCTCCGGAGGCGATTGCATTGACGGTCCGTTGCCCCGGACGCTGCCGAACTTGGGCCCGGCCGGAGGCTCACAACGCACCTACGTGCTGCAGACCCCGAAAGCTGAAGACAAGTCGAGCAAATCAGTTGGACGATGTCCGCAAAAAGTGGCCCGCGGGATTCGCGGCGCGCCTTTTTAGGGCCGAGTCGGGGCAGTCGCAGTCTTCCGCTCAAGCATAGCCATTTCAACTTGGTCAGCCAGGACCGTGAGGTGGCTTGCAAGCCGGTCGAACACTTCGCGCTTGCCTGGATCGGTTGCCAAATCGCGGATCAGGGCGCATTCGGCCGCATCTTTCCGGAGCTTCTCGATCTGGGCCAGATAATCCTTCATTGGGCCATTGCTCCGTTCCCCGCAAATGGAACGTACAGGCAATGTACGAAAGCGAACAGAAGTGATTGCCGCTTTTTCCTAGTCTACGGTGGCTTGGCCTTCCCCAAAGGTCCAAGCACCTCCAGCGGCCCCGGCCTCCCCACCCCAGAAGCCCCCCACCGCCGGGGCCGTCACTGGCGATAGCCCGACCGATCGATCGTATCCCGGGAAGTTGATCTTCTCCGCGTTCGCGATATGGGGGCCTTGAGCCATTTTGCAGCGGACGCGCTGCGACGATGCGCGGCACTTTCAATGGGAACTGTCCCCTCGCCACCGCATTTCCGATCGCATAGTTTTCCCGGTTGTCTCGGTCGGTCTTTGAGTGGCCCAAGGGGCGTACAATGGGCATTGGTGATCACACCGCTGTGCTGAAACAGCGTTTCGACGAGCTCGCTTCCGGGCTCTCCGAGTTGGAAAATTTGCGCTCCCGCGTGATCGCGGCCGAGCAAATGCAGAAGATGCGTAGCGCCGACCGCAAACCGGCCGCACCAATCCACCGGACTGCTAAACCCAAATCATCGTCGGCAAAATCCGATCGGCCAAAGAGGCGCCTGGCGCGGCCGCCCAGCGTCGGGCAATGACGTCGACGCCGGGCTACCGGCAATGCCAATGCCGGCTAGATTTTGGCAACCGTCATCAGCATTCGAGCGTGGCCGAAATACTCAACTAGTGAACTACGCGAAGAAAATAGTAGCCGACGCCGCCGATGACGAGCACCGTGGGGACGGCCCAGAGTATGAATACCGGCATGTCTACCTCCTCCAGTTACCTCCGGTAGCGGGATAACTTGGCAGAGATGGTGCCGTTCCAGCCTTCTAGGGGCGGGACCGATCTTCGCGTTGCACGGCTTGAGCTTCGTGAGATTCAGATCAGCGCGTTGAGCACTTGCGAAACCCATCGCAGGCAAGTCGGTCGGTCACTTCGCGGGCTTTTGAGGATTGCTCCGATACGATCGCGGATCGCAGCGGCGCTGATCGCAACGAGTGATGGGTTTTGCAAGAGCTCAAACCGACTTACGCGCCGAGTGCTATGCCAGCGGAATGGTGTCGACGCGCAGACAGGGGCGGCACTGGAAAGCATGGACTGCAGGCAGATTGAGGATGGCGGGAAGCGTGGCCAAAAACGTCATCGGCCGTCCGCACTTGGAGCAGATCAGAAGGGGCGGGCTGTCTTTCGCTACGCAAACCATCGCCAAGATGCCTGGAGGGGTAGGGCACAATAGGCGCATGCTGCGGGGAGTTCATCTCGGGGCGACTACTGGGGTTTATCGGAATCTGGCACTCGTTTGCGGCGACGAGCTACCAGAGCTCTATTGCGCATGAACTCGAGTGCGAACCATGTCGACGTCGAAATCGCGACCGGCCGTCACCGAATTGTACATTCCTCATTCCGGAGACGTCGATTGCGTTTTTAGCCTTACGCCGCGCTACCTTCCGAAGTTCGCGCGCGACGAGGTCGCAGCGGGAGGAGCTTCTCGGGCCCTGCTCAAGCTCAATTGGCAGGTCAAAAGTCCTCGGTCGGGTGCGCTTCTACAGCAGCAAATACGGACCAGCGACAGAAAGTGCGATTTTTAGAACCCGCTGTCGCTAGACGTCAGCGCATGTCGAGATGGAACGACATTTCGCTCGGAGACCGCGTCCTCGGGCTTGCGGGACTGACGCGCCAAAGCGCCCCCCCGAAAGGGGATGGGGACTTTTCGCGTAGGCCTAGTGCAACACGCGCGCGGCCTCGGCGAGCCGAACCCTTTCTCTGAGCTCCTCGAGTTCCTGAAGCATTTTCAGGAGATCGGGCAGGACATTTGCCCGCTTCAAAATTCGGGTCGTTTGTCCCATCGCTATACGCCTCCATGGCCTCCTGACGGCGAGCCACATCAAGGCGCACACAGGCAAATTTTCCCCTGCAAGAGAATGAACAATCTTAACCAGATCAGTGGTGGGATGATCGCGGAGCCTGGACAACGCGAAGCGATCCTTTGCCGGGGATTACGCGTCATCCGCGATAGGCGGGCTATCGGCCTTGCCGGGCCTCATCGGCTCAGCGGTTGCCACAGGCAGCGTAGACAAAGCGCGGCTCGATATCAGACAGGCGGACAACATCAGGCCAGCGATCGGCGCTCAACGCTACGTGATGGCCGCAATGGCGGTAGAACACAACGCCCTGCAAGCCATCTCGCGCATCTTGCCGAACGTGATCTTCACCGGTCGGCCGTCCGCGTGCGTGGGCGTGTGGCGTCGAGCAGAGCCGGGCATGCCGCTATCGAAGCGCGCCGCAAGCCGGAGTCGATTATCAATTACTTGGGCTTCGGAATGCGCCCGAGCTAGCGCCCCGTAGGTGTGCAAAGATCACTATGACGATCTACCCCGTGATGATTGCGCCCACGCGATCGAGATAACGCGCAACCAGTTCCGTCGCGAGTATGTCCTCAAACTCCGCAGGAATGTTCTTCATGTTCACGCGCAATCGATTCGCCGACACGGGGCCCGCGCAGAGTTTTTCGGTTCGGCTGGTCTTGTTGGCCAAGCTATTGATCCGGCTTTTGGTGAGCGCGCTGGGGCTCGAACCCAGGACCCCGTGATTAAAAGTCACGTGCTCTACCGGCTGAGCTACGCGCTCCCATGGCCGCTGATGGCACGTCAGAGATCGCCATCGTGGTCGGACATTCGAGAAGCATGTCTTGCCGCTGCGCTTAAGGGCGTCGCGGGGAAAACCGGCTGTTTCCGGATCATGCTTTCGGCCCGCGCTGTGTAGGGGGATGGGGCGCTGAGGTCAATAGCGTGGGTGGTTGCTGAAAGTCGCGGCAGGGGCGGGGATTTGCTCGCGGTTTCCGCCGCTTAGGGCGGAAAGCTCAACCCGATTGGCGGGCCGTCATCCACGCTGAACTGTCAGGGGTCGCCGGACGGGCTCGGCCTGCATGGTTCGAGACGCCCGCTTTGGCGGGCTCCTCACCATGAGGGTTTGTCAGTTCGTCTCCCGCCGCACCTCGTTCGGCACGGGCTGCGGCGTGCCGGGGGCCGGCAGCGCGACCGGACGCAGGCCGATCAGCTCGGCGGTGCGGATCGCGCTGTCGCGCCAGAACTGGAACGAGTTGATGCGGCTCAGCTCGAGGATGGCGATGGCGACGGCGGCCAGGAACGGCAGGCTCTGCAGCACCAGCACCCCGGCGAAGATGTAGATCTCGGTGATCTGGCGATAGCTGTTGGAGGCGATCAGTACGCCGGCGCCGATCACGAGCAGGGTGCCGATCACGGCCTCCCAGAACGCCTGGAACTCGATCGACATCCTGGACAGGCCGCCCTTGGAGGTGCGGGCGAAGGCGATGTGCTCGGTGATGAGGCCCTGTGCCACCGCGCGCGACACCGTCCACTGCACGCTCATCGCGGCGATCATGGCGCCGAGCATCTGGCCGGGCTTGATCGCGACGCGGGCGCGGTACATCGACAGGAAGTGCGCGAGCGAGACGATGAAGGCGCCGATGATCGGCAGCGTCAGGATCTTGTCGGGGATGGCGATGTCGGCGAAGGCGACGATCGGCACCCAGACGAGGTTGAGCAGCGCCACGACCACGCCGAGACTTTCGGCGCCGAGCCAGTTCAGCCAGCCCAGGCCATATTCGCGCTTCTGGTCGGGCGTCAGCCGGCTCTTGCCGGGCAGGAAGTAGCGCCAGTGCTTCTTCACGATCTGGAGGCCGCCATAGGCCCAGCGGTGACGCTGCTTCTTGAAGGCCTCGTAGGTGTCGGGCAGGAGACCCTGGCCGTAGCGGTGGTTGGTGTAGTGGGTTGTCCAGCCGAGCTCCTGGATCGCGAGGCCGAGATCTGAATCCTCGCAGATCGTATCGGACGACCAGCCGCCGGCCATGTCCATCGCCGCGCGGCGGATCAGGCACATCGTGCCGTGCACGATGATGGCGTTGGCCTCGTTGCGCTGGACCATGCCGATGTCGAAGAAGCCGGCATATTCGCCGTTCATGATGTAGTGCATGATCGACAGATCGCCGTCGCGATGCTCCTGCGGCGCCTGCACGAGGCCGACACGCGCATCGGCGAAGGCAGGCACGAGGTCCTTCAGCCAGTCGGGATCGACGGCATAGTCGGCGTCGAGGATGCCGATGATCTCGGCATCGGCGGCGGTGCGGTCCATCGCGATCCGAAGAGCGCCGGCCTTGAAGCCCTGCACCTTCTCGGCGTTGATGAACTTGAAGCGTTCGCCGAGCGCGCGGCAATGGTCCTGGATCGGCTGCCAGAACGCGGGATCCGGCGTGTTGTTGATGATGACCACGCATTCGTAGTTCGGATAGTTCAGCCGCGACAGCGCATCCAGTGTCTGCTTGAGCATCTCGACCGGCTCGAAATAAGCGGGAATGTGGATCGAGACCTTTGGGCAGTAATTCTCGGGAACATTCTCGACCGGCTTGCCCTTGCTGAGCAGTCGCTGCGGCGACCGGCCGAAGGCGACCGCTGCGATCTCGTCGATGCGCGCCATCGCAATGAGGACGAGCGGAACGAGCAGGATCATGCCGAGCGTCAGCGCGAAGGCGGAGCCGAAGATAAAGTAATGGCTGTTCCAGAACGCGAACACGGTCGCGGCCCAGGCGCCGACGCCGTTGGCCGTCGCCGACAGCAGGAAGGCCTGCTTCGCGGTCGGCTTTTCGATCCGCAGGATCGGCAGCGACAGCAGGATGCCGACCAGGAGCGCGATGCCCATCAGCTTCCAATAGTCGGGGTTCTCGACCGGACCGGTCCAGGCGAATTTCGGCTCACGGCTGGCGTTGAGGATGCCCCAATACGGACCGACGCCGCCTTCGAAGAATTTCCAGGGCTGATCGATGGCCTCGACGATGTTGTATTCCATGCCGATGGCTTCGGCGCGGCTGACGAAGTTGCGCAGGATCAGAGCCTGCTGGAACGGGCCCGGATCGGCGTTGCGCAGATTGTAGCCCTGGCTCGGCCAGCCGAACTCGGCGATCACGATGCGCTTGCCGGGGAACAGGTTGCGCAAGAGATTGTAGCGGTCGACGGCCTGGTCGACCGCCTGGTCCGAGCGGAAGTTTTCCCAGTAGGGCAGCACGTGGGCGGCGATGAAATCGACGCTGGAGCCGAGGTCGGGATTGTCGCGCCAGATGTTCCAGATCTCGCCGGTGGTGACGGGCACGCGGACCGAGCCCTTCACCTTCTTGATCATGTCGATGAGGTCTTCGACCTTCTGCTCGCCGCGGTAGATCACCTCGTTGCCGACGACGACGCCGACGACGTTGCTGTTCTTGCGGGCGAGCTCGATGGCGGCCTTGATCTCGCGCTCGTTGCGATCCTTGTCCTTGTCGATCCAGGCGCCGACGGTGACCTTGAGGCCGAACTCGGCTGCGATCGGCGGCACCAGTTCCACGCCGCCGGTGGACGAGTAGAGGCGGATCGCGCGCGTCATGGTCGACAGCGTCTTCAGGTCTGCGCGGATTTTCTCGACCGTCGGGATGTTGTCGATATCGGGGTGAGCCGAGCCTTCGAACGGCGCGTAGGAGACGCTCGGCAACAGGCCCTTGAAATCGGGCGCGGGTTCCTTGTCGCGCAAGACTCCCCACAGCCCAGCGTGAAGCGCGGAGACGAGCAACAGAACGGCGGCGACAACGCGCATCGCGGCTAAACCTGAAGGGGCTGAGGGGGCAGGGAAGCGGATCCGACCCCGAGATCCGACCAAGTCCGCGGCAAAGGGAGCATATCTCCGCCGCACGGTTTCACAACTGTCATGGCCTCATGTCCTTATGAGGGCATGGCCTTTTTCGAACGACGCGCGGCAGTGCCAACCGCGTCTATGGCCGATCGTTCCTGAACGACAGCTGAAACGGCCAAGGCTATTTAAGACCTTGGGCTATTTCTGGGGCGCCGGCGTCGGGCTTGCCGCGGGCGATGGGCTGGCGGTCGGCTGCGGCTGCGCATTGTTGGCAGCGGGAGCGGCCGGCTGTGCCGCTGCGGCCGCCGCCTGCTGCGGCTGGGCCGCCGGGTTGATCCAGCAGGCGTGCACGCGGCTGTCGAGGGTCTCGGCGACCTTGGGATCGATCTGGCCGCCGAACCGGGTCAGGCAGCGGAAGGCGGCCTGGATGTGACCGCCGGGGCAGCCGAAACGGTCGTAGAGGTCGAGATGGCGGAACGCGGTATCGAGGTCATCCCGCCACATCAGGCGCACCACGCGGCGGCCGAGCCAGACGCATTCGGGATTGCCGGCCGGGCCGTTGATGACTTGGGCCGCTTCGGCGAATTCGTCGGTGCGGCGCTGGTTCTGGGCCGCATCCTTGGCGGCGTCGGCGGGCTGGGCGGCAGCCTTGCCCTGGTCCGGTGCGGGCGTGCCGCTCTGGGCGGAAGCGCCACCGAGACCGGCGAGAACGAGAAGGCAGGAGACGGCCAAGGTGGCGGCGAACTGCCGCAGGACCGCATTTCGTGACTCGAACACCCGTTGCCGCATGAATTCCCCAATGTATCCGCTGGCCGTCCGCGTCAGGATCCCGCGGACGCGCCGGTGATGGCGTCCAAATGGGTCTCCAATGCGGCGGAAAAGTCTTTCCGAGTCCATGACCTGTATTTGGAATTTTGTCCAGCAAAGTCACGATGCTAGGCCCCGGTCGAAGGGCCGCAGCCCAATTCCTTTGGGGCAGGCGCGGATCCTTGAGTGTGGATCGGCATTTGGACCCCCGCTTGGACACCCGCTTTGGGCACCCCCTTGGCAGACGGCGTGCAAGCAGGTAATCGACGGACCCTTCGCGGAGGACGGAACCGATTTCTCTTCGTACGCCACTGGCGCTTCTGCTCGTTTCACTGGGTGCGATTGCTGCCGTGTGGTGGTGGTTGGCGACGCCGATCACGCTTGCACGCGCCCCGATCGATCCCGCCGAGAAGGTCCAATGCGTCTCCTACGCGCCGTTCCGCGGCGAGCAGACGCCGCTGAACGCGTGGACCCATATCGACGCCGAGCAGATCGAGCAGGATCTGCGCCAGCTCAAGGAAATCACCGACTGCGTCCGCACCTATTCGATGGAGAACGGGCTCGACCAGGTGCCGGCGATCGCTGCCAAGGTCGGTGGGCTGAAAGTGCTGCAAGGCATCTGGCTCTCCAGCAACCGCAGCAAGAATTCTGAGCAGGCCGCCCTCGCCATTCGCCTCACCAAGGAATTCCCCGCCATCATCACCGCGGTCATCGTCGGCAACGAGGTGCTGCTGCGCGGTGAGATGACGACGGCGGACCTCGTCTCGATCATCCGCCTGGTGAAGACGCAGGTCAGCGTGCCCGTCACCTATGCCGACGTCTGGGAATTCTGGCTGAAGAACCGCGAGGTCTATGACGCCGTCGACTTCGTCACCATTCACATCCTGCCTTATTGGGAGGATATGCCGGTGAAGGCGAAATTCGCCGCCGCCCATGTCGAGGCGATCCGCGAGCGCATGGCGGTGGCGTTTCCGGGCAAGGAAATCCTGATCGGCGAGACCGGCTGGCCGAGCGAAGGGCGCATGCGCGACGGCGCGCTGCCCTCACGCACCAACCAGGCGCGGGTGGTCTCGGAAATCCTCAGCTTGGCGAAGGCGCAGAAGTTTCGCGTCAACCTGATCGAGTCCTACGACCAGCCGTGGAAGCGCAAGCTGGAAGGCACCGTCGGCGGCTATTGGGGCCTGTACGATTCGGTGCGCCGGAGCCTGAAATATCCGCCGGGCGAGCCGATCAGCAATTTCCCGTACTGGAAATGGTACATGGGCGCGGGCATGGGCCTGTCCGTGCTGGTATTCGCGGTCGCGCTCATCACGCTGCGCCGGCGGCCGTGGACGCCGCGCTTCTCGGCTTGGCTCGGCGTCGCCATCTCGGCGACGACGGCGGGCAGCCTGCTCGGGATCGGCGCCGACAAGCTTTATTATGAGAGCTACGGCATCGGCGGCTGGCTGCTCTGGGGCGCGCTGCTCGCGGCCGGCATCCTGTCGCCGATCTTCTGTGCGCAGGCGATGGTGATCGGCCGCAGCCTTCCGACCTTCCTCGACCTGCTCGGTCCGCGCGAGGGGCGGAAATGGTCGAAGCTCACCGCCGTGCTCGGCCTGACGCTGGCGGTGACCGCGGTGATCGCGGCGGCGACCGCGCTCGGCTTCGTGTTCGACCCGCGCTACAAGGATTTCCCCTACGCCGCGCTGACGATGGCGGTGGTGCCGTTCGCGCTTTTGATGCTGAACCGGTCGCAGATCGGCCAGCGTCCGATCGCGGAATCGGTGTTCGCGGGCGTGCTGGCGCTGTCGGCAGTCTTCGTGCTCTTCAACGAGGGCCGCGACAATTGGCAGTCGCTGTGGACCTGCACGATCTATCTGTTGTTCGCGCTTACGCTGTGGCGGGCGCGGGCCGAGCAAATCCAAGAATGAACAGGCCGATCGCCAGGCCCGACAGCACGACATTGTAGAGCACGATGCCGAGGCCGGCGGCGATGATGCCGACGGTGAGCAGCACGATCGACGGCCGCATCAGGTTCAGCGTCGCGACCACCAGCGCGACGATGCCGAACACCGAATTCTTGAACAGCACCGTCGAGACCGACCGCGCCTTGCAGATCATCGTCTGCAGCCCGGCGTCGCAGGCGAGAGCGACCTGCGACAGCTCGATCGCGAGGTAGCGCAGATAGAGCGCATAGCCGACGGACGCGAAGCCGACGACGATCAGGAACTGCACCTGGTAGGGCGAGAGGCGGAAGGGCTTTTTTGTCATGGCGGCAATATGGTCGTGATGGCGCGGGCAGGCAACAGGGCAGGCGATGTTTCTGTTGATCCGGCTCGCCCAATGCGTGCGCGAGGGCCGTCAAAGCCGGCCTTGCGTCGCCCGTTTCTGGTCCGCGAGCCGTCGCTCGTATTTCTCAGCCAATGCGAGCAGGCGTTTCCTGATGTAGGGGTCCGCCTGTTCGGCCAGCTCGCGGATCAACGCGAGTTGCTCCTCCAGAAACTTCCCGTCCGTCATCTCCGCTCCGAATCAAATCCGTCGCGGATACTGCCGTCTTACGCGGACCTCTTCCGTATCATTTGGTATGTGCGCTATTTCAATCCGAGCCGGCGCTCGACCCAGCCGAGAACGAACAGCACGAGCAACGTGACGGCGATCGCTGCGGCGACCAGCAGCCAGGCTCCGAGCGCGCAGGCAATTCCAAGGCCCGCCGCAATCCAGACAGTCGCCGCGGTCGTGAGGCCGTGCACGGTCTTCGCCTTGGCGTCGTGCAGGATGACGCCGGCGCCGATGAAGCCGACGCCGGTCAGCACACCGGCAACGACGCCCTGAATGACCCGGGAGATCGCGTCCGGGTGGTCGCGCAGATTCTGGAACTCGATCACGGAGATCGAGACCAGCGCGGAGCCGAGAGCGACCAGCGCCAGGGTGCGCATTCCGACCGGCTTGTCGTTCATGTCGCGGTCGATGCCGATCAGCAGCCCTGTTCCCGCCGCGACGAGAAGCCTCAGCACATCATCCAGCTCGTTCATCGATGCTCGCGCGTTTCGGGAGACGGACGCTTGGCGTGCGCCCGGCAGATCGGGACTAAACGCCCGCTTGGTGAGAAAGAGCCGCTGAGATCCGAGCGTCCGATGGTCGCATGCTCGCGCAACTCCGAGCGATCATCGACGATCAGGCGGAGAGCCGCCGTTCGACAAGGCGATGGCGCCGACCAGTCCGGTCGGCGCCATCCGTCAGAGCTGAACGCGACCGCGCACCGTCACTTCTTGGTGTTCGAGCCCGTGGTGTTCTGCATCTTCTGTCCCGGCGCGCTTTCCGAATGGCCCGGTCCTGCGGTGGTATTGGTCTGGTGACCAGGGGCGTATTCGGATGCGCCGGGTCCCGTCGAAGGCTTCTTGGTGTTGTGCATTTGCTGACCCGGCGCGTTGCTCGACGCGCCCGGCGATTTCGTCGTTTGCGCGAGCGCCGGAGCTGCCGCCAGAAGCGCGGCCGTTGCGATGATCAATGTCTTCACGTGTTTCTCCCTTGGTCATGGAGACGGGCGCGAACGATTTCACATGTCGGCCGCTCCGGTTCACGACCGGGACAACTTGGCAATCGGCAGGTGGTTTCTCTTCTCGGTCCGAAATTTAGGTTCATCGGCGCGCGGAAAAGCACGCCGGCGTTCACCGCGCGTTCAGGTGCAATGTTTATCGCCTGAAGAACGACGACAGTGTCGATCCCGCGGACGCAGACGCAGTCTCCGGCTTCGCCGGAGCCGGCTGTGCCGCAGGCGGGGGCGCGGGCTCCTCGCGCTTCGACGAGCGCTTGGAGGAGTAGCTGCGGCGGCGTTGCGGCTTCTCGGGCTTTGCGCTCGGCGCGGGCGCGGTTTCGGCTTGCGGGACCGCGTCCTGGCTCTTCTCGGAGTTCTTCTCTTGAACTCTGTCCTGGGACTTCTCTTGTCCCTTCTCCGAACTGCCGCGCATCGACAGGCGCTGGCCGTCGAAGACGGTGGTCTCGCAGTGACGATCGTTCTCGGCGAGGCTCGCGCAGAATTTTGCGGCGGCGGCGGCGTTGACCAGCGGGCCGGCACCCAGGCGGAGCTGCATGCCGAGGCCGGTGTTGCCTTCCTTGATCATGATGATCGGTCGCAGCGCTGCGATCTCCGGATTGGATTTGCTCAGGCCGCGCCAGAGCGCGCGCAGACCGTCGATCGAATTTGCGCCGCCGAGGTCGATCGCAAAACGCGTCTGCTGGACCGCGATGGCGGGGGATTCGTTCTCGGCTGCCTCAGGTGCCTTCGCGGCTGTCGCGACGACCTCGGTCGGGGCGGGCGCCGGCTCGATTTTCTTTTCGGCGGCCTTCTCGTTTGACTCGGGCTGAATCAATTTCGACGCCGCCGGATCGGGCGGCGCCATGATCGACTTGGACGGCACCAGCGGTATGGTCGGCAGCGCCGAAGTGGTTGCCAGCGGCTGCTGCACGAGCGAGGCGGCGGCGGCAGTCTGCGGTGGCAGGCTCGACGGCTCCTTTGCAACTTCCTTGAGCGTATCCTTGACCGTTTCCTTCGGGGTGTCTTTGGGCGTGTCCTTGGCGGCCTCGGTCCGCGGCTTGTCGCCGGCGGAGGCGGGGGTCGAGGCGACGGGCGCGACGCTGGGGGCCGTGGGCGCGGCATCCTGCGGCTTGCCGGCCTGCGGCGGGGTGGTGGGCTGCTTGGCGATGGCGCCGGTGACGGAATCGAGCCCTTGCTCGACCACAGTGACGCGCGAATAGAGCCGATCGCGATCTGTGTTCAGTGTCTCGATGGCGGCCGCGAGCCGGCGGGCCTCGTTCTGGCTCTCCTTGGCCAGCGCCTGGAGCCGCTCCGCCTGGCGCGCGAGATCGGCGGACGCGACCTGGTCGCGCCGCCATCCGAGCTGGGCCTGATTGGCCATCACCGCGATGACGACGGCGCCTACCGCCGCAACACCCCAAGAGCCCAGCCGCCACATCATGCGGCGGTCGAACGCGCTTTCCTCGGCTACAAGTCCGGAGAACAGCCCGCCGGTCTCCTTGGTGCCGAAGGCATCCGCCAGTGGGTCGGAATCCTTTGCCATGAACGTTAAGTGCCCAGCCCTGTCCGGCTTCCCCGAATCAATCACGGAACATTAACAGGAAAAGCGTGTCGCACTTGAATTCCGGGCGTTTGCGGGGGTAGCAAGGCAAGAGCTTTTGAGGGTGGCTGCCCGCCCGTCGCGCCAATTTGATTCGGCCTTATCTGACAGGATTTCGATGACCGCCCGTTCCAGCCTCACGATCGTGCTCGCCGCCGGCGAAGGCACGCGCATGCGATCGAGCCTGCCGAAAGTGCTGCATCCGGTAGCCCACCAGACCTTGCTCGCCCACGTGCTCGCCGCCGCACCCAAGGGAACCGGCACCGCGCTCGCGGTCGTGATTGGTCCCGACCACCAGGCCGTCGCGGACGAGGCAAAGCGCATCAGGCCCGACGCGCTCACCTTCGTGCAAGCCGAGCGGCTCGGCACCGCCCATGCTGTGCTGGCGGCGCGCGAGGCGATCGCGCGCGGCGTCGATGATCTCCTCATTGCCTTCGGCGATACGCCGCTGATCTCGGCCGAGACCTTTGCGCGGCTGCGCGCGCCGCTCGCCAGGGGCGCTGCGATTGCCGCACTCGGCTTTCGCGCCGCCGATCCCACCGGCTATGGCCGTTTCATCGTCGAGGGCGAACGCCTGGTCGCGATCCGCGAGCAGGCCGATGCCAGCACAGAGGAGCGCGAGATCGATCTGTGCAATGCCGGCGTGATGGCGATCGACGGTCGCCGGGCGCTCGCGATCCTGGACAAGATCGGCAATGCGAATTCCAAGGGCGAATATTATCTGACCGACGCCGTCGGCATCGTCCGCGAACAGGGATGGGAGTCTGTGGTGATCGAGACCAGCGAGGACGAGGTGCGCGGCATCAACACCAAGGCACAGCTTGCGGAAGCAGAAGGCGTGATGCAGGCGCGCTTGCGCAAAGCGGCGATGGAAGCCGGCGTCACGCTGATCGCGCCGGAGACGGTTTATCTCGCCGCCGACACAGTGTTCGGCAAGGACGTGACGATCGAGCCCTTCGTGGTGATCGGCCCCGGCGTGTCGATCGCCGACGGCACCGTGATCCATTCCTTCTCGCATATCGTGCAGACGACGCTGGGCAAGAACGTTTCGATCGGCCCCTATGCGCGCTTGAGGCCCGGCACCTCGCTCGGCGACGGCGCGCGCATCGGCAATTTCGTGGAGACCAAGGCAGCGACGCTGGAGGCCGGCGTCAAGGTCAATCATCTCTCCTATATCGGTGACGCCACCGTCGGCGCCAATTCCAACATCGGCGCCGGCACCATCACCTGCAACTACGACGGCTTCAAGAAGCACAAGACGATCATCGGGCAGGGCGCCTTCGTCGGCACCAATTCCTCGCTGGTTGCCCCAGTGAAAATCGGCAATGGCGCCTATATCGGCTCCGGCTCGGTCATCACCCGCGACGTACCCGACGACGCCATGGCGCTGGAGCGCAACCAGCAGACCATCCGGGAAGGCGGCGCGGCGCGCTATCGCGAGTTGAAGACGGGCGGGAAGAAACCGGAGAAATAGGCACTATTCTGTTGTGTCGCAGCGCACTCCGACCTGATCCTGAGGGCCCGCTGGAAGCGGGCGTCTCGAAGGACGGCCGCGGGCGAGATGCGGGCCTTCATGCTTCGAGACGCGCTTCTCACCATGAGGGGCTTCTTACGTGGCCTTACTCGTCGTCGGCGAATTCGGAGAAGATCGCGCGGGTCAGGCGCCAACCGCGCGGCTTGGCGCGTTTGGCCGGCTCGCCTTGAGCGTGCTTCAGGAAGACCGGCTTGCTTTCCTTGCCGCGCTGGGGCGGCGGCCAATGCGCCAGGTGCGTGCCCGTGGTTTCGCTGGCGCGCAAGTACGTCGATGACAGACCTTTGCGGTCGGACGAGCCTTTCATGGCTTTGCTCTCCTGCACCGGAATCGTTGGTCAAACATATTGACAACAAGTTAAGGTACGCGGTCTAAGGCCGGCCAATTCGACGCAGGCGAAGCTCAGGTTGCGGTCCATGCTGTCTCAATCCGCAATAAATATTGAGTATATGGTTCCCTGGGATTTTCGCTAAAAACCGAGCGCGTCGTTTAGGCGATTTTTCGACGATTTGGGGGATAGTGATCCGCATGTGCGGGATTGTCGGCATTCTCGGGCGCGAGCCGGTTGCAGAGCAGCTGGTGGATTCGCTCAAACGTCTTGAATATCGCGGCTATGACTCCGCGGGCGTCGCCACGCTCGAAGGCAAGCACCTCGAGCGCCGTCGCGCCGAGGGCAAGCTGAAGAACCTGGAGAAGCGGCTGGAAGCCGAGCCGCTCCTGGGCACCACCGGCATCGGCCACACCCGCTGGGCCACCCACGGCAAGCCCACCGTCAACAACGCCCATCCGCACGCGACCGATCGCGTCGCCGTGGTCCACAACGGCATCATCGAGAATTTCCGCGAGCTGCGCGAGGAGCTCGAGAAAAAGGGCACGGTGTTCCACACCGAGACCGACACCGAGATCGTGCTGCATCTGGTCGACGATTTGCTTACACGCGGCAACAAGCCGGTCGAAGCCGTCAAGCTGGCGCTGGGGCGGCTCCGCGGCGCCTTCGCGCTTGGCTTCATCTTCGCCGGCGATGGCGACCTGATGATCGGCGCCCGCAACGGGCCGCCGCTGGCGATCGGCTATGGCGACGGCGAGATGTATCTCGGCTCCGATGCCATCGCGCTCGGCCCGTTCACCGACACGATCAGCTATCTCGAGGACGGCGACTGGGTGGTGCTGACCCGCAAGAGCGCGTCGATTTTCGACAAGGACGGCATTGCCGTCCAGCGCGACAAGATCAAGCATGCCGCCTCGACCTCGCTGGTCGACAAGGCGAACTATCGCCACTTCATGGCGAAGGAGATCCACGAGCAGCCGGAAGTGGTCGGCCATACGCTGGCGCGATACGTCGACATGGCGACCGAACGTGTCGCGCTGCCGGTCAAGCTGCCGTTCAACTTCAAGAACATCCAGCGCATCAACATTACGGCGTGCGGCACCGCGAGCTATGCCGGCTACGTCGCAAAATACTGGTTCGAGCGCTTTGCGCGCGTGCCGGTCGAGGTCGATGTCGCCTCCGAATTCCGCTACCGCGAGGCGCCCTTGCGCAAGGGCGATCTCGCCATCTTCATTTCGCAGTCGGGCGAGACCGCCGACACGCTTGCGGCACTGCGCTATGCCAAGGCCGAGGGCGTGCATACGGTCGCCGTCGTCAACGTGCCGACCTCGACGATCGCACGCGAGAGCGAGACCGTACTGCAGACGCTCGCGGGTCCCGAGATCGGCGTCGCCTCGACCAAGGCCTTCACCTGCCAGCTCATGGTGCTGGCAAACCTTGCGATCGCGGCCGGCAAGGCCAGAGGCGAATTGTCCGATGAGGACGAGACCAAGCTGGTTCACGGCCTCGTCGAGGTCCCGCGCCTGATGGCGGATGCGCTCACCACCGAGTTGCAGATCGAAAAGCTCGCGCACCGGATCGCCAAGTCCAGCGACGTGCTCTATCTCGGCCGCGGCACCAGCTTCCCGCTTGCGCTCGAAGGCGCGCTGAAGCTGAAGGAGATCTCCTACATCCACGCCGAAGGCTATGCCGCCGGCGAGCTCAAGCACGGGCCGATCGCGCTGATCGACGAGACCATGCCTGTCGTCGTCATCGCGCCGCACGATCGGGTGTTCGAAAAGACGGTGTCAAACATGCAGGAGGTCGCCGCCCGCGGCGGCAACATCATCCTGATGTCGGACGCGAAGGGTGCGGAAGAGGCGACCGTCGAGTCCCTCGTCACCATCGTCATGCCCGACATGGCGGCGGCCTTCACTCCGATGGTCTATGCCGTCCCCGTCCAGCTGCTCGCCTATCACACGGCTGTCGTCATGGGGACCGACGTCGACCAGCCGCGCAACCTCGCGAAATCGGTGACCGTGGAATAGGCAGAAGGGATATCAGGCGGTCGCGGTCTTCCAAAACCTGCTAGAAGACCCTAGCTTGTGTGCTGCGACCGACCTGGAACCCGAATGACCCCCCGCGACGACGCGCCCGCGCCTCTTGATCCGCTCCCGGAACCGCATACCGGCCTGATGGGCCGCTTCCGCAACTATTTTCTGACTGGCCTCGTGGTGACGGGGCCGATCGCCATCACCCTGTATCTGGTCTGGTGGTTCGTCACCTGGGTCGACGGCGTGGTGCGGCCGTTCGTGCCGCTGGCCTATCGGCCGGAAACCTATCTGCCCTATGTCGTTCCCGGCTGGGGACTGGTTGTCGCATTTTTCACGCTGACGCTGGTCGGTTTCCTCGCGGCCAATCTGATCGGCCGGACGCTCGTCGATGTCGGCGAAACGTTCCTCGGCCGGATCCCGGCGGTGCGCGCCATCTATCGCGGCCTGAAGCAAGTGTTCGAGACGCTGTTCTCGGGCAAGGGCTCGAGCTTCCGCAAGGTCGGACTGGTCGAGTTTCCCTCGCCGGGCATGTGGTCGATCGTGCTGATCTCGCAATCGCCGAACGAGGACATCGCGCGCAACCTGCCGGGGCAGGAGGAGCACGTCTCGGTGTTCCTGCCGTGCTCGCCGAACCCGACCACCGGCTTCTTCTTCTATGTCCCGAAGAGCAAGATCATCGAGGTCGACCTCACCGCCGAGGACGCGGCGACGCTGATCATGTCGGCAGGCGTGGTGCAGCCGGGCTCGGCACCCGATCCGAAAAAGGCTGCAGCACTCGCGGGCATGGCGAATGCCGCGCGCATCGCCAACGCGTCCGCGCTTCAGCCCGAGCCTGCGAAGGTGGAGTAGGGCCATTCCGCTGCGGGATGGCCGTCGGTCACGCGCGCGTTCGCATCCTCTGATAGTCTCCGGTTCGCCTGAGCGCCTCGCTCGGAATTCGATCTGGAGTACATGATGTCCAAGACCATTGCGATTCTCGCACCCGGCGCCATGGGCGGCGCCGTCGCCCGCCGCCTCGTCGAGCATGGCGCGCGCGTGCTGACGTCTTTGGACGGGCGGAGCGAGGCGACGCGGAAACGCGCGGCGGAAGCCGGCATGGTCGGTGCCGATGACAATCAAATTGCGGGCGCCGACATCATCCTCTCGATCGTGCCGCCGGGCGAAGCCGTCGCGCTGGCTGAACGGCTGGCCGCGCTGATCGTCAGGCGCGACAAGAAGCCAATCGTGGTCGATTGCAACGCCGTCAACGTCGATACCGTGCAGAGAATTGAGGAGATCATCGGCTCGGCGCAGGCGCCGTTCGTCGATGGCGGCATCATCGGTTTTCCGCCGCAGCCGGGCGGCAAGAGCCCGGCCTTTTATGTGTGCGGCGAGCACGCGAAGGACGTCGCGGTGCTGAAGGATTTTGGCCTCGATGTGCGTGTCGTCGAGGGCCCGGTCGGCGCGGCGTCGGCTCTAAAGATGTCCTACGCTGGCATCGTCAAGGGCCTCGCCGGCATCGGCTCGGCCATGGTGGTCGCGGCGACGAAAGCGGGCGCTGCAGATGCGCTACGCGACGAACTGGCGCTGAGCCAGCCCGCGGTCCTGGCGCGGCTCGAAGTCGCGCTGCCCGACATGATCCCCAAGGCCTATCGCTGGGTTGCCGAGATGCGGGAGATTTCCGGCTTTCTCGGCCCGGATCATCCGGCGAGCCAGATTTATGAAGGCTTTGCCAGATGGTTCGAGCATCTTGCAAAGGATGCAAGCGGCGAGGCGGCGGATGCGGCGCTGATGAAGGCGTTTGCCGCGGGGATCGCGCGGAAGAAGGCCTAATGGCCCCGCACCATCGCTCCGGCAGTTTGGTCGAAGTGCGCGGGTCTGTGTCCATGCGTCATTGCTTCGCTGCGCTCGCAATGACGAGGAGGAGACGTCGCGCCTGAACCTCAACCCGCCCCGATCAGCGGGATCGCCTCGTCGCGCTCATACAGATACAAGAGGCACCGCAGCGCCTCGCCGCGCTCGCCCTTCAGCTTTGGATCGTCCTTGAGGATGCGCAGCGCCTCGTCTCTGGCCTGGGTGATGAGCTGGCCGTGGACCTCCGAGCGCGCGATGCGGTAGCCGGGCAGGCCGCTCTGGCGCACGCCCAGCACGTCGCCTTCGCCGCGCAGCTTGAGGTCTTCCTCGGCGATGCGAAAACCGTCGGTGGTCTCGCGGATCACCTTCAGCCGTGCCTTCGACATCTCGCCGAGCGGCTCCGAATAAAGCAGCAGGCAGGTCGAAGCCTCCGAGCCGCGTCCGATGCGGCCGCGCAGCTGGTGCAGCTGGGCAAGGCCAAAACGCTCGGCATTCTCGATCACCATGATGGTCGCCGCCGGCACGTCGACGCCGACCTCGACTACGGTGGTCGCGACCAGCAAGCCGATCTCGTGGGCGGCGAACTGGCCCATCACGCGGTCCTTCTCGGTGCCCTTCATCTGGCCGTGGACGAGGCCGACGCGCTCGCCAAAACGCTTCTGCAGGCTCTCGAAACGCTTCGTCGCGTTGGTGAGGTGCTCGGTGCCTTCGGCCTCGGATTCCTCGACCAGCGGGCAAATCCAGTAAACCAGCTTGCCGGCCTGCAGCGCGCGGCCGATGCTGTCAGTGACTTCGGCGAGGCGGCTGATCGATATGGTGCGGGTTTCGATCGGCTGGCGGCCGGCCGGCTTTTCGCGCAGCTCGGAAATGTCCATGTCGCCGAAATAGGTCAGCACGAGCGTGCGCGGGATCGGCGTCGCGCTCAGCACCAGCACGTCGACCGCCTCGCCCTTGGACGTCAGCGCGAGGCGTTCGCGCACGCCGAAGCGGTGCTGCTCGTCGACGATGGCGAGGGCGAGATCGTGGAAGATCACGTCGTCCTGGATCAGGGCATGGGTGCCGACGACGAGGTCGATCTCGCCGGCCTCGAGTTGCGCCAGCAGCTCGCGCCGCTCCTTGCCCTTTTCGCGGCCGGTGAGGATCGCGACCCGCATTCCCGCGCGCTCGACGAGCGGCGCGATGGTCTTGATGTGCTGCCGCGCCAAAATTTCGGTCGGGGCCATCAGCGCCGCCTGCTTTCCCACTTCGGCGACGGCTGCGGCCGCGAGCAGCGCGACCACGGTCTTGCCGGAGCCGACGTCGCCCTGCAACAGACGCAGCATGCGCACCGGCTGTTGCAGGTCCTCGGCGATCGCGGCCGTTGCGCTGCGCTGGGAGGGCGTCAGCGCATAGGGCAGGGCGTCAATGATCTTGTTGCGCAGGTGACCGTCGCCGGCGTTGCGGACGCCGGCCGGGCGGCGGAGTTGCGCGCGGATCAGGGCGAGCGCGAGCTGGCCGGCCAGGAGCTCGTCGAAGGCGAGGCGCGACCAGAACGGCTGGTCGGGCAGGATGTCCGTCAGCTCGACCGGTTGATGCACGCGGTTGAGCGCTTCGGCGATCGGCGGGAAACTGCAGCGGCGCATCACCTCCGGGCTGATCCATTCCGGCAACGAAGGCAGCTTCTGCAGCGCCTGGGCGATCGCGCGGCGGAGCGAGCCGAGCGCCAGGCCTTCCGTTAGCGGATAGACCGGATCGATCCCTGAGAGTTTCGAGATCGCTTCCTCGTCCAGCACGCGGTCGGGATGCACGATCTGCGGGATGCCTTCATACATCTGCAGCGTGCCGGAGACGTAGCGCTTCTCCCCCATTGGCAGCAGTTTTTCGACATAGCCGGGCTTGGCGCGGAAGAAGGTCAGCACGACGTCGCCGGTGTCGTCGCTGGCATAGACGAGATAGGGCGCGCGCGCGTTGCGCGGCGGAGGCGGGCGGTGGCGGTCGACGGTGACCTCCAGCGTCACCATGGTTCCGACCGCCGCGTCGCGGATTTTTGGCCGCGCCCGGCGGTCGATCACCTGGCTCGGAAGGTGCAGGAGCAGATCGACCAGCCGCGGCGTCTCATTGCGGCTGAGCAAATACTGCAGCAGCTTGTCCTGCTTCGGACCGACGCCGGGCAGGCTGGTCACGGGGGCAAACAGCGGATTGAGCAGGCTGGGGCGCATGGATGCGTATCTAGGATCGTTTCGGCCCGTCATGCCCGGCTTTATGCCGGGCATCCACGGCTTTTTTCGCGGCCGCAACCCGGGCGGCAGGCTTGCCAAATCGAGGGCTGACACGGCCACCTCGAATGGCTATATCAGCCCCGCCCGGCACGTCCGGGCTTTCTGCGTTTGACTGGATTTGAGACATGACGGGAACGACACGATCGAGCAGCGGGCTGGACGACCGCCGCAAGCGGCTTTTGTTCCGCTGCTGGCACCGCGGCACGCGCGAGATGGACCTGATCCTCGGCCGCTTCGCGGATGCCGAGATCGGCAATCTGTCCGACGCCGAGCTCGATCAGCTCGAGACGCTGCTCGAGGTCAACGATCCCGATCTCTATGCCGCCATCACCGGTGACAAGGTGCTGCCCGCCGATGTCACCGGCGCGCTGTTTGCCCGCATCAAGGCCTATCCGATCGCGGACCGCGACGCATGAAGCAGGCAATGAAATCTCCGGCCGAGCTGCTTGCGCCCGGCCGTGTGCTGACGCTCGCCAATGTCGCGGAAGGCGCCGAAGGCCTTGTCGTCTCCGATCTCGCCCGCGCCATCGCGGCGCGGCCGAAGAAGCCGGCCGTCAGCCTTGCCGTGGTCTGCCGCGACGGTCCGCGCATGCAGCAGCTCGAACGCGCGCTGCAGTTCTTCGCTCCCGATCTGCCGGTGCTGACTTTCCCGGCCTGGGACTGCCAGCCCTATGACCGCGTCTCGCCGCATGGCGGCATCTTGGCACAACGCCTGACCACGCTGGCACGGCTGGCCTCGCTCACCGGCAGCGACAAGCCGCTGATCGTGCTGACCACGGTGAACGCGGTGGTGCAGCGCGTGCCGGCGCGCGAGCTCGTCGCGGCGCAGGCGCTGTCGGTTGCGCCCGGCAACGTGGTGCCGATGGACACTATCGTCGCCTGGCTCGAGCACAACGGCTACAACCGTTCCTCGACCGTGCGCGAGCCCGGCGAATACGCCGTGCGCGGCGGCATCCTCGATCTGTTTCCGGCCGGCCTCGATCAGCCCGTCCGCTTCGATTTCTTCGGCGACAGCCTGGAATCGATCCGCTCCTTCGACGCCGAGACCCAGCGCACGCTGCTCGACATGCGCTCGCTCGACCTGGTGCCGATCTCGGAATTCCAGCTCGTCACCGACACCATCCGCCGATTCCGCATGGGCTATGTCGCCGAGTTCGGCGCGCCCGAGCGCGACGATGCGCTGTATGAGGCTGTCAGCGAGGGCCGCCGCCATCCCGGCATGGAGCACTGGCTGCCGCTGTTCCAGGATCGGATGGACACGCTGTTCGACTATCTGCAAGGCGCGCCCATCGCGATCGAGCCGCAGGCCGAGGACGCCGTCCGCGAGCGCTTCAAGCAGATCCAGGACTATTACGAGGCCCGCCGCGACGCCATGGAGCATCCCGGCGGCGGCGCCATTTACAAGCCGCTGCCGCCAGACCGGCTTTATCTGACCGGCGAGGAATGGACCAAGCGCGAGAGCGACATGCCGCTGCTGCGGCTGACGCAGTTCTCGGTTCCGGCTGACGGGACCAGTGTCGTCGACGCCGGTGCCCGCAAGGGCCGCGATTTCGCGCCGGAGCGCAACGACACGACCGTCAACGTATTCGAATCCGTGGTCAGCCATGTCATGGCGCTGCACGCCCAGCGCAAGAAGGTCGTGATCGCGCTCTGGAGCGAAGGCTCGCGCGACCGCATGAATTCGATGTTGCGCGACCACAAGTTGGCCCACACCACCAGCGTCAACTCCTGGCGGACGGTGCAGGCGACCCCGCGCAACGAGACCATGCTCGCCGTGCTCGGCCTCGAAAGCGGCTTCGAGACCGACGAGATCGCGCTCATCAGCGAGCAGGACATCCTTGGCGACCGCCTGGTGCGGCCGCGCAAGGCCAGCCGCAAGCTCGACAATTTCATCTCGGAGGTGACGAGCCTTGCCGCGGGCGACATCGTCGTCCACGTCGATCACGGCATCGGCCGTTTCATCGGCCTCCAGACCCTCGATGTCGCGGGTGCGCCGCATGACTGTCTCGAGCTGCATTATGCCGCCGAAACAAAACTGTTCCTGCCGGTCGAGAACATCGAGCTATTGTCACGCTACGGCTCGGACCAGACCACGGTCGAGCTCGATCGCCTCGGTGGCGGTGGCTGGCAGACCCGCAAGGCCAAGCTCAAGAACCGCATCCGCGAGATCGCGGGCGAGCTGATCAAGATCGCCGCGGCGCGCCATCTGCACGAAGCGCCCAAGCTGCCGGTGCAGCAGGGCCTCTATGACGAGTTCTGCGCGCGCTTCCCCTATGACGAAACGGAGGACCAGCTAGGCGCGATCGAATCCACGCTGAAGGATCTCGAACTTGGCCGTCCCATGGACCGGCTGATCTGCGGCGACGTCGGCTTCGGCAAGACCGAGGTTGCCTTGCGCGCAGCCTTCGCCGTCGCGCTCGAAGGCAAGCAGGTCGCCGTCGTGGTGCCGACCACGCTGCTCGCGCGCCAGCACGCGAAGACCTTCACCGAGCGCTTCAAGGGCTTTCCGGTCAACGTGGCGCAGGCCTCGCGCCTGGTCGCGACCAAGGAGCTCAATCTCGTCAAGAAGGGCATCGCCGACGGTTCGGTCGACATCGTCGTCGGCACCCACGCGTTGCTCGGCAAGGCGATCAAGTTCCGCGACCTCGGCCTCGTCATCGTCGACGAGGAGCAGCATTTTGGCGTCACTCACAAGGAGCGGCTGAAGGCGCTGCGCTCCGAGGTGCACGTGCTGACGCTGTCGGCGACGCCGATCCCGCGCACGCTGCAACTGGCGCTGACCGGCGTTCGCGAGCTCTCGATCATTGCCTCGCCCCCGGTCGATCGCCTCGCGGTGCGCACCTTCGTCGCCCCGCATGATCCGCTGATGATCCGCGAGGCGCTGCTGCGCGAGCGCTATCGCGGCGGCCAGGCGTTCTACGTGGTGCCGCGCATCGACGACCTCGCCGAGGTCAAGGATTTCCTCGACAAGAACGTGCCGGAGATGAAGGTCGCGGTCGCGCACGGCCAGATGCCGCCCGCGGTGATTGAAGACATCATGACCGCGTTCTACGACGGCAAGTTCGACATCCTGCTGTCCACCACGATCGTCGAGTCCGGCCTCGACATTCCCAACGCCAACACGCTGATCGTCCACCGTGCCGACATGTTCGGTCTGGCCCAGCTCTATCAGCTGCGCGGCCGCGTCGGCCGTTCCAAGCTGCGCGCCTATGCGCTGTTCACACTGCCGTCGCAGCAGAAGATCACGGCGCAGGCCGAGCGCCGGCTCACGGTGCTGCAATCGCTGGAGACGCTGGGCGCCGGCTTCCAGCTCGCCTCGCACGATCTCGACATTCGCGGCGCCGGCAATCTGCTCGGCGAGGAGCAGTCCGGCCACATCAAGGAGGTCGGCTTCGAGCTCTATCAGTCGATGCTGGAGGAGGCGATCGTCAACCTCAAGGCCGGCGTCTCCGAGCCCGCCGCCGACCGCTGGTCGCCGTCGATCACCATCGGCATGCCCGTGCTCATCCCGGAGGATTACGTCGGCGATCTCTCGGTACGGCTGTCGCTGTACCGGCGTCTGGCCGATCTCGACACCGAGGAGGAGATCGAGAATTTCGGCGCGGAGATGCGCGATCGCTTCGGCGTGCTGCCGGACGAGGTGCGCTACCTCTTCAAGGTCGCCGCGATCAAGGCGTTCTGCCGAAGGGCCAATGTCGGCAAGATCGACGCCGGCCCGAAGGGCGCCGTCATCGCCTTCCGCGACAATTCCTTCGCCTATCCCGACCGCCTGGTGTCGTTCATCCGCAGCTACGGCCAGGCCGCCAAGGTGCGGCCCGACATGAAGGTGGTGTTCCTGCAGGACTGGGAGACGCCGGAAGAGCGTCTCGTGGGGACGACGGAGATCATGCGGCAGCTGGCGCAGCTCGCGGAGAGCAAGAAGGCGGCGTGAGGATCGGGCGAGAGGTGCCGTAGGGTGGGCAAAGGCGCTGTGCGCCGTGCCCACCATCTTTCAATAATTATCAGGCGTGGGCACGCTTCGCTTTGCCCACCCTACGGCAGCGAGGTTGTAACTACGACGCCGCTCGCGACGCATCCGCGGACAGCCGCCCCAGCAACGACCTTGCCGTATCCGACGGCGACAGCGAATCCACGCTGACGACGGGCTCGCTGCGCATCTCGTGCTTGCCGTTGGAGGTGTGACGCATCACCGCCGAGAGGCGGCGGGCGATCATGTGGGCGGTGCGGAAGTCGGTTTCCGCGAACACGACGATGACCGAGCCGTCCTTCTGCGCGGCGCCGAAATCCATCTGCCGCATCAGGCGGCTGAGGATGCGGGCAGCATCGAGCTGGGCGCGGGAATTGCCGGGGTCGAAGGCGAAGCGTGCGACGGAGAGACCGCCGCCGCGGGCCAGCGTCTGCTCGACCGCTTTGGCGAAATCGCGGGCGAAGGCTTCGACCGTCAGCAGGCCGCTGCGCGGATCGAGCCAGCCGCCGGCATCGATCGAGCGCAGCGTGCGGCTCAATTGTGCTTCCATCGCATGCTGGCGGATCAGGGGCAGTGCATTGGCCGCGACCTTCGCCGGCTCGCCCGGGATCAGCTCGAGATTGGGCAGGTCGTAAGTCTGCGTCAACTGGTGCGCGGTGACGACGACGGGCAGGCTGCGAAAGCGGGTGTCCTCGGCGAGCACCGTGAGAAAGGCGTCGGTGACGCGCGCGGTAAAACCCTCGGCGAGCACGACGCCGTCGAGGTCGCGGGTGTTGAGGTGTTTCGCGGCGGCCTCGATCGAGAGCGCGCCGACCACGCCGGCGCGTTCGCCGAGTGCGACAGAGAGCGCGGGATAGGCCGAGCCGCGGCCGATCAGGAGCACGGTGGCATCGCGGGCCGGATCGCCTTCCGGCAACGCGACCTTCACTTCCGGCAGCCGGCGCAGCACCGTGGCGTGCAGGGTGCGCACGCGCAAGGCGGCGCGAAGCCGCGCGATCAGGCGGTCGGAATTGCCGCCGCGCGAGGAGAACGGCAGGGCGTTGTGAGGCAGCATGCCCATCGCATCGAGGGCCACGAAGGGAAGGTAAAGCGGCTGGTCGGCGATCTTCTTGGCGAGCGGCGCAATATGCGGCTCGTGACCGCCGGACATCTGGGCGAGAACCGCGGCCGGCTGGACCTGCTCGACCGCGCGCGCTGCGCTGGCCCAGTCGGTGTCGACGACGGGAAAGAGCCGGGCCTCGTCCAGCGCCGCAATGAAGGGCGGCCGCTCGGCATTGGACACAAACAGGATCGGGCCCGCCTGGGACATTCGCAAACTCTGATCACGCGACAGATGCCCCGCAATCTAGTTTGGCCGCCTTAATGCAGCGTCAACGCACCAGGCGAAACTGCGGCTAGACCGGGCCGGAACGGTCGCGAAAAGCTTCGACCATCAGGGGGTTAAGCCCGAGCTCGCTGAGCGCCTCGCGGGCCCGGGTATTGTCCTGGGCGCGTCCGGCCAGCCGGTGGCCGGACAGCCGATCGGGCAGCGCGGTGAGCAGGGCGCCCTGGCCGAGCCGGCGTGCCCATTCCTGGAGGTCGTTGGAGAGGAAGCGGTAGCCGCCGACGGCCATGATACCGGAGGGGGGCGCGGTGATGCAGATTGCGCCGCTCGGACGGTCGAGCCGGGCGGCATAGCCGGTGTCGACATAGTCTCGCGGCGGCTGCGCGATCAGCGTGTCGCCGACCGGCTGCGGCGGGGCATAGGCCGCGATCGGCACCATCGCGCCGCGCAGGCCGAGCGTGCCCTTCGGCGTCAGCAGGATCTCGCCGGCAATGGACGAGCCGGATTGCTCACGCGGAGCGCCATGCGGCCCGGGCATCACCGCAACGGGCATGCCGTCCTCGCCGCGGCGGGCGCCGAACAGCCCGGCCTCGCCGAACAGGTAGACGTCGGTCAGCGGGGCATGTGGCGCGATCCAGGCATCGCTCGCCGCCACCTGCTCGGGCGCGCGCCACAGGCCGACGACGTTGCGCAAGGTCGGCATCCGCGCCGCCAGATCGGCATCGCCGAGCCGCAAGGCAAGCTGCGCCGGCGCGATCAGCACCTCGCATCCATGCTCGTTGATCTGCTGCTCCAGCACATCATTCTCGAACGGATGATGCAGCGCCAGCGCGCCGCCGGAGAGCAGCCACACAGCAAGCGAGGAGGCGAGTCCTGCGAACGACATCGGTGTGAATGCCGCCATCACGGTCGCGCCCTGCCGGATGTCGGCTTCCAGCGACATCGCAAGGCCACCGGCGATCACGCTGAAATGCGGTCGCGGTACCGGGCGAAAGCCTTCCGCGGTGACGTCGAAGGAGATCATCGCCGCCTTGCGGCCGTCCTGGATCACGGCGCGCGTGGTGCCCGGCGGGCGGGCCAACACGTCGTCGAGCGAAGCCATGCCTTCGGGCAGATCGGTGCCGAAGCCGCAGACGTGACGGATCGAGAAGGCTTCGGCGGCCGCATGCATCGCCAGATCGGCATAGCTGACGCCGTCGACCGTGCTCATGGTGACGATCGCGCGCGCCGCGGTGCGGTTGAGCGCGGCGGTGAGTTCCGCGTGCCGCCAGAGCAGCGGCAGCACGGCGACGACGAGGCCGGCGCGATGGGCGGCGAGCACCGTCAGCATGAACTCGACCGTATTGGGCAGCTGGATGGCGATGACGGAATTGGCCGGCAGGCCCGATTCGACGAAATAGGCCGACAGCGCCTCGATGGCCGTGTCTGCCTCGGCGTAGGTCATCCGCCGCGGCTGATGCCCGGTCACGCGGGCCTTGTTGAGCGGGTCGAGCAGGGCGGGCGCGTGCGGCTGCCGCATCAGCGTGCGCTGAAACAACGTGTCGAGCGTCGGCGATATTGCTGGCTGGTTCACGGCGTCACTTTGCTTGATGAGCTTGCGGCTGCCCCTTCGACCACCAGGTCTCCGGCAGATAGCCTGAGAGCGAGGTGGCCTTGGGCCGTTCTATCCGATTCCAGCGCGCGATCCATTGCTCGGATACGTTAAACAGGGGGATTGTGTAGAAGCCCGCGATCAGGGCGCGGTCGAGCGCCCGCACCGACGAGATGAAATCCGTATGTTCACGGGCCTCGAGCAGGGCGGCGATCATGGCATCGACCGCGCCATCCCTGGCGCCCATGTAGTTGCGCGTCCCCGGATTGTCCGCGGCAGCGCTGCCCCAATAGAAATATTGCTCGTTGCCGGGCGACAGCGACTGGTCCCAGCGGTTCTGGATCATGTCGAATTCGTAAGCGAGCCGGCGCTGGTCGAACTGCACGGGATCGACGGTTCGCACGCTCGGCTCGATGCCGGCGCGCTTGAGGTCGCGCTGGAACGCGAGCGCGATGCGTTCCTGGTCGCGGGTCGTGACCAGGATCTCGAAGGTGAAGGGCGCCTTGGTCTTGCGATTGCGCAGCACGGTGCCGTCGAGCTCGTAGCCGGCGTCCGACAAGAGCTTCAGCGCCGCGCGCAGCGTGGTGCGATCGCGTCCCGATCCGTCGGTCACCGGCAGACGGTAGCTGCCGTCCATGACATCGGAGCGAATTTGCGCGGCGAAGGGTTTGAGCAGCTCGCGCTCGCGCGCGTCCGCAGGCCGGCCATAGGCCGACAGGTCCGAGCCGGCGAAATAGCCGGCCACGCGCGAATAAAGTCCGAAAAAGTAGTTGCGGTTGACCAGCTCGAAATCGAACAGAAGCGTCAGCGCCTGGCGCACGCGGATGTCGGCGAAGATCGGACGGCGGGTGTTGAACACCAGGAATTCGGAAGGTTGCGGCAGACCCGGCTTGACGGTGTCGCGGATCATTTCGCCGCTTTTGGCGGCCGGAAAATCATAGCCGTCGTGCCAGCGCAGCGGCTCGTGCTCGACGCGAAAATCATAGAGGCCGCGCTTGAAGGCTTCGAACTGGCCGTTGGCCTCGCGAAAATAGTCGAGCCGGATCTCGTCGAAATTGTAGAGCCCGCGGTTGACGGCAAGGTCGCGGCCCCAATAGTCGGGATTGCGGGTCAGCGTCACGCTGGCCCCGGGCTTCACGGCCGTGGCGCGATAGGGGCCGGAGCCAATCGGGCTCGCCAGCGTCGTCTCCTCGAAGGTCGCGACGTCGACCGCTTGCTTCGAGAGGATCGGCATCAGGCCGAGGATCAGCGGCAGCTCGCGGTCGTTGGCGCCTGCGAGGTCGAAGCGGACGGTGAGGGGATCGGTCGCCTCGGCCTTGGCGACTTTGGCGTAGTACTGCCGGTGGTTGGGGCGGCCATGATCGCGCAGCAGCTGCCAGGAGAACAGCACGTCTTCGGCCATGACCTGCTTGCCGTCGGAGAAACGGGCGCGCGGATCGAGGCGAAACGTGACGAAGCTCCGCTCGTCGTCGGTCTCGACGCTCCTGGCGAGCAGGCCATAGAGCGTGAACGGCTCGTCGTTGCCGCGCGCGAGCAGGCTCTCGACCACGTAGCCCCGCATCTGCTGCACGGCCAATCCCTTGACGATGAAGGGATTGAGGCTGTCGAAGGTTCCGAGAACACCCCAGGTCAAGCGGCCGCCTTTGGGGGCATCGGGATTGGCATAGGGCATGTGGGTGAAATCGGCCGGCATCGCCGGCTTGCCGTGCATGGCGATGGCATGGGCTTCCTCGGCCCGCGCGCCGCCAGCGGACAGCCCGAGCGCGAGCATAGAGGCAAGGACGTAAAGGCGGAGACCGGGGCCCTCGAAAAGGCGCTGGAACTTGAACATCGGCACACGTTGATTCGAGGACCGGCTAGCCTCGAATCCTATCACAGGGAATTTCACCGGGCGCAGCCGCGGATGTGGCCAAAGACGGTTGTCGGCATTGATCTTTTCGTCGGCCACGTTAAGAAGGCGGGCAATCGCGCAAGAGCGCCGAGCCCGTCACTTATCTGCCTCAATTGACGGGAAGAGAGCCGCGCCCAAGGCGGCTTGGTTCGGCGCTTCGGAGCGGTTCGGGCGCTTCCCGTTCAGAAAGGGTTTTCCGCAATGAATTTCCGTTACTTGGCCGCGTCCGTCCGGCCGCGTGGGCGACTTCTCGCCCTGTTGACGGCGACGGCGTTGGCCGTTCCGTTTGCCGCCGAGGCCCAGACCCCGGCGCCGGCCCCGGGTGCGCCCAAGGCGACTCCGGCCCCGAAGGCGCCTCCCAAGGCCGCCCCGAAGGTTCCGGCACCGGCCGCTCAGGCCCCCGCCCAGCAGGCCCCCGCTGCAGGCGCTCCGGCGCAGCAGGGCGCGGCTCAGCCGGCGGATCAGCAGATCCAGCTGATCTACGCCCCCTGGACCAAGTTCTGCCTGAAGGGCCAGGACGCCAACGCCAAGCAGGTCTGCTTCACCGGCAAGGACGGCCGCATCGAATCGGGCCAGCCGGTCATCGCCGCCGTGATCATCGAGCCGGAAGGCGAGCCCAAGAAGATCCTGCGCGTGACGCTGCCGCTCGGTATGCAGCTCGTGCACGGCACCCGCATCATCGTCGACAGCAACGCGCCGCTGCAGCAGCCCTACGTGATCTGCTTCCAGAACGGCTGCATGTCCGATTACGAGGCGACGCCCGAGCTCATCAACAGCATGAAGAAGGGCCAGAATCTCGTTGTCCAGGCAATCAACGCCAACGGCGCGCCGCTGACCCTGCCGCTGCCGCTCGCCGGCGAATTCCAGAAGGCCTATGACGGTCCGCCGACCGATCCGAAGGTGTTCGAGGAAAATCAGAAGAAGCTCCAGGAAGAGCTTCAGAAGAAGGCTGATGAGCAGCGCAAGAAGCTAGAGCAGAGTGGTGCTGCCCCAGGGGCCGCTCCGGCCGGCCAGAAGTAATCGGGACCAGGGTCCTGGACATGAAAAAGGCGCTCTCACGAGCGCCTTTTTTGCTAGCCGTCTGCCAGTGAAATTCAGTTCAGCGAGGGATTGCGCGGGCGGTAGCCGCCATCCTTGTTCTTGATGAAGATCTCGGCCACCTGCGAATGCCGGATCGGCTCGCCGGATTCGTCCGGCAACAGGTTCTGCTCGGACACGTAGGCGACGTATTCGGATTCCGCGTTCTCCGCGAGCAGGTGGTAGAACGGCTGGTCCTTGTGGGGCCGCACCTCCTCGGGGATCGACAGCCACCACTCCTCGGTGTTGTTGAATTCCGGATCGATGTCGAAGATCACGCCCCGGAACGAGAAGATCCGGTGGCGTACGACCTGTCCGATCTGGAATTTGGCGGTCCGCGCTTTAATCATTCCCCGTCGATAGACCAGGATTGTGGCCGATGCTAGTGGCCTCATCTGGAATTAACGTTCACTTCAGGGGCAGATAGCCCCCAAGTCTTCAGAAAATACTTCACCGATGGTCGATATCCTCAATCTGGCGCTACCTTATTTCGGTTTGATCTTCGTCGGTTTTGCCTGCGGCAAGGCCAAGTCTCTGCCGGAATCGGGCCTCGCCTGGATGAACTTCTTCCTGCTCTACGTGTCGCTGCCGGCGCTGCTGTTTGCGATCATGTCGAAGACGCCGTTTGCGGAATTGAACAACCCGCCGTTCCTGGTCGCGACCACGCTGTCGACGGTTGCGGCATTCACCCTGGCGCTGGTGGTCGGCAAGGTTCTGGGACGGCTGACATTGCGCGAGGCGACGCTCGCAGGTCTCTCCGGCGGCTACGGCAATATCGGCTATATGGGTCCTGGCCTGGCGCTCGCTGTGCTCGGGACCAAGGCTGCGGCGCCGACCGCGCTGATCTTCTGCTGCGACAGCATCTTCCTGTTCACGATCGTGCCGCTCCTGATCGAGCTCTCCGACCGCGACCATCCCTCGATCGTGCATGCCTTCGGCGTCGTGCTGAAGCAGATCGTGCTCAACCCGCTGATCATGTCGGCCTGCTTCGGTGCCGCGGTCGCGGCGCTGCATATCGAGATGCCGGTCGCGCTCGACCGCACCATCACCTTCCTCCAGAACGCCGCCGCTCCGACCGCTCTGTTCGTGCTCGGCGTGACCGTGGCGCTGCGTCCGTTCGACCGGGTGCCGTGGGAAGTGCCGGGCGTGATCGCGGTCAAGCTCCTGATCCATCCGCTGGCGGCGTTCGGCCTGATGCTGGCGTTCGGCCCCTTCGCGCAGCCCTGGGCTGCGACCGCCGTGCTGATGGCCTCGCTGCCGCCGGCGCTGAACGTGTTCGTCATCGCCCGGCAGAACGATGCCTGGATCGAATCCGCCTCCGTCGCGGTGCTGCTCGGGACCTTTGCATCCGTGGTCACGCTGACCAGCGTGATGTGGCTACTTCAGAGCGGACGGCTGGTGTTTCCGTGAGAGCCAGAACTGCTGGCGATACGAACGGTGCGCCCCCTCTCCCGCTTGCGGGGGAGGGTTGGGGAGGGGATATCTCCACATTGGGATTGTCTGAAGTCTGCAGAGAAAATCCCTAAAAGGAGAGAGCCCCCACCCGGCGCTTCGCGCCGACCTCCCCCGCAAGCGGGAGAGGTTGCACCGAGCCCGCGGCTCGATCGAACTTAATCCAATTCATCGCGCGCTATCGCGCCTGAGAAACTACCTTCGCCAGGTCGGCGTCAGGCCTTCGCGCATCGCAAATCGCCGGAGCGGGCCGATGGCGCCGAGCAGGTGCATGCCCACGGCGCGGACCGGCTGGAGCGGCAGGAAATCGTTGAGCAGCGAGCGGTTGGCGATGTCGATCGCAAAGGTGCGGCTCAAAACGTCCGGACGCCGCGCGCGGTCGTAGCGCTTGAGCAGGTCGGGCGAGCCGGGATCCTGGCCGGCTGCGATGACCTCGCCCGCGAGCCTGGCAATGTCGGCGGCATCGCGCAGGCCGAGGTTGAGGCCCTGGGCACCAATCGGCGGAACCACATGGGCTGCTTCGCCGACCAGCGCAATGCGGTCGCGGCCGAAGGATTTTGGACGTTCGATCGCGAGGGGGAAGAGGTTGCGCCCGGGCTCGACGGTCATGCGCCCGAGGATCGAATGCGACTGCTTCTCGATCGCGGCCGACAGCTCGGCATCGCTGAGGCCGCGGAGCCGTTGGGCCTCCGCAGGCGCCGAGACCCAGACGATGCTGGAGCGGTCGCCGGGCAGGGGCACGAACACGCAAGGGCCATGCGGCGTGTGGAACTCGGTCGAGACATTGCGATGCGGCCGCGTGTGACCGACGTTGAAGGTCAGCGCGGTCTGCGTTAGCTCGCGCCGCGTCACCGCGATGCCGGCAGCTTCCCGGCACAGCGAATGCCGGCCGTCGGCGCCGACCACCAGGCGGGCCGAGAGAAATTGCGCGGAGGCGGTGCGGACCGCGACGTCGTCGGCTTCGATGACGACGCTTTCAGCCTCGTCGTCGAAACGGACGAGATTGGGCAGCTCAGCCGCACGCGCTTCCAGCGCCAGCATCAGCGAGCGGTTGTCGATGTTGTAGCCGAAGGCGTCGAGCGCGATTTCGTGACAGGAGAACCGGACCTCCGGCGCGCGGAACAGCCGGCCGGTGTCGTCGACGAGGCGCATGACCTCCAGCGCGGCGGCCTTATCCTTGCAGCGGGACCAGACGTCGAGCGTCTCCAGCAGTTCGACGGAGGCGCCGAGCAGCGCGGTGGTGCGGTTGTCGGCATAGGGAATGCGCCGCGCCACCAGTGCGGTCCGGGCACCCGCCTGCGCCAGCGCGATCGCTGCAGCAAGTCCGGCCGGTCCACCGCCGATCACGGCGGCGTCATGGAGTGTCGATGCGTCTGTCATGGAACGACAAATGACACGCCCGGCGGCAAATTCAAGCCCGCTGATTCCGCCTGATTTTCTGACGGATCGTGCGACCGGGCGCCGCAATGGCGGATGTGCAAACCGGCCTCATTCTGATAGCAGAAGCCATGGATACCCAGCAGGATTCCCTGAAGCCGAAACCGGCGATCCGCGCCGCGGCCTTTTCGGTGCACATCTTCACCGCGTTCGGCGCGGCGATCGCGCTATTGGCGATGCTGGAGGCCGTGCGCGAGCACTGGGCGGCGATGTTTCAATGGTTGGGCGTCGCCCTGATCATCGACGCGGTCGACGGGCCGATCGCGCGCCGGCTCGACGTCAAGAACGTGCAGCCGAACTGGTCGGGCGACGTGCTCGATCTCGTGGTCGACTTCGTCACCTATGTCTTCGTGCCGGCCTACGCGATCGTCGCCAGCGGCCTGCTGCTGCCGGTCGCGGCGCCCTTGCTCGGCGTCGCCATCATCGTCACCAGCGCACTATATTTCGCCGATCTGCGCATGAAGGCGGACGACAATCATTTCCGCGGCTTCCCGGCGCTGTGGAATGCGGCGGCGTTCTATCTGTTCCTGCTGCACTGGCCGCCGCTGTGGTCGACGCTGCTGGTGGCAGCGCTCGTCGTGCTGACCTTCGTGCCGTTTCACGTGCTGCATCCGGTCCGCGTCGTGCGGCTGCGCTGGCTGACGATGTCGCTGATCGCGATCTGGGCGCTGCTCGCCCTCTACGTGCTGGAGATGGATTTCCGCGTCGGCGCCGGCGTCACCGTCGCGCTCTGCGCGATCGCGCTCTGGATCAGCTTCAGCGATGCGTTGATACGACTGGTAAGATCCTTCGCATGATGCATCTGTTGACCAGCCCCGAAGCCTGGGCCGCGCTGCTCACCCTGACTGCGCTCGAGATCGTGCTCGGCATCGACAACGTCATCTTCCTGTCGGTGATCGTCTCGCGCATCCCCCAGCAACAGGCCGATCGCGCCCGCAAGATCGGGCTCGCTCTCGCGCTGGTCTTCCGCATCATGCTGCTCAGCGTCCTGGTCTGGCTGATCGGCCTGACCGCGCCGGTCTTTTCATTCAAGGGCTCGGACTTCTCCTGGCGCGACCTCATCCTGATCGGCGGCGGCCTGTTCCTGATCGCGAAGGCGACGCACGAGATCCACGCCGAGGTCGAGGCCGATGACGGCGAGGGCGATCAGAAATCCGGCGGTAGCGCCTTCTTCTGGGTGATCATCCAGATCATCGTCATCGACATCGTGTTCTCGCTGGATTCGATCATCACCGCGATCGGCATGGCCCAGGACGTCGAGATCATGATCGCGGCGGTCGTGATCGCCTGCCTGATCATGTACATTTCGTCGGGCCCGGTGTCGCGCTTCGTCGCGGAGCATCCGACCACGAAAATGCTGGCGCTGGCGTTCCTCGTGCTGATCGGCGTCGCGCTGGTCGCGGACGGATTCCAATTCCATATTCCGCGGGGCTACATCTATTTTGCAATTGCGTTCTCGGCGGCCGTCGAATTCTTCAACGTGCTGGCCAAGCGCAATCGCAGGAAGACCAGCACGCCGTCGGTTTAGGCGTTCCAGCTACATCGAGTTGACAAGGCGGGCGCGATGTCTTTCGCTGGCCTTTGAGAAGAGGAGGTCAGGTGATGACCAAAGCGGTCCGTGTGCACAAGGTCGGGGGCCCAGAAGCCCTGGTCTATGAGAGCGTCGATGTCCCGGCGCCCGGCCCCGGCGAGGTGCGCATCCGCCAGCATGCGGTCGGCCTGAACTTCATCGACGTCTATTACCGTACCGGTCTCTACAAGGCGCCGGGGCTGCCCTTCATTGCCGGCAACGAGGCCTCGGGCGAGGTCATCGCCGTCGGGCCCGGCGTGACGCATTTCCATCCGGGCGATCGCGTTGCCTACTACCACAATCTCGGAGCCTATACCGGCGAGCGCAACATTCCCTGGGAGAAGCTGGTCAAGCTGCCCGATCACATCACCCACGAGCAGGGCGCCGTGCTGATGCTCAAGGGCCTGACGGTGTGGTATCTCCTGCACAAGACTTTCAAGGTCGAGCCGCATCACCGCGTGCTGGTCCATGCCGCCGCCGGCGGCATCGGCCTCTTGGCCTGCCAATGGGCGAGGGCGCTCGGGGCCCACGTCATCGGCACGGTCGGCTCGCGCGAGAAGGCCGAGCTCGCCGAGGCCAATGGCTGCGATCACGTCATCCTCTACAACGAGGAGGACTTCGTCGCGCGCGTCAAGCAGATCAGCCGCAATGAGGGCTGCGACGTCGTCTATGACGGCGTCGGCAAGGCGACCTTCCCGGGCTCGCTGTCGTGCCTGAAGCCGCGCGGCATGTTCGTCTCCTTCGGCAACGCCTCCGGGCCGGTGCCGCCGTTCGCGATCGCCGAGCTCAACAATCACGGCTCGCTGTTTGCGACGCGGCCGAAGCTCAACGATTACGTCGGCACGCGCAAGGAGCTGCTCGAAGGCGCCGACACGCTGTTCGCCGCCGTGATCAACGGCAAGCTGCACGTGCCGATCAACCACGCCTACGCGCTGAAGGATGCCGCGAAGGCGCATATCGATCTCGAAAGCCGCAAGACCACGGGGGCTTCGATTTTGAAGCCGTAGGTTCCCGTCATTGCGAGCGAAGCGAGGAAATCCAGAACTGTCTCCGCGGATCCTGCTCTCGTAGGGTGGGCAAAGGTGCGTAGCGCCGTGCCCACCATTTCTGAGTGGTGGGCACGCTTCGCTTTGCCCACCCTACGGTACTGCCTCCAGGAGAACGAGACAGTTGCTACGCCACGCGCCGTGCCGCGCCGGCCTTGGTCAAGATCCCATCGAGACAATCGATCATCTCGGCGATCTCTGCCTTCGCGACGTTCAGCGCCGGCATGAAGCGCAGCGTGTCGAGCTGCGGCGCGTTGAGGAGCACGCCTTCCTCGAACGCCTGCGCGACGATGCCGGGCGCGATCGGCAGCTTGAGGTCGAGCGCGAGCAGCAGCCCGCGTCCCCGCACACCGCCGAGGCCGTGCCGGGCCGAGACCTTCTGCAGCTCGCTCTCGAGCAGGAGGCCAGTCTCGGCGACCTGCTTCAGGAAGTCGGGCTTGCTGACCTCCTCGAGCACGGCGAGCCCCGCCGCGCACATGATCGGGTTGCCGTTGAACGTGCCGCCCTGGTCGCCGTGCTCGAAGCACGAGGCGCGTTCGGTTGCGAGCAGGGCAGCGAGCGGCACGCCGCCGCCGATACCCTTGCCGAGCGTCACGATGTCGGGCGCGATGCCGGTGTGCTCGTAGTGGAAGAGTTTTCCGGTCCGGCCCATGCCGGTCTGGATCTCGTCGAAAATGAGCAGCAGGCCGTGCGCATCGGTCAGCGCGCGTAGCTGCTGAAGGAACGCATCGGTCGCCGGCCAGACGCCTGATTCACCCTGGATGGGCTCGAGCATCACCGCGACGGTGTTGTCGTTGATCAGCTTCTCGACCGAGGCGATGTCGTTCAGCTTCGCCTTCTTGAAGCCTGATACTTTCGGCTCGAACAGCGGCTCGAACGCCTTCTTGCCCGAGGCCGACATCGTCGCCACCGTTCGGCCGTGAAAGCCGCCTTCGAAGCTGATGATCTCGAACGCGCCGCCTTTGTGCAGGCTGCCATATTTGCGCGCGAGCTTGATCGCGCCCTCGTTGGCTTCCGCGCCGGAATTGGCAAAGAACACCTGGTCGAAGGCGCTGTTCGCGACCAGCGCTTGCGCCAGCTTGAGGCTCGGCTCGTTGTAGAACGCCGGGCTCGGCGTCAGCAGCCGCCTGGCCTGTGCGGAAAGCGCGTCGGCAACCGCGGCCGGGGAGTGGCCGAGGCAGTTCACGGCCCAGCCCTGCACGAAATCGAGATAGCGCTTGCGGCCGTCGTCCCAGAGGTAGGAGCCCGCGCCGCGGACGAACACGGCCTTGGGCCGTGCGGTGATGTCCATCAGCGCGTCATACGGATGCGTGGTCATGTCGAACTCCTCTGGAGGCGGGTGGAAAACGGGCGCAAAAAGCAGAAAGGCCGCACCTTGCGGGTGCGGCCTTTCTCGAAAACTTCAGCTGAATTCAGTGGTTCAGCGGCGTCGTCGGACATGGCGCACCCTCTCATCGTCGCGGGAGCGACGACGGAGCATTTCGGTGCGCAGGTGGGTCCGGAAATTGATCATGGGGCGCGTCCGTACAGCCGAATAGCAGGGCTTGTCAAGCAGGCTTTTTGCAGGATGCTCGCCAAGCGTGCATCGTCACGTCGGGTGCGCGGCCTCCACGGCCTCTTCATCGCCCCAATCCGCGTCCGCGATCGCGGTGTCGATCAGCTCACCGCGCAGCAGCTTGAGCGGCGAACTCCAGTACAGCGCGATGTTGTGGAAGGGGTCGGTCAGCACCTTGAACACCCAGACGAGGCCGGTCGTGACGTCACGCGTGGCGAAGAGCTGGAGCATGCGGGCAAGACCGCCACTGACGCCGATCGCGAGCCAGAGCGTGCCGACGTGACGGACGAAATCGAGACGCGTGGCGGGCGGATCGAACAGCCCGAACAGGGAAGGGAACGCGTACAGCGCAACCGGCGCGCTGCCCCACACCAGCAGCAGGACGATCTTGCGGGTCTGGTTGTAGCCGACCTTGACCGCTTCCTTGTAGTCGTTGCTGACGTCGTTGACGGTATCATAGCCGTTCGGCTCGAAGAAGAAATGCCCGGTCTGCCGCGTCAGCATCGCAAGCCAGCCGACGATGCCCGCGAGCGCTGCGTCCTTGAACAGCAAGGCGTAGCAGCCGAGAAAGATCACGGCGCTGACGAGATGCAGGGTCTGGTTGACGGTGCTCTGGTGGTAGAAGCGGTAATCGTCGAAGCGCTGCCTGCGCAGCATGTTCGAGAGACGGCTCATTCTCATTCCTCGCTCGCGTTGAAAGGCGCGGCAGAACTAGGACGAGTCCGTGACCTCTGCGTGAATGCACTATAGTGTCACATTCCTGCGTGACGGTTACTCGACGCCGTAATGCGAGAATACATCGGCGATGCCGGCATTGATTGCCGTTGCGGCCGCGATGTCGCGCTCGGCGCCTTCACCGTCACCCTTCTTGCGCTTCGCCAACCCGCGGCCGTAGAGCGAGCCGTCGAGCCTCGGCTTGATGCTCAGCGCGGCATCGTAATCGGCAATCGCCGCGTCGAGGTTGCCGAGCTTCAGATGGGCGAGGGCGCGGCTGTCCAGCGTGTCGGCATCGTTGGGAGCCATCTTCAGCGACTGCTCGCAATCGGCCAGCGCCTCCTGCAGGCGGCCGACGATCGCGCGGGTGAAGCATCGCGAATTGAACACGTCCGCACGGCTCGCATTCGCTCTAATGGAGCGGTCGTAATCGTCGAGCGCCAGCGTGTAGTCGTGCGTATCGAAATACATGTTCGCGCGCGCATAGAAGTCGCGGTCGTTGTTCGGACTGAGATCGATCGATTTGGCGAAATCGGCCAGCGCTCGGGGACGGTCGCCGCGGTCGCGATAGACGCGAGCGCGGTTGCCGTAGGCCGGCCCGTAGTTCGGGTTGAGCTTGATCGACAGATCGAAGTCCGCAAGTGCGCTCGCGTCGTCGCCGTGGTTGCTGAAGGCGGTGCCGCGATTGAAATAGGCGAGCGCGAAATTCGGATCGAGCTTGATGGCCTGATCGTAGTCGGCCATCGCGCGCTCGTACGCCTTGTTGTGAATGTGGGAGTTGCCCCGGTTGTTGTAGTAGAGCGGGTCGCGGGCGTTCAGCCGGATGACACGCGTGTAGTCGGCAATGGCGTGATCTTTCTCGCCGAGATCGTCATGGGCAATTCCCCTGTTGTACCAGAGGTCGGAATGCCCAGGATTGAGCTCGATCGCACGGTTGAAGTCCACCAGCGCACGCGCGGCGTCGCCCTTGCGCCGAAGCATCTCGCCGCGATTGGCGAGCGCATGCACATCGTTGGGATTGGCCTTGAGCACGGCCGAGCAGCCCTCGATGCGCCGTTCCTCGTGGCCCACGTCGTCGTCCTCGTAAAACCATTGGCGCAGCTGTGCGGCTGAGGGGGATCGCGCCGCGGCGGGGGCGGACAGCGCGAGCAGGGCCATCGTAAGGCCGATGGCCGACAGCTTGAACCAAATTGCTGATGTTTCGTCGTATTCCATTTGCGTGCCGCATCGAAACCATTGCGCCTCTAGCGCGTTTGTGATCGAAGGACGCGACTTGGTTCGAACCGGAAGCAATTCGGGCGAGACCAAGAGGGACGGGACCAACCAGACAGTTTTCAGCCTTGTCCGATACGCCTTATCCCATCGACCTCGACAGCATTCGCGGCGCATTTCCGCCGGGTATCGAAGCGCCGCCGCTGCTGGTCGACTTTGCCACCTGGCTCAAGGGGCGACCCTGGGGCAGCGTCGGCTGTTTCTCGCTGCAGGGCCAGTTCTCGGATCACGCGCCGATCACCGACGGCAGCCCCTTGCGGGACAGGTTTTCGCTGTTCATGCGGCTGCCGGACGGCTCGGCCGTCGGCGGCTGGTACGGCGCCGGTCTCGACCGCGACAATCCGCCGATCGTGGGACTGGGCTCGGAGGGCGACTACGAGCTGCTGGCGCCGAGCCTCGACGGCCTGCTCGCCAAACTGACGTCGCAACAATTCGACAATGCCTGGAGCGATCTCAAGCCGCATGACGAGGTCGAGCCGCAGACGGTCGAGCTCGCGCAATGGCTGGCCGGACGGCCGCTCGGCGAGCCGGCGACGCCCGACGACAATTCGTCGGAACTGCCTGACTTCCGCGGCTTCATGGAAAAATGGAGCCGGGATCGCGAAGACTACTGGGCCAATCACCGCCTGATGGCCGAGCTCGGCTGGCGGCTGGCCGCCCATCTGCCCAGGGGAAAGAAGCCCTGGGACCGGACGAGATTCGAGATCGCGATCGTCGGCAAGCAATACGAGGCGCGCGTGCTCTCGCACGGACCACAGCCGTTCGAGGAAGCCGCCTCGATCGAATCCCTGCTGCGCGACCTGCGCGAGGAGATGCGCCGCGCCCAGCCCGAGCTTGGCCTGTGGTACGCGATGAATTTTGGGCTCTATGCCGACGGCCGCGTCATGCCGAATTTCGAATACGATCTACGCCCGACCATCGACGGCGAGCCGGCGCTGCTCTCCGAGGCGAAAGCCGACCTCGCCCGCGCACCCCGGCCTGAGCGCTGGGTGCCGAAATGGCTGGCGGCCTCCTGAACCTTCGGAATTCCGCGGGGCTGCCGTGCAGCCGGGCGCGCCGAGACCTTCCGCTGATCGCGCCATCAGTGCGTTCTAGCCCTTGCTTGACCTCGCGGGGACGGCACCTTCGAGCCCTCTTGACTTAGAGCGCGCTCGAAGGGGTATCTGTACGTGCGTCAGTACGAGAACGGGCACAAATGAAGATCGGCGACCTTGCAAGACGAACCGGCTTGTCGACTCACACGCTGCGCTATTATGAGCGCATCGGGCTGCTTCCATACGCTGACCGGGATCGCTCCGGTCAACGTGATTTTGACGCATCAATCCTCACATGGATCGAATTCCTCGGTCGGCTCAAGACCACCGGAATGCCAATCCGGGACATGTTGCGTTACGCGGCGCTTCGTGATGACGGCGACGCCACCGGGCCAGCCCGGCGGCAGATGCTGGAAATCCATCGCGAACAGGTTCGCACGCAGATTGCCGAACTCCAGGAATGCCTGCTCGTCCTTGATACCAAGATTGCCGGCTACGCCGGCGACGAACAGAGGACGAAGGAAAATGACGCACGCCCAAACACACGCCGAAAGCCGCTTCGATCGCGGCCAGCGGGCCCTGTCACGCATTGACGGCAAGGCCGGCGAAAAGGTCGTCGCCTCACTCGCCGACATCGCTCCTGATTTCGCACGATACGTGATCGAGTTTCCCTTCGGCGACATTTACTGCCGCCCGGATCTCGGCCTGCGCGATCGAGAGATCGCGACGATCGCCGCGCTGACGGCGCTCGGAAATGCCGCGCCTCAGCTCAAAGTGCATATCGAGGCGGGGCTGAACGTCGGGCTTTCTCGCGACGAGATCGTGGAGATCATCATGCAGATGGCCGTCTATGCTGGCTTCCCGGCGGCAGTGAACGGGCTGTTCGCAGCCAAGGAGGTGTTCGCCGCGCAGAACGGACAGCAGGCGTCGGGAGACGCGACATGACGAACGTCGGCGCGGTGTATCGTGCATCGCCATAGTTCAGCGCACGCAGCCTGAACGCGGGCTGGTGGAATGGCTGACGCGCGCGCCGGTCTCGCCTGCGAACGCTGGGGACCGCAATGGCTGGCGGCGTCTTGGAGTCTCAGAACCCCGCGACGCTGCCGTGCAGATCGTACTGGTCGGCGCGCTCGATCTTCGCGGTGACGATCTCGCCGACGCGCAAGGGGCGGCGGCTCGTCAGATACACCGCGCCGTCGATCTCCGGAGCATCGGCCTTGGAGCGGCCCTTGGCCACCGTCGGGCCGACCTCGTCGATGATGATCTGCTGGCGGGTGCCGACCTTGCGCTTCAGCCTGCGCGCGGAGACCTTCTGCTGGCGGGCCATCAGCGCGTTGTAGCGCTCCTGCTTGACCTCTTCCGGCACCGGGTTCTCGATCACGTTCGATGTCGCGCCGGCAACCGGCTCGTATTTGAAGCAGCCGAGCCGATCGATCTCGGCTTCATCGAGCCAGTCGAGCAGATAGGCAAAATCGGCGTCGGTCTCACCGGGGAAGCCGACGATGAAGGTCGAGCGCAAGGCAAGATCAGGACATTCCTCGCGCCAGCGCTTGATCCGCGCCAGCGTCTTGTCCTGTGCCGCCGGGCGCTTCATCGCCTTCAGCACCTCGGGGCTTGCATGCTGGAACGGGATGTCGAGATAGGGCAGCACTTTGCCCTCGTTCATCAGCGCGATGACCTCGTCGACATGCGGGTAGGGGTAGACATATTGCAGCCGGACCCATGCGCCGAGCTCACCGAGCTCGCGCGCGAGGTCGAGGAATCTGGCGCGGACCTGGCGGTCCTTCCACGGGCTCTCGGCATATTTGAGATCGACGCCATAGGCCGAGGTGTCCTGCGAGATCACCAAGAGCTCCTTGACGCCGGCGCCGACCAGGCGTTCGGCCTCGCGCAGCACGTCATTGGCCGGACGCGAGACGAGGTCGCCGCGCAGCTTCGGAATGATGCAGAAGGTGCAGCGGTTGTTGCAGCCCTCGGAGATCTTCAAATAGGCGTAGTGGCGCGGCGTCAGCTTGATGCCCTGCGGCGGCACCAGGTCCAAATGCGGATTGTGAGCGGGCGGCAGCGCGCGGTGCACGGCGTCCAGCACGCTCTCGTATTGCTGCGGACCGGTGATCGAGAGCACGCCGGGATAGGCCTGCTCGATCTGCTCGGGTTCCGCGCCCATGCAACCCGTTACGATGACCTTGCCGTTCTCGGCCATGGCCTCGCCGATCGCCGACAGCGATTCCTGCTTGGCGCTGTCGAGGAAGCCGCAGGTGTTGACGATGACGATATCGGCGCCATCGTGCTTGCGGGCGAGCTCATAGCCCTCGGCGCGCAGGCGCGTGATGATGCGCTCGGAATCCACCAATGCCTTGGGACACCCGAGCGACACGAAGCTGACCTTGGGCGCAGCCGTCTGATCCATATCCAAATCTGCCTGATTGACCGGCCTGAGCTAGTCCCAATTGCCCACAATTACAACCCTTTGCAGGGCGTTCCGGCGTGCTATGGATGAATCACCTGCCGTGAGTGAGCTATGAGCGCCGAACAGTCGCCCAAAATCGTGATCGTCGACGAAAGCCCGATCCGCGCTGCGATCCTGGAGGAAGGATTGCGGGAGGCCGGATTCACGCAAGTGGTCCATATCCGCGAGATGCAGAGCCTGCTTGCCCGTATTTATGCGGTCGACCCCGATATCATCCTGATCGATCTCGAGAACCCCAGCCGCGACGTGCTGGAGGCGATGTTCCAGGTCAGCCGCGCCGTGAAGCGGCCGATCGCGATGTTCGTCGACCAGAGCGATTCAGCCTCGATCCAGGCCTCGGTCGAGGCGGGGGTATCCGCCTACATCGTCGACGGGCTGAAGAAGGAGCGCATCAAGCCGATCCTCGACCTCTGCGTGTCCCGCTTCAACGCCTTTGCCAAGCTCCAGGAGGAGCTCGAGCGCACCAAGTCGCAGCTCGAGGACCGCAAGATCATCGAACGCGCCAAGGGCATCCTGATGAAGGTGAAGGGCCTCACCGAGGACGAGGCCTACGTGCTGCTGCGCTCCACCGCCATGCGCGAGAAGAAGAAAATCGGCGAGATCGCACAGTCGATCATCACCGCGTCGGAGATGCTGAAATGACCGTTCCCCTCCGCATCGGGTTCATCCCGCTGGTCGATGCCGCAGCGCTGATCGTCGCCGTCGACAAGGGATTTGCCGCCGCCGAAGGGCTCGAGGTCGAGCTGGTGCGCGAGGTGTCGTGGTCCAACGTCCGCGACAAGCTCAATATCGGCCTGTTCGACGCCGCTCATCTGCTCGCGCCCGTGGCGATCGCATCCTCGCTCGGGCTCGGTCACGTCAAGGTGCCGATCGCCGCGCCCTTCAGTCTCGGCATCAACGGCAACGCGATTACGGTGTCGCCGGCGCTCCATGCCGCGCTGATGGAGGAGATCGACGGCGACCGTTTCGATCCGATGGCCACGGCGAAAGCGCTGGCGAAGGTGGTTGCCAAGCGGCGCAAGGCGGGTGCCGAGCCGCTGACTTTCGGCATGACCTTCCCGTTCTCGACCCACAATTACCAGCTGCGGTTCTGGATGGCCGCGGCCGGGGTCGATCCCGACGAAGACGTCCGCCTCGTGGTGCTGCCGCCGCCCTACATGGTCGACAGCCTCAAGAGCGGCCATGTCGATGCGTTCTGCGTCGGTGCGCCCTGGAATTCGATCGCCGTCGATCTCGGCATCGGTCACATCCTGCATTTCGTTTCCGACATTCTGGTCCGCGCGGCGGAAAAGGTGCTCGCCGTCCGCCAGACCTGGGCCGACAAGAATCCGGACGTGGTCGCTGCGCTGGTGCGCGCAGCAGTGAAGGCCGCCGCGTTCATCGAAAGCCCTGAGAACCTGACCGAGGCCGCGCAGATCCTGGCGCAACCCGAGCGGATCGGTGTCGATGCCGAGGTGATCCAGCGCTCGCTCGTCGGCCGCCTGAAGATATCGCCCGAGGGCGAGGTGCGCGAAAGCGGCCGCTACCTGCTGGTGGGGCGGGAAGAGGCGGGGCGGCCCGATCCGGTCCAGGCCGCCTGGCTCTATGCGCAGATGGTGCGCTGGGGGCAGACGGTGCTCAGTCCGGAGGGCGTCAAGACGGCGATGGCCGTTTTCAGGCCCGACCTCTACGATGCGGCCCTCGGCCGCCGGCCGCCCGAGCAGGCTCCCGCCGCGTTCGGGGCATTCGCGGGCCCGGTGTTCAATCCCGACGACATCCAGGGGCATCTTAGGGCCTTCGAGGTCGGGCGATGGAAGGCTTGATTCGGGTCTGCGTATTTTTTAGGCAGTAAGTTTCATTGCCCAAAGTTTGATCCGGCTGCCCGAATTTCGTGAAAGCTTGCCGCCCGGGAATTCCCGGGGTGGCGCCTAATCATCTGAAATAGCGATATTTTCCATTTTGGCCAAGCTGGCACGCAACTTGAATGTTGCAGTGCGGCCAGCTTGTCACAGGTGCCTGCTGAGCCGAGTCCCGCAGCAACGAAGCTGATCGGACCGTCGGGAAACGAAGCCGGCTCTTAAGGGCCAGCCCAGTTCCTCGCGGGTCGCGCCAATGTCCGTCGATGCCACCCAGGTGGCCGCAGGAGCTTCGTTACCGACCATGAAAATCGATACGCTCGCAGTCGACTTTACCGACGAGCAAAAACGCTATCTCGAAGGTTTTACGACCGGTCTGCAGATCAGCCGGGTCGGTCGCGGTCTCGGCGGCGGAGGCGGCGCCGGCAAGCCGAACGCCGAGCCTGTTGGTCCCGATGCCGTGCACATCAAGGCGCAGGACAAGGTCATCGCGTCGGGCAAGAAGCTCGCCGACCAGGAGAAGTTCAAGCGCGACGAGCATCCCTTCGATGCTTATCCGCGGCTGCGCCAGCAAGCGCTCGACAATACGCCGCCGAGCCCGGCGGACAATTTCCGCTGGCGCTATTACGGCATCTTCTATGTCGCGCCGACGCAGGACTCCTACATGAGCCGCCTGCGGATTCCGAACGGCATCATGAAGCATTGGCAGATGTCGGGCCTTGCCGATCTCGCCGACGAGCTCTGCGGTCCCTACAGCCACGTCACGACGCGCGCCAATCTCCAGCTTCGCGAGATTCCGCCGAAGAATGCCGTGAAGCTGATCGAGGGTATCCAGGACCTCGGCCTGTGTTCGCGCGGCTCCGGCGCCGACAACATCCGCAATGTCACGGGCACGCCGACGGCTGGCATCGATCCGCAGGAGATCATCGACACGCGGCCCTATGCGCGCGAATGGCACTACCACATCCTCAACGATCGCTCGCTCTACGGCTTGCCGCGCAAGTTCAACGTCGCCTTCGACGGCGCCGGCAGGATCGCGGTGCTCGAGGAGACCAACGACATCGCCTTCACGGCGTATGAGGTGAAGGACGGCTTTGGCGTCGAGCCCGGAATCTGGTTCCGCCTCGGCCTCGGCGGCATCACCGGCCACAAGGACTTTGCGAAATATTCCGGCATCATCGTCAAGCCGGAGCAGGCGACGGCTGTCGCCGATGCCATCGTGCGGGTATTCATCGACCATGGCGATCGCACCAACCGCAACAAGGCGCGGCTGAAATATGTGCTCGACGCCATGGGCCATGACGGCTTTCTCAAGCTCGTCGAGGAACGGCTGAAGACGCCGTTCACGCACGTGCCGGAAGAGGCGTTCGCGCCTCGGCCCGCGGCGGACCGCATGGCGCATGTCGGCGTGCACAAGCAGAAGCAGGACGACCTCAACTGGATTGGCGTCTCGCTGCCGCTCGGCAAGCTCAGCTGCGATCAGATGCGCGGTCTTGCCAAGGTCTCGCGCGACCTCGGCGACGGTGAGATCCGCCTGACGGTCTGGCAGAACCTGCTGATATCAGGGGTGCGCGACGAGAACGTCGCGCTCGCCGTCGCCGCCATCAAGCAGATCGGGCTCGCGGTCGAGGTTTCGCACATCCGCGCCGGACTGATCGCCTGCACCGGCAACGCCGGCTGCCGTTTCGCGGCGTCCAACACCAAGCGCAGCGCGGCCGAGATCGGTGATTGGTGCGAGCCGCGCGTCGCCATGGACAAGCCGGTCAACATCCATGTCACTGGCTGCCACCATTCATGCGCACAGCATTACATCAGCGATATCGGCCTGATCGGTGCGCGCGTGCCGGTGAACGAGGACGACACGGTCGAGGGCTATCACCTCTTCACGGGTGGCGGGTTCGGCCCCGACGCGGACGTCGGGCAGGAGGTCTATCACGACCTCAAGGCCGAGGACGCGCCGAAGACGGTCGAAGGACTGCTCAAGGCCTATATCGCCCATCGCTCGTCACCCGACGAAACCTTCCTGTCCTTTGCGCGCCGCCATGACGGCGAAACGCTGCGCAAGCTTGCCGATGCACAGGTGTCCGCATGAACCAGATCACGCCTCCGCCGAAACTCGATATCATCCCCGCCAGCGCCCCGTTCTCCGACGCGCAGCGCTCCTGGCTGAACGGCTTCTTCGCCGGGTTGCTCTCGCCCGATGTCGCCGCGCCGCTGTCGGCGGAGCAGGGCGCCGCCGTCATGCAAGGCGCAGCCGGCGACGGTGACGACGGCGAGGCGCCCTGGCACGACCAGACCATGCCGATCGCCGACCGGATGAAGCTTGCGGAGGGCCGTCCCGTCCGCCGCAAGATGATGGCGGCGATGGCGCAGCAGGATTGCGGCCAGTGCGGCTACAATTGCCACGATTATTCGGAGGCGATCGCGGGCCGCAGCGAAGCACGGCTCAACCTCTGTGTCCCCGGCGGCAAGGAAACCGCGCGGATGCTGAAGTCGCTGTACGAGGAGCTGGACAAGGCGCCGGCGGCCAAGGCGGCTGACAAGACGGACGCGGTGACCGCGCCGGCCGTGACCGTGACGATCGCGGAGCCGGGCCGCTCGCGCGACAACCCCGTGACCGCGACATTTCTCTCGCGCCGTCTGCTCAACAAGGGCAAGTCCGAGAAGGAAACCTATCACGTCGAGTTCGATCTCTCCGAGAGCAAGCTCGACTACGTCGTGGGCGACAGTTTTGGCGTGTTCGCGCGCAACGAGGTCGGCCTCGTCGACCAGATCATCGCGCTGCTCGGCGCCTCCCACACCACCAAGGTCAACGGCAAGACGTTGCGCGAGGTGCTGATCGAGGACGTCTCGCTGTCGCCGGCACCCGACACGCTGTTCGAATTGATCTCCTTCATCACCGGCGGCGCGCAGCGCGAGAAGGCGCGGGCGCTGGCGCAGGGCGAGGATCCCGACGGCGATGCCGCCACGCTCGACGTCATGGCGGCGCTGCAGAAGTTCTCGGGCACCAGGCCGCATCCGGAGGCTTTCGTCGAGGCGCTGGAGCCGCTGCAGCCGCGGCTCTACTCGATCTCGTCCTCGCACAATGCGACGCCCGGAAAGCTGTCGCTGACCGTCGATTCCGTGCGCTACGTCGTCGGCAAGCGCAAGCGCCTCGGTGTCGCCTCGACCTTCCTCGGCGAGCGCATCACAGAAGGCGAGAATCTCAAGGTCTATGTGCAGAAGGCGCACGGTTTCGGCCTGCCGCAGGACCCGAAGACGCCCGTGATCATGATCGGTCCCGGCACCGGCATCGCGCCGTTCCGTGCTTTCCTGCTCGATCGCAAGGCGACCGGCGCGCCCGGCAAGAACTGGCTGTTCTTCGGCCATCAGCGCAGCGATTGCGACTTCTTCTACCAGGAGGAGCTCAATGCGATGAAGACCTCGGGTCTGCTGACGCGCATGTCGCTGGCCTGGTCGCGCGACGGCGAGAAGAAGTTCTATGTGCAGGACCGCATGCGCGAGGTCGGCCGCGAGGTGTGGACCTGGCTCGCCGAAGGCGCGCATCTCTACATCTGCGGCGATGCCAAGCGCATGGCCAAGGACGTCGAGCGTGCGCTGGTCGACATCGTCGCCCAGTTCGGGGCTCGTTCGACCGACGAAGCTGTCAGCTTCGTCGCCGAGCTCAAGAAGACCGGCCGCTTCCAGGCTGACGTGTACTAAGGCGATCGTCGGGCTACAGTCATCCGGGCCGGTTCCAATCGGCTCGGATTTGAACGAATAAGATTCTCGGAACCCGTACCTGGAGAGAATTTACATCTGCGATGCGGCCTCCTCAAAGGAGGCACATCGCTATTTCCTCCGGTATCTTGCCTCCCTCCCTGGTTGATCCCTCATAATCCCGCAAATGGGGCGTTGGAGATCGACCATGCGCGAACTATCGGCGGAAGCCAGGCTGCACTTCTACGCGCGCTCGCTCTCGCGTCGGACCGGGGCGAGCATGCATCATTTCGCGCTCTACAGTGCGTTTGCCGTGATCGCGGCGATCGTGTTCGGCACGTTGTCGATACACCCGTTCTAAAGATCCTGCTCGGTCTCGTAGGGTGGGCAAGCGAAGGTGCCCACCGCCTGTGTCAATCATGCAGAGATCGTGGGCACGGTGCTATGCGCCTTTGTCCACCCTACGGCACCTGATGGGCCTCACGCCCCGCGCTTGAACGGCGCCACTTCGATCCCTGCATCCTTCAACGCCTGACGCAAGGTCCGCGCGATCTCGACGGCGCCGTGCGTGTCGCCATGAATGCACACCGTGTCGGTGCGCATCTTGATGACCTTGCCCGTCACCGAGACCACCGCGCCGTCCTGCACCATGCGCACCACGCGGTCGGCAATCGCCTTGGCGTCGTGCAGCACCGCGCCGGGCTTCTTGCGCGAGACGAGATTGCCGTCGTCCTCATAGGCGCGGTCGGCGAACACCTCGTGCACCATCGGCAGATTGGCGGCTTCGCCGGCCTTCACCAGCTTGGAATTGGCGAGCACGACGAAGATCAGGCTGGGATCGACCGCCCGGATGCCGGCGGCGATCGCCTTCGCCGTCATGTCGTCCTCGCAGGCGACGTTGGAGAGCGCGCCATGCGCCTTCACATGCGTGACCTTGTGGCCGGCCGCGGTCGCAATCGCCTGCAATGCGCCGATCTGGTAGGCGACGAGGTTCTCGATCTCGGACGCCTTCAGGCCCGCGATCGGATGGCGGCCGAAACCGTGCAGGTCGCGATATCCGGGATGGGCGCCGACCGAGACGCCGCGCGCCTTCGCCAATTCTACCGTCCGGCGCATGATGTCGGGGTCGCCGGCATGGAAGCCGCAGGCGACGTTGACCGAGCTTGCCAGCTCGATCATCGCGGGATCGTTGCCCATCTCCCACGCGCCAAAACCTTCGCCGAGGTCGCAATTGAGATCGATCGTCTTCATGGGTTGCTCTCCGCCTCTGGTCGTCGTGTCGTTTATGGCTCCGCCGTCACCTGCCAGGTCCCGGCGTCCACGGCGCTGACAGCATAGCCCGCGACGTTGGCATCGCTGAGCGCCTCGATGTTGAGCGCGACGGTGTCGGCAGAGCGCAGGCGATCGGGCAGGTTGCGGATCAGTTGCGCAAATTTCCTCGCCTCGTCCTGCGCCTCGGCCATGCTCACAGCCCTGAAGCGGAACGCGGTTCCCGCCGAGGTCTGGGCGAGGCGGCCGACGTCGGCGGTGATGACGGTTGCGATCTTCGGATAGCCGCCGGAGGTACCGCGGTCCATCATCAGCGCGATCGGCGAGCCGTTGCCGGGCACCTGGATGCTGCCGTTGACCGTGCCGTCGGAGACGATGTTGTGGCCGTGCAGATGCTTGATGGCGGGGCCCTCGAGCCGGTAGCCCATGCGGTCGGAGGTCGCCGAAATCTTCCACTCGCTGCCCAGGAACAGCGCCTTGTTGGCGTCGTCGAACTCGTCGTCCTGCGGCCCCAGCACGACGCGGATCGGACCTGTCGCAGGCTTCGGCAGCTCGATGCGCAGCTCCGCCGCGCCGCTCGCGGCATCGACACTGAATTCATCGCCGGCCTGGAGCGGGCGCGGGTAGGGGCTGCCGAGGCCGGCGCGGGCATTCACCGCGAGACTGCCGAACACCATCTCGCCTTTAATGGCGCCTTCGATGGCGAGATAGGTGAACGCGCCGCCGCGGGCAAAGCCCAGCGTCAGCGTCTCGCCGTCCTTCAGCGTCACCGACGTGTCCATCGGGACCGGGTTTCCGGCGACGTCCGCATTGCGCGGCGCGCCTGAAATTGCAACACGCACGGCGCCATCGCGCGCGGTGAAGGCGGCGCCGAACGGGCCGATCTCTCCAGTGGCCGCGAACGGCTCGTTGCCGACCAGCGTGTTCGCCGCAGCCAGCGACAGGCGGTCCATGGCGCCGCTGACCGTCAGACCATAGCGCTGTGCGCCGTGGCGTCCGCCGTCCTGCACGGAGCTTGCCGGGCCGATGCTGGCGACGACGAGCCGGCTCATGCGTCCACCTGCTCGGCGACGATCTCGCCGGCTTCCGCAGCGCGGTCCAGCTCCTCGAAGGTCTTGTGATCGATGGAGAAGAACGTCACGCGGTCACCGGGTTCGGTGAGGAAGGTTGGATCGCGGTGGAGCTGATAGGTTCTGACAGGCGTGCGGCCGAGCAGATGCCAGCCGCTCGGGGCGGCGAGGCACTGGATCCCGGCCTGGACGCCACCGATCGAGATCGTGCCGGCGGGCGTCAGCAGCCGCGGATTTTGCCGGCGCGACATGTGCAGGGATTTGTCGAGGCCGCTGAGATAGGACCAGCCCGGCGTGAAGCCGATCATGGCGACCTTGTAGTCGCCGCCCGCATGCCGGGCGACGATGTCATCAGGCGTGGTGCTCAGCGCCTTGGCGACATCCTCGAGGTCGATGCCATGCTCGCCGCCATAGGCGACGGGAATGCGCCAGCGCCGCGCCTTGGTGACCGGCGGCGGCGGCTGGATAGCGATCGGGAGCAGCTTGTCGCCCAGCGCATCGAAACCGATCTTGCCGGGATCGTAGTGCACCAGCAGCGAGCGATAGGTTGGCACAGTCTCGGTGATGCCATCGATCGGGCTTGCTGCGAGCGCCTTGTCCAGCGCCAGCACGCGTTGGTTGGCATCGTCGTCGATGGTGCGGCTGAACTCGACCGTGACGGCGCTGTCGCCACTGGGCAGAAGGCGGGGCGGGGAGAGCGTCACGGCCATTGAGCTGTCGAAGAGCTGTCGAAATCGGGCTTTTGCGGGAGCGGGCTCGACCTTGAGTTCCGCCTCACCCCTGCTTCGCGTAAATGCGCCCGCAAGTCCAATAAATTAATGCAGGAGGCCACGATAAGGCTTTGTTATCGCGTCGCATAACAGCCCACCGGCCCTGCGTTATTGATAGCCTCTTGGCCCTTGACGCAAAGCGCCCGGCTCGCAAGATGCGCTCGTTCTTTCCCGCCCATCCGGAGCTCGTCTGTTTCCATGTCGCTGTCCCCCGAAGCCCGCAAGATCCTCGCCGGCATCACCACTGCCACCATCACCACGGTCCTGCTGAAAAAGGGCCTGCGCAACGTGTGGATGCGGGGCGCGCGGCCGCTGCGCCCCGGCCTGCCGCGTCTGGTGGGGCCGGCCTTCACGCTGCGCTTCGTGCCGGCGCGCGAGGATCTGGCGACGCCGGAATCCTGGTCGTCGCCGATCTCGACCCGCACCGCGATCGAGGCGATGCCCGAGGGTTGCATCGCCGTAGTCGATGCCATGGGCATCACCGATGCCGGCATCTTCGGCGACATCCTCTGCGCCCGCATGATGAAGCGCGGTGTCACCGCGCTCGTCACCGACGGCGTCGTGCGTGACGTCGAGGGCGTGCTCGGCACCAACCTGCCGGTGTGGTGCGACGGCTATGCCGCGCCGCCTTCGGTCGCCGGCCTGACCTTCGTCGGCTGGGGCGAGCCGATCGGCTGCGGCGGGGTTGCTGTTTTTCCGAACGACATCGTGGTCGCCGACCAGGACGGCTGCGTGCTGATCCCGCAGGCGATGCTCGAGCACGTGCTCAACGAGGGCGTCGAGCAGGAGCGGATGGAGGCCTGGATCGTCAACGAGGTGAACAACGGCGCGGTGCTGCCCGGCCTCTACCCCATGAACGCGGAAACCAAGGCGCGCTACGCCGCCAGCAAGAAGTAACGAAGCGAGGACCCCATGGAGATCACTGTTGCCGGCACGCGGCTGACCCGCCGCGCGCCCAAGGAAAACTTCACCGGTACCGTGTGGCAAGACCCCATCATCATGGCGCCCGCGCCGGCACGGCTGAACTGCTCGCGCGTCGCCTTCGAGCCCGGCGCGCGCACCAATTGGCATCACCATCCGCTCGGGCAGACGCTCTACGTCATCTCCGGCGTCGGCCGCGTCCAGACCAAGGGCGGTCCTGTCAGGGAGATCCGCCCCGGCGACACCGTCTGGATCCCGCCGGGTGAATTGCACTGGCACGGCGCTTCGCCGACCAACGGCATGTGCCACATCGCCATGCAGGAGGCGCTCGACGGGACCTACTCGACCTGGCTGGAGCCGGTGACCGACGCGGAGTACGGCGCGGCGCTGGGCTGAGGCATTGGTGTCCCGGACAAGACGCATCGCCCCAAGGCGATGCGCCGCCGATCCGGGACCCAGAACTGCCGAACGAGCAAGGAAGCTGGGTCCCGGCTCGGCGCAGCAACGCTTCGCGCTGCTGCTTGTCCGGGACATGGCAACCTACATCCGTTCCGCCGTCCACGTGCCCGTGCACAGCGCGCCGCGCCAGGTGCCGGAGCCCGAGGTGCCGCTGAGCCGGCCGAAGCCGACGGCGCGCTTGATGCCGGTGCTCAAGGTGACGTTGATGCTGCCGGCGTCCGCCACGCGGCCCGATGCCGTCACCGCGGCGCTGGTCGATGCGATCTGCCCATTGTTGATACCGATCGCGACGGTGGCGCCGTTGCCGCAGGTCTCGCTCGAGGACGAGATCCGCACGTTCCAGGCGCCGTCGAAGCTGGTCGATGCTGCATTTGCCTGTCCGCAGAGCAGGGCGGCGGCCCAGATCGCGGCAAAGATACCCTTGCAAAGACGTCGCATGACACGCCCCATTGGCTGAACCTGCGGGGCATCGTGTCACGACATGGGGCGGACTGATGTGAGGGGTGTCACGGATGCGGTCGGACGGTCCAACGCGATCGTGTCGGAGCGCCGCCGCATCAGCCGGGCAGAGCCGTGAAAGCTGGCGTTCGTAGCATCACCTTGTTTTCGCGGTGCGATCGATCACGCGCGCCAGCGAGACGGCGGAGTTTGTATCGACCAGCGGGGTCTTGCCGACTGTCTTTCGCAGTGCGAACGCCTCGGATGCAAAAAGCTTGTCCGGATCATCAGGGGCGTCCTTGATGCCGGTGAGCAGGCGGATCTGCATGCCCTTCAGGAGCTCCGTCACGGCCGGTTTGGCGATTGTCTTGTCATTGGGGTCGGCCAGGAGTGCCTCTTCCCAGCCGCGGTGAGCATTCTTGGGTGTCACGCGCTCCACAAGCTTATCGTAGCTGGTCTGGTAGGCGCCGATGGCCACGAGGCGATCGTTTTCGGCGAGCTCAGGCGAAGTGATCACCTCGGAGCGCAGAGTCAGCATCTGCTCGTCTGCATGCTCCAGCTCCCGCTTCATGATGCTGCTTGCAACACCCTGCCAGTGTCGGTGAAATCCGAGCTGCGTGAGAGGGTTGATCGTATCAGGTCCCTCGGGCAGCAGGCTGGCCGTGAACTCTATGGCCAGAAGGCAATAGTCCAGGCCAGACACGCGCTGGCCGTCCAGCAGCAATTTGTCGTCCGTCACCACCAGTCGCTTGGCAACCGCTTCGTCCAGGTCGGGGCCGGCAACCAGGAGATAGCCGCTGCGGGCGAGCGCATTGCCGTCGGCATAGGAGAACAAGGGCGTGACGATGTTGAGTCCGAACAGGCCCGCGACCCGGTCGTAGATCTTTTCAGCCACGCGCAACCCGTCGGAAACGCCCGGCGCGAGCCCGGTCTGTGTGGTCAGGTCGGCCGCCAGTTGCAGGACCTGTTGCGCGACGTCGTGAAACGGAAGGCGGAACAGCCCGACGAACAGGGACAAATTGTCCTGCTTCATGGGCGCGCGCCTGACGGCGTAGATATTCTTGAAGTCGACATACCCCGGAGCGGCACCGGCGGCCTTCAGCTGAGCGGCGATCTCGTCATTGCTCAGGATCGTGGGTCGGCGCTGACGCCCGTCGCCGAAGCTGAACTCGGTGAGCACGACGCCGAGCGGAAGGAACGAGTTGAAAAACTTGCCGCCCTCGCGCAAGCCCATTTCGACCATACGCACGCCGAAATAGCTCGCTTCGGGCAGGAAGGTCTGTCCCGCGGTCATCGCGTTGCCACCGCTCGACGCGACGTAACCGACATAGGGGCGCCGCAACTCGCGGCTCGCCCAGTGCTCCACGACGTTCTTGAGTGTGGCCCAGACTGTCATGACATCCTTCCACTCCAAGCAGCTCAGTGGTTGCTCACTGGCAGCGAGCTGCCCAATCGGTCGACTGCGCCAGCAAGATCGGTGAGAGCCAGATCGGACTTTCTTCGTCGTAGTTCAGGCTTTCCCACGATGCGCGACAGGCTTTGCGGAACGCGACGCAAACGGACCGCGTCTTGTGGAGCTCGTCATAGAACTCCCTGGCGAACTGCGGCGCGCGTTCGTCCTCGACATTCCATCGGAAGCCCAAGGCGTAGGGGATTCCGTTCATCACCAGTTGCTGAACGCAGCCCTTCGAGATGCCACGGCAGGCCGAGAGGTAGACCAGTGTCGTCGTTGAAAGCCCGTCGGATGCCGCCACCCTGTCGAGCTTCAGGCCGACCGCTTGCTGCGGTTGCAGTCCGGGAAGGACGAGGGTTGCGGTTTTCTGGCCATCGCTCCAGGCGTGACCGGCGTAGTGGAGAATGGTCGGCCGGAATGCGTCGAGCTGCTTCAGCAGATAGGGGGCGGCCTCGCCCGGAGGGGCGTCCGACAAGTTGACGACCTTCAAATCGAAACAGCCCGCGGCACCCAGCTCTGTCACGTGCTTCAGTTCGGTATCGATATTGCCAAGCTTGTCGAACTTCTTGCCATCGCAGATCGCGCTGTCGAGCTTCAGATCGGGATGTTCGCCGATCTGAGAACGAACGAACATCAGTTTTGCACCCGGTTTGATCCGCGCCCGCTCACTGGCCCTTCCGCGGACAAAGGATGGAATGCGCCGGACGATCGGCGCATAGAGCAGCACGAATGGCCCATTTTCCTCCGAGAGATAACGTACACTCGCCTCGAAGGGCACCGGATAAAAGCCGGCGTCGCTGATGACGAACCGGAACGACAGTCCCACCAGCCCGCCCGCGGACTTCTCGATCTGCGAGAACAGATGTTCGCCGATCGCTTTGACAACGAAGCTTTTGAACAGGCGTGTTCCGATGTCCCGCGTTTGGCCGAGCCAGTTGTTCAGCGGCATCTCATCGCGCGCATAAGTCTGAGCGGCAGATTTGAGGTCATCGAGATCGCTGATGGTGTTCCAGCGAAGCATAGGAGAGCCGTCTTCACCCGTTCCGAGCCGGCATTCCACCTTGGCGCTATGGATTTCGATCTCGATCACGCGGAACGCGCCCGGAATCGCATCCGTCTCGTCGGGATGCCCGGTGAGCATCGCAATGAACGGGCGCAAGATCCGATGCCGGTGCAGCTGCAGCGCGTCCATCGGCAGGATCAACGCATTGCCTGCTGTTCTGCACTCTTCCTCCAGGTCCGCGCAGGTTCCGAACGAAGGTGCGATGACCAGCACGGAGGTGTGGGGGTCCTGGGCCAGGACGACGGTGTTGAGCACGTGCTTCGCGCCAAGGGTCGTGCGTGTGTCGAATACGGCGCTGGGGTCAGTCGGCAACCGGGCGTCGAGCACGAGCAATTCAGTCTCATTCGCGATGAGCCACTCGCTGGTCTGGTCCGGGGTCATCAGAGGCTTGTCGTACAAGTCCTCCAGGGCCACTCCGGCCGCGAGCAGATGTCCCCGCAGGGTTTCGAACATGCTTGGTTCGGCGGTGGCTATGGCAATCTTTGCTGTCATACCGGTGCCTCCTGCGCGCACAATGGCAGGTTGAACTCGAATCCCGCGCCGTCCAGCTCGATCAGATCGCCGTCGTGCTGTTCGGCAGCCTTGCGAATAGCCTCGACCGCGACGCTGGCCATCTGCCGTGCCCGGTGCTGGCTCTGCTCGATCGGATCCGCCGCCGACGGTGCCAGAGCGTCGGTAATCGTCGCGGGCAGGCGCATGGACACCGAGAGGCGATGCGGCGGCCGTTCCGCGATCGTCACGGTCAACCTGTCGTTCGGCGTGATGCGCAACAACAGCAGAGAGCTGAGGGCGGAGCGAAATGCAAAGCTCAACCTCTTCGTCCATCCCTTGACCAACACCGGATGACGCATCGCAATCTGGTCGACGAGGTCGATCGCGGCACGATCCTCGACGGGAAGGCCTTCGACCTCGTGATAAAGCACTTCCAATACGTCGAATTGCTCGGGGGCCTCCTGCGGCGTCTGCTGAACGGTCAGACGATCGGACAGACGTTCGAAAGTCAGGTCGGCCCTCAGCAGGTGGTTGGCGGCCTGCTCGAGCAGCTCGGCGCAATTCCTCATGAGCTCTGGTTTGCTCAGGAGCGATGCGGCGCCGCGCAGCAGGCCGTCGGCCATCAACAGTGGGGCGCGGGTCTCGCGTGCAACGGCCGTGACGGTCTCTTCCAGATATCCCCAGTCGCTCTCCCGGCTTTGGTCCGCAAGGCTGGTAAACAGCCAGAGTTGATGACCATAATCGTCATTCAACGGCTCGCGATTTGCGAGAGTCGTCAGCTCGGTGCGCGGTGCGTCGCCGATCGTCAGGTGGATGTGAAGACGGTGCTGGATCCCGCATTCCGCCAGTTGCACAGAATCTTCGCTCCGGGCGCCAAATGACGAGAGCTTCTTGTCACGCGCCTGGCCGAAGATGTTCTCGGCTGCTCCATTCATGTGGCAGATCGTCCCAACGGCATCCACGATGACGGCCGCCTGCTCGATTCTATCCATGAGCGCGTGCTCGATCGCTTCATGCCAGCGAGCCGCAAAGATCTGTTCGCAGTCGGCGGCGAGGCCACTTGCCGCGTCCTGATCAGGCCCACGGAACGCGTTGAACTCCGATGATTCCATGTCCAGGATCAGTTCGATCTTGCCATTCACGAACAGGGGGACGGTCATGGCGGATCGCTGATCGGGTGCGGTTTTGATGAAGCCGTAGTTCCGCTCGGTATCGCCGATGTCTGGAACAACCAGAATGCTCCGCGCGGCCAGGCAGCTGCCGAGCATGCCGCTGGACAGCTCCTGGGTGTACTCGGCCCTGCGGTCAGGAGCTTTCACGAGCAGGTTTCGGTCATTCTTGACGTGCTCGGCGACCAGCACGAACTTGCTGCGGCGGCGATCGACCCGGAACACGCCGACATACTCCCAGCCCAGACATTTCGTGGTGCCTGTGGCCAGCAGCTCAGCGATGGCGCGTGCGCTCGCTGCCTTGTTCAAATCGTCCTTGAGTTTGCGCAAGGCGCGTGCCTGGGCGTGTTCCATGGCGGCGTCTGCGGCCTGCAATATCTCCTCGACGCCGAGATTTTGCAGCGTGCGCAGATCCGAGGCGGTGTATTGGTGCTTGCGGGACAGCAGAGCAAGCGAACTTCCAAACCGGCCTCCGGCTTTGCGGATCGGCAATACGATCATCGACTCGAATTCGTCGGCGATGATGGCCTTGCTCACCGGGTTGTCCATTTCCTCCGGATTGAGGCGCTCGACGAACGCGGCCAAATTGTTGTCCCACGTCTTGCCCTGCTCGAGCCAATCGATCACGCCGGGCGGCACCTTGAACCAACGCGTGCTCCACTCCCAGCTGGGTCTGGGAAAGACAGTGACCGCTCGCCAATAATCGCTGAGATCGTTGTAGACCCCGAACGTGCTCATTTCGAACGGGATGACCTTGCCGATGACCTGGAGCGTTGCCTCGATGATCGCTTGCGGATCATCGTGCTCGGCTAGAATCGTCTTGAGCTCACGACGGGCGCGATCTTCGGCAAGAGGAGCGAACAGCACCAACAGCCCTGCCGAGCTGTTCGGTGCTTCCATGTAAGGTGTTCCGCTCACCCTTGCCAGAACGGAACGACCGTCTTTCGGGCGGAGCCTGACGAAGCTCGAGAAGCCCGTTTGTTTGGTGATCCATTCGGCGAACAGGTTCGTCGTTCCCTCGTCCTCGGGTCCGAATACGAGGGAGAGGGACATCTCCTTGAGTTCCGGTTCCGAGAAGCCCAGAACCTGCACCGCGCGCTCGTTTGCGAACCGGATCTTGCCTGTCAAGTCGGTGCGGAGCACGCCATCCTGCAAGGCATCGAGGCGGCTCTGTTCAGCGCTCTGGTCGAGCAGGAGTGCGTAATTGCCCGGCTTTCCATCCTCGTCGCGCAGCGGGCCGATCTCGACTCTGACCTGACGAACCGCTTCGTCGGTCTGGATGTCTGCGCGCAAACTCGTGTTGTGATTTGCCCGGAGGGCCATGCACACGTCGGCTGCACGGGACCCAAACAACCCGGGGAAAGCAGCGCCGCGCCTGCCGGGAATGAGCTTGTCGAATGCCGCATTCGAATAGACGATGCGGCCGTCGTTCGCCAGTTCGACGAAGGGAATCTCGCTGTAATGTGCGGCTTCATCGAGCGCGTCATACCGATCCGACAATACGCTCAGCATGGTATTTTGCGATTGCAGGATCTTGCCGACGGTCTGAGCGTCGAAACCGAACTCCGAAACGAGCATCCGCGCTTGCTCGTTGACCAGTGGCTGCAGCGCGGTCGTCAAGCTTGTCTGCCGACTTCGGAGCGCGCCGATCACATGGCGTCGTATGCTTTCCTCCGACATCAACAAGCCGGGGCTCCAGTCGCCTGAGACTAGCGATGGCGTCGCACGGAGTTCCTCCATAACAACCTCGCTCGCTTACGCAACTATCGGCGCCGAAAGAAGATCGGCAAATGACTTTTCGGTTTACTCAATCTCGGCGAAACGGTGCCGACTGTGCGGTAAACAGGTCGCAAAGGGTCTGACGATCAATCCAGACTAGAAGCAACTTCGGCGGGCAGAGTATGAAATGGTTCACAATGGGGGCATTTGAATCGAGCGGTCCTACGACACGAGGCCCCGGCTCGCATGGGCGGGGATAGCGACGACTATCCCGGCCAGTCGGATCATAGATTGCAGGTTGTGTGACGAAAACGTCAGCCTACCTGCGCCAGGTTGGCTCACGTGCAATCAGCGCCGCTCAATTCACCCGCGTCCAGGTCTGGCCGCCGCAGAACATGCCGCCGAAGGCGCAGCCCTGCACGCGCAGGCGGTCGGTGCCCTTCATCGCGATCGTCGAATCGTAGGTCGAGCCGGAGTTCGGATCGAGGATGCGGCCGGACCATTTCTGGTCCTTGCTGGGCTTCATGTTGATCAGAACCTGCTCGCCATTCTGGTTCGATTTGGAATCAACCGAGTAGCCGCAGAGATTGCTGCCGCATTGCTCGATGCGGACCTTGCCTTCCTTTTCCTCGGTGAGCCAGACGCCGAGCGGCGAGCTGAGATCGCGTGTGGCCGCGGCTGCCGGAGCCGGCGTGGCTGCGGCCGCCTGGACGGGAGCGGCGGCAGGCGCCGGAGCGGGCGGCGGAGGCGGCGCCGATGGCGCAGTAGCGACGGTCGGAGCGGGCGGTGGTGCCACGGTGGGCGCTGCCTGCTGCTCAGCGGGCGCAGGGGCCGGGGGCGGCGCAGGTGGCGGCAGCACGGCCGTGTCAGCCGGCGCATTGGTGGCGGTCGTGGTCGGCGGAGGCGCCGGCGGTGGCGCAGGAGGCGGCGCCACGGCTGCAGCAGCCGCGGGCGCCGCGGGCGGGGCGGCGGGAGCGGGAGCTGGAGCGGCTGGTGCCTGCGGATCGACCGTGGCCTGCTGCGGCGCCTGCTCGTTCTTCTTGGCCTTCTTGGCCTTGGCCTGGCCGGTGTTGTCGTACACGCCGGGAATCTGCACCGTGCCGCGGTCCGGATCGATCCGGATGGTGCGTCCGCCATATTCGAAAGTGTACTGTGCTTGAGCAGCTGTACTCGCCAACAGGAATGCGGCCGCGGCCAACAGCTTCCTCATTTCCATCTCCTGAGCAGATAGTCCCGGACCGACGCTTACGCCTCGGTTCGTTCTTCAAAAGTGATCTAGATCACTGTCCTCGGTATAAGTCGTGCGCGTGCCGACCTTGGTTCAATAACGCCGAACTCTGCCCGGAGTTGGGCAGGGCGGCCCCGCTCCAATTTGGCGCGCCTGAGCGGCGAATTCAGCGCGCCGCGTCTACCTCCGCGGACAACCGGCATTGGCGACCTGATGGGCGCGGGCAAGCGCTGCGTCGTTCGCCTTATCGGCATGAACATCGACCGAACCAACGAGGCAGGCCTTCGTGCCATCGATCGCGAACACGGAGAGCTCCTGGAGCTCCTTCTCATCCTCGCCGACCCGTCGCCAGGTGCGGATCACCGCGGCCCTTGGCACGCCGGCTCGCATGATCCATTGCACCTTTTCGCCGAACGACTTGCCGGCGCCGCGCCATTGCGCGGTCGGCCCGGACACCTTCTCGATTGCGCTCCGAGGCGCAATCGTGACCGATACGATATTGCCTTCGTCGGCAAAGCTCACCACGTAACCGGCCGGACCCGGGCAGGTCCACAGGCCGAGTTCATTTGTCGACTCGTCCTTGCAGGCCGGCCCTGTCGCGGGCGTGAACTTCGTCTTCGCGACCGCACCGTGGACCCCGCCGATCCCGATCCCGAGCGCGATTGCGATTGCCAATTCCCGCCGCATTGCTAGTCGAACCACGCTGCATAGATCTTCTTGTAGCTGCCGTCTTCCATCGAGATATGCAGCCATTGGTCGACGAAGGCCTTCAGCGCCATGTCGCGCTGGAGCCAATAGGCCTTCTCGGAGAAGTCGAACGGTTTTTCGGGATGCACCGCGCAGAGCACGCCGGCGTGCTGCTTCTGCTGGTAGCGCGTCTCGGAGGCGTCCGTCATCATCAGATCGGCGTTGCCCTTGGCGATCTCGTCGAAGATCACGGTATTGTCGGAGAAGACGGTGATCTCGGCGTCCTTGATGTTGGCACGCGCAAAGCGCTCGTTGGTGCCGCCGGGATTGACGATCACGCGGGTGCCCTTCTTGTCGATATCGGGAAGCGTCTGGTACTTGCCGACGTCGGCGCAGCGTGCGATCGGCGTCTTGCCTTCGCGCATGATCGGCGTCGAGAAGAAGCCCTTCTTCTGCCGGTCGAACGTGACCGATACGCCGCCCATGGCGATGTCGAACTGGTCGGCCTCGAAATCCTTCATCAGCTTCGGCCAGGCGGTCGGCACGAACTCGACCTTGACCCCGAGCGCCTTGCCGAGCGCCTCTGCCATGTCGACATCGAAGCCGCTGAATTTTTGCGTCGCCTTGTCCAGATAGGTGAAGGGCTTGTAGTCGCCGGTCATGCCGACGCGCAAGGTGCCGCGCTTGACGATCTCGTCGAGGCGTGAGGGCGCCTGCTGCGCGTGGGCCGAAAGGTTTGCCAGCAACGCCACGGCCGCAGCCGCCAAGATTCGAACAGCCATCCGAACGATCATGTCTTTTCCACCCCTGCGCGAGCTGTCATTGTGCAGCTCTTGAGGGGTGGATTTAGACCAGATGCCAGTCGCTGGCGAGATGGAATTGAGGGAATCTGGACGTGACGATCTCGATGTACGAGGCCTCTGTCGGCCTCTTCGTCCCCCATTTGCGCAACCTGTCGGGACTGCTCGACAAGGGCGTGGCGTATGCGGAGGCCCGCAAGTTCAATCCGGCCGTTCTGCTCGGTATGCGGCTGGCCCCGAACATGTACGATCTGGCGCAGCAGGTCGGCGAGGCCTGCCGACATGCCGTGGTCGCCCCGGCCTTGCTGGCGGAGCTCGAGCCGGTGGCGCTGCCGGCGCTGGAGCACGACATGGCCGGGCTTCAGGCGCGGATCGCAACCTCGATCGAGTTCATCGAAGGCCTGCCGCGTGCGGAGATCGATGCGGCGGCGGAACGGAATGTCTTCTTCAGGCTGAAGAACGGGACCGAGCTGCCCTTCACCGGGCGAGCGCTGCTGCTGACGTTCAGTGTCCCGCAGTTCTTCTTTCACGTCACCACCGCCTACGACCTGCTGCGGCATGCAGGCGTCGAGCTGGTGAAGAAGGATTATCTGGGAAGGAAGTAGTTGGCGGTGCTCGGTGTACACCTCTCCTTTCGGGAGGGGTGTACACCGAGACCTGAGGCCGGAGCGCTAGGCTTCGCCCTTGCGCTCGTAGTCGGCGAGCGAGCTGCGGCCGGCGATCTCGCTGCGCAGCTGCTCGAAGCGCCTGTTCGCCTCGTCCTGCTGGACGTCGACGAAATGCACCGCGGCCTCACTCGTCATGGGGCCGCTGACCACGGGCGTGGACTGTTCGCCGATGGTCTCGTGGACGTAATACTCACCGTCATCGCCGCGATGCACCGTCCATTTCAGGCGGATCGCGACCATCGGGCCGGGGCCGACCTTGCTATAGCCGTCGGCGTCGGTGTGCTCCGGCACCAGCGGCTGCTCTTCGACCATTGGATGCTCGTCGACTGACTGATGCTCGTCGACCGACGGATGCTCGTCGACAGCCGAATACTCATCGACGACCTGATGCTCGTCGGGGTCCACGTGCTCGCGCTCTCCGGCAACCACGATCTCCGTCTCGGTCTTGCGAATGACGAGGACGGGCTCGGGGTGCTCCAGGATGCTGGCGATGGTCGCCAGCGCGTGGTCGGTCGGGTCGATCTCTGACAAGGGTGCATCCTCCAGCTCGACGCGGCCGGCTAGTCCTGTCCCGCTGCCGCCGCGCTTCCGTCACCATTACGCGCGCTTGATTAAGGCTGAGTTGGGGCTCGATCTGCACCAAAATGGGACGCATTCTGGCCTTCCGAAGGCGGGTGGACTAAGTCATGATCCGGAAAAGTGCGCAGCGGTTTTCCGAAAAGATCATGCTCAAACAATAACTAAAGCGCGATGACGATTCATCGCGCTTTGTCCATCCGCTTTCGGCTTGTTCAGCCCAGCACGTCCTGATTGATGATGTTCTGCCGGATGGGATCGCCGTCCAGCACACTCAGGATGTTGCGCGCGGTCTGCTCGCTCATGCGGCTGACCGCCTCCACCGTGACGCCGGCGACGTGCGGGGCGATGATGACGTTGGGCAGCGCGAACAGCGCGTTGCTGACCGGCGGCGGCTCCACCTCGAACACGTCGATGCCGGCGCCGGCGATCTTGCCGGAAACCAGGGCGTCGTACAGCGCGGCTTCCTTCACGATGCCGCCGCGCGCGGTGTTGATGAGATAGGATTTCGGCTTCATCCGGCCGATCCGCGCTGCATCGAACAGACCGACGGTTTCCGGCGTCTTCGGGCAGTGGATGGTGACGAAATCGGCGTGAGGCAGCGCGGCGTCGAGGTCGGCGACGGGCTCGCAGCCGGCAGCCTTGATCTCGGCGGCTGGCTTGTAGGGATCGTAGACCTGCACGGTCATTTCCATCGCCAGGCACCGCTTGGCGGTACGGCTGCCGATGCGGCCGAAGCCGATGATCAGCACGGTCTTGCCGTACAGATCGAACGGCAGCATGCCGAGCCGGTCGGCCCATTTGCCGTCCTTGACGCAGGCGTGCAACTCGTTCGCGCGCTTGGCCAGCGTCAGCATCATGAACAGCGCCTGCTCGGCGACCGAGGGCGAGTTGGCGCTGCCCGCGACCATCAGCGGCACCTTGCGGCGGGAAAGGGCGGGCACGTCGACGGCGTCGTAGCCGACGCCGATGCGGGTCACGACCTTCATGTCCTTGGACGCCTCGAGCTCGGTCTCGCCGAAGGCGGTGGCGCCGAGCGCCACGCCATGGACCGGCGCATGGCTCTTCAGCAAGGCCTCGAAATCCCTGGCCGAGATCAGGTTCGCAAACTCGACGAGCTCGATATCGTCCCGCTGGGTGAGGAGGGCGCGTGCCCCTTGCGACAAAGTTTGTGTAACGAAAATCTTCTTCTTGTTGGTCGCCATCGTCCCCTGCCTGCGCGAGTTTCTTGGACCGGCGTCACAACACGACGCCGGTCGCCTCGTTTAGCAGGTGCATGTTATTGAGGTCCATCGCCAAACGCATGGGTGCCCCGTCCTTGGCGCCGGCGTTGGGATCGACGCGGCCGCAGATCGGCGTGCCCTCGAGCCCGAAATAGACCAGGGTCTCCATTCCCATCGGCTCGGTGACGTCGAGCACGGTCTCGAAGGTCTCGACGCCCGGCCCCAGATGCGCATGCGACTCGGTGAGATGCTCGGGCCGCAGGCCGAGCAGCAGCTTGTCGGTGCGCGGCAGCGCGTTGTAGCGCGCCGCGCGGGCCGGCGGCAGCGCGAACGCGATGCGGTCGGTGAGCCGGATCTGGAGTGTGCCGCCGGCGTCCTCGAGCCGGCACGGGATGAAGTTCATGGCGGGCGACCCGATGAAGCCGGCGACGAAGCGCGTGGCCGGCTTGTGGTAGAGCTCATTCGGGGTGCCGATCTGCTCGATCTTGCCCTTGTTCATCACCACCACACGGTCGGCCAAGGTCATCGCCTCGACCTGGTCGTGGGTGACGTACACGGTCGTGGTGCGGACCTTCTGGTGCACCTTCTTGATCTCGATCCGCATCTGCACGCGCAGCTTGGCGTCGAGATTGGACAGCGGCTCGTCGAACAGGAAGACCTTCGGGTTGCGCACGATGGCCCGGCCCATCGCGACGCGCTGGCGCTGGCCGCCCGAGAGCTGTTTCGGCTTGCGGTCGATCAGGTCGGTGATGTCGAGGAGGCGGGCGGCTTCCGTGACCCGCGCCTTGATCTCGGCCTTGGGATAATGCTTCAGGCGCAGCCCGAACGACATGTTCTCCGCGACCGTCATGTGCGGATAGAGTGCGTAGTTCTGGAACACCATCGCGATGTCGCGGTCTTTCGGCGGCACGTCGTTGACGACGTCGCCGCCGATCATGATGTCGCCGTCGCTGATGTCCTCGAGGCCTGCGATCATCCGCAGCGTCGTCGACTTGCCGCAACCGGAGGGGCCGACCAGCACGATGAACTCGTGGTCGGCGATATCCAGATCGATGCCGCGCACGGCTTCGACGTCGTCGTAACGCTTAACCACTTTCCGCAAAGCAACGTCAGCCATGAGACATCAACCCTTTGTCGCACCGGCGGTCAGGCCGGCAATGTAGTAGTCCATCAGGAAGGCGTAGATGATCAGCGGCGGCGCCGCGCCGAGCAGCGCGCCGGTCATGATCTGTCCCCAGTTGAAGACGTCGCCCTTGATCAGCGTCGTGGTGATGCCGACCGGCAGCACCAGTTGGTCCACCGAGGTCGTGAACACCAGGGGATAGAGGAACTGCGCCCAGGATACGGTGAACGCGAAGATGGTCGCGGCGATCAGGCCGGGCAGCGCGACGGGGATGAAGATCCGCGTCAGGGTCTGCAGCCAGGAGGCGCCGTCGATCAGCGCGGCCTCGTCCAGCTCCTTCGGGATCGAGGCGAAATAGCCGATCATGATCCAGGTGCAGAACGGCACCGTCAGCGTCGGATAGATGAACAGCAGCACGTACCATCTGTTGAGCAGCGTGATGCCGGTGATGTCCTGGACCATTCCGAGCACCTTGAACAGGGGAATGAACAGAAGACTGTCCGGGATCAAATAGGTGAGGAAGACGCCGGTGGCCAGCGTCGCCGAGCCCCAGAACTTCATCCGGGCCAGCGCAAAGGCGGCAGGGATGCTGATCAGCATCGTGATGATGACGACCACGATCGACACGATCGACGAATTCCAGAAAAAGCGCAGGAACTGGTTCGAGCTCAGGAGCTCGACATAATTCGACAGCGTCGGATGGAACACCCACCAGGGATTGGTCGCCGCCGATATTTCCGCGCTGCTCTTGAGCGAGGTGATCAGCATGTAGATCGGCGGCGTCAGGAAGAAGATCGCAAACAGCACCAGGAAGAAATAAGACCAGCGCAGCGCCCAGGTGCGGTCGCGGCTCATGCTGCCGTATTTGATCTTGCGGGAGGGGCCGGCCTTGTCGATTGCAAGCGTGCTCATCAGGCTTCATTCCCGCGTTTGTTGACATCGCGCAGGATGAAGATCGCTGCGACGGCGAGGATCGGCACCATGAACAGGGAGACGCAGGCGCCGAGCGGAATATCGCTGCTCTGGATGCCGACCTGGAATGCCCAGGTGGCGAACAGATGCGTCGTATCTAGCGGGCCCCCTGACGTCAGGATGCGCACGATGTCGAAATTGGCGAAGGTCACGATCAGCGAGAACAGCGTCGTGATGGCGATGATGTTGCGCATCATCGGCAGCGTCACGTACCAGATCCGCTGCCACCAATTGGCGCCGTCGATCGCCGCGGCCTCATAGAGCTGTTCGGGCACGGATTTCAGCGCGGCGAGGTACATGATCAGGAAGAACGGCGCGCCATACCAGACGTTGACCAGGATGACGGAGAAGCGCGCCCAGAAAGTGTCGCCGAGCCAGGGGATCGGACCGACGCCGAAGAAGGACAGCGTGTAGTTGAAGGCGCTGTAGGAGGGATCGAACAGCCACAGCCAGGCCAGCGTGCTCATCGCCGGCGGAATCACCCAGGGCACCAGCAGCATGCCGCGCCATTTGCGCTGCTTCTTGCCCGGAATGTTGTGGACGAAATGCGCGACGATGAAACCGATCAGCGCCTTGAAGACCACCGCGGTGATGGCGAAGATGCAGGACTGCCGCACCACCATCCAGAACGTCTCGCGCTTGAACAGGAAGGTGAAGTTGCTGAGGCCGACGAACTTCGTCATCGCCTTGTTCAGCGTCGCGAGGTACACCGAGTAGAAGGCGGGGTAGAGCACGAGCAGGACGATCAGAAGGATCAGCGGAAGCGTCAGGAAGAACGCCACCGTCGATTTCCGTCCGAGCGCGTTGCGCAGGCTTGATCCCTTCCGCGCGCCCCTTGCACGGACGGCGCGACCTTGCTCGACGACGACATCGGCCATCTCAGCTTCCTTGAATCAGCTCTATTGGATCTACTTCTTTGTCCAACCGCGAAGCCGGCCATTGGGGTCGGCTTCCCGGCCATGCGAATTCGATGACGGGATGCAGGCGGCTCACGCAGATGGCGTGAACCTCCCCGCACACCCCACCTAGCTCCGCATGAAGCCTTCGCACTCGCCCTCGGCCCAGGCGAGGGCCTGATCCATGGTCTCGCCGCGTGCAAAACGCAGCGCCATCTTGGTCAGCGTCGCCTGGAAATAGATCTGCTGCGCGATCTTGGGCGGTGCCGGGGACGCCGCGATCGACAGCGTCTGATGCTTGTAGGGGTCGGGATAGTGGAAGAGCGTTCCCTTCGGCGGCCCTTCCTCTTCCCATGTCTTGAGCTTGGTCATGTTGGCGTAGGCCGGCAGGTCGTAGCCGCCGCTCACCGCGACGAACTTCTCGATCGACGATGGCGAGGACATGTGAACGAGCAGGCTCTTGGCCGCCTCCTTGTTCTTGCCAAAACTCCAGACACCCCAGAAATAGGGCAGGTACGGTGCAAACCGGCCCTTCGGACCGGACGGGAATCCGTGCGTCCAGCACTGCTCGGCAACCTGCGGCGCATCGCGCTTGGCGACGGCCCAGGCGCTCGGCGGATTGAGGATCATCGCGCCGCGGCCGGAGATCAGCCATTTGTTGTTGGAGGCGTCGTCCCAGGACGGCGCATCCGGCGGCAGGAAGGCGATCAGCTTCTTGTAGAACTCCATGGCCTGGCGAACCTGATCGGTCTTCACCGTGATGTCGCCCTTGGCGTTGACGAGCTCGGCGCCGAACGACTGGAAGATCGCGCCGGCGGTGTCCACGCTGTCGGTGGTCTCGCCGAGACCGATGCCGAACGGAACGCCGGCCTTGTGGCAAGCCTCGGCTGCCTTCAGGAAGGTCTCCATGGTCCAGTTCTCGACCTTGGGCGGGCCGCCGACCGGGTACATCTCCTGCACGTCGATGCCGGCATGCTTCTTCATCAGGTCGATGCGGGAGCAGGGACCCTTGATCTGGCTGCCGGGTGTCGCGGGCACTGCGAGCCATTTGCCGCCCGACTGCCCGAGATATTTGACCGTGCCGTTCACCTCACCGTTCTGCTTGAGAAGCGGCTCCATGACGTCGTTGAGCGGCTCGAGATTCTCGGCATAGGCCTGCGGCCACCAGCTCGGCATCTGCAGGATGTCATGACCAGACTTCGCCTGGGCTTCGGCCGCGGCGGTCAGCTCGATCTTCTTGTTGTTGCTGGTGATGTAGTCGATGGAGACTTCGACCTTCTCCTTCGCGGCCCATTCGTTGACGAGGTCGGTCGAGGCCTTGTTGGCGCCCGGCACCCAATGGTCCCAGAAACCGATCGAGAGTTTGCCGGCGGCGTAAGCGCCCCGGACATAGGGCGCTGTGATCAGCGCCGCGGAGGACATTGCAGTGGCAGCCACAAATTGACGTCGCGTCAGTGTCTTGCGTGACATCTCGTTTCCTCGCCTGGGTGTTTGTTGTTGGAGTTTCCTCTAAGACTTCTTTTCCGAGTTCTTGTTGTTGGATTTTCTTATTGATGCCGTCGGCCCAGGTGAACAATTCACGCAGGCCGCAGCAAATTGGTAGCGCGATCAGATCATGATTGACCGCGTCTGTCGAGAAAGCCGAACGGCTCGCGCCTAGAACTAACGTTGCGTCCTCGAACGCGGCAGCGCTGTGCCGGTGGTGAGCTGCGATCGCTTGTTTTGCGACGCACACGTCGCGAGAGCCGGCCCGGAACGATCCGTGCGCAATTACGCCGCAGTTTCGAATAAGCCTGCATAACCGCTTCGCGCGAAAGACTTTTCGGGCGTGGACAGCATTCGGCCGCGTCTGGACCGCGAAGCGGCGGAAACGATAGAGTTGCAGCTGGCGGGTGACTCCGCCCCAACACGCCAGTCAGATCGACGATGGAGACGAGAATGATCAACCCGGCGCCGTCTGCGCGGCTTCACATGCGGCGATGGTTCGCACTGGGGGCCGTGCTTACGCTGCTGCTCGGTGCGGCCGCAGTGGCCCATGCTCAAGGCCTGGTCAAAGGCGTTCAGGACGGCGCGGCGGCTGGAAACAAGGCGGCAGGTCCGGTCGGTGGCGTGCTCGGCGGTGCAATCGGCGGCGTGGTCGGCGTTTTCACCGGCGTGCTCGGCGTCGGCAACAACAATGGCAATCAGGCCCCGGCCGCCAGGGATGCTGGCAAGGACGCCAAGCAACAGGGCGCGGCCAAGGACAAGGATGCCAAGGACAAGGATGCGAAGGGTGCCAAAGCAGGCAAGGGCGCCAAGGCGAGCAAGGAGGCCAAGAACGCACCGCAGGGCAAGGACAATAAGGATGTCACCGTCCTCACCCAGACCGGCGCGCCGCAGCAGACCGCCGAGCAGATCGTCGCCAACAGCGATTCTTATATCGAACGGATCAAGACTCAGCTGAATCTTACGGCTGATCAGGAGAAGCACTGGTACGGCTTCTCGAGCGCAATGCACTACCTTGGGCATAATGGTGCAGAGCGGCTCAACTTGCGGGTTGCGCGCGCCAAGCGGGATCCGCCCGACGACATTATCGAGCAGATGCGAAACGAGGCGCAGTTCCTGATCGACCGCGCCGCCGACCAGCGCAATGTCGCCGATGCCGCCGAGCCGCTCTTTTCGAGCCTCGATGACAAGCAGAAGCAGGTCTTCATTCAGGAGATGGTGCGGCTGAGCCACGAGCGCGGATTGGATTGATCAAGTTGAATCGGATCGGGCGCGTCTGAATTAACGGAGCCGGCCACGAATTCGTGAATCCTCTCCAAAATTGAGGTATGATTATCTTCGCAAGCTGACTGCGGGGGTGATATGGCGGACGGACTCTCCGTTTTCCTGGTCGAAGACGAGGCGTTGATCCGGATGATGATCGCCGACATGGTGACGGAACTCGGCCACCACGTCGTTGCGGAAGCGGACAATGTCCGGGACGCCAGCGCGTTCGCCATGACCGCGCAATACGATATGGCCATCCTCGACATCAACCTGATGGGCGTCTACGTCGATCCCGTCGCCGACCTGATCGAACGTCGCGGAAAGCCGTTCATGTTCGCCACGGGGTACGGTCCGGAATTGCTGCCGTCCTTGCTCAGACGCAGGCCGATCCTGCGCAAGCCGATCGCTATGGATCAGCTCAAGGCGATGATCGATTCCATGTTTCCGGGAGCCCCGGCCAAAGCGCCGCACTGAGTGACGGCGAGGACGCCGCACTGAGATAGCCCAACGAAAATGGCCGCCGGTCAGGGGCGGCCATTTGGCGGCAGGATTTGTCGTGGTCTCAGATCAGGCCGGCGCCGAGGTCGATGCCGTACGCCATCAGGCCGAACGAGGCGACCAGGCCCGTGCAGCAGAACAGCAAGATGGTCTTGAAGGACGAATCGGCGAAACGCGTTTCGACGACGGCCGGCATCGCGGCGATCGAAATCATGCTCATGTCATTGCCCCCTTGTTGACCCTGAATTGCAGCAGGTGAGGGAACCCTAGGGCAAAAAGTTTGACGTCAGATTGGGGGACATCCTTAACGGAGTCTCAATCGGATTCCGCAATTCCGGCGCTGCGGGCCGGATTGTAAGTCTCAGTTGCGGCCGTTCTTCAGCACCCTGGCAATGGTGTGGGCCGTCATGGCCGCGCGGTCGGAAGCGCGCTGGGCGGCCAGCCGGTCTCGGGCCTTTTCCTCGATCAGAAGGTCGATCAGCGCCAGCCGCTTGTCTTCGTCATCCGCCTCGCTCAGCAGGCGATGATAGCGGTGGTAGTCGAAACCAAAATCCTGCTTACGCATGTCACGCCCCCGCAACTACGCCACACACAAACACACGGCAGGATTGTTTCTCATCCGGAACACGCAGGCAAGCACGTTCATGTATGGAACCGCGCGTGCGCGGCAATCAGCTGTGCATTAATGGAACCGTGACCAGAAGGACGACCGAACTTCAGTTTGGATTTGAGTCGGCGAACATCTTCAGGCCGACGAAGCTCGCGTCTGGCTTCGTCACGAGCTTGGTCGGGATGTTGCGCAGATAGTCCTGGAAGCGCCCCTTGGCTTCGAAGCGCGCCCGGAACGCAGAGGCGAGAAGGAACTCGGGGAAACGCGGCACGATTCCGCCGGCGACATACACACCGCCGCGGGCACCGAACGTCACCGCAAGATTGCCGGCGACCGAGCCAAGGATGGCGCAAAACATCTCCAGCGTTGCGCGGCTGACGGGACAGGTGCCTTCCATCGCGGCTTTGGTGATGGCGGCAGCATCGCGATGCGGCACCTGGGCGCGGTCAACCTCAGCCAAGGCCTCGTAGAGGTTTTGCAGCCCGGAACCCGAGAGCGCGCCGCGCTCGATGGAGACGTGGCCAAGGCGTCCGCGCAAGCACGCAATCACACGTTCCTCGCGCTCGTTCTCCGCCGGCAGGGTCGCATGTCCTGCTTCGGTGACGACGGCGAGGCGCGCGCCGTGGCGTTCGACCAGACAGGAGACGCCAAAGCCGGTTCCGGGGCCAACCACCAGCAACGGCTCTCCGGCCAGGCCGTTTTGTCCTCCGAGCGGGATCAGATCCGCAGGCTGCAAGGCGGGCAGGGACCAGGCCACCACCTCGAAATCGTTGAGCACATGGACGCTGTCGAAGCCGAGAGCCGGCTGCAGCTCGTTGCCGTCGATGACCCAGGGACTGTTGGTCATGACGCAGCGGTTGTTGGTGACGGGGCCTGCCACGGCCAGCACGGCTCTTTGCGGCGGCTCGCCGCCGGACCGGCGCGCCAGCACGTCCGCGATGGCTTCGCGGACGGTCGGGAAGTCGGCGACCTTCACATAATCGATCGGTCCGGTCTGGTCGCCGCTGCCGAGGTCGCCGCGGCCCAATTCGCTCCGGCTCAGCGCGAAGCGCGCATTGGTGCCGCCGATATCGGCGAGAAGTATCTGTCCTGTCTTGCCGATATTCATGACTTCGTGGCCGCCGCCGCCTTGCGGCACGACAACCCTGTCCTCCAGTCCTTCGACCCGGTCCGCGCAGTCACGGACAGTGCGAGAATCCGCCCTTGGGTGCGCCTAGTCAACACGGACGAGGCCAAACCGTTGCATCATGGCGGCCGTCTGGCGACCAATTCGCACGGCGCGGGCGGTTGCGAAGCTGCGCGGGAAGGCCGACACTCAGGGGACTTGTCCGGCGCCGGCGCGCCGGGCACAGCGAATGAGACCGGCGATGAAGATTTCCGACCGCGACGTGCTGCTGGTGATCGACGTGCAGAACGACTTCTGCACCGGCGGGGCGCTTGCCGTGCCCGGCGGCGAGAAGGTCGTCCCTGCCATCAACCGAATCGCCCAAAAATTCGCCAATGTAGTGCTGACCCAGGACTGGCATCCGCGCGACCACGTCTCGTTCGCGCCGAACCATGCGGGCAAGCAGCCGTTCCAGACCATCGAGCTCGACTACGGCACTCAGGTGCTCTGGCCGGCGCACTGCGTGCAGGGTACCTCGGGGGCGGAGTTCCATCGCGATCTCGACGTCGTCAGGGCGAGCCTCGTGGTGCGCAAGGGCTTTCGCCGTGGCATCGATTCCTATTCGGCGCTGTTCGAGAACGACAAGCGGACGCCGACGGGCCTGCTTGGATATTTGCGCGAACGCGAGCTGAAGACCGTGTTCGTCGCCGGCCTCGCGCTCGATTTCTGCGTCCGCTTCTCGGCGGAGGATGCCCGCAAGGCAGGGTTCGAGGTCGCCGTCATCGAGGACGCCTGCCGTGGCATCGATCTCGACGGCTCGGTCGCTGCGGCCCATCGGAGTTTTCGCGACCTCGGCATCGCCATCGTGAGCCTCGAGGCGTTCCTGTGACGATCGTGAGATGGCCATGGTGAAGCGGACCGGCAAACAGAGCGGCGCACAGGGGGCTGCCCCAGACGACCCGCTGCTGTGGCCGTTTGCAGCGGCGCGCCTTGCGATGGACAGCTGCTTCTGGTGGCTGGAGCGCGGTCCGGCGGAGCAGGGCGACAGCACTCTGCCCTGGACGACGCCGAGCACCGTCGCGCTCGAGCTCGCGACCATGCGCCTGCGCGATTGCTCGCAGACGCAGTCCGGCCAGCCGGCGCTGGTCTGCGCGCCCTATGCGCTGCATCGGGCCCTGATCGCCGATTTCGCCCCCGGCCACAGTGTCGTGCAGTCGCTGCAAACCGGCGGCATCGACCGTGTCTATCTCACCGACTGGCGGTCGGCGACGCCGGATATGCGCTATCTCTCGATCGACAGCTATCTCGGCGATCTCAACGTCGCCATCGACGAGATCGGCGCGCCGGTCGATCTGGTCGGCTTGTGCCAGGGCGGCTGGCTGTCGCTGCTTTATGCGTCGCGCTTTCCGGCCAAGGTGCGGCGGCTGGTGCTGGTCGGCGCTCCCGTGGATCTGTCGATCGAGTCCTCGTTGTGCCGGCTCACCCGCAACGCGCCCGAGATGGTCTACGACCAGCTCGTCGTACGCGGCGGCGGCAATGTCCGCGGCGAGGAGATGCTGCGCTTCTGGTCCAAGGCGCCGAACCGCGATGATATCGTAACGGCGTTGCAGAGAGACCTGTCGGACGAGGAGGGCGCGGCGCTGCTCGCGCGGTTCGACCGCTGGAACGCCGAGACGCTCGATCTGCCGGGCAAATATTATCTGGAGATCGTCAACCGGATTTTCCGGGAGAACCAGATCGCTAGCAGCAGTTTCGTCGCTCTTGGTCGCACGGTCGATCCGAGGGACGTCAAGGCGCCGGTCTTCCTGATGGCCGGGCTCGACGACGAGGTCGTGCCGGCTGCGCAGGCGCTCGCCACTGCGGGTCTCCTCGGCACGGCGCCGGCCTTCATTGCGGCGGCTTCCGAGCCGAGCAATCACCTCGGCCTGTTCATGGGCGCGCGCACCCACGCGCATGCCTGGCCACGGATCGCCGCCTGGCTGCGCGACGATCTGTCCGGCGTGCTGGCCCGCAGCGCCTGAGCTCGCAAAGGTACCGGGCAGACCAAGGCGCTTGGCAGACGTCGCCGGGCAGACCGCGGCGCAAATCCGTTATGCATGACCGCGGATGGCCTGCACGGGACCGGGTCGATGGGCTACATAGGGACTGGAGCTGACGGCTGCGGCAGCGAAGAGATTAAGGGTACTGCGCTCGATGACTTTCCACTCGATCTACGCCCACGGATTTGCGCGCGTGGCGGCCTGTGTCACCACGTCCCATGTCGCCGATCCCTCGGCCAACGCCAAGGCCGTGCTGGCGGCGGCCAATGCCTGCCATGAGCAGTCGGTGGCGGTCGCGGTGTTTCCCGAGCTGTGCCTGTCCGGCTATGCGATCGAAGACCTCGTCAAGCAGGATCCGCTGCTCGATGCGGTCGAGCGCGGCCTCGTAGGCATCGTCGAGGGCTCGGCGGGGCTGATGACGGTCCTGATCGTCGGAGCGCCGCTACGCTTTGGTCATCGCATCTACAATTGTGCCGTCGTCATTCACCGCGGCAACATCCTCGGCGTGGTGCCGAAGACGTACCTGCCGACCTACCGCGAATTCTACGAAGGGCGGCATTTCGCCTCCGGCGCCGGCATGGTCGGAGAGACGATCGCGTTCGGCGGGCTGCATGCGCCGTTCGGCGTTGACCTCTTGTTTGCGGCCGAGGACGTTCCGGGCCTCACCATCGGCGTCGAGATCTGCGAGGACATGTGGATCCCGGTAACGCCGGCCTCGGAGCTTGCACTCGCGGGCGCCAGCGTGCTCATCAACCTCTCGGGCAGCCCGATCACGATCGGCCGGGCGCGTTCGCGCGCGCTGCTGTGCCAATCGACGTCGGCGCGCTGCCTCGCGGCGTACGTCTATTCGGCCGCTGGGGCCGGGGAATCGACCACGGATCTTTCCTGGGACGGCCAGACCTCGATCTATGAGAACGGCGTGCTGCTGGCCGAGGGCGAGCGGTTCCGCCAGGGCGGCCAGATCACGCTGGCCGACGTCGATCTCGATCTGCTCAGGCAGGAACGTGCCGCGATGGGGACGTTCGACGACAACCGCCGGCAGCGCGAGGCGTTTTTCCGCAAGGTGACATTCGCGCTGAAGCCGCCGGCCGCCGATATCGGCTTCCTGCGCAAGGTCGAGCGCTTTCCGTTCGTGCCGAGCGACGAAAGCCTGCTCGAGCAGGATTGCTACGAGGCCTACAACATCCAGGTCGCCGGCCTCGTGCAGCGCATGCGCGCGACCGGCACCAAGCGCGTCGTGATCGGCGTGTCGGGCGGGCTTGATTCCACCCATGCACTGATCGTCGCCGCCAAGGCGGTCGACCTGCTCGGTCTGCCGCGCGAAAACATCCTGGCCTACACCATGCCCGGTTTTGCCACCGGCAGTGAAAGCAAGACCCATGCATTGGCGCTGATGCAGGCGTTGCAGACGAGTTGGCAGGAGCTCGATATCCGCACCACCGCGACGCAGATGCTGAAGGATATAGGCCATCCCTTCGGCAACGGCCAGAAGGTCTACGATGTCACCTTCGAGAACGTTCAGGCGGGCCTGCGTACGGATTACCTGTTCCGGCTCGCCAACCATCACGGCGGCATCGTCATCGGAACCGGCGATCTCTCCGAGCTCGCGCTCGGCTGGTGCACCTATGGCGTCGGCGACCAGATGGCGCATTACAACGTCAATGCCGGCGTGCCGAAGACGCTGATCCAGCATCTGATCCGATGGGTGATCTCATCGAAGCAGTTCAGCGACGACGTCAACCGGACGCTTGGCTCGATCCTGGTGGCCGAAATCTCGCCCGAACTGGTGCCGGTTGAGCCCGGCCAGAAGCCGCAGAGCACCGAGGCATCCGTCGGCCCTTACGAGCTGCAGGATTTCAACCTGTTCTACACGCTGCGGTTCGGCATGCGCCCGTCCAAGATCGCCTTCATGGCGCAGCACGCGTGGAAGGACGTCGCCAAGGGCGAATGGCCGCCGGCGTTCCCGAGCGACCGGCGCAAGGCCTATGATCTCAAGGAGATCCGACGCTGGCTCGAGGTGTTCCTGCGCCGCTTCTTCGCCTTCAGCCAGTTCAAGCGCTCGGCGATGCCGAACGGCCCGAAGGTCTCGGCGGGCGGCTCGTTGTCGCCCCGCGGCGACTGGCGCGCGCCGTCGGATTCGAGCGCGGCGGCATGGCTCGAGGATCTCGAGCGGAACGTGCCGAACTGATCGGGACGGCGGATCGTTGGGGAGATGATCTGATGTCGGCAGTGGATGGAGCGGAAGCGGAGGAGGCCAGGGTCGTCAACGGCCTCTATATCTTCGACATCGAGATGCGCGACGGCAAGCGCGGGCAGGCGAGGGGTGTCGTCGTGCTGTGCGACGGACGCATCATGGGCGGCGACAGCTATTTCTACTACACCGGCACCTACACCTTCCGGAACGGCAAGTGGCGGGGCGATATGATCGTCAATCAGCACACCGAAGCGGTCGGCAGGACGCTTGCGTTCGGAGGCAGGGAGGTCACCTGCGGCTTCTCGGGCGACTACTCCGCCGGCGGCGCCGAGGTCGAAGGCATGGCGCTGGTCGGCAAGACCACCGTGACATTCACGGCCCGCCTCACATTGAAGGATGCGATGTAAGTCCGCGTGACCGGCCCTCGTTCCTGCTCAGGAACCTTCGCACCCACAGAACGTTCGCGTCTGTTGTTGCGAATTGTCGAGGAGAGGGACCATGCGTCAACACTTGATGTTATCGACTGCGGCCGTCGGGCTCATGCTCGCGTCCGGCATTGCCTACGCCCAGGCGCCCGGTGAGCGCAGAGACGAGCCAAAACGGACCGAGGAACCGGCGAAAGGCGCCGCGCCCCAGCGCGGTGGTGCAGCTCAAGAACGGGTTCAAGAGCGCGCCCAGGGCGCACAAGAGAAAATGCAGGGAGCCGGCCGCGAGGAGAAGGGCGGCGGCCGCCGTGCAGACGAAGAGAAGGGACGACCGGGCACCGCCGCCGAACGCGGCCAGCCCAATGCGAAGGAGCAGGCACAGGAGTCCCGCGAGCCATCGCGAGATCGCAACCGCGAAGCCGACACGGCGAAACAAGGTCGCGAGACCGGCAAGAGCAGCGCCGAGACGAAGCAGGACAAGTCCGCGCCGCAGAAATCAACGGCCGAGACCGAGAAGTCCAAGTCCGGCCCGGCCGGCCAGCAGAACGAGCGGACGGGAGCCGCGGCCAACCAGAAGGAGCAGAGCCAGCCTCCGCGCAATGCGGCCGAGCAACAGCCGGCGCAACAGAACAACCGGCCGGCCACCGCGACGGACACGAACCGCGCGGCTCCGACCAACAATGCGCAAACTGCGCCTTCCGGCACGCAGACCAATCAAGCCAATCAGACCACCCAGACCAACACACAGGTTGGTCAGCAGACCAGCGTGACCACCGAGAAGCAGGTGCGGATGTCCGAAACGGTGAGCCGTGCGCGGTTGGCGCAGCCGGAGCGCAACCTGAACATCTCGATCCGGATCGGCGAGACGATCCCGCCGCGCGTGCGGCTCTACCGACTGCCGCCCGAGATCGTCACGATCGAGCCCCAATATCGGGATTACGAGTATTTCGCGACCGATGACGACGTCGTCATCGTGGAGCCGCGGACGCATCGCATCGTCAGCCAGGTGCCGCGCGATCCGTCGCGAGCCCGCGCGCAGATGGGCGGCGCGGCCTCGTCGAACATGGCAGCCGCCGGAGGCACGACGAGCAACAGCGTGAACTGTCAGGTCATGCGGCGTGATGCGTCGGGCAATGTCGCCCAGGCAGAGCCGTCAACCGTCGGCTCGACCGCGCGCGCGGATTCGCTGAGCGTGACGGTTCAGATGCCGGATGGCAGCTCGTCCGCACCGGTCGCCCTTGGGGCGGCCGCCGGCAATATCGTGGTCGCGACGCAAGGGCAGGGCGACTGCACGGTGACGATCGAGCCGCAGACGCGCTGATCGAAAGACGAGGCTGAAACGACAACGCGCCGCCCGGTTGCCCCAACCGGACGGCGCGTTGTTGCGTTCAATCTGAAAGTTTCGAGGTCCGGAGTGCCTAGGAGTCCGGACCTCGTCACCTTGCCCCAGCCTTCAATCCCCCGCCCCATGTGGTCCCCCAACCCCATGTAGCGCGATCAGAGGGTGATGCCCGTGGAAGTGGCCGCCGATCGATGCACGCGATGTACGTGACATCGCGATAGGATTCCATTCCGGATCACTACGGGCATAGATACCGCTTGCCATGTGCCCGTTCTGCATCGGCGGTCTGATCGCAGTTGCCTGATCCGCCGCACGCGATCGGCAGGATGTCCACATCTCCTCGGCGCCGCTGAGCCTCGATTTCACGGGCCTGTCATTGAACTGGTCTAGCGCTGCTCCCCGTCATCGCTGACGGCGAAGGAGCAAGCCATGTCGAAGCCGGTGCTGGGCGCCGCATTGTCCATCAAATCGATCCCCGCGCATCGCGACTGGCTTCTCGACCGGCAGCGCGATCTCGAAATCCAGGATTTCTTCCGCGCCGATCTCCTCGACAGCGATTGGCGCAGCACCGCCGGCGAGATCAAGCAGATGCTGGCGGGCCATACCGGCCGGCTCGGCATCCACGGCCCGTTCTGGGGCTTCAAGATCGACAGCCACGATCCCATGATCCGCCAGGCCGTGACCAAGCGCCTGCTCCAGGGCCTCGATGCCGCCGAGTTCCTCGGCGCGACGCAGATGGTGATCCATTCGCCGTTCACGACCTGGGATCACAACAATCTCGATCTCTATCCTGACAATCGCGGCAATCTGGTCGAACGCGTCAAGGCGACGCTCGCCGAGGTGATCGCGCGCGCCGAGACCATCGGCTGCGAGGTCGTCATCGAGAACATCGAGGACAAGGATCCGCGCGACCGCGTCCGTCTCGCCAGGGCGCTCGAAAGTGCCAAGGTCCGCGTCTCGCTCGACACCGGGCATGCCAACTATGCCCACATCTCCACCGGTGCGCCGCCGGTCGACTATTACGTCGAGACCGCCGGCGACATGCTGACCCATGTGCATCTGCAGGACACCGACGGCTTTGCCGACCGGCACTGGGCGCCGGGCGAAGGCAACATTCCCTGGGTCGCCGTGTTCCGCGCGCTGGGACGGCTGACTTCCAATCCGCGGCTGATCCTCGAACTCCGCAACCACGACGACGTCCGCGCCGGCGCAGCCCATCTCGCTGCGCTCGGTCTTGCCGAATAACCGCATCATCTGGGGTTACCGCCATGAGCAAATTCACCCGTCGCACCATCCTGAAGACCGGCGGCGCCGCCGCAAGCACGCTGCTGCTGCCGCGTTTTGCCATCGCGCAGGGCGACAACCGTCCGTCGGTGACGATCGCCGTGCAGAAGGTGACGAATGCGAACGTGCTCGACGTGCTGCGCGAGCAGTCCAATGTCGGCGAGCGCGTGTTCTTCTCCTCGATCTGGGAAGGCCTGATCTCCAAGAACTGGCGCGGCAACCTCGAGGCCGTGCCCGGCCTTGCCACCGAGTGGCGCCGCATCGACGACCAGACCGTCGAGGTAAAGCTGCGTCAGGGCGTCAAATTCCACAACGGCGACGAGATGACCGCAGAGGACGTCGTCTTCACCTTCAGCCGCGAGCGCATGTTCGGCGAGACCGAGGCCAAGAGCCGCTCGACCATCCAGGCCTTCGAGAAGATCCCGACGCCGCGTCCGGGCAAGGAATTGCCGCCGGACGTGCCGGCCGTTGCCCGCCGCATCTGGCCGGATCTCGTGCGCGTCGACGCCGTCGATAAATACACAGTGCGCTTCTACAACGCGACGCCCGACGTCACGATCGAAGGCCGGCTGTCGCGCTATGGCTCCGACATCATGAACCGCCGCGCCTGGGACGAATCCGCGAGCTATCTCGACTGGGCGCGCAAGCCGGTCACGACCGGTCCCTACAAGGTCGTCGAGCTCAAGCCCGACGTGTCGCTGACCCTCGAAGCGCATGACGAATATTGGGGCGGCCGTCCGCCGCTCAAGCGCATCCGCTTCCTCGAAGTGCCCGAAGTCGCGAGCCGCATCAACGGACTGCTCTCGGGCGAATACCAGTTCGCCTGCGATATCCCGCCGGACCAGATCGCCGGCATCGAGAAGAACGCCGCGTTCGAAGTGCAGGGCGGCACCATCCTCAACCACCGCCTGACCGTGTTCGACAAGAACCACGCCCAGCTCGCCAATCCCTTGGTGCGGCGCGCCTTCACCCACGCGATCGACCGCCAGGCCATCGTTGACAGCCTGTGGGCCGGCCGCACCCGCGTGCCGAAGGGGCTGCAGTGGGAATTCTACGGCGACATGTTCAACGCCGACTGGAGCGTGCCGGCCTACGATCCGAAGCTCGCGCAGGATCTGCTCAAGCAGGCCAATTACAAGGGCGATCCGATTCCGTATCGCCTGCTCAACAATTACTACACCAACCAGGTCGCGACCGCGCAGGTGCTGGTCGAGATGTGGAAGTCGGTCGGCCTCAACGTCCAGATCGAGACCAAGGAGAACTGGTCGCAGATCATGGAGCGCGGGTCGGCCCGCGCCGTGCGCGACTGGTCGAACTCGGCCGCCTTCAACGATCCGGTCTCCTCGCTGGTCGCCCAGCACGGTCCGAACGGCCAGCAACAGCAGATCGGTGAATGGACCAATGTCGAGCTGAACAAGCTCTCGGAGTTCCTGGAAACCTCGACCGACCGCGCTGCCCGCAAGAAGGCGTTCCGCCGCATGCTGGAGATCGCCGAGCGCGAAGACCCCGCTTACACGGTGCTGCACCAGAACGCCACGTTCACGGCCAAACCGAAGTCGATCAAGTGGAAGGCGTCACCGGCGTTCGCGATGGATTTCCGCGCCGGCAATTTCGAGGCCTGAGGTGACGCCGCTGGTCAGCATTGCAGGCCTGAGCGTCGCCTTCAGCGGCGTGCCGGTCCTGCGCGGTGTCGATCTCGCTCTCGGCAAGGGCGAGGCTCTCGGCCTCGTCGGCGAGTCCGGATCGGGCAAGTCGGTGACGTGGCTTGCCGCGCTCGGGCTGCTGCCGCGGCATGCCAAGGTCTCGGGCTCGGTGCGGCTCGACGGACGCGAGATCCTGGGTGCGCCGGCCGCCGAGCTCGAGCAGGTCAGGGGCGGGCGCATCGCGATGATCTTCCAGGATCCGGCGAGCGCGCTGAACCCGGTCTTGACCATCCGCAGGCAGCTCTGCGAAGCGCTGTCGCTGCATCGGGATCTCCAAGGCAACGCCGTGAAGGCGGAAGCGCGGCGGCTGCTCGATCTCGTCGGCATTCCCGATGCGGGCCGGCGGTTAGAGGCCTATCCGCACGAATTCTCCGGCGGCCAGGTCCAGCGCATCATGATCGCGATGGCGCTCGCCGGAAATCCGGACCTCCTCATCGCGGATGAGCCGACCACCGCGCTCGATGCCACCATTCAGGCCCAGATCCTGGAGCTGCTCTCGACGGTCCGCCGCGAGCTCGGCATGGCGATGGTGCTGATCAGCCACGATCTCGGCGTCGTCGCGGAGAATTGCGACCGTGTCGCCGTGATGTATGCCGGCCGCATCGTCGAGCAGGCCCCCAGCAACCAGCTGTTCGCCGATCCCGTGCATCCCTATGCCCAGGGCCTGATCGGCGCATTGCCGCCACTCGACGGCCCGCGGCGGCGTCTCACCGCCATCCCGGGAACGGTGCCCGATCCCGCGAAAATGCCTGATGGCTGCGCCTTCGCGCCGCGCTGTACGCTGGCGTCCGAGCCGTGTAGCCGTGCCGCGCCGACCCTGGCGCCGATCGCGGACGATCGCGCAGTCGCCTGCATCCGCGCCGAGGCGTCGCGCCGCGCGCTGCTCGGGATCGCCGCCGAATGAGCCCGCCGCTCGTCGAGGTGTCCTCGATCTCCCGCAGTTATTCGATGCGCTCCGGCATGTTCGGCCGCAACACCGCCGTCCATGCAGTCGATGGCGTCTCGCTGACGATCCCCAAAGGCGAGACGCTCGGCCTCGTCGGCGAGTCCGGCTCGGGCAAGTCCACCACCGGACGCATCGTGCTCGGTCTGGAGCCGCCCGATAGCGGCGAGGTGAGGTTCGACGGCAAGCCGATGGCTGCGCCGGGCACGGCCGCATGGCGTGCGCAACGCGCCCGCGTGCAAATGATCTTCCAGGACCCGCTCGGCGCACTGGACCGGCGCTTGCCGGTCGCCGCGCAAATCCGCGAGCCGCTCGACATTCACGGGCTCGGCACGCCCGACGCGCGCGAGGAGCGCGTCCGCGAATTGCTGCGCGCCGTCGAGCTCACCCCGGCGCATGGCGCGCGTTATCCGGGCGCACTGTCCGGCGGCCAGCGCCAGCGCATCGTGCTGGCACGGGCGCTCGCCACGAAGCCCGATTTCCTGGTCTGCGACGAGCCGGTCAGCGCGCTAGACGTTTCGATCCAGGCGCAGGTGGTGAACCTGCTTTGCGATCTCCAGGCGCAACTCGGGCTCACGCTGCTGTTCATCAGCCACGATCTGCGCGTCGTCAGGCAGATCAGCAATGTCGTCGCCGTGATGTATCTCGGCCGCATCGTCGAGATCGGCAGCGCCGACGATCTGTTCGCGCGGCCCGAGCATCCCTATACCCAGGCGCTGGTCTCGGCTTCGCCCGCGCCAGGCCGCCGCAGCGCCGGCCGCATCGTGCTCGCGGGCGATCCGCCGAACCCGGCTGCGCGACCGCAAGGCTGCGCCTTCCATCCGCGCTGCCCGCGCGCGATCGCACGCTGCGCGCGCGAGGTGCCGGCACTTGCGGCCGTCGGCGGCAACAGGCAGGTCGCCTGCCATCTCGTCACCGGCGCCGAGACTCGGGACGCCGCGTGATGGGACGCTATTTCGCCATTCGCATTGGACGCGCGGCGCTGACGATCGTGCTCGTCGTGACCTTCGCCTTCGTGGTGCTGCGTCTCTCCGGCGATCCCGCGCTGATGATTTTGGGACCGGAAGCGCCGCCCGAGGTGCTCGCGGCGTTCCGCAAGGCCTGGGGCCTCGATGATCCCATCTGGTTTCAGTATCTCGATTACTTCGGTGCCATCGCCAAGGGCGAGCTCGGCCGCTCCATGCGTGACGGGCGACCCGCGATCGAGCTGGTGCTGGAGCGGATTCCGGCGACGCTGGCGCTGACCTTGCCGGCCTTCGCCTTCAAGGTCGCGCTCGGCATTCCCGCCGGCATCTACGCCGCGCTGCACCGGGGCTCCGCGATCGACCGCGCCGTGATGATGACGGCGGTGGCCGGCTTCACAGTGCCGAGCTTCGTGCTGGCGCTGCTGCTGGTGCTCGTGTTCGCCGTGCAGCTCGGCTGGCTGCCCTCGGGCGGGCAGGACAGTTGGCGCCACGCGATCCTGCCCATCGCGACGCTCAGCCTCGGCGGTGCCGCCGTTCTGGCGCGCTTCACCCGCAGCGCGATGCTGGAGGTGCTGGGCCAACCCTATATCCGCACCGCGTCGGCCAAGGGCGTGCCGTGGCGCAGGGTGGTGACGTCGCATGCGCTGCCGAACGCGGCGATTCCGACCGTCACCATTCTGGGCTTCATGGTGGGCACGCTGATCGCGGGCGCGGTGGTGGTCGAGAGTGTATTTGCCTGGCCGGGAGTAGGGCGGCTTCTCGTTGTTGCGGTTGCCAATCGCGACCTCGCCGTCGTGCAGTGCATCCTGCTTCTTGTGGCGATGACCATGGTCACGTCCAATTTGATCGTCGACTTCCTCTACGGCTTCCTTGATCCGCGGTTGCGCGCCAAAGGAGCCCACGCATGACCGACGCGACGCTGAAGGACACCACCGTCCGCCGTCGCATCCGCCTGCCGGCGATCCCAATCTCGGTCGCGCTCGCGGTTGCCTGGATTGTCGCGATGCTGGTCATTGCAGCCTTCGCTGAGAAGATCGCGCCCTACGGCTACACTCAGCTCGATTTGCGCAACCGCTTGGTCGCGCCCGGCAATGCCGCGCATTGGCTCGGCACGGACGAGCTCGGCCGAGACGTGCTGTCGCGGCTGCTCGTCTCCATCCGGATCTCGCTGCTGATTGCCTTCGGCGCCACCGCCATCTCGGCGGTGGTCGGCACCACGCTCGGCTTCCTCGCCGCGCATTTCCGAGGGGTGGTCGAGCAGCTCGTGTTGATGCTGACCGACTTCCAGGCCAGCATGCCCTTCCTGATCATGGCGCTCGCGGTGCTCGCCTTTTTCGGCAATTCGCTGCCGCTGCTGATTGGCCTGATGGGACTGTTCGGCTGGGAGCGCTATGCCCGCATCGCGCGGGGCCTTGCCATCTCCGCCAATGCGCAGGGCTACGCGGCGGCCGTCCGCCAGTTAGGTGCGACGCCGCCCCGGATTTACCTTCGGCACATCCTGCCCAACATCGCCTCGACCCTGATCGTCTCGACCACGCTGGTCTTCCCCGAGGTGATCCTGATGGAGTCGGGCCTATCCTTCCTTGGCCTTGGCGTGCAGCCGCCGATGACCAGCCTCGGCAACATGGTCGGTTACGGCCGCGAATATCTGACCCGGGCGCCCTGGATCATGCTGGCGCCGGCGACCACGATCGTGGTCACCACCCTGGCGGTTTCGGTGATCGGGGACTGGCTGCGCGACCGGCTCGATCCGACCCTGCAATAGGGCACCCGTAGCCCGGATGGAGCGAAGCGTAATCCGGGACGGCGGTAAATTGGGGTGAGACCTGTCCCGGATTGCGCTCCGCTTCATCCGGGCTACGAAGCGGCCCGCGCCGGGAGCAGGGGAGCCCTGTCCGCCCCAAGTTCCCGTTGCGCGCGTTCCCCGCGTGCGCTATCCGGCCACAAAGGCCTGAGGCGGCACCAGATTTTCCCGCCCGGCCGGTCAAACCGAGGACGGAAACCGCCATGCCAGCCTATCGCTCCCGCACCACCACCCACGGCCGCAACATGGCGGGTGCCCGCGGCCTCTGGCGCGCGACCGGCATGAAGGACGCCGATTTCGGCAAGCCGATCATCGCGGTCGTCAATTCCTTCACCCAATTCGTGCCCGGCCACGTCCATCTCAAGGACCTCGGCCAGCTCGTCGCCCGCGAGATCGAGCAGGCCGGTGGCGTCGCCAAGGAATTCAACACCATCGCGGTCGACGACGGCATCGCGATGGGCCATGACGGCATGCTCTACAGCCTGCCGTCGCGCGAGCTGATCGCCGACAGCGTCGAGTACATGGCCAACGCGCACTGCGCCGACGGCCTGGTCTGCATCTCCAATTGCGACAAGATCACCCCCGGCATGCTGATGGCCGCGCTGCGGCTCAACATCCCCGTCGTGTTCGTCTCGGGCGGGCCGATGGAGGCCGGCAAGGTCAAGCTGCAAGGCAAGACCAAGGCCGTCGACCTCATCGACGCCATGGTGGCTGCAGCCGATTCCAAGGTCAGCGACGACGACGTCAAGGTGATCGAGCGTTCGGCGTGTCCGACCTGCGGCTCCTGCTCGGGCATGTTCACCGCCAACTCCATGAACTGCCTGACCGAGGCGCTGGGCCTCGCGCTGCCCGGCAACGGCACGGTGGTGGCAACCCATGCCGACCGCAAGCGCCTGTTCGTCGAGGCCGGCCACACCATCGTCGATCTCGTGCGCCGCTATTACGAGCAGGACGACGCATCCGTGCTGCCGCGCAACGTCGCCAACTTCAAGGCGTTCGAGAACGCGATGACGCTCGACATCGCCATGGGCGGCTCGACCAACACCGTGCTGCATCTGCTCGCCGCCGCCCATGAAGGGCAGGTGGAGTTCACCATGAAGGACATCGACCGGCTTTCTCGCCGCGTGCCCGTGCTGTGCAAGGTCGCCCCGTCGGTCGCCGACGTGCATGTCGAGGACGTGCATCGTGCCGGCGGCATCATGGGCATTCTGGGCGAGCTCGACCGCGCCGGCCTGATCGACACCTCGGTCTCGACCGTGCATGCGCCGACCATGAACGACGCGCTTGAGCGCTGGGACATCAAGCGCTCCAAGAGCGAGGCGGTCCGCACCTTCTTCCGTGCTTCGCCCGGCGGCATTCCGACCCAGGTCGCCTTCAGCCAGGAGCGCCGCTACGACGAGCTCGACGCCGATCGCGAGAAAGGCGTGGTGCGTGATCTCGAGCACGCCTTCAGCAAGGACGGCGGTCTCGCCGTGCTCTACGGCAACCTCGCGCAGGACGGCTGCATCGTGAAGACCGCCGGCGTCGACGCCTCGATCCTGAAATTCTCTGGCCCCGCGCGCGTGTTCGAAAGCCAGGACGCCGCCGTCGAGGGCATCCTGGGCGGCAAGGTCGTCGCCGGCGAGATCGTGGTCATCATCTACGAAGGCCCGCGCGGCGGCCCCGGCATGCAGGAGATGCTCTATCCCACGAGCTACCTGAAATCGATGGGCCTCGGCAAAGCCTGCGCGCTCGTCACCGACGGCCGTTTCTCCGGCGGCTCGTCGGGCCTGTCGATCGGCCATCTGTCGCCGGAAGCCGCCGAAGGCGGCAACATCGGCCTGGTGCGCACCGGCGATCGCATCGCGATCGACATCCCGAACCGCAGCATCAGCCTGGAGGTCTCCGACGAGGAGCTCGCCAAGCGCCGCGCCGCGGAAGAGGCGAAGGGCGATGCCGCCTGGCAGCCGGCTGCGCGCAAGCGCAATGTCTCGACCGCGCTGCAAGCTTACGCCGCGCTCACCACCAGCGCCGCGCGCGGTGCCGTGCGCGAGGTCAAGCGTCGTCCGAAATAACGCCCCGCCACGCCTCAGGCGGGAGTCGATTCCTCCGAAGCGCTCGCGGTCCCCCCGCGAGCGCGCAGATGGGTTTTGCAGGACACACAAATGAAGCCGGGACGGGGGTCGCAAAGGAACGGCCCCCGCCTCCTGGGGTGTGGGCTATTGGGGGTGGAGGCGAGAGCCGCTTTGCGAAGTGGGCACCCGACGTGCGGGCTCGCCCGCCAGGCCCTGTGAATTTAGTGTATTTGCGCGCGTTTTGCTATTTAATTTTTATTAATTTTGTTTGTTTTTTTATTTAATCGTGCAATCCTAAGAAAAATAACCCGAAATCCATTTTTCCGAATCCGGCCGGGCGGTCGCCGTATCCTCCGCGACGGTGCGGATGCCAGTAGCGGAGTAAGCCATGAGTCAATCTCCATCGCTCGTGCCGCCCATGACGACAGACCGGGACGTCTACCTCGTGCTCGATGATTTTGGCCGGCGGCTCGGCCGCGCCTGGTGCGAAACTGCCGAGGAGGATGCCAATCGGGCGACCCTGCTCAGACATCTCGTCGAGGGGCAATATCTCCATCCGGCACGTGTCGTGGCCTTCAACACCGCGGAAGGATGGTCACGAGATGCCACCGCAGAAATAGCGGACGAGCTGCGCCGCCGCTTTGTCGAATTCGAAGAAACTGATCCCTCGCTGCTGGAGTTTCTGGAAAGAGCGGCGAGGCACTGATAGCTCGACCTTGACGGAGGCGGATGAGCGCTTTCGCGTTAATGCGCGTGGTCAATGAGTTCTTACCGGTCGGCTGCGATCGGCCGTTCGCATTAAGGATGCCCCGACGAAGTTCGGCAGAGCAGGGTTTTGCGGCGTATACTCCCGCGACCTTCGCAAATCCATTTTGGGCAATTGGGGCACCACCGCAATGTCGCGTACTCTCGCTGTTGTTTTCTCCACCGCCGTCGCCGCGATTTCCATGACGGGCGCAGCCTCCGCCGGCTGCTACAATTGCTACGCACCGCCGCCGTGCCAGACCTGCTATCAGCAGCAATACGTCGCGCCGCAGTACCGCACCGTCGACGAGACCGTGATGGTCGCCCCGGGCTCCGTCGTCGCGCATCGCACGCCCGCGCAGTACCGCACCGTGATGGTGCCGCAGACCGTGATGGTCGCGCCGCCGAGCGTCCAGTACGAGCGCATCCCCCCGCAATACGCCACGCGCCAACGCGTCCAGATGGTCTCGCCAGGGTATTCCTATTACGCCCCGGTGCAGATGGGATGCGCGTCCTGCGGGTACTGAGCGAGAGGCAGTCACGAAGAAGATTCGCGCGGCGCTCCTCACGGGGCGCCACGTTTTCTTTTGCGCGGTGTTAAAGGGAGCGGATCTTTGAACCGGTAAGCCGTTGTTGCCGAGCTACATGTACCAGAGGGCGGCAGTGTTTTGCGCGGAGCTTGAGGCGCGTCCGAGAGATTCTATCAGGTCAGCGTCAATACCATATGGACTGTGTGAGGTTCGCGGCGTTCTGCGCGTTCGAACCCAAATCTGCCAAGCACCCTGAGCATCGCAGCGTTGTCCGGTAGCACCTCCGCGGTCAGTTCCTTCAGCCTGGCTTCGCGGGCAAGGCTGATCAGGTGGCGCAGCAGCAGTCCGCCGATGCCGCGTCCTTGCCAGGCGTCGATCACCATGAAGGCCGTCTCGGCGCAGCCGGGCCCGGCTGCGACATATCGCGCGCCGCCCACGATGGTGCTCCGACCTGCATTCGCCACGCACGCGACCAGCGCAACATGGTCCTTGAAGTCGACCTCGACGAAAAAGGCGCGCTCCTTCTCGGAGAAATGACGTTTTAGCATGAAGAAGCGGCGCTGGAGGGACTGTGTGCCCACCTCGCCAAGCGCGGCCAGCATGGCGGCCTCGTCATCTGGCCGGAGAGCACGGATCTCCACGGCCGTACCGTCGCGGAGCTGTTCGTTTCGCGCGTAATTTGCTGCATTCGACATGCGTTCGCGTCGCAATTGTTGAGCCGCTACGTGACCACGGCACCCGTCCCATCAGGCCGCCTTCAGTCCTTTGCCGGTTGATTTGGATCAAGCCTGCAGTCCCGGTCCGGCCGCTAGGCTTTCCGCATGGAGCCAATCAGCCGGGCGCGGGCCTCAGACCTTGAAGACACTTCGCCAACTTTTTTCCACCAGCGACGTCGTTCAGCTCGTGATCCGGCTCGGCTTGCTTGCACTGCTGATCCTGTGGACGCTCCTGATCATCCGTCCCTTCGTGCCGATCCTGACCTGGAGCGCGGTACTTGCCGTGGCGTTCTATCCGGTCTTCAATTGGCTCGCGAAATGTTTGGGCGGCCGCCCGCGGACAGCGGCGGTGCTCCTCACCTTCACCATGCTCGGCATCGTCATCGGTCCGGCGGCCTGGCTCGGCCTCAGTGCGGTTGACGGCGTCAGAGAACTCGCAGGGCAACTCGGCAGCGGCGATCTCGTGCTGCAGGCGGCGCCGGAGCGGATCAAGGACTGGCCGCTGGTCGGGCCGCAGCTCTACGATCTCTGGAATCAGGCCTACACCAACATCCGCGCGGCCGTGCGCGAGGTTGCGCCATATCTGAAGCCGATTGCCGGCATGATGCTGTCATTCGCAGGCAGCGCCGGCCTTGGCACCCTGCAGTTCCTGATGTCGGTGCTGGTCGCCGGATTTCTCTTTCCATATGGTCCGCAGCTCGTCAGCGCAATCCGCGGCTTCCTGTTCCGCATCGTGCCGGAACAGAGCGAACATTTCCTCGAGCTGGCGGCCGGGACCATCCGGGCGGTGTCGCAGGGCGTCATCGGCGTCGCCATTATCCAGGCGCTGCTCGCCGGCATCGGATTCAAGCTGGCGCTCATCCCGAGCGCGGGGCTGCTCGCCGTCATTGTTCTGCTGCTGTCGATCGTGCAGCTCGGTGCGGGGATCGTCCTCATTCCGGTCGTCATCTGGATCTGGATGGATAAGGACGTCACCACGGCGCTGCTCCTGACCGTATTTCTCGTCATCGTCGGTCTCCTCGACAACATCCTGAAGCCGCTGGTCATGGGACGGGGCCTCTCCACGCCGGCGCTCGTCATCCTGATCGGAGTGATCGGTGGCACGCTCGCGCATGGGATCATCGGTCTGTTCATCGGACCGATCATTCTCTCGGTCGCCTGGGAGCTCGCAGCGGCGTGGATCCGCATCGACCGGGCCGTGCCGCCTGCGCAGCTTGTCGCTGACCGTTGATTTAAATCAACGTCTCAGCGATGGCGGCACCGCTTGAATGCCTTGCACGACGACGAGGTCGAACATGGCTATTGAAAATCTGAAGCTCCCCGATGAAGCCGTGTTCGAGCACATCGAGTCGTAGTGGGGACAGCTCGATTTCTTGGTTCATTCCATCGCCTTTTCGCCCAAGGAGGCTCTGCACGGGCGCGTCGTTGATGTCGACCGCGACGGCCTTCTGAAGACGATGGACGTGTCTTGCTGGTCATACATGTCGTTCTCAGCGATAGTGCAGGGCGATCAGCTCGGCGACACAGGCGGGCTTCTTGCCGCCCTCGATCTCGATCACGAGATGATAGTTCACGCGCAGTCCGTCCGGCGGCACGTCCTCGGCTTCGGCGACCGTGACGCGGCCGCGCAGTCTTGAGCCCGCCGGCACGGGGGCGAGGTACCTGATCCGGTCAGCGCCGTAGTTCAGCGTGTTGCGAAGGCCCTTCAGGCCGATGACAGAGCGGATGAACAGCGGCGCCAGGGCAAGTGACAGCAGGCCATGAGCGATGGTTTTGCCGCCCGGCATCTCCTTGCTGGCACGTTCCTGATCCACATGGATCCATTGTTCGTCGCAGGTCGCCTCGGCGAACTGATTGATGCGTGGCTGGGTGATCTCGATCCAGTCGCTGGCGCCGATCTCGGTGCCGATAGCGGATTTGATCTCGTCGAAGTCGCTGAATATGCGCATGATCGCTCTGCTCAAAGTCTCATTTCCAGGACGCTGTCAGGAATGGCCAGTTCGGCCTCGGTGACGGCCATGACCTCTCCGACACTGATGCCGGGCGCCGTTTCCAAGAGGGTCGCCCTGCCACCAGGGAAGCCGATCACGGCCATGTCGGTCACGACAAGGTGGACCGGCCGCGCCGAGGTCAACGGCAGCGAGCATTTTGCCACGATCTTCGACTTACCCTTGGCCGCGTGCTGCATGGCGACGATGACGCGCTTGGCACCGCTGACGAGATCCATGGCGCCGCCCATGCCCGGCACCATCTTGCCGGGGATCATCCAGTTGGCGAGATGGCCATGCGCGTCGACCTGGAGCCCGCCGAGCACCGTGACATCGACATGACCGCCGCGGATCAGTCCGAAGGACATCGCACTGTCGAAGGTTGAGGCACCCGGCAACGCGCTGATGGGACGCCCGCCGGCGTCGGTGAGCGTCGGATGAGCCATGCCTTGCTCGGGAATCGGCCCTGTGCCAATCAGCCCATTCTCCGACTGGAAGAATACCTTCAGATCTGATGGCACGTAGTTTGCGACCAGGGTCGGAATGCCGATGCCGAGATTGACAAGATTGCCCGTCTTCAGCTCCTTGGCGACTCGCCGGGCGATGATGATCTGGGGATCCATGATGTCACCCGTTGGTGATGAGATAGTCGACGAGCGGCGCGGGGGTGACGACGTGATCGGGCGCAATCACGCCAACGGGCACGATATGCTCGGCCGTCACGATGACGGTGTCGGCCGCCATCGCCATGACCGGGTTGAAATTGCGCGAGGTGAGCGCGTAGGCGAGGTTGCCGAGATAATCGGCGAGGAAGGCGTGGACGAGGGCGAACTGGGCGCGCAGCGCCGTTTCCAGCAGGAATGGCTTGCCGTCGATCTCGATCTGACGCTTGCCTTCGGCGACCAGCGTCCCGACGCCCGTGGGCGTCAGCACACCGCCGAGACCGCATCCGCCGGCGCGGATGCGCTCGACGAAGGTCCCTTGCGGGACGAGATCGACCGCAATCTGGCTCGCCAACATCTGCTGCTGCGCTTTTGGATTGAGGCCGATATGTGTTGCGGTCAGCTTCGACACCAATGCCTGATCGAACAACTTGCCGACGCCCTTGCCGGGCGTCGCCGCGTCGTTCGAGATCAAGGTCAGGCCGGTCTTGTTCTGGCGCACGACTTCGTCGAGCAGGCGCTCCGGCGTCCCGACTCCCATGAAGCCACCCACCATAACGCTGGCGCCCGCCGGAATCATTGCGACGGCTTCTTCGATGGAAATGGCCTTCATCATTGAACTCCGGGATCGGCCCACGATGGCAGAAGGCGGCAGTAGGCGGATGTTGGCGCCCGGCGCCTCTCGTCCTTTGATCTGCGTCAAGGCTTCCGCTCATTCCGATCCTGCTGCGTCGATACCGATGCTCCCTAGTACCTCGCGCCAGAGCTTGCGAACGGCGGCATGACGTTGTTCGAGGGCAGCACTCACCGCATCCCGATGCGGCGCAAGGTCCGTGCCCTTGAGGAACAGAATCTGGGATTGCAGCAGCCGGCTGCTCTCGAACTCGATCCGTCGCAGCGCCGAGACAAAGGGATCCTGCACATTGGCCTCGATCGGGAGCAGCGCGGCCGGTCGGATGCCCGCATGCACGGCATGGGCAAGCGTTGCAAGGTGAACCGCCTGGGCGAGACGAGGGTCCGGGATTCCGTCGATCGGGGCGGGCAGCCAGGCGGTCTCCCAGGACGCAACCATGTATCCCAAGGTAAAATCCGGGGTCCAGGAAGTTGCGCGCATCAGCAGCGAAACGATCTCCGTCTCGCGATAGAACTGTGCGTTCAATTCGGTTTGCCACGCTGCGTCGAGTCTTACGGGCAGCGTGAAGGCGAATTGCCGAGCGAGAGCGCCATGCGCCGAGATCAGGAATGCTGCGATCCGCGTCTGCTGGCCCGGTGGAACGCGGCCGTCCAGCTCGAGCGGACCCAGGAATCCGCTCATGCCAGCGCTCGCTTGACCGGGATAGCGCGCAGGTGATCGTAACCGTCAGGGAACGGTGTCAGCTCGCCGCCGGGCTCCTCGGGCGCGACCCATACCGCTTGATTGCCTTGCCAGCGGCCGGCCAGCACATCGTCGGCAAAGCGCGCGAGAAGATCGGCCGTCAGCGCGCCTTTTTCCAGTGTGAAAGCGTGATACGCCTTGGGAATGATCACTAGCGAGCTGTTCGGAATCTCAACCCGCAGGGTCTCGTGCAGATGACGCGGGGTCAGAAAATCGAACTCACCATTGAGGATCATGGTCGGAGCCGAGATCGCTGACAGGTGGGGCGTTAGCGGTTGGAAGTCGAGAAAGGACTCCATCAGATTTTGAAGCGCATAGACATCGTTCACCAGCCAGCCCTGGCGCTTGACGCTGTCGAGCTTGTCCAACAATGGCTTCAACCACTGGTCGGAGAGGTTCATAGGCAGCAGCAAATCCTGGAGATAGCCTGTTCCTCCCAGGATCAGGCCAGTCCGGAGGGCGTTGCCGAGAAGCAAAAGCTGCGGCGTCAGCTCGGCGAAGCAGCTCATTGGCACCAGTCCGGACAGCCGCTGCCCATGCTCGATCGCATAGCGGAGCGCGATCAGGCCGCCGAAGCTGATGCCGCTCAGGAAGACCGGCCCCTCGCCAAGCGCTTCAATCAGAAGCCTGAGCGCGGCAACCTGGTCGTCCTGATTGATAAATAGCGTCGGTTTGTCGGAGACCCCTTGACCAAGGAGATCGAAGGTTGCCACGCGAAAGCCTCGCGTCAGCAGCGCCTCGCGATAGGCGCCCCATAGCTCGGAATATTGTGTCAGTCCGTTGACGAAAACATAGGCCGGCGCTCTCGCCGGCCCATCGAGCTCATAGCGTATTCGATACGAGCCGTGATTGAGAAAGGGCATCGCACAAGACTACCGACATCGCTGGCTACGATGCTCAACTGTCGCGAGCGGATTCCGTTGAGCTAGATCAAAGATCCCCGTTGCGACCTTCCTAGCGTTTCAAGAACTGTCCAGGGAGGAATCCGTCATGTCCACGACCGGTTTCGTGAAACGTTGTTCCGTCAGCCTGATTGTACTGCTGGTCGGCACCGCTCTGGCAGTTGCACAACCCTTCACGCGCCGCTCGTCGCAGGTGCAGCATGACGGGCTGAAGAAGACCTACGAGATCGCCAACTTCCGCCTTGGCGGCAAGTACGACCTCTCCAATCCCTCCAAGTGGGAGAATGGCGGCGAGGGGGGTGTCACGCTCGAGTCCCTCGGCGCTGGCAAGTTGAGAACAGCCTACATCGCCATCGGTAACGCGCGGCGCAACGCCGCAGGCGAGATTACCAATGCCGTCGTGATCAACTCCTATTATTCCGGTGACTCCACCGACATGTACGAGCAGTGGGTCAAGGGCGCTGCCTTGTCGGGGGGCGTCCCGATCATCGGTTCGGGACGGCCGATCGATACAGACCGCTATTATGTCATCATGGTCGATCCGCTCGGCACCTGGGGTGCAAGCAAGCCGTCCGATGGGCTCGGCATCAAGTTTCCGCAATACAGCTACTACGACATGGTGCAGGCGAACTATCGTCTGCTGCGCGACGAACTGAAGGTCGCGCGCGTTGCATTGGTCACGGGCGTGTCCATGGGCGGTACGCAGACCTATGTCTGGGGCGTCATGCACCCAGAATATGTCAGCGCCTTGATGCCGATCGGAGGCACCACGCAGTCGGATGGAGAGGATCCAGTCGGCAACTGGACGTTCCAGATGATGACGGCCGCGATCCAGGGCGATCCGGTCTGGCAAGAGACCAAGGGCGACTATTACAAGCTACCGAAGGAAAAGCATCCCGTGCCGGGTGTCGCGTTCGGCTGGTCGATCCTTGGTATGACGGGTTATGACTTCGCATTCCGCACAACCCAGAACTGGGGCGCCGTGCAGCCCGAAATTTTCTACTGGGATCCGCCGAACGAGAAGGCCGGTTTGAACGTCATCAACCGCGCCAAGCTCTATGACGCGGTCGATCTCGTCTGGCGCAACCGGGTTGGCGAGACCCACAACGTTAATCCCTATCTCGGCCGCATCCAGGCGCGAACGCTGGTGATGCACATCACCAACGATCTCTGGCTCAACTTCAAGCTGGCGCAGCAGGCGGTCGATCGCGTGCCCGGCGCGGACCTGATCGCGCAGGAAAGCCCGGTCGCGCATTACGGCGTATTCCCGATCATCAACCAGCGCAAGAACGATCCGAAATTCGTGGCTTTCATGGACGACGTTGCAAGCCTCGATCGCGCGCAGAAATTCGCCGACAAGAACTATCGCGTGCCCGGTGTTGCCGAGAAGATCGATCCGGAAAAATCCTTCTGGAAGGATTTTGTGACATATCCCTATCCGGTCAAATTCTCCAACGCCAAAGACAAGAGCGGCAAGTCCTGGCAGATCGGCTACATGGATGAATATAACGGCACCGACAGAGACCCGAAGGTGCTGGTCATCATCCACGGCAAGGGCGCCTTCGGCGGCCACTACGGCAACATCATGCAATATGCGCTGCGGAGCGGAGTGCGCGTGATCGTGCCCGACCTGCCGCATTATGGGATGTCGGGGCCCGGCAATCTCGACAAGAGCCCGGCGCGCACCATGCAGGACATGCGCGAGGTGATCTACGACCTCGTCGTCAATCAGCTCGGCGTGAAGAAGGCGGTGTATCTTGGCCACTCGCTCGGCGGTCAGTTCGTGATGGGCTATGCCCTGACCTGGCCCGACGCCGTGCAGGCGCTGGCGCTCGAAGCGCCATCGGGCCTCGAGGAATATCCGCGCGACATCACGATCGCCAAGGACAAGAAGGCAAAACTGTTCGACCCGGATCTCGGCCGCGATTTCGACAAGTGGAAGTCAATCTGGGATCAGACTGGCATTCTCGCCGCTGAGAAGGCGCGCGACGAGCAGGGTGTCCGCGATTTCTTCTATTTCAAGAAGCGTGACCCAAACACCGGCGCAGTGTCGGCGGCGAAGAGCGGGTATTTCTACAGTGACAGTGAATATGCCCGCTTCCACACCGATCAGCGCGTCGGCCTCATCAGGGGCAACCCGAAGGAGCTCGATCAATGGTGCAACGTCTTCATTTTCGACATCTATACCATCGGGGCTGAGCTCCAGCAGGACGACCCGAAGAACCTCTACGAGCGGCTCACGCAGATCAAGGCGCCAATCTTCCTGGCCTTCGGCGACAAGGAGCCGTTCATCCCGACGCCCGCCTTCAACGGGCTGACCGATCTCGGTCGCGATGTGATCTCGCCGTTCATGACGCGGATGACCAATGCCGGCAACCGACCAATCCTCAAGATCTACCCGGAAACAGGGCACTTTATTCACACCGATAATCCGGTGGAGTTCTCGGTGGACGTCGTGGATTTCGTAACCAAGGGTAGTGTCGACACCTCTTCGCCGTCGAGCATTGATCGCATGATAAAGGGGGCCGTGGTATCTGCCCTGCCGGTGGCGCCGACGCCTCCCGGAGCCGCGCCTACGGCCGGCCTGAACAAATAGGGCCGCACATGGCAAGGGTGCAGGCAGGTGAGGTCCAACTCGGCTGGCGGGAGTGGGGGCGGGGCGACGTCACGGTCGTCTTCATCCACGGCAATCTCGCCAGCAAGGATTGGATCGAGCTTGCCGCGCCACTGTTTCCGACGGGCCTGCGCGTCGTCGCCATCGACTGGCGTGGTTGCGGCGACAGCGATCGGCCGAAGCCGACCGCGAACTACGCCAACTATTCCATGCAGCAGCATGCCGAGGACATGCTGGCCGCCCTCGATACGCTCGAGATCAGCTATTGCCATCTTGCGACGCATTCGACCGGCGGCATCATCGCCGCGCGCATGCTCTTGATGCAGCCGCAACGCTTCGGCCGTGTGTTCTCGCTCGATCCGGTGACGCCGCTCGGCATGGCTTTCAATGCCGATCAGATCGGCCTTTTCCGCGCGATGATGGCGAACAAGGAATTGACGCGAACGATCATGGCAACGGCGGCGTCCTCGTTGTTCGTGCCCGAGAGCATGGCGCCGAACGCGATTCCGCGTTTTCGCGAAGGACTGCCTGAGATCCAGGCCCTGTTCGATCGCATCATCGACCAGACCTTTGGCGTCTCCGAAGGCATCTGGATCGGCACTGCTGTCAATCTGACGCAGGAGAAGGAAAGCCGCGAGCTGGAGCGCCGGATGCCGCAGCTACGGCATCCGCATCTGGTGCTGTGGGGCGAATGGGACGGCTGGATTCTTCCGGCCGACCTGCGTGTGATGGCTGAGGCGATGCCGGATTGCCGCCTCGTCATCGTGCCCGGCATCGGCCACTCGATGAATCTCGAACGGCCGGCACTCTATGCCGGCTATTTCGGTGCCTGGTTCGGAGGACTTCCCGCATGAGCGAAACCGTCTGAAAGGAGCGACATCATGGTCGAAATCAACGCGTCCGCCGAGAGCATGCGTGCGTCACTGAGCGAGGCGCTCGGTCGCCTGCGCAAGGCCAATTCGGACTATTTCGAATTGCTGGAGCGTGCTCTCGGCTCGTCGCCACTGCCGGTCGCGAACCAGGCGAAGGAGTTCTGCGCCTTCATGCAGCACAATGTCACCGCAACTTTCGATCTCGGCGACAAGCTGATCAACGCAAAGGACATGCAGGATGCGCTCAAGCTTCAAGCCGATTTCTTCCAGGACCAGATGCGCTCGCTGACCGACCAGGGCCGGGCTATGAGCGAGTCTGCGATGAAGGCGGCGGGAGGCATGTTCAGTCCGAAGGCTTGACGCGCTGTCGTTGTCTGCGGGGCGGGGGATCCACGTTCTTAGAAGGAGGACGGATCATGCTCAAATATCTGCTGGCGGCGTTCGCTATTCTCATTCTTGTCGGCGCCACGCTCGTGCCCGATGACGCCTATGCTCGCAGGGGTGGCGGCGGTCGTGGCGGTGGGTTTCATGGCGGCGGCGGGCGCGCGCATTTTGCCGGCGGCGGTCATGCCGGGCGCTTCCATGGCGGCGGCGGACATCGCTACGCTGGCCGGCCCCGGCCGAGTCACCCAATTGCGGGCCGTCCCGGCGGCCGACCCATTGCAGGTCGGCCGGGACGTCCGACCCACCCAATCGCGGGCCGTCCGGGCCGTCCAGGCTATCCGATTGCGGGGCGGCCCGGTTATCCCGGCTATGGCGGACGCTATCCCTACTATCCCGGCCGCGGCCTCGCTTACGGTGCGGCAGCCGGAGCTCTTGCGGCAGGCGCCTACTACGGAAGCGGCTCCTATAATCAGGGCTGCTATTACGACACTTATGGCAACTGGACCTGTCCGCAGGGTAATCCCTACTATCCCTATTGATGAACGCAGAAGCGCAAGTGAGGTCGGTTATGGCCGGAACGAACAAGCTCTCGGTCGAGAAAGCTCTCGAAAAATTGCGTCAAGATGATCAGATCAAATCGAGCGGAGAGCAGCGTGACGAAAAGAGTGAAGACCTGCGTCGAGAGATCAAGCGCATGAGGGCGCTGCGATCGCGGCTTGATCGCGCGCCCTCCAAGTAAAGCGTAGGTGTGTCCAGGCGTGACCATCTAAGTTCGCACGGATCGAACCGGCCAAGGCTGGAGTAAAGCGATGTGGGTGCTGATGTACGTCTTTTCCTACTCGATCAGTCCTGCCGCGACGAATGACAAGGCGGAATGGCGCCTCCTTCCGACGGTTGTCTTCCAGGAGTTTTCCAACGAAGAGCGGTGCCGGAAGGCCAAAGCCACGCTTGAAGGAAGCTTGAGCGAGGCGGGTGCCAAGCTCCGAAGCGGCTTGGAGGATCTCAAGAGCCTGGGTAAAGCGGATCCAGCTCAGATCATCATCGCCTACAACGTCGAATGCCTGCCGAAATAGGCCCTAGGCCGCGGTTTAGCCCGGGTGCCCGCATCTGTGGACGCGAGTCGGCAATCGGTATGAGACCGCAGGCATCGTACCGATCGGTCCAAATTGGGTCCAAGTTCGCGTTGCGCTCAGTCCGAAGCTAAGCTAACTCCCTGGCATTGGTACGAGGGAAGGGTGGCCGAGTGGTTTAAGGCACCGGTCTTGAAAACCGGCGTGCCCGCAAGGGTACCGTGGGTTCGAATCCCACCCCTTCCGCCAGTCGATCCGTGTCCGGCCCGAAGAGATGGGTAACGGATCGTACCTAAGAGATGGGTGACAACCTCGTGCCGAACGGGTTGTCGAGGGGTTGCAGGGTCTTCTGC
>NZ_JACBZW010000011.1:0-318174 GCF_013408065.1 Bradyrhizobium sp. IAR9
CGCGGATCTGGGCCGAGCTCCTTGGTGTCGAGCGCATCGGGCGCAACGACCACTTCTTCGAACTGGGCGGCCACTCGCTTCTGGCCGTGCAGATGCTCAGTCGAGCATTACATCTTGGGCTGAGTTTTAGCGCCACCGACCTCTTCCGAGCCCCTGTTCTGAAGGAGCTTGCATCGAAGATTCGTTTGCAGGTGCAGCCCAGTAACACGGCGGTGATTCCCGTTCGAGCGACCGGATCGCAGCCACCTCTCTTCTTTGTCCCCACAGGTTTTGGGGATTGTTCGTATGTCCTCGGTTTGGCAGCGGAAATGGATGCAGACTGCCCGGTCTACGCTCTGCCATGGCCCCCTTTCGATGACGTTCGTCCACCGACTCTTAAGGCGATGGCCGCGGAAGGGATTCTTGCGATTAAACAGATCCAGCCACGTGGCCCATACCGCTTTGCTGGATACTCATCAGGTGCAATCCTGGCTTATGCAATTGCCGAGCAATTACTGAGTATTGATGAAGTTGTGTCATTCATGGCGTTCATTGATGTTAGTCTACCTGCGGCTTCTTCAAACAGATCACTGAAGAATTTGGCGCGAGAATTTGTCTTGGATCGTTGTGGAATCTTGCGCGATGAGTATCACGAGGTTTTGGAACGCGACTCCGAACAATATTCCATCTCTGAGTTGCTTGAAAAGGCGCAGAAAATGGGAGCGTTATCTCCAGATCACGATCTTCACAATGACATTTCGATGTATCAAAGGGCCGCGACATTTCACTGCGCGCTACAATCGTATTGCGTTCCGTCGCTTGCGATTGAAATACATCAGTTCTATGCGAGTGAGCCTCTCGTCAGTCGTTGGGTGCCACCTGACAAACTACCCAGTAGCGACTTGCCAAACCAGGGCTGGGACCGGGTCGTGAATGCTGGGGCTATCCGTGCCGTACCGGTTCCAGGCAACCACGCGACAATGGTGAGCAATCCAAAAAACCGCCGAGTTCTAGCTCGAGCCATTTCAACGGCCTTGATCGGGGACTGTTGAATAGATCCAAAGACCTTTCTCAGAAGGGAGCGAACTCATGGCGCTCCTGGATGGCAACAAAATTGGTCGCGTACGCAATGACGCTGCAGCGCCCTGTGGCCGGGCCAGCAACAAGCCCTTCTTCATCAGCCGGTAGACGCGCTTGGCAGTGACGGGATCGTGGCCGGCGGATCAACTCGCTGAGGACGGCTACATGATCGGTGCCGACTGGGTCAGGAGCGCGCGTTTTATCGACGCGGAAGAGCATGATAACTCATATATCAACGGAGCATCGATCAAGCGCGCCGCCGACGAACACCGGCTAGACGTACTGTCCCTGAGCAAGGTTTGTATTCGGGACGACCCGCTTTATTCGACCGTGTTCGTCTGGCTCATGCGTGGAGAGTAATTCGTGAGGCCGCCCGGATTGGGCGCGAGTGACTAGCCCTCGCGCTGGTGCGGCTATTGCGGTGAAGATTTGATGATCCGCAACAAGTTGAGTTGTTTGACCCAGCGGCTACGACGACCTTCTTGAAGTGAAATGACCTGGAGAGGACCGGTCCCGCTCGGCAATGGGGAGCATCTGCCACCAGGAAGGTGCCGTTATCAAACTCGGGCAGAGAAATAATCGCGACGAAACCGTCAACGCCCTGAACGTGGAGATATTTTGCGACGTCGGCACCTTTCAGATCTTGCTCGAGCGGCACCCCTGCTTTGTTCAAAAGGGCAGCCAGATCAACTCCTGAATAGGTCGTATTTTCCCCGGCCGAATCCGTGACGGTGATCGATGTGTGAGGAAGTGCCTGAAAATCGGGTTCAGAGAAGGACAGCGGCGTCGTCACTTGTCCATCTACCCGTCAAATAAGCAGATGACGTTGCAGTCTGCGCCTGCGCGCTTTCCGCAAAGAGGAGAAGCACCGTACGTTTCGTACAGAACACGATCGTGATCCTCCCTTTAAAGGTCAGGCCTACGCCCAAGCTCGACCGAAAGCTTACCGGCGAATCAATTCGGGCTTGCAAAGGCAGGCACCCGCTGTAATTGTATCGAAATAAAATTGTGCGTCATTAGAGGAAAGAGGCTCATGCGCGTTATTCAACTTTTAGGAAGTCGTATATTTCGCAACGCCCTTTTTGCGACCACGATGACATGCCTTGCTCCGACACATGGACATGCCGCAAGCGGTTGTGCTCCCGGATCGACTTGCCTGTCGGTGACAGGGAAGGGCGCTCCGGCTCCTGAGCCGGCACCTTTCATTGCGCAATGCACCGGGGTCTTCCCAGACTTCGTCACGCCATCAGCGATGGTACCGAGCGCTGGTCCGTGGTTCAAACTGTCCCAATCGTACCCTACGGCTGTCCCGGCGAACGACGCACCGTGGTCGAATATCGACTTCAAGGACGGAGTGACGGGCGCCAATGCTTACCTCTATGCTCTGCGAGACTATGCATTTGATGGCATGATCGATGCCGACTTCAAGCCGGAAGCCAACAACGTTCGGCCCTGGTTTCACATGCCGCTGATGAATTTCGGACCCCGTGCACGAGAGCCGATGCGCGGCTTGACGTCAGAACGTTCTGTCACCGGACCGGAGCTCGGTCTCAAGCAAGGAGTGACCATTCACAATTATGCGGTCGGCTTCTACAATGCAGCGGGTGCCGTCACGATCGGACAGGTCTTGGGCGGCGCCTCGCCCGATCTGGCAAAGGCTCAATTCGCCCAAGGAGCAATGACCTTCAAGATCTTGTTCAGCGACGTTACCGCGAATGACTTCCAGGGTTCTGACGTCTTGTCGGGTGCTCCGCAGTGGACGATCCGAACAGCTGCCGGCCCCCAAACCATGCGCCTCATGCAGATGGACGTCGCCGCGGTGGATAGTCGCTCGCCAACCGGGTGGGTCTTCGGGACTTTTGCTTTTGACAGCAATGCAACTGATACGTCCCCGTGGCGGAGGCTCCGGCCCGTAGGCCTTTCATGGGGAAATGACTTCGGCTTCACACCCGCTGATCAGCAAGCAGGCAAGAAGCTGACCGAAACCACGATCTCGGACCAGGCGCCTGCTTACGCAGCCTCCCATTTGGGATGGGCGGGGCGCGCTAACGGGCCGGTCGACAATCCGATTTCGGGGTGCTTGAGCTGTCACAGCACCGCCCAATTGCCGTCGGCGCCCATTACATTTTCGAACGCCTGTACAACGGACGCTCAGAAGATGCTCTGGTTCAGAGACCTGAAGGGTAATCAGCCGTTTGGAGGCGTGGATGCAAGCTGCAATCCCATCACCAGCGCACCTCCGCCGAAGCCTCTCGACTTTTCACTCCAATTATCGGTCGCAGTCCAGAACGTGGTGCAGTTTGGCGATGCCAATCCGTGTTCGCCATCGGCCTCTATCATGAACCTTCGGGTCGACGACCATCCCGGAGAGCACCCGCGCATTGCTCGCTAGCGCCAATTATTCAAGGGATGGAAGAGGCGCTTCCGCAAGATGGTTCTTCTCAACGACGTGCTGCGACATCTTCGTCGCAGCACGGTTGGCATCAAGCTGTCAGGTCTTTGAGGAAGTCCTTCTCGGAATAGGTCTTGGCGTCGAGCCCGAGAAATTTCGAACTCAGTTCGGGATTTCTGGCGATCATCTGCAACTCTTCGATCTGCAGTGGGGTTGCAGGCAGAAATCCAGCAAGCCTATGTGCTCGCTCGACTTCACCCGTATATAATTCCGTGCGCTGAGCCCACTGGAGCTTGAGCTCCTGCTCGAAGCGGGCGTCCACGTGGGGACGTGCAATAATGAGCTCTGCCAGCAAATCGGCATCAAGAAGGGCATCCGTAATTCCCTGGGCGGTGACCGAGTCCTTGTGAGACCAAGCATCGCCAATGAGACACGCCCCGGTGTCTGGCATGGCGCGAATGAACGATGGCTGATTCAACGCCCTTCGGAAGCCCTCACAGAGCGTGGCCTGGGGCGGGAGCGTGACGAAGTTTGCTATTCGAGTTGCCGCTTCGCGCAGAAAACGTTGGGGACCAGCCTTGAAACTGTCGAAGAGGGCCGCCGGTCTCTGAATGACGTAGATCATGTCTCCGTCTGTGGTGGGAACACAGGCTTGGGCACCCCACTCGTCCACAAGGATGTAGCAATCACTCTGGACCGTATTTGGTACATACTTGTAGAGCGTGAAAGTGATCGAACGACGAAACATTGAGTATTGGACCTGGAGTCGCGATGCCACGCTCGACATCATGCCGTCGGCGGCTACAAGAAAACGGGCAGCCACCGTCCGAGTACCTGCCGGCGTGGATGCCGAAACAGTCCATCGGCCGCTCTCGAACTCCATGGCGCGCACGTCATGCTCATAGCGCACCTCGGCATTCGCTTCCATCGCCAGCTCTCCCAGTAAAGTGTCGAACGGACCTCGTTTCACGCATGTACTGGAAAGTTGGGCCGTCGCCGTCCAGGGCAGCCCAGAAATCGATACCCCATGAATGATCATGTGGATTTTCGTCAGAAGTGGAGCGCCGAGCCGCTTGACCTTCGGCAATACGCCCCATCGATCCAATAGCCGAACGCCGGCAAGCTGAATCGTATGGGTTGACCTCATCTCAAACTGAGATGCATGGCGTTCGAATACACAGGCCTTCACCCCCGCCCTAGCAAGGAGCATTGCGAGCGGCGCGCCCGCGCAACGTCCTCCAACGACAACGACATCGTAATCATTTGCCATCGCAGCCAAGCAATTTGCGGGCCTGCGTCCACTGGGATTCCATGTCGCCCTCCACGACGACATGCTGGACGTTCAAGGCCTTCAGCCAATAGAGAGTCTTTTCATGGACGAGGGAGACGTATCGTGGGTCCGTTTCACGTACGCTATCCTGCTTGTGCACATCGGCATGGATCAACACGAACACCTCCGAATATTTGGCGCCGTGACCGTTCGCGAGATAGTTGGCCATGCAATTGAGAGCCAGGTCTGGTCGGGGCGTGCCATTGTAAGCTGCGACAGCATCTACATGGATGATCGGATCATAGACAGTGCGGTCGGCCACGAAGTGGACGAGTTTGGACTCCACCGCGATCTGCGCCAGCATCATCAACAATTGCGTTTCTATGCTGCTGTCAGGGCCAAGAGCTCGGCCACGTGAATGGAAGTCCCGAGCAATTTCAGCAATGAGCGGCACTCCAAGAGCCTCGGACAGACGCACCGTGAGACTCGACTTTCCCATCCCCGGTGCCCCCAGTACGCTGAGCTTAATTGCCCCGCTCGGCGGGCCTGGTCGAAATCGGTCTAGAACATCGTTGAGACTCGTCATACTGGCATTTTTTCTACCACACGTTAGATTAGAAACATGGCATCCAAAAAGCAAATAGTCGCAAGCGCGCTAATCCCGGACTCGTTGGGACGGATCTTCGTGCAGAAGCGCACGATGACCCGTCGACTCTTTCCCGGTTGCTGGGACCTCGTCGGCGGTCATGTTGATGAAGGCGAAGACGTGCTCGCTGCGCTGAACCGAGAAATCGAGGAAGAGACCGGTTGGAAACTCAGAACGATCATAGAAGAGCTCACCGTCAAGCCTTGGTCCATCAACGGAACGGAGTACGAGGAGCGCCAGTTCATCGTGACCGTTGATGGCGAGCTTGAAAGACCGTCTCTTGAGACTGCCAAGGTCTCAGAGGTGCTCTGGGTCGACCGGACAAATATCGAGCGGCTCAAGGAAAATCGCGAGCCAGGCGATCAATTTATCTATGATTCTGTTCTGGAGGCCCTTGATCGTCTGGAAAAGGTCGCTCCTCGATAGGCTAGCCGAGCCCGGCCCCCAGAAGAGCTGGCTGCGCTCGCCCTTCTTTCGAAGTCGCGCCGTTTGCGAAACCGAAATATCGCTTCGGAAAAGTTGGCAGAAACCAGCGTCCGAAACGGACGCTTAGGTGTGCTGTAGCTTTTCAACTCGATATAGTTGTGTCAATATTATGCCGTTTTGAACTAAGGGAAATCTTTTCTTGAAGGTAGTTCTCCGACGATCATCTGAATCACGTGACCGCAACAATGGAGCTCTCAGGCCGGATCCGGCTGTCGATCCAGATATGGCGACGACGGCCGCTTCAGCGCGGCTCGGACGGGTTGCTGACGAGGCTTTCCGTGATGCGTGTCTGAAATTCAGTCAAGGCGCCTATCCGTGGCTTCTCATAGAGAACTTCTTTGATGCCGGCGGACTTCCCGATACCCCGCAAACGATAGCCCCGACGGGCGACGATTGCTGGTGGCCGGGCGCCTATGCCGCCTTGGCGGCGATCGATGCGATCAAGCATAAGCCGGTGGCCTATCGCTGCGAGAACGATGGTCACTTGTTCGTCAATCTGACCGGCTTGCCGGGCCAAGGAAAGCTTGCAGAGAAGTCACGCGCCAAGATGCGCGGCCATACGGATGCTTGCAGTTTCCCTTTCCCGAGTGAATTCAAAGCCGGCGATGTTATTTCGCCGTCACCCGACGTCGTTGTCCTTGTCGGATATCGAAATCCCGATAGTGTTCCTACCTTTCTTGCTCCCATGCATGCCATTACGGACAAAATGGACGCGGCCGACATCAGCGAGCTGCAGAAACCGCATTTTTCGATTGGCACCCAGAACACGTTCAAAATCAATCACACGCTCGTGGATGCGTCGATCACCAGCTTCGATCCTATGAGAGGCTGGTCGATCCGCTTCAGCCATAGCAAGATCGTCGCAGATCCGGACAATCCCGCCGCGGTCAAGGCTCTGGAATCCTTGCGGCAAGCTGCTGCCAATTCGTTCGAAAGCATAGTTGTTTCGCCTGGTAGTGTGCTCTTGGTCAACAATCGGACGGCCCTGCACGGCCGCGGGCTTGTCGGAGGTGAGATTGGCGGCCAAAGCAGGTGGCTGATGCGCACCTACGCCAACAAAGAAGACACGCCAGGTCATGCAATCGATCCAGGCCGACCATTCCTCCTCTCGCCCTGAGACGAGCTCAACTGAGCCGTGCCCGGGACACGCACCCCGTCAATGGTGACGCAGATTCAGGCCTTCTGGCCATCTGAATTCCTGAACTCCCCTGCGCGTATCGCGTCACATACCTTCTTAAGCGCATCAATGTATTTCAGAACCAAACCTTCATCTTCTGGAAAGGCCCATACCGGGAGTTTGATCGCACTCCCCCAATAGTTGCGTGAATTTGGATTGGTCCGGTTCGTTCGTCCTTCCACCGGGGCTAAGTGACGGAGCCGTGGCATTGCCTGTTCTGGAGCGGAGAAAAGCGGCAGATCCGACACAGGTCTCATCGAGTTCGGAATGTCTATTTCCCGAAGACCCTCTGCATAGAGCGCTTTAACAAACAACTCGCGCTCGATGCCCGCAGCTGCCGGATCAAAACGGAACGTATAAGCGTACCAGCTAGGTGAGGTGTTCACTGTCTTCGGGATCGAAATGAATTCGTACTCGCGAAGCGCATTGTCGAAACGCGCAGCGTAGATGGATTTCTGAGCGATCCATCGCTCCAAGTTGCCGAATTGCTCTGCAGCCATCGCAATCGCCAGCGGATGGGCGCGCAGCTTCAGACCGAAGCCCGTCAAAGCATAACCATAGAGCGGATGGTTCTTGTCGATCTCTTCGCGGCACCTTTTATTGTACTGACCCTGCAACTGCGCCCGCACGTAGATCTCGCGGTCATTTGTCGTCAGGATGCCGCCTTCACCTCCCGTAACAAGCTTCTGCGCCTGCAAACTCCAGGCCGACGCGATGCCAAAGGTGCCAACGAGGCGTCCCTTAAACCTTGCCCCATGCGCATGTGAGCAATCCTCAATCAGTGCAATTCCGTTGCGAGCGCAGATCTCACCGATTCTGTCCATCTGGCACGGAACGCCCCACATGTGCGTCGCGATGACGGCCTTGGTTCGAGGCGAGATCAGAAGGGCCAATTCGTCAGGATCAAGATTTCCATTGCCGTCCACATCACAAAAGACCGGCCGCACCCCCAAATAGATCAGGGGGCCAGATGTAGCGAAAAACGAGTAGTCGGCGCAAATGACTTCATCGTCTGGCCCAAGGCTAAGTCCCTCGTAAATCCCGAAGAGGGCAGATGTCCCGGAGTTTGTCACCAGCGCGTATTGCGCGCCTTGGTAATGCGCGAAGTCATCCTCGAATTCCTTGAAGATGCCGCTTCGATCATAGATCGACACAGTTCGATCGAGCTGGCGGTTGATCGCTCGGCGTGTTTGCTCGGTTACAACTGGCCACACGAAATGCGGGCCCGGTTGGTCTAGAACCGCTGAGCCACCGTGAAGCGCAAGCACTGCAACCCCTCGCGATAGAGAGTGATACCTGTTGATATGTGGTTAACGCCAGGCGAGTCAAGGCGTTGGCGCCCACTCAGTCCATGATTGAAAATTGACGTGCATTATCAATGCATTACTCCTTGGTCCGCAAAGAGCTTGCATTGTCGGGAACGAAAATATAAGCGCCGAGTTGGATGGTCTGTAATTGTTGATTGCCTCGTGATTCTCTGCTAGAAGTTGATATGTCTAGTTACGAAAGCGGGGCACCCTCATGTCGGAATTTGTCAGATGAAAGCACGGTTGCAAAAAGAGACGAAGGTTCACGAAACCCGGTTGCAACCACTCCCAACAAAGGTTCACGAAGCTCTACTGGAGTTGCTTTTAAAGCAAGTGAATTACTCGTTTGATCAAAAATCTGGTACGCACATTTTCTACTATTCGATTGCACCTGGTTGGGTCCCTAGAGGGATTGGTGAGTTTCCGGACGGGGCCTACGCTGACTTCCAATTCCACGCGCATGAGCTTGTGAAAGGGCTTTCGGCCCACAAGGCCAAGTCGTTCATCGCTTCGATAGGACAGCAAGGTGACGTTCCGATGGCCTTCGCCAAGGAGGAGCCGCCTCCGCCCGTCGTGCAGGTGGGCTTAAGTACGGCTTCCTCATTGCACCGTGAGGTCGCGAACCGATCCAAGGACAGCGCGCTTAGTCTCAACTCCTTCTGCGTTGAGTTGATCGAGCGAGAATTTCCGCGCCTGGACCAACGGGCGTTCGATATGCCCTCGGTCGAAGTTCGCAAGATGATCGTGGCTGCTAAACCTCCTGCGGCTTCGGAGAAGCATGATTGGGTAATCAGAATGCCGCGCGAATTGAGGGCTCGGTTACTTATATTCGCCAATGAATATAGGGTGACGCTGCCTCAGCTATGCATGTATTTGCTTGGGGAGCCTTCGGCCGTGAAGTCGCAACCGGCTCGCGGCGAGGTCGCTGAGCATTAGACGCTTTGAAGCGGACTCAGACGATCGCATGCCGGTCTCGACACGGGCATCTTCAGCAGATTGAGGCGGCCAAAGGGCCGCCTTTATCTTGCTTCTACACCGGCTTCATTCGGTCGATCGGCTTCAATTTGATTTTCGGCCACTCGCGACACAGTCTCCTTCGCGTGCTGAGTTTCAACAAGATCGAGCCATCTGGCGTTGGAAGTCCGGGTCGGCGTCGTACGGACACTCGAGCACATAGACGTCCAAAATGAATCTCAATGTTTATCCAGCAAAGCCTGGATCTTCGCTTCCCCCTCCCGCCGATCGCAGCGTTTGCCACCTTTTTGACGAGCACGCACAGTGAGCCGGACAAGGCCTCTGCTTCGACGCCTCTCATCTGATCACTTCTTCCCCAGTTGGACGCATCAGGAACGCGAACAGATTCGCGCGGATAAGTCGCTTTTGGGCTACGCGCGTTTGATTTTGTTCCGTTACGCTGTCGGCTGCTGATTCGAGGCTGAGCAATGCAGTAAGGCACAACAAACCAAATGGCGACATCCGCTGCCTATGCGTGGAATGTCGGCTAGGGGGCTTATGGGTCGGCCAACTCTGAAACTGATCTCTGGTGGTTCACGCTCAGCCAGTCGCTTGGATTTGGCCACCGTAGAGCAAGCTCTCCGCGACGGGCGAATTCGACGAGCCTCGAACCGTCAAATTCCAACGACTAGTCCTTAGCCGGCTGTTCGGAATTTCAATTCTCGAGGCGGACCAGTACATCACTGATGGCGGAGACGATTGCGGGATCGACTGTTTCGTACTCGACTACAACCACAACAAGAGTCATCTCGTCTTCGACAATTGATCGAAGGCGTGAAGCTCAATTCAGCACAGTCGCGGCAGCTCGGTTTTGGATTTTGAGGATGCAGGTACTCTCACGTTGCTTGTGAGCATCACCTCAGCCCATTGGCCCCGACTAGCTAAACAGACATCCTCAATACCCGTTCCTTTTGCCGCCTGACTGCGAACCGCGCTGTATCTCCGCCGAAGAACTACACTCTCTGTCGATAGCGGCACGCACAGTGCAGCGAGTCCGAATAATGCTCGAGGTGCGGACCGCTCAAAGCGGTGCAAGCAGGATGCTGCTGCTCTCAACCTTATGGCGCGCCGCAAGTGGAAGTGACTGACCTCCGGGAATTCGAAGAAGCGGTCAAAATCCTCGCAGTAAGACAACTCGAAAGTCTCCTCGTTCACCGCCAGGTCGCGAGTCTCGTCGTGGCGCCGGAGAATGCTTGTTTTCCTGAACGGTGGTTGGGCGCTTCTATGCGACGGACAGCAGAAAATCATCAGCTACCAAAAGTTCAACGGAAAGTCGGTCACCGCGTTGCGCAGTTTTGTACGTTTCGTGCAGAACTTCTTCTTCAAATGCAGCGTCGGTTGAATTACATGTGCTGCGAAGATGGCTCGTCCAGCTTTGATCTTTCGAGATCCGCCGATTTGTCGGCGGTACCTTGCGGTGGTCTCGCTACCGCTGCCCACATGGGCGTTTCCTCCCTTGACTTGGCTGCCGGTCTAAGACCGGCAGCCCTTTATTAGTCTGAGGCTCAAGTTCTCAGTCGTGCTGCGATTTGGTGGAGTGGGCAAGGCAGCCGGTGTGCACCGGCAATCCTCGGCGAGGCCTATGTGTGCTACTCGCCGCAACAAAGCCCGTAGGCAGTCGATGGGTGAATTATCGCACTTTTTCGCGAGAGATTATCCACACGTCATCAGCTCAAAATCGGTTGCGTGATATCAGGGGCTCGGAAATAGAATACTCGTGGAAATTGTACGACGGGAGCCGCTTTGAGCATCAGCATACATAATCCAGACCAATACATGGCCGCGTTGCGGACTATTGTCGCGCAGGGAAGAAAACGCATCGGCCTGTTAGTCGGCGCGGGCGCAGGGGCGGGCACCGCCAAGGATGACGGTAGCTACCCTCTCATTCCCGCCGTCGAAGGGCTCACGAAGCTCGTTCTTGATACGCTGACGCCGAAATATGGCAGCCAAATTAGCTCACTCAAGGCTGAGTTGGACAAGCAAGACATTGAGACGATTCTGTCGCGGATCCGCTCTCTTAGCAAAGTCATCGGAAAGTCAAAGATACATGGCCTCGATGGCGACGGCTTCAAAGCCTTTGGCGAGGACATCTGCGCCGAAATCGGAAAAATCGTGAATGTGCGGCTTCCGACGAACGGAAGCGCCTACAGTGACCTCGTCAACTGGATCACGGGGATTTCTCGTGATCATCCCGTTGAGATATTCACCACGAACTACGATCTGCTTTTCGAGGAGGCCTTTGAGGCTGTTCGTGCCCCTTATTTCGACGGGTTTACGGGTGGACGAGAGCCGTTTTTCGATCCCGTATCTGTCGCCGGGAATGACCTTCCGCCGCGGTGGACAAGACTTTGGAAGCTGCATGGTTCTCTCGGCTGGAAGGCGAGCGGCAAGGACGAAGTGATCCGAACCGGCAGTAACGCGGCGACCCATTTGGTCTTTCCAGAGCATCTCAAGTACGATCAGACTCAAAAAGCGCCTTATGCAGCGTTGTTTGATCGTTTGCGCGCTTTCTTGGCGACCCCCGACACCCTCCTCATTTCAATTGGGTTTTCCTACGCGGATGCGCATGTATCAGCTCGTATAGATGAAGGTCTGGCGGCCAATCCATCGGCAAGCGTCTTCGCCTTTCAGTATAAGTCCCTTGCCGATGAGGTTGCCGCTTGCGACCTAGCAAGGCGCCGTCCCAATCTGAGCGTCTATGCTCCCGACAAGGCGGTGGTAAACGGCATCGAGGGGCCTTGGCAGGTCTCGACCGAACTTCCCAGCAAAGACTGGGGACCGATTAGAGCAACCTATTGGTCGGCTCCGGCCTCGGGTGGGCCGGCTCGCTTTACGTTGGGCGCGATTGAGGCCTTCGGCCGGTTCTTCGCAGCATCACGTTCGATGCAAGCTCTCACTGCCACGCCCGCTGCAATCGTACCTGGCGGCGCTGCTGCTCCGGCAATAGCGAGCGGAGCGACCGCATGATTGCACCGACCCTACTTGGGCATGTTGGCGCGGTCTCGGGCGCGACCATCAGCGTCCGTCAGTTCGAGGGCGTGGCATCCGGCATAGCCATCATTGGTGGACGCAGCTATCGCGTTGGCCAAGTCGGTAGTTTCGTTCGGATCCCGCAAGGCTACCATGATCTCTACGGCATCATCGCAGAGGTCGGTGCGACAGCGACACCGGAGGCCGCGCAGAACTTGAACTCGCGCGGAGAACGATGGACGACGATCCAGCTCGTGGGCGAAATTGTCGATACGGCTTTCGAACGAGGTATCAGCCAGTACCCGGCGATCAACGATGAGGTGCATCTCGTCACCGAGGATGATCTCGCGAAGATCTATGGTGCGGCCGAAATGGGCCAAGTCGTCATCGGTAGGCTCGCAGGAGCTGAGAGCATCCCAGTTCGCATCGACTTAGATCGTCTTGTGACCCGACACAGCGCCGTGCTTGGGTCGACCGGCTCCGGAAAATCGACAACAATCGCGAGTCTTCTGCGTGCCATCGTCAATTCGCCGAGCGGCAAGAGCGGCTTTCCAAGCACGCGGATTCTGCTCCTCGATATTCATGGGGAGTATGCGACTGCGCTGAAAAACGTCGCGCATGTCTTTCGTGTCTCCCCATCCGACGACGAAAAACCGTTACTCATTCCGTACTGGGCCACGGACACGACTGAGTTGCTGGCCTTTATGATGGGAAAGCTCAGTGACCCTGCCTTTACCGCCATTACGGACAAAATTTTTGCGAAAAAACTGCAACTGGCCAAGGATGGAAAGTTTGACGGCATCGACGTCAACTCGCTTACGTTCGATACCCCGGTTCCGTTCAGTTTGAAGCAGCTGTGGTTTGATCTGATAGACCCGGAAATAAAGACGTGGAAGGAGAACACGCAAGTTAACTCTGCAATGCAGAAGGCGGGTGACGCAGAGAAGCTGACCGCTCCGATCTATCCCTTGCCGGGTCCAGGTAATACGACGCCCTTCGCCAACAAAACAGGTGTCCTTTCAATTCGGCGGCAGCTCGATCAAATGAAATCGAGATTGCTCGATCGTCAGTACGACTTCATGCTTCATCCCGGAGACTGGGAGCCCGCTCTTAGCGATCAAGCAAAGAAGGACCTACCAGAGCTACTAGAAAGCTGGCTTGGCGCGGAGAAGCCGATCAGCATTCTTGACCTCTCGGGCATACCAAGCGGTGTCCTTCATCACCTTGTCGGCGGAATTCTCAATATTCTGTATGAAGCGCTATTTTGGGGACGAGAAACCCCTGAAGGCGGCCGTCAGCGACCTTTACTCGTCGTCATGGAGGAGGCGCACCGATATCTCGGCAAGGATGCCGATGGTCCTGCGAAGGCGATGGTTCAGCGTATCGTCAAAGAGGGACGCAAGTTTGGTGTCGGCGCCATGATTGTCAGTCAACGGCCGTCAGAGATCGACGACACCATCCTTTCTCAATGTGGGACCTTTATTGCCCTGCGGCTCTCCAACACAGGCGATCGCAACAAAGTTCAATCCGCCCTGCCTGATAGCCTCAGCGGCCTTATGGATAGCTTGCCCGTTCTGCGAACCGGTGAAGCCATCATTGCCGGAGAGGCGGCGAAGCTACCAATCCGTTGCCGCATAACATTGCCGCCTGAAGATGCCAGGCCAAGCAGCGAAGATCCGCGAGTTGCGCAGGCCTGGGCCAAGCCGAGAGTAAAAGAAGACTACGTGAATCTCAGCGGCCCCTGGCGCGCGCAGAATCCAAAATGGAAGAATGGAAAAAAAGGAAAGTAGATAATGGAGCGCCAACCTGTAAATTCGACCAATCTGATTTCTGTGGGCTATGATGAAGATAGTTCGACCCTTGAGGTCGAGTTCAAGACCGGTGTGTATCGCTACTACAATGTCCCAGCATTTGAATACGAGCGGCTGATGGCGGCGAATTCTCATGGCGTCTACTTTAATGCCAACATTAGGGATAATTATCCGTCCGAGCGCGCATGACTCTCGATGCCACGATAACCTGTCCCAGCTGTCGTACTGAAATCAAGCTTACCGAATCGCTGGCCGCGCCTCTGATCGCAGCAACGAGACGTGAGTATGAGCAGAAAATTGCCGACAAGGACGCCGCGCTGTCTAAGCGCGAGGCGGAACTTCGCGCCGAACAGGCAGCGGTCAAGCAGGCGCAGGAAAGCGTCGACAGCTTGGTTGCAGAAAAGCTGCAGATCCAGCGCCAAGCGATTGTGCAGGACGAGGCGCGCAAGGCCAAACTGGCTTTGACAATGGATATTGAAGCTCAGGCAAAGGAAATAGCAGAGCTCAAAGATGTGCTCGCCCAACGAGATACAAGGTTAGCCGAGGCGCAGGCCGCTCAGGTCGAGTTGTTGCGCAAGCGGCGCGAGCTTGACGACGCCAAGCGCGAACTCGAGCTCTCTGTCGAGAAGCGAGTTCAGGAAGCACTTGGCGCTATTCGCGAGCAAGCCAAAAAAGACGCCGAAGACGGTCTTCGGTTGAAGGTGTCTGAGAAGGAAGAACAGATCCTGTCGATGCAGCGGCAGATTGAGGAGTTGAGGCGCAAAGCCGAGCAGGGGTCACAACAGTTGCAGGGCGAGGTCCTCGAATTGCAGCTAGAGGCTCTCTTAGGAGGGCGATTTCCGCTTGATGTGCTCGAGCCCGTCGCTAAAGGCGAGTTCGGGGGTGACTTGTTACAACGCGTGGTCGGCCCGATGGGGCAGGCCTGCGGCGCAATTTTATGGGAGACAAAACGAACCAAGAATTGGAGTGATTCCTGGCTGCCAAAGCTGCGCGGAGATCGGCGATCCGCGAAGGCGGAGCTGGCGCTACTCATATCTGAGGTCTTGCCGAAGGGAGTTGAGAGCTTCGAATTGATGGAGGGCATTTGGGTTGCGCATCCTCGGTTTGTGCTCCCCGTGGCCGCTGTACTACGTCAATCCTTGATCGAGCTCGCTGCCGCCCGATTGTCTCAGGATGGGCAGCAAACCAAAACGGAGCTCGTGTACCAGTATCTGACTGGCCCCCGGTTCCGCCATCGCGTCGAAGCCATCGTTGAGCGGTTCTCTGAAATGCAAGAGGACCTAAATCGCGAACGGAAGACGACCACGCGTCTTTGGGCTAAGCGTGAAGCGCAGATTCAAGGTGTCATCGACTCGACGGTCGGAATGTATGGCGACCTTCAAGGCATAGCAGGGCGCGCACTGCAGGAAATACCTGCTTTGGAAATGCCTTTGATCGAAAACAAAGACGACTGACACGTATTGCCGGCCATTTTGCTCTCTCTTCCGCTTGCCGGTGTGGCGATTGGCTGTCAGCAGTAGTCAGGCGATCGCCCAGCTGAACTGGAAAACACGCTCGGAAGCCGGTTGCGGCTGAAATGCACCTGTAGTTTCGCACCGGATAATTTGGCGGAATAGGCTGCGCGCGCGCAGGATCGAACCAACGCCCAGGATGATCGCGCGCGCCGCGCGAGTTGCCGAATAATCGGCTACTCGCGGTTAACGATGTGAGTCCCTTATCACCCTAAGCATGCGGGCGCATCATGTAGACTCAGGCTCGGTGAGAGGAGCATTGGAATTTTCGATGCGCTTCCTTCCAAGCGCGGGCGGATTGTTGCGAGCGGCTCGTTGCATTGCGACAAAGATCGCCCCCTTTCGTCCGATGTGAGCAAAGAGGCGTACCGTCTACCTCCACCCATTCAATATATTCGATCTTCGACAGACCAAACTGCTCGGCAGCAAAGCCGTCGGGATCGGTGCGGTACCGCTCTAGATCGGCCTCGTCCAGCGAGATGTTGTTTCCGCCGCCTGGCACACGCACATTCGCAACATAAAAAATCTGAGATGGATCATTCAGGCTCACGCAATCCTCCTTGACGGCATGGACAACTCTTTCCAGCGCTCCCGCTAAGTTCAGCTTGCTTTCCGCGCATGATATTCGGCTTTGCGGCGCGCTTCCTCACCACCGAAATGCTCATCCTCCTGAAGGAACCATCGGATCAGATGGAGGGCCTCGGATTTCTCGTCAATCTCTGCAACGAACATCAGCTCTTCGGCTGCCTCTTCAAGCCCGCGCGCCTCGCCGCCTTCCTTCGCGAAGACCCGGAAGATATGGCGAAGGCGGGACGTGAGGTATCGATGCTTCCAATAAGCATCCCAGGCTGATGCGATGGCTTGATTCGACTGTGCACGGCGCGCGACCTCTTCCCAATCCACTTCATGCGGTAGATGCGCCGTCGCGGTTTGAATGCACGATCGCAGGTCATCCAGCTTTAAGTAAATGTCGGTCAAATCACGACGCCGCGACTTGATCCGCGGGATGATGTCGGCGCAATCCGAGCAGATGTGCACCGATTGGGATCCTTTCATGATGAAGGCATGCGAGAACCCGGGCAGAGTTCGCCGCCGATGTTTTACCGCAATCGCGTCCGTTTCCTCAATGGGTTCGACCAGCTCCCGAATCCCGCCCGCCCATTTTCCACTACCCGATTTTCGAATGAGCGCCCGTTTTCCTCGACCGCAAACGGGGCATGCCCAATCTTCACTAGCCTCACGCCAGCGCCGGGGCGAGACGACATCGCAATAGGCTGCATACTCGTTGTCCGTCGGGGCCGCGCCTGCATGAGCCTCGCGCCGCGGTCGCGGGGGCAGGACGGGCGAGTGTTTTTGAACCGAGCGTGCAACGAATTCGGCCATCGTTCGCGTCAGCTCCCGACCGCGTTCATCACGATCGGCTTCCCGAAGAAAAGCCTTGTAAAGTTGGAATTGCGGTTCGAATTGACGTTGAGACATCCGGAAGGACGATGTGCCTCTTTCCCGGTAGAGCGCGCCGGAATGAATCATGTTCAACGTTTGATCGATCAAAGCGATACGTGCATTTAGCGAGGGCGCGCAGGCTTCCCAGGCCTTCTCAACGCGGTCCTCGAGGACCCGGTGGTCCGCGTTCGCAACCGGCTCGATAAACGTGCGAATTTCGGCGGGCGAAAAGCTGAAATACGCCGGAATGGCGCCCTTCATCATGAGCTTTGCCTTGCCGTCGGCGGCGTTACATTCCGAGCAGACGAGCTCGCGAGGGAAGCTGGATACCAAGTGTTCGACAGTATCGGCTATTTCTCCACATCCTGGCGGAAGATCTACGGTCCAGCGGTCCCCGAACAACGTGCGCCCTCGACGCCCCACGTAGTCCCGCAGGTTGATCGTGATGCTCTTCCAAATTGGCGAGCAGAATACCGCGACTGGAAAGGCGGAAGATATCGACTTTGCTGCGCCGGCAAACGGGACAGAACCAATTCTGTTCGACAAGAGCCCAATTCTGATTGAGGTCGAGACCCTTCGCACCATGTCTGAGAACGGCAGCCTTGGTTTGGCTGCTCCATCTTCCATCTCGGTCCGGAAAGCAGGATTCCATTTCATCGTCGGCCAGCGTTGAAGGGCGCCAGAAGGCGAGTTCGACAAGCCACATGCGGCTCGGTCCCGGTTCGAACTCAGGCTCAATTTCAAAGTCGCCGGATGTGTCTGCCATGAACGTTTTTCAATCGCTTGCGTTCATGCTATGTTCCCGAGGTCGATTCCGCAATCTGCCGCGCTTTTAGATGCGAAATCTCCTGTGGGAAGCTTGGACGAGGCGAGATCTGGGATTAAGGGCGTCCTCGCCAGCTCCTTGATAATTCCCAGTTTCTCTGAAGGACGGTCCATTAATGGACCATAAGGGCCGATCTGATCTTTTTATGCATCAGCCCAGTTGAAACTTTTGCGGCCTTGGTCTATATATGATCCACGAAGGGTGTGACGATCTATTTATGAACCATGGCTAAGATCCATCATCCCATTTCTGCCTATGCAGCCGATGCTGCGGTGCTGCTTGGGCAGCTCCTGCGCAAGGCCCGCATCGAACGGAAGATGAGCACCCTCAACGTCGCGGAGCGGGCAGGGATCTCGCGCGGGCTGCTGCGGCGCATAGAGGCAGGCGACCCGCGATCCACCATCGGCGCTGTCTTTGAGGTCGCTGCGATTGTCGGCGTCAGGCTGTTCGACGTCGAGCAGGCGACAATGTCTCAGGCGATCGAAAGCAATCGCGAAGTCATGACGCTTCTGCCTAAATCCATTCGTGCCCGGCGGGGTGAAGAGGTCAAGGATGACTTCTGATCCCAAATTCACTGAGGCCTATGTCTGGACTTGGCTACCGGGCCAGACGAAACCGGTTGTTGCAGGCCTTCTGTCGGCGCGTGGCGAACAGCTCCTGTTCAACTATGGACGGAGCTATATCGAGCGCAAGGACGCCATTGCGCTTTACCAGCCCGAATTGCCGCTGCGGAGCGGAATCCTTCCGCTTCTTGCGGGTCTGAACATGCCGAACTGTATTCGCGACGGCGCTCCCGACGCCTGGGGCCGGCGCGTGATCCTCAATCGGAAGTTCGGCGCCCGCGGAAAGGAAATTGACGCGGGCAGCCTTGATGAGCTGACCTTTCTCCTCGAGTCAGGGTCGGATCGCATCGGCGCGCTCGATTTTCAACCCTCGCCCTCAGCCTATGTCGCGCGTGAAGGCGAGGGCGCCTCTCTCGATGAGCTCTTCAATGCGGCGGCGCTCGTCGAACAAGGAACGCCGCTGACGCCCGAGCTCGACCGGGCTCTTTTCCACGGTAGCTCCATTGGCGGGGCGCGCCCGAAAGCGACGATTAACTCCGATGACAAGAAATTCATCGCGAAGTTTTCTTCGCAAACCGACCTCTATAGCGTGGTGAAGGCGGAATTCATCGCAATGCGCCTGGCCGCGGCGGCCGGGCTTCGCGTCGCGCCTGTGAGCCTTCAACGCGTGGCGGGCAAGGACATCCTCCTTATCGAGCGCTTCGATCGTGCGAAGGCTACCGGCGGATGGTACCGCAAGGCCATGGTATCCGCCCTAACATTGCTTGAGCTGGACGAAATGATGGCCCGTTACGCCAGCTACGAACAGCTCGCCACGACCATCCGCCACCGTTTTACGGAACCCAAGGAGACGCTACGGGAGTTGTTTTCGCGCATTGTCTTCAACGTGCTCTGCGGCAACACGGATGACCATGCCCGAAATCACGCAGCCTTCTGGGACGGCACGAATCTGACGCTCACACCTGCCTATGATATTTGTCCGCAAAGCCGCACGGGCGGCGAGGCGACGCAAGCGATGCTTATATTGGGCCACGATCGACACAGTCAGATTGCGCTCTGCCTGAAAGGCGCGCCATCGTTTCTTCTCAACGAGGCGGATGCCGTCGCGATTGTCGTGCATCAAATCAAGACCATCAAGGATCGCTGGTCGGCGGTTTGTGACGAAGCCGCGCTTGGACAAGTGGATCGAAACTTGTTTTGGCGCCGCCAGTTCCTCAATCCTTACGCCTTCATTGGCGCGCCGCAGGCCATAACGAGCCTGATCAGCTAGTTCGATCTTGATCTGATCGGAACTCCGGGCCAGAGCGGCATAGAGGTGCAGCATGAACGGATCGGCGTCGGCGCCCAGCTCTGCCACGATAGACGGGGTCTTTTGGGCCATTGTTGTAGCTCCGCCGGTTTAGATAATCTTTGGCGTCACGCCGGTCCTCGGCTCCAAGGGCGCGATTATGGTTTACGAATAATTAATCGTGACAATGCACTGTCCGGCACCCCAGCCATTGGATTGTTCTTGATTTGTTCCTTTTGTAGGTTTAGCTTTTTTACTCTGGCCGTTGTCGTCGTCCTGGCGGCCATGGTCGGATCAACCCTTGCTGAAAGTCCATCGCCGTGAACCCGGGTCTGTCGCTCCAATGGAAGGAGGCGCTGGCGCTTTCGCGCCGGCAGACGCCTGAATTCTACGAACCAGGCGCTGACATCGCGCCGGGTCCGCATGCCGAAGCGATCCGCTTCGCGCTGACCGATCTCAGCCTTGCAGGCGTGTTCTGTATCGAGGGCGTGCCAACCATCGGCTTCTTGCGAGAAGATACCCCAGCTCCGGAGCGGGTCGACCACGTTCACCGTATCCTGTGGAATCAGGGGTTGATGAGTCTTCTACTCGTCGTCCGCGAGGATGAGCTTCTTGCGTTTTCGCTCGTCCACCGTCCCTTCGCGCGCGACCCCAACCAAAAGAGCGATCCGCGCCTGATCGAGACACTGCGGCTAGTAGCCGACGCGCTTAAGCTGCGAGAGCTTGTTGACTCGGCGGAGTCCGGTCGGTTTTGGCTCGCACACGACTCCCATTTCGATCCGGCGCAGCGTGTCGACACGGTTCTACTGAAGAACCTGATTGCGGCGTTTAGCGCGCTCAAGGGCGATCTCGGAGCCGACGGCGCGCAGGCGCTTCTGATGCAGTCAATGTTCGTTGCGTACTTGGAAGACCGCAAAATCGTTCGCGCCGAGCGCTTCGAAGCTATCTCCGACAAGACCTGTTCCAATTTCGAGCAAGTTCTGACCTGCCGCTCCACCGCGCCGTTCGAGGCGCTCTTCGCTTGGTTGAAAGACGCGTTCAACGGCGATGTCTTTCTCGCGCCGTGTGCGTTCGAACTCGGTAAGACGAAGCCGCCGAAGGTGAAGCCCGCGCATCTTCGGGTGCTCGCCGACTTCCGCCATGGCAAGGTGGAGATGGCCACCGGTCAGATGCGTTTTCTTGGCTATGATTTCGAATTCATGCCGATCGCCTTGATCAGCGCGGTTTATGACCGTTTTCTCAACGAGGAGCGCGAACAGAAGAACGCCGATGGCGCCTACTATACGCCGATGTTTCTGGCCGACTTTGCCGTCAACCAAGTATGGGATGAGCTGACGGACCCACAACGGAAGAAAGGTGTATTGTTCGATCCGGCATGTGGTTCGGGAATTTTTCTCGTCCGACTGTTCCAGAGGCTGGTCGCTGCGCATTGTCGCGCGACCGATAAGCGTTTTGCGACATGGAAAGAACTGTCTGCCATCGCGCGGCGACTGCACGGCGCGGATATCAGCGCTGCCGCGGTGCGAGTCGCCACTTTCTCGCTCTATATCGCGCTGCTGGAACACTCCAATCCGCGTGATCTCGATGCGCTGATCGAAAAGGGGAAACTGCTACCGACGCTATTTGGCCACACACTGCGCTGCGAGGACTTTTTCAGCAGCTCGGACGACCGACGTTACGATGCGGTGGTTGGCAATCCTCCTTGGAAGGGGCGTGCAGGGCAGGAGACGACGGCGCAGGCTTGGGCCGACGCACAAAAGCTGCCACATCCAGCGAAAGACATTGCGTGGTGCTTCATTTGGAAGTCCCTGCGCGTGGTCAGGACCGACGGTCTGGTCGCACTGCTGCTGCCCGCCATGGGAACGCTGCACAATGTCGGTAGTCTGAAGGCGCTTGAACTATTTTTTCAGAAGGCCCGGGTGTACCGGATCGTCAACCTCTCCGATTTGTGCTTTCAGCTCTTCGACCGCGCCAACAGGCCGACGGCGCTTGCGCTTTATCGTCCGCAGGCGGAAGAGGAACACCCATACCGCTTCGAATACTGGGTCCCCAAAGCGGACCTCAATTTGCGGCTCAAGCGCACCATGACGCTGAGCCGCGCCGACCGAGCGCACTTACGTTCGGACCAAGTCAAAGGCGATCCTGCGGTGTTCAAGCGCAAGCTTTGGGCGCGGAGCCCGGACGAACGCCTGCTGCAATACGTCAAGACGCTGTCGCCGCTGTCGTCGTTCATCGTCGAAAGTAAGGCTGCCGGCAAGGATTTCAGCCGTACAAAATCCTGGGGCATTGGACAGGGATTTCAGCCCGCACACGATACAACAAAGGGTACCACCACCTCGTCGGCTGCTGTGCGCCAGTTTCCCTATTTTGCAGCAAAGGATTTTCAGCCGATCGCGCTTCCGCGTGTCGATGCGAAGCCGTGGCGGACCAGTACGGTGCGTCGTGCTGGTTTCACTGCGGGCTTTGGCGGCCCGCACATCCTCATTCCGCAAGGCCTTGAGCGATCATCGCCGCGCCTGCGCGCTGCCTACACAGAACAGGGCTTGTGCTTCGAGGACTCGCTCCAAGCGGTCGTCTTTCCGCTCGTCGAGCGCAAGACCGCAAAGCTTCTCACCGCCGTTTTGAACAGCAGTCTCGCAGCGTGGTTCTACTTTCATGAGACGGCGAATTTTGGCACCGATCGCGCGAAAATTCATCAGAACGAATTGCTGAAGCTGCCATTCGCAAAGCCCGAAGCGATGCCCGATCCAGCGCGCGCTACGCAAGCTGCTGAGCGGATCGTCGCATTGATGGACCGCGAAATAAAGGAAGCATCGCGGCTCTTACAAACTCAGAGTAACGCGCTCGACGAGATCGACCCGCTCGTCTGTGATTACTATGGCCTCGATGCCGCCGAAGCTGCTCTGATTCAGGATACAACCCGATATATCCTTCCAGCCATTCAGCCCCGTCGCAATGCTGGCCTTCAGGTCATTTGGGACACAAGCCGGGCAGAGCAGCGGAGCGCTTATGCTGCGACGCTCTGCGAAGCGCTTAAGCCGTGGTTCAATATGCGCCTGTCGGCCGCACTCGCTGCACGCTCCAATGACATCGCTATTCTTAAGCTGACGCTTGGGGCCGCGTCGGGATTATCCTCGGCCTATGCCGAGAGCAACGCCTCCGAGCTTGACCCCTTCCTGGTTAGCATCGCCAACCATTTACCAGTGCGTTTGCCCGGAAACGTGCAGCTTGTCCCTGATCTGCGGTTCGTGATCGGTAGCGACATGTATCTCGTCAAGCCAATGCAGGTCCGTCATTGGCTGCGCGCGACAGCCCTGGCCGACGCCGAACAGATCGCAGCGGAGCTTAGCGCTGCTGTGGCCCGTCAAGCCAGCAAGGTTACCAAGCATGCTCACGGGTGATCCGGAGGATTGGCTTCCTCATTTCATCAGTTTGGAAGATCGCGTGGCTGCGGCGGTGGAAACAGCATGGCCGACCTGCATTACTCCCTTGCAGGCCGCCAAAGGTGCGATGACGCACGAGGATTTCATCACTAACCATCTTGTCAACGCGCTGATCCGCACCAAAGCCTTTCCAGGGCGCATCGTACCGCAATATCCGCTGCTGGCGCAAAACGCCCAGCAATTGTTGCAGGTCGGCAGCAAGATCGACTTCGTGCTAACTATTGGCGATGACGAGGACGTCTATCTTGCCTGCGAGTGCAAACGTCTAAACGTACCATACAAAAAGAAGACACGTGCGCTCGCACATGAATACGTTCGCGATGGCCTGACCCGTTTCGTCACTGGCCAATATTCCAATGGCCTGCCGCTTGCAATGATGATTGGGTATGTAATGGATGCCCAAGTTATATTCGCGCATGAGCGGCTCAAGAAGGCACTTCAGCGCTCCAAGTTCATCAGCCTAAAATCAGCCGACCATCCTCCGGCAAAAGCCGGGAAGCCCATTCGGTTCTTCACAATACATCAGTGCGCGGCGGGGCACGATATCGAAGTGCGGCACACTCTCCTAGGTTGGCCTTGACCGGCCCGCATGTAAATCACGGAGAGTTACATTCCGAGCTAGCCGCTTTATTGTCGTCAGCGAGTATGAGGTTCATGCCGCAGTAATAAAAGGCGCTTGTCACGAGCTGCATGTCGTTCATGTCACGAATGCTTTGCTTGTGAACCTCACTCTCCGTGAGGGCAAGGTATGCTTCGCGTACGATATCGCTCTTTTCCTTTACTAGGGCCTCGTCGAGCGAGTGAACGAGCTCATTGCGAACTTTACAGCACTTCTCAAAGAGGTCCCAAATCTCTTTGCCAACGATAGGCGGTTCAATTTTCTTACATTCCTTGATCTTGTCGGAAGTGTAGTAATAGTGCTTTGGGTCTTTGCCTCGCGCGTCTAAAATCGAAATCATGCAACGCTCGACAGCTATTTGCGCTTTCAGGATTCTTTAGAATCGTGTCGTCGACACGAGCGATATGGTCATCAAATCGCTTGCTTGACTCGTTAACGAAAATATCGCGCTGCTTAGGTTCAGGCTCTTCAATGTTCAATTCCTTGATAGTCACGGCATCCCTCCCTGGTCCCGCACAAACCATGACATAATTCGGTGGGCAGTTCTATTTCCGGCCGGTGGTCCCGCAGAATCATTCCCGTCCGGGCGTGGAGACTATTTCCGGGTACAAGTGCCTTTAACACGTTCCTGCGGAAGACCATGGGCTAGTTGGTGGTCGGGGAATCGTGCTACCTGGGGTTATGGCCACAGACCCATTGGAGAAGTCCACCCGCGACGCCAAGCGCAATTTGCTGCTGGTGTCGGTCGCGATCATTACGATCAAGGCATTCAATGTAACCGTCGAGAAAATTCCCCTCGGCGGTCTGTCAATAAACTTCGATCCGGGCGCGCTGGGCTTTCTACTGGCTGGGGCGCTGTTGTATTTCTTCGTTACATTCCTACTTTATTTCTACATCGACGTTCGAAATCTCGAAGTAACGAAGCACCAGCAAGAACACGCGAAACAAAGTCGTGAGGCGCCTACACGCTATAACTCGAAGCTCAATCACATCGTTGCTGAACGGATTGAGGGCATTCTTGCGACAGGCCAAAGTCTAGCTACGGCGATGTCAGGGCCTCCAGAAGTTACGAAGTCGGTACGTCCGACACAAATTTTTGGAGGCCGACCAAGATTGGTTGTGGTTGAGATCTCTCAGACTAAAGGTAACTCTTACAGCACGCTCGTGCGAGCCGACGATCCGGCCTTATTTGAGAACATTGACGATCTTATTGCCCAGACTACGAGAACGTTTTGGTGGCGTATCAAGGCAAACGAGCTATGGCATCGGGTGTCCAGCCTCCGTGTTGCGTGGACCTATCGCTTTCGTATCTTTTTCGTCGATGGAGTGTTCCCGGCACTACTGGCACTCTATGCGCTCGCTGCGCTGTTCAATTTTGTGTCGCTCGACTGGATACGATCATATTCACCAACGCTGAAAACGACGTCTGTGATCGTCAAATGATGGCCTGATGGTAGCCAAGAAACAGTTTGCTCGCCCGGGAATACCTCAATCGCATCAAAGGACCTTCATCGTCTCGGTTTGCAGGTATTCCATTGATAAAGCCGCTGATTTCTAGGAGGGGTTCGAGCCCGGTACGCCCACGATTTCGGAGCGCCGCGGAACGGGACCGGGAGAGTAGGGAGCGAGATACCCACCGTTGGCAGCGAGCTGCCGGAAATGCTACAGAAACCGGCCTGCGGGTCGAGACTTCTGAGGAATCGCAATGGAATAGACACGAATTCCGGATACAATCAGTTGTCAAAACGTTAAGGTGGACAACGCTGGCAAACGCAACCAGACCGGCGTTGATTGGATTAGACTGAAGACCATGTCGACCGCTCGCCATATTGTCAGTTTGCTGAAGAGCCACATTGCCGGCGATGGTGAGCGTTTCCTCGCCACCGCAATGCAGCTTGCCGCGCATGAGGCACGGCAGGGACATGGCAAGCTGGCGCAGGAACTCAAAGAGCTGATTGACCAGGCCAAGATAGCCGACACTGCAATGACCAAGACGGCACGGCCGGTTCCACTGGTTCAGCCGAAAGGCGAATTGGCCGGGTTGCTGCACGCCGGTTATCCGGACCTGCGTCTGACCGACATGGTTCTCCCGGACGAATTGCGCCAACGACTTGAACGTGTGCTGAGCGAGCAGCGGCAGCAGCAAAGTCTGCGTGAGCACGGTCTGAAACCACGTCGCAAACTGCTGCTGGTGGGGCCGCCTGGCTCGGGCAAGACGATGACGGCGGCCGCCTTGGCCGGCGAGCTCCATCTCCCATTGTTCACCGTCGTCCTGGATGGCCTAATCACGAAATTCATGGGCGAGACGGCTGGAAAGCTACGGCTCGTCTTCGACGCTATGCAGGCAACACGCGGGGTCTACTTTTTCGACGAATTCGACGCCATCGGCGCCCGGCGTGGCGAGCGCCAGGACGTCGGCGAAATTCGCCGTGTCTTGAACTCCTTCCTGCAATTCCTGGAGCAGGATGAAAGCTACGGCCTCGTCGTCGCTGCAACCAACCATCCCGAGCTGTTGGATAGGGCGCTCTTCCGTCGCTTTGACGATGTCATTGAATACGCGTTGCCCGATTCGGTCCTGACTGAAGCCTTGCTGCAGGCGCGCCTCGACCGTTTTGACACGCGCGGCATCGCCTGGAGGCAGCCCGTCGAGCAGGCGCATAATTTATCTCAGGCGGAAATTGTGAGAGCTGCGGACGACGCGGCTAAAGCGATACTCTTGCGGGGCGGGAAACGGATAACATCAGAGGCGCTCATTCAAGCGCTGATGGAACGCCGGCGGGCCTCGCTGTCTGATTAACGACAGTACAGGTTGTAATGGCAGACGATTTTCCTCGGGATAGACCCCACATTCATCTTCGCGCAATGGTGTTAGAGAGCCGTATCGGAGGCCCAAACAGAAGATCGAACCGCCCGCGGTACCTGAACGCGATCGCGCAGGCCATGCCGCGGCGTTGGTCCAGGCTATCGGACATGCCATTCACGCGGCTCGAGTACAGATCGCCGCTCGCGATCTCAACCTAGCCGTAGGGCTTCCAGGGTCTTACCTCGATATCGAACTGCCGGCGCGCGAGCGCATCGCCCTGGATCAATTGGCCGATCGACGGCAAAAGATGGAGGTTGTCGCGGTCCATGAACCGGTAAGAGAAGGTGAGCCGCTACGCGCTTCGGTGTTCGTGCCGCAACAGGCCGAGAACTACTATCTGCGAAAGGTCGAGGCCTATCGCGACTCTGATACCAAGAAGGGAAGGCCGCGGAATGAGCCGTTGGTGTCGCGGATTGACACAATACGGCTGGCTACGGCACGTTCGCTATACACCGACGATGATGGGCTTTTTCCGCAGCAGCCGAATGAACAGGTCTGGTGGGAGATTTGGCTGCGCAAAGGTCGTCGGGAGAATTTCGAGCGCATCGCCCAAGCGCTGAATCTTACGTTGCGCGCACATGCGGTTAAATTTCCCGAGCGAGAGGTCATGCTTGCGCTCGCGACCGTAGCAACGCTGGACCGGCTCGTGGCTCACAGCGACGTTGTGGCCGAGTTGCGGCGCGCGAAGGATACACCATCTTTCTTCATGGGCCTTGGGGGAGCAGAGCAGCGCGATTGGAGTGATGAACTGCTCGACCGCGTGACGCCGCCGGGCAATGATGTCGCTGTCTGTTTTCTCGACAGCGGTGTGCGTCAAACTCACCCCTTGATCGAACCTGCGCTTGCCGTGGAAGATTGCCACACAATCAAGCCCGGCTGGGGCAGCGACGACACCCCGGTGTGGCAAGGTCACGGGACGCGGATGGCCGGTGTCGGGCTCTATGGTGACCTTGTCCCCGTCCTCGTCGGAAACGATCCAATTGCCTTGCCTTACCGCCTCGAGAGCGTTCGCATTTTGCCGCCCGAGGACGAAGCGAACGATCCCGAGCTCTATGGCGCGATCACCGGAGAGGCAATTGCTCGTGCCGAAATTCAGGCGCCAGCTCGCCGCCGAGCCATTGCCATGGCGGTCACCAGCGCAAATCCTGCGCGCGGCCGACCGACATCGTGGTCAGCGGCCGTGGACCAACTTTGTTTTGAAGAGGATCAGCGGCGCCTGATCATTCTGTCGGCGGGAAATCTCGCCGAGGATCTGATGCCGGCTGATCACCTCACACGCAACGATCTAGAGGCGGTCGATGATCCGGCGCAGGCGTGGAATGCACTGACGGTGGGTGCCTACACCGAGAAAGTGGACATCATCGATCCTGACTTCGCTCGCTACGCGCCGATCGCGCCTGCCGGCGAGCTCTCGCCGCGCAGCAGGACTTCTGTCGTCTGGGACCGGCAGTGGCCTGTAAAACCAGACGTCGTGTTCGAAGGAGGCAATCTCGCGCATGACGGTACGCTCCCCGGCGAGCCGATCGACGACCTGCAGATCCTGACGACGTATTTCCGCCCGGAGCTGCGCCACTTTACAACTCTGGGCGACACAAGCGCGGCCACCGCCCACGCCGCACGGCTGGCGGGGCTGATCTTGGTGGCGCGCCCAGGCCTCTGGCCGGAAACGGTCAGGGCTTTGATCGTGCATTCGGCCGAGTGGACCCCGCAGATGCGCGCTCGCATCAACGCATGCAACGGTGCCAAGGGGCAAATACAGGCGCTTGTACGCCGCTATGGCTATGGAGTTCCAGACCTTGGGCGGGCCCTCCTTTCGACCGTGAACGATTTAACGCTCATCGTCGAAGATGAACTCAATCCATTTCAGCGAGAAGGGGGAGCTGCTGCCAAGACCCGTGACATGAAACTCCATCGCCTGCCTTGGCCGAAGGAGCAACTGGCCCCGCTTGGGGCCGCGCAGGTAGAGCTACGAGCGACTTTGTCCTACTTCATCGAACCCAATCCTGGGGAGCGTGGGTGGACGAGACGACATCGGTACGCTTCGCACGGTCTTCGCTTCCGTGTGAAGTCCGCGACTGAGACTGTCGACGAGTTCCGAGGCCGCATCAATCAGGCGGCACGGGATGAAGAGGAAGGGGCGCCTGCCAGCGGCGGCGAGGATTGGCTTCTCGGTATGTTTCGCGACAACGGATCCGTTCATTCCGATTTTTGGTCGGGAAGCGCTGCTGATCTCGCTGAGCGCGATGCCATTGGCGTCTTCCCCGTCGGTGGCTGGTGGAAGGAAAAGCCTTATCTGGAGCGGTTCGATGGCACTGCGCGGTATGCGCTTATCGTGACGATCAGAGCGCCAGGGTCGAATGTGGATATCTTCACGCCAGTTGCGAATGCGGTCGCCATTGCTAGCGCGATCCAAGTTTGATCGGAATCTATCTGCGGCTCGTCTCACTAGCGCGTCTGCAATGTTGGTACTGGTCGCCTCCGAGATGGTCGGTGCGAAAGCGGGTCTCGGCTATCTCATCATCAACAGCCAGTACAGCTTCCTGATCCCGCAGATGTATTTCGGCATTTTGAGCATCACAGTCAACGGGCTGGCGTTCAATGCCGTCCTCGAGGCTCTGGAGGGGCGCTTCATGCGGTGGAAGGCACCGGTGAGGAGAGGAGCATGACGGCCATCATTTCTTCGGTGATGACCAGCGTAGCTGGTTAAGCTCGATATTAGAGCGGTGAATCCTCTCGATAGCAACAACTCTCCACAGCTACGCTGTAACAATTCAGGAGGAATAGCCGCAATAGAGCCAGTTCGCTAGCTGATAAGCTTTGGCTGCAAACGGAGTCAGTCGGCGACTGATAAGGTAATCGGTGAAACGGAGTCAGTTCGGAGACTGATAAGGAAAAACAGCGAATCCTTATCAGTCTAACGAAAGCCTTATCAGTCACCGCAAGCAGCCGGGCCTTGAGATCTGTTCGGCGTTTCGATGCCTGCTCCCCTGAGGTGAAGCGAATGCAGCGAAGAGGAATGCCGACGGTCGGATTGCGTCATTGACAAGGAAGTCCGCGCTTCAGTTAAGCCGACGAAGTAGCCCGTCAGCGCTGAATCGCGCGTGCAATCAGCATCCTCGCTAAGAACAGATTAGACCATTCCGTTGAGGAAATACTGGCTGATGTCTCCCTTAGGCCCGTGCACATAGCGCGCAAGCTAATTGTCGTCTGTATCTATGTGACCGCTGAAAACAGGCTTGCCTTCCAACTTGTTTTTAACTTGCCAGGCAAGATAGCGGTAGTGATCGATAAACATCGAGAATGTGGACCGCGTACGCCTGTGCAAGCGCCTTGTTGCCGCGAATGATGACGAGGTTTTCGTCGTTCTCGTGGGACGCTTTGTAGCCGAGGTTATGGCTGCCTGTTGCGATAACGCAATCTTCCGACAGCGGGTCGATCACAATAATCTTGTCGTGGACGATTGCGGTTCCAAGCTTCAGGATTTCCTCTTCAAAATCACCGAGCGCTGTGCCGGTCCCCAAATTCGACGCCCTAACAATATGCGTGTGCCGCTCGTCATAAACGTAGGGCTTTCGCGCGGCTTCCTCTTCAGGCGTTTCATCATCCTCTTCGCCATCGTCACTGCTTTTTGCGGTATAGCCTGGTATCGCGGTTGGGTCACTAATGGCGCCGACCACAAGCAGGTTAGGGTTAGTCTCGCCTGCTGCGCGCGACTGTTCGATGACGCCGCTTCGCGACGGAAGGAAGGCGAGAAACAGTACGGCTTGTTTGGCGCCGTCGATCAGCTCGAAGAGTTGCTGAAGATCTGGTGGCGCGTGCTTAATGTCGCGGGTCGAATGGCCGGGGCAGCGATCATCGACTCTGATTTTTCTCCACCCCTCGCTTGGCTATGGTCGGATCTGGGAATTCATGGCGGAAGCCATTGGCGATCGGTTTCGGATCTACGCTCCTGATCAGCGCGGGCATGGTCAGACCGACAAGGCCGACGGCGACTATTCGGCGCAGGAATACGTCGAGGACCTCGCACTGTTCATGCAGGAATTGAAGATCGATCGTGCGGTTCTTGTCGGGCATTCACTAGCGGGGCGTGTCGCTCAAGTTTTCGCGGCCCGCTATCCGCAGCACGTGTCGGCCCTTGGGCTGATTGCGGGCCCTCATCTGAGCAATTTCTACGGTGTCCGCGACAGCGCGCGGAGCGTCCTCGAGGGCGCGTACGGCACAATAAACTATCCTGACGAGTTTGGGTCGAAGGAAGAGGCCTATGCGTTCTATGCGACCGAGAAAGCCGTTCACTCACGATCCCGATACGGCGCTCTATCACCGAATTGAGCATAATTACGTGCATATGGATGATGGGCGATTGATCCCCCGGTTTGACAAGATCCGGGTCGCGCAGGGACTCGCGCATTTGAGTTATAATATGCGCCCCTATGCCTCCCGCGTGGAATGCCCTGTCCTGATCTTGCGTGCCAGTCTGGGTGGCGCGCTCACGCGCGAACAGGCCGATGAAGTCGCGCGATTCTGGCAAAATGCACATGTGGTGGACGTCGAGGGGCATTACGCTCTTCAGCTTGAGAACCCCGGTAGCGCGGCAAAAGCATCACTATATTCTTGTCGGACATGGGCGTGACCTGAGATGGCGGTGCTATTCGCCGTAGATTCTAAGGCAAGCGTTGCGTCCCGCGTCCTCCAGGACCTCCGTGAGCTTCGCCCCAGTTTGCGCGCAAGGCCCAGCGCTGTCGTATGGGAGGAGCCCAAAGCTGTGCGAGAAGGGGGGACATCACGGCATCGCAAGGACTAGCACGAGACGCAATGATTCACCTGGATGCAATCCAACGTTGCAACCCGCCGATCGAATGAAAGCCGCCGGTGGCGTAGCAGCGGATCGAGGGAAAGGCGCCCTGCATCATTTCGGCCAGTGCGTGTCCTGGACCGAGGTCCAGCACGCGATCGACGCCTTGCTCCATAAGCGCCTCCAGCGTCGCCGCCCAGTCGATCGGGCGTGCGACCTGGCCAGCGAGTTTTGCGGTCGCATCCAATGCGGAGAAGATGCGCGCGCCGCCATCTCCGGCGAGGAGGATCCGCTGAGACGTGATGGGCGCGCGCGAACTTGCTGCGAGCGCGTGTTGCAGGGGCTCACAGGCCGCCTCTAGTTGTGACGTGTGCGAGGCGATCCTGACGGTGAGAAGACCTGCGCGCGCGGCGCCTTGTGCTGGCGCCTCCTGGCAGAGATTGACGACATCTTGCTCCGCGCCGCCGATTACGAAGAGAAGGTCCGGGTTTCTGATCGCGATCGCGCAGCGATGCTGCTCAAGCAAAGATTCAAGGGTGGTCCGATCGAGCCCGCGGACATAGCCGAGCCGCCCGTCAGGTCCTGCCACGCCGTCCATCAATCGGGCGCGAAGATCGGTCAGTCGCAAGGCTTCGTCGGCCGTCCAGACTCCCGCAACGCTCCAGGCCGCCATCTCGCCCACGCTATAGCCCGTGACGGCAGTCTCAGCAGTCAGCAGGTCGGCGATACAGGCGTGGATCGCGAGCGTCGATGTGACGGTCAGGATCTGGCTGGAATGATTGGCGGAGAGTTTGTCCGCGCCTCGCGTCCTGACAAATTGCCGCGGATCCGCGCCGAGAAGGGCGGTGGCCGCGGCGAAGACCGGCTCGGCGGCGGGCTGCTCCGCGACAAGATCGAAAATCCTGTCCGAGAGCGTACCTTGTCCGCCGCAGAGCAGGGCCAGCATCAGACTTCTAGTCGTTCGACGAAGAGCGCCATCGCGAGCAGGTCCGCGGAACCGCCGGGACTGAGATTGCGGGCAACGAACGCCTGGTGAATGTTGGCCGTGCGCCGGCGCCAATCCGGCGACCCGACGCCGCCGGCCGCGAGGAAGCTCGCGGCGCTCTCTTGCGCGAAGCGCAGTCCCTCGGGCCGGCCACGATGCAGCAGGTTGGTGTCGGTGACCTCGGCGATCAGTCTCATGCAGGTCTCAACGCGCACGGCTTCCTCGTCATGGGGTGCAAGCTTGCGCGCTGCATGCAGCGCGGGCAGGGCGATATCATACACCGACGGAAAGCCGTCGGCAGCCTCAGCCCTGGCGCCGCCGGCGCCGTAGCGCCGCCCGGCCACGGCGCCATGGCTGCGCAGCGAGACCGGGCCCGACAGGATGTCGTCGCCCCAACGCTCCGACACCAGCCGGCCGAGCGACTTGCGGATGCCGACAGCGTTCCGGTAGCCGGCCGCGGCGCAGAGCAGACCCAGCCCGAAGATCGCACCGCGGTGCGTGTTCACGCCACACGTTGCCGCCAGCATCGCGCGCTCCGCGGCAACGCCGATCGCGCGCAGCCGGTTCATGCCCGCGCCCTCGGCGCCCGCGGCGGCGAGCTCGCTGAAGAACGGCATCAGGGTCTCGGCGCTCAGGCAGAGCAGCGCGGCGTCCATGTCGCGATGCGCGCCGTTATCGACATGGCTGACGAGCCCCGGCTTCGGATAGGTCTCGACTTCGAGCTTCAGACAGAGCGACGCAAGATCGCCGAGCTGCGCCGCATCAAGCGCGAGTTCCGGCCGTGATTGCCATTTGAGCGCTGGGGTCATGACAGGAGACCTTCGAGGAAGGCCGCGCGCGTTGTCGTGGTGACGCCTGCTGGCCCCTTCACGAGGACTTCGTCCGCGTCAGTGCCGGTCAGTTCGCGCCATTGAACTCCGCCCGCCGAACCGACGATTTCGCCATCGAGCCGCATCGGCGCTTGCTTTGCGATCCGCGCGATGTCGGACAACAGAGTTTCGGCTTGCTTCACCGACGACGGCTGCCAGAGCAGATCGAGATCCGAGCTGTCGGAAAGATAAGGCAGGCCGGTGAGGTGCTGCCAGGCCAGGCTGCCATAGGTGCGGGTCTCCGGCAGAAGCCGGACGAGCTTCTCGATCGTCGCGCGCCAGGAAGCGGGCGCTGCTGTCGCGGCGTCGGCCAGCAAAGGCGGCGGCGCGGACGCGACGATATCGGCTGCGGCGAGCGAGATCGTGATGCGCCGCTTGCCGTGGCTTGGCGGCAGCGGCAGTCCGAGCGGAACGAGGCCTGCGGTATCGCTGCAAGCGGGCCGACGGACGACGAGGGGACGTCCCGCATGCGCCCAGCCCGCGACGATTGGCTCGCTGGCAAGTTCCGGATAGCGGTTCATCACCGCGCTCCATCCCGCCACGGAGGTCTTCACCATGCTGTGGCGCGCGAGGGCTTCAGCCATGTCGCGCCTCCTGATGCGAGGCCGCGGCGCGTGCAACGCGTTCGGCGAGCTCGGCGGCCTTCCGCCGTCCGCCGCGCTCAGCGCCGAGCCGGCCGCGATCATCCTGTCCGTGCGGCCGCCGCAGCACGGCGGCAAGCTGCGGCGCCAGCGGCGCAGCTTCGTCCCAGACGGCGTGGACACCGCCGGTCTTCACCATGTTGTCGAGCCCGGGCGCGAACACCGGTGTGGTCTCTGCCTTGGCCTTGAGAACGTCGATCGGAAGCTTGGTGACCCGGGCCATCGACGGCAGGTCCATCACCGCGGGATGCGCGCCGGGCAGCGCCACCAGCGTGCCGGTCGCAAGCGCGGTGGCGATGAACGCGCCGGCCGCGCTGCCGCCGTAGAGCAGGCCGACGGTGCGATGTCCCTCGGCTTCCGCCAGCAGCAGCGTCTTGGCGAGATGCGACAGATATTCGCTGAGGCCGAGCAGCTCGTCGCGCTTGCTCATGCGCTGGCTGGCGGAATCGACCAGGAACAGGATCGGAGCCCGATCCCCTGACTTGACGATCTTGATCACGCGCCCTGCGAGCGCGATGGCTTCGTCGACGCCGAGCGGCTGTCCCTGCGTGACGCCGAGCACGTGGATCGACCCGCCGTCGGGCAGCGTCGCCTGTCCCGCGATCATCGCGCCGGTCGTCTCGATCTTGGCACCGTTCGGAAACAGGCCGGCCAGGATGTCATCGAGCGTCATCGGCGTTCTCCCTGTTGTTGGCCGCGCGAAGAAACGCGCCGGTCGGACGTGCGGGAACATCGGTCGGATCGTCGATGCCGAGCGTCTGCCAGATCTCGACGGCGTCCTCGGCCTCGCCGAAACGCTGCAGCCGCCGCTCGAGGCGCGCCTTCTCGGCCTCGAGCACTGTCACGTCGCATCCTCTGCCGGCCTTCAGCGCCGCGATCGCGGCCTCGCGGAACGCCAGCGGCTCGTCGTCGACGAAAACGTCGGCCCCGCCGATCAAATAGCGATGCTTGCCGCCCATGGTGCGCCAGACCAGCGCGCGGTCGCGCGAGTCGAATTCCTCGATGCCCTTGTTGGTCTCGATCACCTCGGGGCCGCTGACGCTGAGTCGCCCCTGTTCGGAGATGACCATGCGCGAGCAGGTGCCGGCGATCAGGCTGCCGCCGCCATAGCAGCCGGCGCGTCCGCCGATCAGGCCGACGACGTTGACGCCCGCGCGCCGCGCCTCGATCACCGCGCGCATGATCTCGGCGATCGCGAGCTCGCCGGCATTGGCTTCCTGAAGCCGCACGCCGCCGGTGTCGAACAGGATCACCACATCCTGCTTGAGCGCGCGGGCCGCGCGCAGCAGTCCGGTGAGCTTTGCGCCGTGGACTTCGCCGAAGGCACCGCCCATGAAGCGTCCCTCCTGCGCGGCGACGAGCACGGGCGCGCCGTCGAGGCGGCCACGTCCGACGACGATGCCGTCATCGAACTGCTCCGGCAGGTCGAAGATCGCCAGGTGCGGGCTGATCTCGCGCAACTCGGGGCCGATGAATTCGGAGAAGCTGCCGGCATCGACCAGCGCGTCGATGCGCTGCCGGGCGCTCGCCTCGTACCAGCTCAGCGACACATCATTGGCTGTGACCGCTGTCATCGTTCCGGCTCCTCGATCTTGCGGACGCCCTGGGCAAGTCGCAGCGCGACCGTGTCCGGCCGGGCGCCGCCGTCATTGATGGAGATGCGCAAGCCCCCGGCAGAACGGCGGGCGACGAAGTCGCGGACCACGGCGTCCCAGACCGCGCCGAAGCCGTGGGCGGCGGTGGCGATGTTGATCGTGCAGGTGTCGGCCGGGACGCTGCGTTCCAGCAGCACTTCGAGATTGCCGGAGGCGACGACGCCGACGATCGCCTGCGCGCGAGTGCCGCCGGCGGATTGGGTTGCAGTCAGTCTGAAGCTGAGCTTTTCCACGCAAAACTCCTCACCAGTTGCGGAAGCGGCTGGGCGGACGGTAGAGGCCGCCGGAGGCCAGCATGAGGTCCTTGATCGAGCGGGCGGCGAGCAGACGGCGATCGGCGTCGAGCGGATCGATTCCGAGATCTTCGGGGCGGCGGATCACGCCGCGCTGCCGGAGCTGCTCGACCAGCTTGGCATCGCGCGCGCGGCCGATGTCGGTGTAGCCGGCAACGCCGCGGACCGCCTGCTCGCGCTCGTCCTTGCTGCGGCACATCAGGAGGTTGGCGATGCCTTCCTCGGTGACGATGTGGGTGACGTCGTCGGAGTAGACCATCACCGGCGCCAGATCGAGGTCGAGCTTGCGTGCCAGCTCCAGCGCATCCAGTTGCTCGACGAAGAGCGGGACGTTGCTGTCACCGAAGGTCTCGCCGATCTGCACCACGAGCTTGCGGCCTCGGCGCAGCGCCGCGCTGGAATCGGGGTCGGCCTCGGCGCCGGCCTTGAGCCAGGGTTCGCTCGGATGGCGACGTCCGCGCGGATCAGAGCCCATGTTGGGCGCGCCGCCGAAGCCGGCGATGCGGCTGGTCGTCACCGTCGAGCTGTGGCCTTCGAGATCGATCTGCAGCGTCGATCCGATGAACATGTCGCAGGCGTAGAGGCCCGCGGTCTGGCAGAAGGCACGGTTCGAGCGCAGCGAGCCATCGGGACCGGTGAAGAAGATGTCGGAGCGCGCCGCGACGTAATCCTCCATGCCGACTTCCGATCCGAAGCAATGGATCTGCTCGACCCAGCCGGACTCGATCGCCGGAATCATCGTCGGATGCGGATTGAGCGCGAAATGGGTGCAGACCTTGCCCTTGAGGCCGAGCTTCTCGCCATAGGTCGGCAGCAGCAGCTCGATCGCGGCGGTGTTGAAGCCGATGCCGTGGTTGAGCCGGCGCACGCCGTAAGGCGCGTAGATGCCCTTGATGGCGAGCATCGCCGTCAGGATCTGCGTTTCGGTGATGGCGGCCGGGTCGCGGGTGAAGAGCGGCTCGACATAGAAGGGCCTGTTAGCCTCGACCACGAAATGCACGAGATCGCCGGGAATGTCGACGCGCGGCACCTTGTCGACGATCTCGGTGACCTGGGCCACGACGAGACCGTTCTTGTAGCTGGTCGCCTCGACGACCGTCGGCGTGTCCTCGGTATTCGGCCCCGTATAGAGGTTGCCGTCCTTGTCGGCGCTGACAGCCGCGATCAGCGCGACGTTCGGCGTGAGGTCGATGAAGTAGCGGGCGAACAGCTCGAGATAGGTATGGACGGCCCCTAACTCGATCTTGCCGCCGAACAGCATGCGCGCGATGCGCGCCGATTGCGGGCCGGAATAGGAGAAGTCGAGCCGCCGCGCGATGCCCTTCTCGAAGATGTCGAGGTGGGAGGGCAGCACCACGCCTGATTGCACCATGTGCAGGTCGTGGACATCCTTCGGCTCGAGGTTCGCGAGCGCCGCGGCGAGGATATCGGCCTGCTTCTGATTGTCGCCCTCCAGGCACACCCGGTCGCCCGACCGGATCACCGCCTTCAGAAATGCGGGGAGGCTGGGGATCGGGACGACCTTAACCCTGGCGTGCTGCCGGCCGGCCGCGAGGCGCTCGCCCAGGGCGGCCTTTTGCATACCCCAATCGCTCATTTCAGCTCCTTGGCATGCGAAGTTGGTCTTCGATGGTCGAATGTATGCGTATTGCCTTCCCCTGTCAATTAGTGTATGCATAAACTAATAAGCGAGGAACTTTCGCATACACAGGAGGGAATTTATGATCCGAATGCATACAGAAGCCCCGTATCCTGGGGCTCGCGCCCCGCTCGCAGAGGGGAGGCGCCCGTGACCATTTCCGGCGTAGCTCTGCTCGCGATCTGCACCCTGCTGGGAGGCCTGCTTGGGCACCTTCTTGGCGTTGCCCTCGGTGTGAAGGCCAATGTCGGCGGCGTCGGCATTGCGATGATGTTCCTGATCGCGGCCCGGCTCTGGCTGGTGCGGAACGGCCTGCTCAGCCGCGGGCTCAATACCGGCGTCGAGTTCTGGGGCAGCTTCTACATTCCGATCGTGGTCGCCATGGCCGCGCAGCAGAACGTCGTCGCCGCGGCGAAGGGCGGCCCGATCGTCGTCATTGCGGGCGCCGGTGCGGTCGCGTTGTGTTTTGCGATGGTGGCCTTGATCGGCCGGCTCAGCGGCCGCGTCGAGACCATGGACGAGATCGAGGCGCGCGAGGCCGAGGCGCTCGCCGCGCCTCACTTCAAGTCCGGGAGGATCGCATGACCATGATCTCTCACGTTCTCGCCGCCAATTCCCTGATCACGGCGTTCGCCGCTGTCGGGATTCTGATGTGGATCTCCGGCACGATCTCGAAATACCTCACCTTCGGGCGTATTCACGGCTCGGCGATCGCGATCATGCTGGGTCTCGCGCTGGCCTTTTTCGGGGGGCTTGCCACCGGCGGCGAAAAGGGCGTCGCCGACCTGCCGGCGCTGACCGGGATCGGCCTGATGGGCGGCGCGATGCTGCGGGATTTCGCCATCGTCGCCACCGCCTTCGAGGTCGATGTCGTCCATGCGCGCAAGGCCGGGTTGATCGGTGCGGTCGCGCTCGGCCTGGGAACGGTCGTTCCGTTCATTCTGGGCGTGTTCGTCGCCGCGGCGTTTGGCTACACTGATGCCGAATCGCTGACGACGATCGGCGCCGGCGCGGTCACCTACATCGTCGGTCCGGTCACGGGGGCAGCGGTCGGCGCGTCATCGCCGGTTATTGCGCTCTCGATCGCGACCGGTGTATTCAAGGCGGTGATCGTGATGATCGGCACGCCCTTCGTCGCGAAGATGATCGGCCTCAACAATCCGCGCAGTGCAATGGTGTTCGGCGGCTTGATGGGAACGGTCAGCGGCGTGTCCGGAGGACTTGCGGCAACCGATCGGCGGTTGGTGCCTTACGGTGCATTGACCGCGACGTTTCATACCGGGCTTGGATGCTTGGCCGCACCGTCCATTCTCTACTTCACGGTGCGCGCAATCATAGGAAGCTGAATGGCAGGTCTGTTCAAAGTCGCAGCCGAAGCAGAAGAAGATGGCGGCCTCCTCTCCGATCGCATCCGCAATGCGCTCACGGACGAGATTGCGTCCGGTGCGCTCGTTGCCGGCTCGGCTTTGGAGGAGCAGCAGCTTGCCGATCGCTTCGGGGCTTCCCGCACGCCGGTGCGGGAAGCTCTCCGGCAGCTCGCCGTCAGCGGACTGGTCGAGGTGCGTGGGCGTCGGGGGGTTGTGGTGGCGCGGATGACACCCGAACGGATTATGGACATGTTCGAGACCAGCGCTGAGGTTGAGGCCCTGTGCGTCAGGCTCGCGACCTATCGCATGACGCCGCTAGAACGCAGCCGCCTAATCGAGCTACACGAAGGCTCGCGGGCAATGGTCGAGGCCAACGACGTCGATGCCTATGATGCCTTCAACCGGGTCTTCCATGAATGCATCTACAGCGCGACGCACAACTCGTTCATGGCCGAGCAGGCGCAGGATGTTCGTGCGCGGCTGAGTGCCTTCCGCCGCACGCAATTGCGGCAGGGCGATCGCATCCGCAAGTCCCGCGACGAGCATGATGCGATCATGCAGGCGATCGCCGAAGGCGACGGCGAAACGGCCTCACGCCGAATGCGTGCGCATATGCTGAACGCCGCCGCAGCGCTGCGGCGCTACATTGATGACCGCCTCCGGCCCGTCGATGGGCCTGAGCCCGACAATCTCTGACAAATAGCGGTCCTGAACCGCTCTTGAAGCCAACCAGGGCAGGTGCGCGATAAGTTGCGTCTGCTTGAAATCACAATTTTAAGGAGAGCAACATGACCGATGGCAATTCTGGGGTGTCTGTCTACGACGTGCCTGCCGAGTGGTCGAAGCGCGCCTGGATCGACGATGCCAAATATGCGAGATGTACGCGCGCTCGCTGTCCGATTCCGACGGCTTCTGGGCCGAGCACGGCAAGCGTATCGACTGGATGAAGCCCTTCTCTGAGGTCAGCAAGTGCTCGTTCGAGCCCGGCAACATTTCGATCAAATGGTTCGAGGACGGCACGACCAAGGTCGCCTGGAACTGCATCGACCGTCATCTTGCGAAGCGCGCCGATCAGGTCGCGATCATCTAGGAGGGCGACGATCCCAACGAATCCAGGAAGATCACCTACGGCGAGTTGGCGCGGGAAGTCGCCACATTCGCAAATGTGCTGAAGGCGCACGGCGTCAAGAAGGGCGATACCGTCACCATCTATTTGCCGATGATCCCCGAGGCGGCTTACGCGATGTTGGCCTGCGCACGGATCGGGGCTGTTCACTCCGTCGTCTTCGGCGGCTTCTCGCCGGATTCGCTTGCGGGTCGTATCGAGGGCTGCGGGTCCAAGGTCGTCATCACGGCAGATGAGGGACTGCGCGGCGGTCGCAAGGTTGCCCTGAAGTCCAACGTGGACGAAGCGATCAGGAAGACCGGCGACACAATCAAGTCGCTGATCGTCGTCAAGCGCACCGGCGGAAACGTGGCCTGGTATGCCGGCCGCGACGTCTGGTACCACGAGGAAACAGCCAAGGTTTCTGAACATTGTCTGCCCGCGGAGATGAAGGCGGAGGATCCGCTGTTCATCCTCTACACGTCGGGCTCGACCGGCGCCCCAAAGGGAGTCGTGCATTCGACGGGCGGCTATCTCGTGTACTGGTGCACCGCCGACGTCGGCTGGGTTACTGGCCACAGCTACATTCTCTACGGACCGTTGGCGAACGGCGCGATCACGCTGATGTTCGAGGGCGTGCCGAACTATCCGGACAATTCGCGCTTCTGGAACGTCATCGACAAGCACAAGGTCAACATCTTCTACACCGCGCCGACCGCAATCCGTGCGCTGATGCAAGGCGGCGACGAGCCCGTGAAGAAGACCTCACGCGCGAGCCTTCGCCTCCTGGGCTCGGTCGGCGAGCCCATCAATGCGGAGGCCTGGGAGTGGTATCACCGCGTCGTCGGCGAGGGACACTGCCCGATCGTCGACACCTGGTGGCAGACCGAGACCGGCGGCATTTTGATCACGCCGCTGCCGGGTGCGACCAAGCTGAAGCCGGGCTCGGCGACGCAACCGTTCTTCGGCGTGGTGCCTGAAATCGTCGACGCCGACGGCAAGGTGCTGGACGGCGAGACGTCAGGCAATCTTTGTCTCACGCGTTCGTGGCCAGGCCAGATGCGCACGGTCTATGGCGACCACGCGCGCTTCGAGCAGACCTATTTCTCGACCTACAACGGCAAGTATTTCACGGGCGACGGCTGCCGCCGCGACGCCGACGGCTATTACTGGATCACCGGCCGCGTCGACGATGGCATCAACGTCTCAGGTCATCGTATGGGCACCGCCGAGGTCGAGAGCTCGCTGGTGGCGCACCAGGCGGTATCCGAAGCGGCGGTGGTCGGCTATCTCCACGACATCAAGGGCCAGGGCATCTACGCCTATGTCACCTTGATGCAGGGCCAGGAGCCGAGCGAAGCGCTGCGCAAAGAACTGGTCGCCTGGGTCCGCAAGGACATCGGCCCGATCGCCTCGCCGGACCTCATCCAGTTTGCGCCCGGTCTGCCGAAAACCCGTTCCGGCAAGATCATGCGCCGCATCCTGCGCAAGATCGCCGAGGACGAACCGGGCAGCCTCGGCGACACCCTCGACGCTTGCCGATCCCGCTGTGGTCGATGATCTCGTCAAGAACCGCCAGAACAGGAAGGGCGGGCCGGCTTAATCGTCGACGAACATCGGTGTGATTGTGATCCGGCATGCGCCACCGACCCGCGCAGCCATTCGAAGCCGACTTTGACGGAGGAACGATATGAGGCTTGTTCTCCTACGACCACCTGGCGCCGGGAAGGGAACGCAGGCGGTCAGGCTATCCCAGACGCTCGGGATCCCGCAGCTCTCGACTGGGTGACATGCTGCGCGCAGCGGTATCTGGGGGAGCCGCGATCGGACGACACGTCGCGGAGATCATGGAGCGCGGCGAACTCGTCCCGGACGGTCTGGTGATCGGGCTGATTGCCGAGCGCATTGCACAGCCTGACGCGGATCGAGGTTTCATCCTAGACGGATTTCCGCGCACGGTTGCCCAAGCTGAAGCCTCGACCATCTCCTAAAGGGCCATGAATTGACCACGTCCTCGAGCAACCACTCCTCTTCCGTCGTAATATTCTGAAGGTTTCCGGAGCTCTCCAGCTCAGCCAGACGCCAGATCTTCTCCTCGTTCCCTCGCTTATAACGGTCATACAACTGAGTGATGCGAATTGGCGAGCCCGGCTTTAAAACTCGGAGCTTTGCGATCAGCCCCGCCAGACTTCGGGCGGTGTAAGCTCCGCGACTGAAGCCAAAGATGAATATCTCATCTCCGTCATTGTAGTTCTCGACGAGCCACTCGTACGCGAGCCGGATGTTCTCATCAAGGCCTTTGCCAAAGACGCCGCCAAGGAAGCCATTCACGCCAACCTCATAATCCAGCGTCGAGCAACGCTGGTTCGTCGGCGCGCACGCCAACGTTGGAGGTGGATACGCGACCGACCTATTGCCTCAGGTGCCGTTGCGCTCGATCATGAAGAAGGCCCAGTCGCAAGGACTCGCATTCCGCAGCGAGGTGGATCTGGACGGTGACGGACTGTCGGCGCCGCTTGCGGATTCCTACAAAGAGTTTGCCTACGGCCTATACTCCAGGGTCACCAAGCCGCTCTATCGGACGATCGGCCAGGAGCCGGACGTCCGCGATGACGGGGCCCATGTGAATGTGAACGAGACGATTGACAAGTCCGTATTCGACCGCTGGCGGGCGGATGCGTCGTACCGTCCCAGGAATCTCGTTCAATGGCCAATCGGAAACGCGTGGACCTTGCCAATCTGACGTCTGTTCGCGCGGACGACCCGGCTGTCGGCGCTCAGGATTGAGTTTATCGATTGCCGCAGTCATGCGTGTTGATGCTGAGCCTTTGAGGGTAGAGGCTATAGTGGAACACGGCCGGTAACGGCGGATCCAGCCGATACCAGTTGGCGTTGCTGCCGGCCGCTGTGTCGCCGGCGCCCTGGGGAGCGCCTCATAGAGCTAAGTTAAGCGGGCTGCTAGGTCCGCCCGTCGTGGAGCCCTGAGCGCGCTCTGTCGCAGAAATTTTGGAGAGCACTTGGAGCCTGCACGTCTCGAGCCCATTCTGCTCGCGACGCTAACCTACGCGATTGGTCGAGAACGCACTCAATTGTGCGACTAAGGAGCGTGGTGCCTTTATGCAGAGATTGGCCTTTGCGATGATAGTGGGACTGCTCGTGTAAGCCCCCACAACAGCCGACAAGCGTCGATGTCAAATCGTGCGCAACCTGAAATTACACCCGATACTCCTCTTCGCCTTGCTGATGCCGCGAAGATCGCGTTTCCTTTGGGAGGAATGACGGTCGCGGGCTTACGTCGCGAGCGCGATCGTAACCGATTGGTCATTGAGAAGATTGCCGGCAAGGAATTTACAACGCTGGCTCATATCGAACGGATGCGAGAGCTATGCCGCGAAGAAGCAAGGGCGCCAGACTTCAGTTTAAGGCCGCCCGCCGAAACAAGAGCGGAAAGATCACCCACCAAGCAACCTGGATCATCAGAGACAACGGCCGGGACGTCGGCACAGGCTGCGCTGCAGATGAGATTGCGGCCGCAGAGGAAAAACTGAAGGATTACATAGCGTCTAAACACACTCCGAAGCGACGAATTCGTCACATAGACGATATCGCCGTTGCCGACGTCCTTTCGATCTATCTGGACGCGCAATTGGACAAGCTTCGCGGCCGTTTCAATGTCGATAGCGAGAACGAAGATACCATCCCCGATATCCGCAAGTTCAAAAGGCGGATCGAGCGGCTGAACGACTGGTGGGGAGCAAAAATGCTGGGCGAGGTGAACGGGGAGGCGTGTCGCTCGTACGCCAGGGAGCGCGCGCGGAGGGGAGGCGCGCGCCGAGACCTTGAGGACCTCCGCGCAGCAATTGGTCACCATGCGGCCGAAGGATTTCATCGGGAAATCGTCAAGATATCACTGCCAGAGAAGGGCCAAGCTCGAGACAAGTGGTTGACGCGCAGCGATGCTGCGAAAGTGATTTGGACATGCTGGCGCCATCGCGAAATGCAGAAGGGCTCGCGTCGGCCGACCGCCGACCTGAAGGTCCCGACAAGCAAGCGTCCGCTGCGCCATCTTGCACGGTTTATTTTATTGGGCATCTATAGCGGAACCCGGGCGGGCGCTATTGCAGCCGCATCTCCCATTCCTGCAATCGGTCGAGCTTATGTCGACCTGGAGCGCGGCCGCTATTACCGTCTAAAACAGGGCAGTGCCCAAACCAACAAGCGGCAGCCGACCGTCCCGATACCGTTGCGCTTGCTTGCTCACCTACGGCGCTGGCACCGGATTAATCCAGAGGCGAAGCATTTCGTCGAGTACAACGGAAGGCCCGTTACCTCGGTCAAAACGGCGTTCAAGAGTGCCGTGAGACTGGCAGGCCTTGGTCCGGGAATCTCCCCTCACACCCTACGACACACCGCAGCGACTTGGCTTATGCAGCGAGGCGCAGATCCTTGGCAGGCAGCGGGCTATCTCGGAATGTCGCTTGAGGTGCTGCTCAACACTTACGGCCATCACCATCCCGACTATTTGTCCGATGCCGTCGACAAAATCGCCAAGCGCGATCCAGCCGGCGAACGAAAAGCGCACGTATCTGGTGCGGTGATTCCGATCCGGGGAAATGGCGCCTGATAAGTTACTCACTATTTCGTGCGGAGCCGTTCCGTCCGCGGAAGGTACGACGCTGATCTTCGAGTCGACCTCGCCAATTACGGACGGTGGCTGCCGCAGCATCTGAGAGAGATTCCCAAGCACTACGAAGAAGGCGTTCCGCTGCGCGTAATCGAAAGCGAAGCAGTCGATCTGGGCCTCTTTGGGCGACCCGAAGTGGGCGGATCTGATCTGCCATTGGATCGTGATGTTGCCTTCGCTGAGGAGGAAACAGGATTGCCTCCGCTTGATCGGCATTCGATGAGGGCGGTAGCGAGGTAAGTGCGAGTTCCGGGTTTCAACAGTTTGGCTCTATTTCGGGTGGAACTGTTGAAACTATTGATTTTAGATGATAAATATCGTTTTAACAGCTGGGTTAGAAATCGGGCCAGATTGTTGAAACCATGGATTTTCAAGAGCTTAACAATGACCAACGCCGCGAGGTGGTCAATAGTCAGCAGCGCTTCCAGGCCCTGAGGGATGCCAAGGCGGCCTACGATACCCATCGGGGGTCCCTGACCTGGGTGGAGTCGAAAGGCCGCGAATACCTCGTCCGGAGCTACTACGACAAGGCCGGCCTCAGGAAGCAAGCCTCGCTTGGCTCGCGTTCGCCCGAAACTGAAAAGATGAAGGCGGACTTCGAAGCTAAACGTGCTGTTGCAGAAGACCGGGTGAAGAACTTGCGCGATACAATGGATCGTCAAGCCGCGGTCAATCGTGCGCTCGGCTTGGGCCGCGTACCGTTGCTTGGAGCCCGGATCATGCGCGCTCTCGACGGATTCGGAATCTTGGGTTCTGGGATCCGGATTCTCGGGACCAACGCGATCTACGGTTATGAGGCCTCTTCCGGCGTCAGACTCGATCCGGGCCTGGCCACGACGGAAGACATCGATCTGCTGTTCGATGCGCGCGGCGGACTAACGTTCGTCGCAGACGACCACGTCTCTGAGTCATCGCTCATGAAGATACTCAAGCGAGTGGACACCAGCTTCGAACGCGCCAAGCAGACGTTCCGCGCTATAAACCGGGACGGCTATCTCGTCGATTTGATTAAGCCAATGCAGAGCCCACCTTGGCGGAAGGGTCCAGATAAGATCGGCTCGGACCCGGAAGATTTGTCCGCTGTGCAAATCGAAGGACTCGATTGGCTGCAGAATGCTCCCGCGTTCGAGGCGGTCGCGATCGACGAAAAGGGCGAACCGGTACGCATCGTGGCTCCGGATCCGCGGGTTTGGGCCGCCCATAAGCTATGGCTGTCCCGTCGTGCGGACAGAGAGGCGCTCAAACGCCAACGAGATGCAGCGCAGGCTGAAGCCGTAGGCGCTCTGGTGGCGAACTATCTTACTCACCTTCCGTTCGACGCAGAGCAATTAAGGATGCTTCCGAAAGAGGTGGTGGACAGCGCGGCGCCTCTTTTCGCCAAGAAAAATAGCGCTGCTCGAGCCTAGCGGGCAGGGTCGGCATAAACGGCTCAGGCATATCCGGCGCCGCCGATCATCAGCGGCACCATGATATAATCAGCATGCTGCTGCTCATCGACATGCCGACGGTCATGATGCCGGCATCATCCCCAGCAGCACCAGCAGCACGACCAGCAGCAGCTTGAGCATCGGCGCCGCTGGGGCTGCCGGCCTCTCATTGGACGAGCGCTCCTCGAGACAAGGGCGCGATGCCGCGGCGTCCCGTTACGAGCATCCTCGGTGCTGGTGCTTGAAGCGCACACGCTACGACACACCGCAGACTTGGCTTATACAGAAAGGGCGCGGATCCTTGGCAGGCAGTGGGCTATCTCGGAATGTAGCTTGAGGTGCCGCTCAACACGTATAGCCATCAGAATCCCGACTATTTGTCCGATACCGTCGACAAAATTGCCAAGTGCGACCCAGCCAGTGAACGAAAAGAGCACGTATCTGGTGCGGTTTCTGGTGCGGTGATTCCGATCCGGCGAACTGGTGCCTGATAAGTCATTGATTTCTTTGGTGGGCCCGGCAGGACTCGAACCTGCAACCAGACCGTTATGAGCGGCCGGCTCTAACCATTGAGCTACAGGCCCCGCCGCGAGACGGCGCGCTTTGGTCGCGGCCGGCAACGGTGCGCGGTTCGTTTACAGGGATGGCGGCGGGGGTGCAATGCTGGCTCTGCTCTCGCGCGATATCGTCAGAGATTGTCGAATATCCGAAAGTGCCGATGGTGTCTTGTTAGTCCTGTTTTGCCCGACAAGTCAAAACGGCCTCGCCAAAGGCCGTTTTCGTGCCCCGCAACCCATTGTAATCATTGGGCCCTTCTACTGTGCATGGGGTTGTTTTCGCGATTCTTATGTTGAGGGGGCATGCCGGCCCCCTCAAACGTCTTGCCGGCGAGTGATGGTCCGGCGGCGTCCCTTATTGTTAGTCCACCGAGACCCCGGCGAACTCCACCACCTTGCGCCACTTCTCGGTCTCGTCGGTAACCAGCTTGCCGAACTCGGCCGGCGTCATCGGCTTGGGGATGCCGCCGGTCTCCGCGAGGCGGGCCACCAGCTTCGGGTCCTTCAGCGCTTCGCCGACGGCCTTGTTGAGGGTCTCGATCACTTCGGGCGGCGTGCCCTTCGGCGCGGAGATGCCGTAGAAGCCGACCGATTCGAAGCCCGGCACGGTCTCGGCGATCGCGGGCACGTCGGGCACGCTCGGCCACCGCTGCGGCGAGGTCACGCCCAGCGCGCGGACATTGCCGCCTTTCACCTGCTCCATGGCCGAAGGCAGATTGTCGAAGATCAGCTGCACCTTGTTGGAGATGATGTCGGGGAAGGCGATGGCGGAGCCGCGATAGGGCACGTGCACCATGTCGCACTTGGTCAGCACCTTGAACAGCTCGGCCGACATGTGCACCGAGGTGCCGTTGCCGGACGAGGCAAAGGAGATCTTGCCGGGATTGGCCTTGCAGTAGTCGACGAACTCCTGAACCGTCTTGGCCGGGAAGGCGTTGGAGACGACCAGCATGTTGGTGAGCTGCATGATGCTCGCCACCGGCACGGTGTCGCGCAAGAAGTCGAACGGCAGCTTCTTGTAGAGCGAGGTCGAGATCGCGTTGTTGGGCGCGACGAACAGCAGCGTGTAGCCGTCGGGCGGCGAGTTGATCGCGGCGGCGGCGGCGATGTTGCCGCCGGAGCCGGTGCGGTTCTCGACGATGAATTGCTGGCCGAGACGGTCCGACAGCCACTGCGCCATGATCCGCGCCACGATGTCGACCGGGCCGCCGGCGGCAAATCCAATCAGCCAGTGCACGGGGCGGTCGGGATAGGCGGCGGAGGCGGGAGGCGTTGCGCTGAAAAGACCTAAAAGGACTGTTAGCCCGAAAAAACCGCACCGCAAAATTCGCAACATGACGCCTCCCATTGTTCTATTGTCGTTGGCGACATGCTTTCACAAAATCCGCTCCCTGCCTACATCGCCGCAAGTCGGTGTTGACGCAGGTCCGTCAGGGACGCCCATGAGATTCGCGATCCTCACCCTTCTCGGCGCGGCGCTGCTCGCAAGCCCCGTTGCTGCTCAAACCGGAGGCACGGCCATTCCGACCACGACGATCAGTTTGGGCACCGCGACGCCCGGCGGCGGCTTTCCGCTCTTTGGCAACGCTTTTGCGGAGGTGATGAACGCGGCCGATCCGCAAATCTCCATCGCGCCACGCAACACCAAGGGCAGCAACGAGAACATTCCGCTGCTGGAGAAGGGCGAGCTCGATCTCGCGCTGGTTGCGGGCGAGCCGGCCTATGAGGCCTTCGCCGGCATCGGACGCGCGCCCGTGCGGCTGAAGATTCTCACCGCGATCTATTCCAACCCCGGCATGTTCGTGGTGCGCGCGGACAGTCCCTACAAGACGATCCGCGATCTCGTCGGCCAGCCCGTTGCGTTCGGCGCCAAGGGCTCGGGCCTGCCGATCCTGGCGCGCTATGTGCTGGATGGGCTCGGCCTGAAGCAGGACGAGGACTTCAAGGCCATCTATCTCGACCGCGCCGGCGACGGCCCCGCGATGGTCGAGGATGGCCGCGTCGCCGCGCTGTGGGGCGCCGGCATCGGCTGGCCCGGCTTTGCCGCGGTCGCCTCCAGCGCGTCAGGCGCGCGCTTCATCGCGCCTGACGTTGAAGAGATGACGCGCATCCGCGCCAAGCATGCCTTCCTGAAGCCGCTGCTGGTGCCGGCCAATAGCTATCCGAAGCAGGACGCGCCGATCGCCTCGCTGGGGTCCTGGAGCTTCGTGCTGACGCGCGAGGACCTGCCGGATGACGTCGCCTATCGCCTGGCGAAGACGCTGCACGGCGTCGAAGCAGAATTCTGCAAGAAACTCACACAGGCCTGCGAGACCACGGCGTCGAACACGGTCGCAGCGGCGCCGAGGCCGGAGCTGATCCATCCCGGCGTGATGAAGTATTTTCGCGAGATCGGGGTGGTGAAGTAGCGAATGGCGAGCTGCGAATAGCGAATGGAAGCATCCCCATTCGCTACTCCCTATTCGCCATTCGCCAACTCACTTCTTCACCATCGGACACGCCTGGTCCGGCGGACCGAACGCCTTGTCGCCGGAGATCGTGGTGAGGATCTTGTAATAGTCCCACGGATATTTGCTCTCCTCCGGCGTCTTGACCTGCACCAGCCAGAGATCGTGCACCATCAGATTGTCCTCACGCAGCTTGCCGTTGCGGGCGAAGAAATCCTCGATCGGCTTCTCGCGCATCTTGGCGGCGACCTTGAGCGGATCGTCGGTGCCGGCTTCCTTGATGGCGTTGAGATAGTGCATCACGGATGAATAGACGCCGGCCTGCCACATCGACGGCATCTTGTTCATCTTGGCGAAATAGCGCTTCGACCATTCGCGGGTCTTGTCATCCATGTCCCAATAGAACGACGTGGTCAGCAGCAGACCTTGCGCTGCCTGCAGGCCGAGGCCGTGGATGTCGGTGATCAGCGCCAGCAGCGCCGCCATCTGCTGGCCGCCCTTGAACACGCCGAACTCCGAGCCGGTCTTGATCTCGTTCATGTTGTTGGGCGGGCCGGCCGCGATGCCGATGATCTTGGCCTTGGAGGCCTGCGCCTGCAGCACGAAGGAGGAGAGATCAGGCGTTGCCAGCGGCGGCCGCACCGAGCCCAGCACCTTGCCGCCATTGGCGGTGACGACCGCGGACGCGTCGCGCTCGAGCGAATGGCCGAAGGCGTAATCGTCGGTGATGAAGAACCAGCTGTCGCCGCCGCGCTTGACCACGGCGTCCGCGGTGCCGACCGCGAGCGCGCGGGTGTCGAAAACCCACTGGATCGCGTAAGGCGAGCAGAACTTGCCGTGGAAATCGGCGGTGCCGGTGGAATGCGTGATGAACAGCCGCTTCTTCTCGTTGGCGACGTTCTGCACCGCGAGCCCGACCGCGGAGACCGGCACGTCGACGATCAGGTCGACCTGGTCGACGTCGTACCAGCGCCGCGCGATCGTGCCGCCGATATCGGCCTTGAGCTGGTGGTCGCCGATCACGATGCTGATCGGCTTGCCGAGCACGGTGCCGCCGAAATCGTCGATCGCCATCTGCGCCGCCGTCACCGAGCCCTGGCCGGTCGGCGCAGAGGCCGGGCCGTTCATGTCGGTAAGCACGCCGATCTTGACGACGTTGTCGGAAACCTGCGCCGATGCCGCACCGGACAGCAACGCCGCCGTCAAGGCGGCCGCGACCGGCAGTCCAAATCTGATTGGATTCACGCTTGTCCTCCCCTGATCCGGCACGTTGGCCGGTGTTGCCCCGGGTATGCCCGGCTGAATTGGTTTCTTTTGCAACTATTTTGGGGCGGGCGTCAATGTCAGGCTGCGAAGCGGATCCGCCCCGCGGGTGAGGGATCGTAGCCGGTCAGCTCATCGGCGCGCTGGCGCAGCCGCCGTTCGTTCAGGAATCCGATCAAGGCCTGCATGGCGGGGCGGAAATAGCTGCGCTGCCGCATCGCAAGGTCAAAATTCTCCCAGACCAGCGGCACGAAATCGAGACCGGCCGAACGCGCGGCGGCGCGCGTCGCGATGCCGCAATCGGCCTGGCCGGCGCGGACCAGTTCCGCAAGATCCGGTCCGGTCAGGGCCGGCGTCTCGACCCTGCGCAAATCCCGCGTCGTGGCGCCCACGCGCTTCAGGAGCACGTCGAGCAGCATCTGCGCGCCTGTGCCCTGTTGCCGCATCGCCATCCGGGCGCCGAGCGCGAGCACGTCGGTCAGGCCGTGCAGGTGCTTGGGATTGCCCTGCGGCAGCACGAGACCCTGTTCGCGGCGCGCGAACGCGACCAGCACCGCATCATGCAAATCCGGCGCGGCGCGCAGCGCCTCGACACTGGCATCCCCCGTGAGATCATCGGAAGCATCCAGGCCGTGGAAATGTATCGCCGCCGCCATCACCTCGTTGCGCTGCAAGCGCTCGAGCCCGCGCACGCTGCCCTCGCTCATCGATCCCAGGCCCGAGCCGGATTCGCGCAAGGCCCAATCCAGCAGCTCGTCCTGGCTGCCGCCGACGACCGGCGGCGGCTCCGCGATCAGCATGCCGGCCGGACGCGCGAGGCCAGAGAGCACCCAGAGATCGAGTTCGTGGCGCGGGAAGAGCCACTTCCCGGTCACCTTGGTGCAGGGGATCGCGCCAGTGGTGACGAGTTCGTAGAGCTTGCGTTCGCCGAGCCGAAGATAGTCGGCGGCTTCGCTGGTCGTCAGGAATTCCATCCTGCATTCCTATGCAAATTCTTGCTTCTTTTTGACGTTCGACGCAGGTGGAATTCTGCATTTCAATTCGTGTCCGCCGGAACCATGCCCGATCATCTCGCTGCTTTGCAACACATCCGCGCGCGCGTCTTTTGCTTTGGTGAATGATCCTGAATCGTTCGGCGCGTTGCCGAAATTTCCCGGGTGACGTGCGCAAAAGGCAAGCGCGTCACGAGTGCGGCGCAATCGATCATCATCATGATCGGGTCGTAGCCAAAGGAACCCCCGATCATGGGCCGCCTGTCCGTTGCATTCGCGCTGTTCTGCGGCCTCACCGCCGCCATTGCGGCGTCATCCGCCGAGGACCGCGGCTTCGTCCTTGCCACGACGACCGCGACGCAGGATTCCGGCCTGCTCGACTATCTGCTGCCGATCTTTCGCGACAAGACCGGTGTCGACGTGACGGTGATCGCGCGGCGCGCCGACGAGGTGCTCGACGGGCCGCGCAGGGGCGAGGCCGACGTCGTGCTGATGCATGCCCGGCCGCAGGAGGAGAAATTCGTCGCGGACGGGTTTGGCGTGAAGCGCTTTGACGTGATGTACAACGACTATGTGCTGATCGGGCCGAAGAACGATCCCGCCGGCGTCAGGGGCAAGGACATCGCGACGGCGCTGAAGGCGATCGAGGCCAAGGGTGCGCCGTTCGTGACGCGCGGCGACCGGTCGGGCACCCATGCTGCGGAGCTTGCGCTCTGGATCGTCGCCGGCATCGACATCGCCGGGGCCAAGGGCGCTTGGTATCGCGAGGCGGCACAGGGCATGGCCTCGGCTCTTGACGCCGCGCGCGCCGCCAATGCCTATGTGCTGTCGGATCGCGGCAGCTGGATCGCCTTCAGGGATCGCGGCGATCTCGACATCGTCGTCGAAGGCGACCGGCGGCTGCTCAATCAGTATGGCGTGATGCTGGTGAACCCCGAGAAGTTTCCGAACGTGAAGAAGGATCTCGCGCAGACCTTCATCGATTGGCTGACTTCGCCGGAGGGACAGACGGCGATCGCAGGCTACAAGGTCGACGGACAGCAGCTGTTCTTCCCCAATGCGGACAGGTCGGGCGGTTGACGTCGGCATCGCCGGTGGTTGCCAAACCGGGCGATGCATGGTCCACCATGGCGCATGACCCAGCGCCTGCCGCCATCGCTGACGCCGCTCGACACCGCGCTCGCCGCGTTGCTGAGCGGGCTTGAGCCGCTTGCACCGGTGGAGTTGCCGCTGAGCGAAGCGGCCGGCTGCATCGCGGCGGGCACGCCGCTGCTTGCGGCCCATCCGCATCACGACATCGCCGCCGCGGACGGCTGGGCGCTTTGCGCCAACGATCTCGTCGGCGCGTCCTCTTATTCGCCGCTGCCTTTGCCACAAGCGCCCGCGTGGGTCGAGGCCGGTGACCCGATGCCCGCCGGCTGCGACTGTGTGCTCGATGCCGATGCGGTCGATGCATCGGGACCGCTCGTGCAGGTGCTGGCGGAGGGCGTGCCGGGGCAGGGCGTCAGGCGTGGCGGCAGCGACATCGCGGAGCGCACGCCGGCCGGCGCCGAGGGCCAACCGGTCGTCGCAGCCGATCTGCTGCTCGCACGCATTGCCGGTTTGGACAAGCTCGGCGTGCGTCGGCCCCGGCTGCGCATCGTCAACGTGCCGGGTGCAACGGCAACGATGCATATGATCGCGGGGATCGCGCGCGCTGCGGGACTGGATGTGAAGACGTGTGAGGCGAGCGCGCGCGATGCGGTGGCGATTGCCGATGCGCTCGATACGTCCTCCTGCGATCTGATCTTCACAGCCGGCGGCAGCGGCGTTGGCCGCGGCGATGCGGCCGTGACGGCGCTGGCTCAGCGTGGTCAGGTGATCGCCCACGGTCTTGCACTTCAGCCCGGGCATACCGCCGCGGTCGCGAAGATTGGAAAGGTTCCCGTCGTCGCCTTGCCGGGCTCGCCGGATCACGCGCTGGCGGCGTGGCTCGCGCTCGTGCTTCCGCTCGTCGACCGGCTATCGGCGCGCCGGCCGCGCCGGCGCGTGACCCTGCCGCTTGCGCGAAAAATCGCGTCCAGCGTCGGCATCGCCGAGATCGCTTTGCTGGCCCGGGAACAGCACGGCTGGATGCCGCTTGCCGTGGGCGAATGGCCGCTCCAGGCTATTGCCGGTGCGGACGCATGGCTGCTCATTCCCGACAGGGACGAGGGATTTGCGGCGGGCGTGCCGGTCGATGCCTATCTGATGCGGGAATGATATGGGTTTTGACATGTCGATGAACCCGCAATCGCAAATCCGCAGCGCGCTCGAACAAGAGCAGTTCCTCAAGATCCTCTCGCGCGAGGAGGCCCTGGCGCGCTTCGAGGCCGCGTTGTTCCCGCGCGCCGTTCCGAGCGAAAAGCGCAAGCTCGGCGATGCGCTCGGCGTGGCGCTCGCCGAAGACATCACCGCGCCGATCGACGTGCCCCCGTTCGATCGTTCCAATGTCGACGGTTTTGCCGTGCGCTCGGCCGACCTTGCGGCGGCCGGCGAAGGCGCTCCCCGGCGCCTCACGCTGAACGGCGAGAGCATCCACTGCGGCACCGCGCCGAGGATGCAAGTGGCGGCGGGAACCGCAACGCCGATCGCCACCGGCGGTCCGTTGCCGCGTGGCGCCGACGCGGTCGTCATGGTCGAGCACACCCAGCCGGTTGGATCCGATGCAATCGACGTCCGCCGTGCCGTCTCGCCCGGGCAATTCGTGTCGTACGCCGGATCCGACATTGCGCGCGGCGAGGCGCTGCTGCGTGCCGGCACGATCATCGGCTCGCGCGAGATCGGCATGCTCGCGGCTTGCGGCATTGCAGAGGTGCTCGTCGCGCGCAGGCCGCGGGTTGCGGTGATCTCCACCGGTGACGAGCTGGTCCAGCCCGGCGGGGCTCTTCCGCCCGCCGCGATCTACGACACCAACGGCGCGATCGTCGCGGCCGCGATCGACGAGAATGGCGGCGAGGCGGTCTTCCTCGGCGCCATTGCCGACGATGAAGCCAGGCTCGAAGCTGCCATGCGCGCCGCACTCGCGGATGCCGACATGCTGGTGCTGTCGGGCGGCACCTCGAAAGGCGCGGGCGACCTGTCCCATCGCATCATCGGCCGGCTCGGCCGGCCCGGCATCATCGCGCATGGCGTTGCGCTCAAGCCTGGCAAGCCGTTGTGCCTTGCGGTGTGCGACGGCAAGCCGGTGGTGATCCTGCCGGGCTTTCCGACCTCGGCGATGTTCACCTTCCACGACATGATCGTGCCGGTGCTGCGCAAGCTGGCCGGCCTGCCGCCGCGCTCGGATGCCAAGGTGAACGCGACCGTGCCGGTGCGCATTGCGTCCGAGCTCGGCCGCACCGAGTTCGTCATGGTAGCGCTGGTCGAGGGCAGGGACGGCCTGATCGCCTATCCCTCCGGCAAGGGGTCTGGCGCGATCACGTCCTTCGCGCAGGCCGACGGCTTTTTGCGCATCGACGCGCTCGCCGACCAGATGCCGGCCGGGACCGAAGCCGAGGTGACGCTGTTCACGCCGCATGTGCGCGTGCCCGATCTCGTCATCGTCGGCAGCCATTGCACCGGCCTCGATCTCGTCACCGCACAGCTCGCGCATGCCGGCCTGGCCGTGCGCTCGATCGCCGTCGGCAGCCTCGGCGGACTCGCGGCCGCAAAGCGCGGCGAATGCGATCTCGCGCCGATCCATCTGTTCGATGACAAGAGCGAGACGTACAATTCGCCCTATCTCGTCGAGGGCCTCGAGCTCGTGCCGGGCTGGCGGCGGATGCAGGGCATCGTCTTCCGCAAGGACGACAGGCGTTTCGAGGGCCTCGGCGCGAAGGAGGCCGTCGCCGCCGCTCTCGCTCACCCCGCCTGCATCATGGTCAACCGTAACCAGGGCGCCGGCACGCGCATCCTGATCGATCGGCTGCTCGGCGGCGCGCGGCCGGAAGGCTACTGGAATCAGCCGCGTTCGCACAATGCGGTCGCGGCAGCTGTTGCGCAGCACCGCGCCGATTGGGGCATGACCATTGCACCGGTCGCCCATGCGGCCGGCCTCGGTTTCATTCCGTTCGCGGAAGAGCATTATGACTTCGCGCTGGTCACGGCGCGCAAGGACCGGCCGGCGGTGCAGGCGTTTCTCGATGCGCTTGGCTCGAATGAGGCCCGTGCCGCGCTGGAGCGCGCCGGATTCCGGCCTGCGTAGCGACGGTGCAGAAGACCTCGCGCATCAAATATCTGGCGGAAGGAGCGGACTGATACCGGCTGGATCTGCAGCTACGATGCCTGGTCGGTGCTGCTGGCGGCTTGATCGGACTGACCGCGTTTGCGCTCCCGTTCCTCGGCTTCCGCGAGCGCACGCTGGGCGGCGGCCGGCAACGGTTTCGGGTCCGGCGGGACTTCGACGGTGTCAGGCTTGCTCAGCTGCTTCGTGCGATCGATTTGCATCCGAAACATCGAACGCGAGATCGACAACGTCGAAAATGACTTCCAAGAGCGAGTCGGCCATGGCTCATCCGGGGCAACGTCCCAATCATTGGTCGTTCGCTTCTCAGGCCCGGTTCATAGCCAGGAGCTCAAGGCCATGAACTCCAGCAATGCCCTAGGATGCATCATCCAGCGCCGCCAGCCGTTCGGCCTCGGCGATATCCTCGACCGTATTGGCGTTGAAGAAAGGATCGAGCGGCTCGGTCGGCCACGTCACCGTCGCGAGTGGATAGCGCGCGGTCCAGCGGTCGATCTTGCGGAGGTCTTCAACGACCAGCGCGTGCCTGAGCTCGTCGCGCAAGGCGACGCGCCACAGGCCGATCACGGGGTGCGACTGTTCGCCTGATGCGGCGACCGCGAGCTGCGCGTTCTCACGCGCGCGCGTGTCATGCAGGCGCGCGACCAGATCGCGCGGCAGGAACGGGCAGTCGCCGGCGGCGCTGAGCACCCATTCGACGCCCGGCCGGTTCGCCGCGGTCCAGTCGAGCGCGGCGAGGATGCCGGCGAGCGGGCCGGGAAAGCCGGGCACGTCGTCGGCGACGACCTGCAGGCCGAACGCGGCGAAACGCGCGGGATCGCCGTTCGCGTTGAGGATCAGCCCGCTGCATTGCGGTGACAGGCGCGCGATCACGCGCTCCAGGATGGTGCGGCCGCCGATGGTGCGCATTGGCTTGTCGCCACCGCCCATGCGCCGCGCGAGGCCGCCGGCGAGCAGCACGCCTTGCGTCGGCAGAATGTCAGTCGTCACCAGCTTCACCCTTGCGCTTGTGCTTGGCCGACTCTTCCTCGACGTAAGCGAGGTCCTGATCGTAGACGATGCGTTCCTCCCCCGCGAGCGCGATGAAGCGCTTGCCGCGCGTGCGTCCGACCAGCGTCAGCCCGACCTGTCTTGCGAGATCGACGCCCCAGGCGGTGAAGCCGGAGCGCGATACCAGGATCGGAATTCCCATGCGGACCGTCTTGATCACCATCTCAGAGGTGAGCCGCCCCGTGGTGTAGAGGATCTTGTCGCTGGCATCGACACCGTGGCGGTACATCCAGCCCGCGATCTTGTCGACGGCGTTGTGGCGGCCGACGTCTTCGGTGTAGCAGAGCGGGGTGCCTTCCTTGCACAGCACACAGCCATGGATCGCGCCGGCCTCGAGATAGAGCGAGGGCATGGTGTTGATGGTCTGCGTCATCTGGTACAGCCAGGACGTGCGCAGCTCGGCCTTCGGCAGCGCGACGCTCTCGACCGCCTCGAGCAGATCGCCGAAGGCGGTGCCCTGCGCGCAGCCCGAGGTCTGCGTGCGCTTCTTCAGCTTGGCCTCGAAATTGGTGTGGTGTGTGGTGCGCACCACGACCACCTGGAGGTCGTCGTCGTATTCGACCTCGGTGACCACGTCATTATATTTCAGCATGTTCTGGTTCAGCAGGTAGCCGAGCGCCAGATATTCGGGGTAATCGCCGATCGTCATCATGGTGACGATCTCCTGGGAGTTCAGGTAGAGCGTCAGCGGCCGCTCCATCGGTACCTTGATCTCGACCCTGGCGCCGGTCTGGTCGGTCCCGGTCACGCTCTGGGTCAGGCGCGGGTCGTCCGGGTTGGGGACGATCAGGGGCACCGGGGCTTTGTCGATCTTCATCATGGCGGCGAGGTTAGCATGACATTCGGGTCAAGCCGATATAAGCATGCTGACGGAAAACGAAATGCTTCCGGTCATCATTGCGAGGAGCGAAGCGAGGAGTTTGGATTGCTTCGCTTCGCTCGCAATGACGGGAAGGGATAGCGGTTCCACCAAAACCAAGTCGCTCGCGGAGACGGAGCTGGAATGAAAGTCATCGGCCTTGCAGGCTGGAGCGGTGCGGGCAAGACCACGCTGTTGACGCGGCTGATCCCGCATTTCAACGCGCAAGGGCTGCGCGTCTCGGTCATCAAGCATGCGCATCACCAGTTCGACGTCGACGTGCCCGGCAAGGATTCCTGGCGCCATCGCGAGGCCGGCGCGGCGGAGGTGCTGGTTGCGTCGTCAAACCGCTGGGCCCTGATGCACGAACTGCGCGGGGCGGCGGAGCCGCGGCTGCCGGAGCTCCTGAACAAGCTTTCCGCGGTCGATCTCGTCGTGGTCGAGGGCTTCAAGCGCGAGCCGCATCGTAAGATCGAGGTGCATCGCGCGGCGAACGGCAAGCCGTTGCTGTTTCCCGACGATCCCGGGATTGCCGGGATCGCGGCCGACACCGCCATTGACACCAAGCTGCCGACTGTCCATCTCGACGATGTCGCGGCAGCTGCGGCGTTGCTGCTGCGCGCCGCGATGCCGGTCGAGGAAGCGGTGGCGAAAAGCGCCGCGATACGCTGACGAGGCACCATGGCGCAACTCTCGGACGATTGCTTTGCCTTCGGCGGCCCGATGATGTCGGTCGACGAGGCCGTTGGTCTCATCACGACGCGCGTCAACGCGATCGCCGATCTGGAGACGGTGGCGCTCATCGACGCAGACGGGCGCGTGCTGGCACGCGATGTCGCAGCGCCCTTGCCGCTGCCGCCCTTTACCAACTCGGCCGTCGACGGCTACGCCGTGCGCAACGGTGACATTCCTGAAGGCGCGGAGCGGGCGTTCCCGCTCGACGGCCGCATCCAGGCCGGCGGCCTCGCACAGGCGCCGATCAAGCCCGGCCATACCGCGCGCATTTTCACGGGCGCGCCGATGCCGCCGGATGCCGAAACCGTCTTCATGCAGGAGGACGTCCGCATCGACGATTCCGGCAGGATCGTGCTGCCGCCGGGGCTGAAGCCCGGTGCCAATGTTCGCCCCGCCGGCGAGGACATCCCGAAAGGGCACGTCGCGCTGCGCGCCGGCCAGCGCTTGCGGCCGCAGCATGTCGCGCTCGCCGCGGCGTTCGGTCTTGTCAGTCTCGACGTCATCAGGCGCATTCGCGTTGCGGTGTTCTCGACCGGCGACGAGTTGGCCTCACCCGGCGAGCCGCGCGCGGCCTCGCAACTGTTCGATTCCAACCGCTTCATGCTGATGGCGATGCTGCGCCGGCTCGGCTGCGAGGTCAGCGATCTCGGCATCTTGCGCGACGAGCGGACTTCGCTCGGCAATGGCTTGAAGCAGGTGGCCGGGGATCATGACCTGATCCTCACCACCGGCGGCGTCTCGACCGGCGAGGAGGACCACGTCAAGGCGGCGGTCGAGAGCATCGGCTCGCTGGTACTGTGGCGGATGGCGATCAAGCCTGGCCGTCCCGTGGCGATGGGTATCATCGACGGCACGCCGCTGATCGGATTGCCGGGCAATCCCGTCGCGAGCTTCGTCACCTTCGTCCATGTAGTGCGGCCGACAGTGCTGGCGCTCGCCGGGGGCCTGCCGGAGCCGCTTCTGCCGATCCAACTGCGGGCGGCTTTCACCTACAAGAAGAAGGCAGGCCGGCGCGAATATGTTCGCGTCTCCTTGCGGCGGGCGGAGGACGGTACGCTGGAGGCGGTGAAGTTTCCGCGCGAAGGGGCCGGGCTGTTGTCCTCGCTGGTTGAGACCGACGGCCTCGTCGAGCTCGGTGAGAGCATCACGGGCGTCGAGCCGGGGCAGGCCGTAGGTTTTTTGTCCTACGCCGATCTGCTCTAGCGGCGTCGCGTTGACGCCATCGATCGGTCCCGCCATGTTGCGCCCATGACCAGAACGACGCTCGATCTCACCGGACTGAAATGCCCGCTGCCCGCCCTGAAGACGCGCAAGGCGCTCAAGCCATTGCAGCCGGGCGATCAGCTCGAGGTCCACTGCACCGATCCCTTGTCGGTGATTGACATTCCGAACCTGATCCGCGAGACCGGCGACAAGGTCGAGATCACCGAACGCAACGAGGCGCGCATCGTGTTCCTGGTCGAAAAGAGCGACGCCCCGTAGAAAGGCGAATATTCACGGCGGCAACGTTTGACTATGTTGCCTGCGCGGGACACGGCCGGAACTTCGCTGCAATGCGAAAGGCGCCGATTGGTGCCGTGGATGAGCTCAAACCCAAGACTCTCAATCCCAAGACCCTCAATCCCAAGACCCCTCAAACCCAAGACCCCTCAAACCCAAGACCCCTCAAACCCAACACTCTCAAAGACGTCGGGCATGACTTTCTCAACATCGAGGGCAAGCGCTGCCGCAGGTCCCGCGGCGGGCCGCGAGCCTGCCGTCAAGCCCGGCAAGACGGCTGCAGGGCCGGAGTTCGGCGCGCTGGCACAGGCCTCCATCCTGATCGTCGACGACGAGCCGGGCATGCGCAATTTCCTGGTGCGTACGCTTGCGCCGCGCTGCAAGCTGGTGGACGAGGCGGCCGATACCGACCAGGCCTCGCGCAAGCTCGATTCCAACCGCTACGACGTCGTCATTCTCGACAACATCATGCCCGGCAAGAACGGCGTCGATTGGCTCGCCGAGCAGCGCGCCGTCGGCTTTTTCGCCGACGCCATCCTGATCACCGCCTATGCCGACCTCGACACCGCGATCCAGGCCCTGCGCGCCGGTGCGGCCGATTTCGTGCTCAAGCCGTTCCGCTCCAACCAGATCCTCAACGCGGTGGCACGATGCCTCGACCGTGTCCGCCTCCAGCGCGAGAACTATGTCCTGCGCTACGCCCTGCGCGCCTCGTCCGACCGCACCTTTCTGCGCGACAATCTGATCGGCCAATCGGCAGCGACGCTGCGCGTGCGTGAGACCATCGCTCGCGTCGCGCGCCTGCCGACCTCGGTCCTCCTCACCGGCGCATCCGGCACCGGCAAGGAAGTGGCAGCGCGCTCGATCCACTCGCTGTCCGATCGCGCCGACAAGCCCTTCGTGCCCGTGAATTGTGCGGCGATCCCGCCCGAGATGATCGAGGCGGAGCTGTTCGGGCACATCAAGGGCGCCTTCACCGGTGCCGATTCGGGGCGTGAGGGCTTGTTCCTGTATGCGCATGGCGGCACGCTGTTCCTCGACGAGATCGGGGAGCTGCCGCTGCCGATGCAGAGCAAGCTGCTTCGCGTGCTCGAAGACCGCCGCGTCCGTCCGGTCGGCTCCGAGCGTGAAGTTCCGGTCGACCTGCGCTTCATCTTCGCAACCAATGCCGAGCTTCAGAAAGAGGTCGAGAAGGGCCGTTTCCGAGCCGATCTGTTCTACCGGCTCAACGTGATGCAGATCCACCTGCCGCTGCTGAAGGATCGGGGCGACGACGTGCAGGAGCTTGCCGCCATCTTCATGAGCAAGCTGTCGACCCAGCTCGGCATGCCGCCGGTGACGATCGACGCCTCGGTGCGAGCGGCGCTCGCAAGCTATGACTGGCCGGGCAATGTGCGCGAGCTGCGCAATTTGATCGAGCGCACGCTGATCCTCGGCGCCTTCCCCGACGATTTCGCCGGTCCCCGCAACGACGGCCAGTCGGTACCTGCGGACAGTCTCGCCGAGCTCGAGCGCCGTCACATCCTCGGTGTGCTGAAGGAGGTCAATGGCAATCGCGAGGAGGCGGCGCGGCGTCTCGGTATCTCGCGCAAGACCATCGACCGCAAATGCGCGTTATGGGATGTCTGATGGTGCCCGCCGCAGCGGTGAGCTCGTGCGGGGACGCTCCGTCCGCTTCCGGTTGCTCGCGATCGCTCTGCTGCCGATGCTGGTCATCCTGCCGCTCCTGCTCGGCGTCGCAATCTATCGCTGGAACGCAAAATTCGACGCGGCCCTGATTTCCAAGGTGAACGGCGATCTCACCATCGCCCATCAATATCTCGCCCGCATCCTGGAAAAGACCGGCGTCCAGATCCGGGCGCTCGGCCTGTCGGCCCGCTTCCAGGAGGTGCTGGCGCCGGATGCGCGCGGCTCGCTGCGGGACCTGCTCGACGAGACCCGCAAGGAGATCGGTCTCGATTTCCTGTACCTGACCAACGATCGCGGCGACGTCCTGGCCTCATCGCCCCCGCTGCAGCGTCAACCGAGAGGCGACTGGCCGATCATCATGTCGGCGCTGTCGGGCCAGGTCCCTGCGACCGGCGTCGACATTTTCGGCAATGACGAGCTCGCCGCAATTTCGCCGGCCCTGGCCGAGCGCGCGCGATTGGACCTGGTGCCGACCCCGAACGCGGTGCCGACCGACCGCAGCACGGAGACGCGCGGCATGGTCGTGCACGCGGCGAGCCGGGCGATGCTGCCTGACGGGGGCGCCGCTGCGCTGGTCGGTGGCACGCTGCTCAACCAGAACCTCGAATTCATCGACACGATCAACGATCTCGTCTACCGCGCGGCGAGCCTGCCGGAGGGCAGCCAGGGAACCGCGACGCTGTTCCTGGACGACGTGCGGATCTCGACCAACGTCCGTCTTTTCGAGGGACGGCGCGCGCTCGGCACGCGCGTGTCGGCGGCGGTGCGCTCGGCCGTGCTGGGCGAGGGGCACACCTGGCTCGACAGCGCTTTCGTGGTCAATGACTGGTACATCTCCGCCTACGAGCCGCTGGTCGACAGTTATGGCAAGCGGGTCGGCATGCTCTATGTCGGCTTTCTGGAGAAGCCGTTCAGCGAAGCCAAATACCAGACGTTGGTGATCATCATCGCTGCGTTCATTGCGATCACCGCCGCGACCGTACCGATCTTCCTGCGCTGGGCGACCTCCATCTTCATGCCGCTGGAGCGCGTCACGGCGACGATCGGCGAGGTGGAGCGCGGGAACCTCTCCGCCCGCACCAAGATGCCGGTGTTGGGTGACGAGATCGGCCGCGTCGCGGTTCATCTCGACAGCCTGCTCGACCAGATCCAGGAACGCGACCGGCAGCTCCGGGAGTGGAATGAGGAACTGAACGTCCGCGTGCTGGAGCGCACCCGCGACCTCGAGCACGCCAATCTCAAGCTCGAGGCAACCACCAAGCAGCTCATCATGTCCGAAAAGCTGGCTGCGATCGGCGAGATCACCGCCGGCGTTGCGCACGAGATCAACAATCCGATCGCGGTGATGCAGGGCAATCTCGACGTCATCCGCAGCGTGTTCGGGGCCGATGCCGACAAGGCGAAGGTCGAGTTTCGCCTGCTCGACGAGCAGATTCACCGCATCAGCCAGATCGTGACCAAGCTGCTGCAGTTTGCAAGGCCGGAGGAATATGCCGGCTATGTCGAGCGCCATGCGCCGACGAGCGTCATCTCCGATTGTCTGCCGCTGGTGCAGCATCTTCTGAACAAGACCGAGATCGCCGTGGTCAGGGACGACCGCGCCAGCCGGCTCGTGCTGATGAACCGGAACGAGCTGCAGCAGGTCCTGGTCAATCTCATCGTCAACGCGATCCACGCCATGCCGGACGGCGGGACCCTGACGCTCCGCTCCTTCGATGCCGAGCGCGACGGCCATCAAGGCGTCGCCATCGAGGTCACTGATACCGGAATCGGCATGAGCGCAGACGTGATCGAAAAGATTTTCGACCCCTTCTACACCACCAAACGGCGGCAAGGCACCGGACTGGGCCTCTCCATCAGCCAGACGCTGATCAAGCGCCAGGGCGGACAGATCACGGCGGAAAGCCACCTCGGTTCCGGGAGCACCTTCACGATGTGGCTGCCCGAGGCGACCTGATTGGACATTTTGTCCTTGGAGTCGGGACATTCTGTCCGGCGCGGCACGCTGCGCTGCGGGAAGTCGTTGAATCGTCACGATGCGACTTCTGGCACGCGCGTTGCTCTTCTCAAGACAGGGTGTTGAGGGGGATGAGGGCGCGATAGCCGTCAAGGCAACGCTGCTTGCGAGGCGAAGGGACATCGCCCGCGATCAGTTGCTTGCTCGGCGCACAAGACGGATGCGCACCAGACGATTCCACTTCGGCATGAATGAAGTCCGACCTGTCATGCGCGGCTGAAAGCACGCACACGACCGGTCTCAAACCGATGTGCCGGCAAGGCCGCGCTTGGGAGGGAATGCTTATGACAACTGCCGATACCGTTCTTGCACCGGTTGGTGCTTCCGGCTTCCTCGATCGTGAACGCACGATCGCGAAGGCCGGGTTCAATCGCTGGCTGGTGCCGCCGGCCGCGCTGTGCATCCATCTCTGCATCGGCATGGCCTACGGCTTCTCGGTGTTCTGGCTGCCGCTGTCGCGCTCGATCGGCATCACGCAGAGCAAGGCTTGCCCCGACATCTCGCTGTGGCAGGAGCTGTTCACCACGACCTGCGATTGGAAGGTCGCGAGCCTCGGCTGGATGTACACGCTGTTCTTCGTCCTGCTCGGCGTCTCTGCCGCGATTTGGGGCGGTTGGCTCGAGCGTGCCGGCCCCCGCAAGGCAGGTTTCGTTGCCGCGCTTTGCTGGGGCGGCGGCCTCTTGATCGGCGCGTTCGGCGTCTACGTCCATCAACTCTGGATCATGTGGCTCGGGGCCGGCGTCATCGGCGGCGTCGGCCTCGGCCTCGGCTATATCTCGCCGGTGTCGACGCTGATCAAATGGTTTCCCGATCGCCGCGGCATGGCGACGGGCATGGCCATCATGGGTTTTGGCGGTGGTGCGATGATCGGTGCGCCGCTCGCCAATCTGCTGATCAACTACTTCAAGACCGCAACGGATGTCGGCGTCTGGCAGACCTTCGTCGTGATGGGCGTGATCTATTTCATCTTCATGACGATCGGTGCCTTTTCGTATCGGGTGACGCCGCCCGGCTGGCAGCCTGATGGCTGGACGCCGCCAAGCGAGAAGAAGTCGATGATCACCGAGCACCATGTGCACCTCAACAACGCGCACAAGACGCCGCAATTCTGGCTGATCTGGTGGGTGCTCTGCTTGAACGTCTCGGCGGGTATCGGTGTGATCGGCATGGCCTCGCCCATGCTCCAGGAAATCTTCGCCGGCAAGTTGATCGGGCATCCGGAACTGACGTTCAGCCAGCTTTCGGTCGAACAGAAGGCATCGATCGCGGCGATCGCCGCCGGCTTCGCCGGCCTGCTGTCGCTGTTCAATATCGGCGGCCGGTTCTTCTGGGCGTCGATGTCGGACCTCATGGGGCGCAAGAACACCTACTACACGTTCTTCATCCTCGGCATCGTGCTCTACGCGCTGGCGCCCACCTTCGCGGCGATGGGCTCGAAACTGCTGTTCGTGCTCGGATTCGGCATCATCCTGTCGATGTATGGCGGCGGCTTCGCGACGGTGCCGGCCTATCTTGCCGACATGTTCGGCACCCAGTTCGTCGGCGCCATCCACGGCCGGTTGCTGACGGCATGGTCGACTGCCGGCATCATCGGTCCGGTCGTGGTCAACTACATCCGCGAGTTCCAGCTCGCGGCCGGCGTGCCGCGTGATCAGCTCTACAACACGACGATGTACATCCTGTGTGCCATGCTGATCGCCGGTTTGATCTGCAACTACCTGATCAAGCCGGTCGATCCGAAGTGGAACATGAGCCACGAGGAGGTGGCCCGCCTGCAGGCGGCCAGTGCGAAGAGCGAAGCGTCGGTCCAGCACGGCTCGTTCGGCATCGGCAAGGGCGGTCTGGATGCCAATGCGGCGCTGTTCTGGGCCTTTGTCGGCGTGCCGCTGGCCTGGGGTGTCTGGAAGACGCTGGAGAGCGCGGTCAAGATCTTCTGATCGCACGTTCATTCGCGGCGGGAGCGCACCATGCGCGCTCCCGCCGCTCATTTCGATTGTTTCAAAACTTCCCTGGGGGAATTCGATGGTTCGTAAGCTCGTTTGTGCAGCCGCCGTGCTGCTCGTCGCCGGCGCCCTGCAATCCGCATCGGCACAAACCGCCGCGGCACCGGCTGTAACGCCGCCCGCCGCGACCGAGGCCAAGCCCGGCAAGATCAAGCTGACCGCGCAGAAGCTCAAGGACATGAAGGCCAAGTGGAGCGCCAACAAGTCAAAGCTTAGGGAGTGCCGCAAGGACGTGAAGGCCAAGGGCCTCGCGGGCGACGATCGCTGGTTCTATATCGAGGAGTGCATGGGCAAGAGCTGACCCGTCAGCATTGGGGCACGGAGAGGTCACCTGCAGCCTCGGAGCGGAGCTCGATACGATTTCGCTATCGCAGCATAGGAAGCCTTTATTGATCTCCAGACCAATTCAGGCTTCGTTCTATCGATTGGCGCGTTGGACGAACGCAAGGCCGTGTCCGGGCAGCGATCCTGGGTTGCCCTTGGGCTGCGCTTAACTGCTTCCGTGAGCATGATAATTTGCTTGGCATCTGGCATGCCAGGAGCTAGAACTGGAGTCGTTCTAAAAGACGAGATCGAGACGAATCGATGAGCCACGACGACGTGCACAAGGTCCGCCCGTTCGAGCATCCCGGTGAGGGACGCAAGCGCGCCAAGGCCACGCCCAAGGGGCGGCAGGTCGATCCCACCGCCGCGCACGAGATCGAGCAGCTGCTCGGCGACAGGCCGCGGCGGCGTGATCTCCTGATCGAATATCTGCACCTGATCCAGGACAGATATCATCAGATCTCGGCCGCGCATCTGGCCGCGCTCGCCGACGAGATGAAGCTCGCCTTCGCCGAGGTGTTCGAGACCGCGACGTTCTACGCGCATTTCGACGTGGTGAAGGAGGGCGAGCCGGATATCGCCCCGCTGACGATCCGCGTCTGTGACTCCCTGACCTGTGCGATGCTCGGCGGTGAGAAGCTGCTCGAGGATCTGCAAAGCGCAAGCGGCCCTGGCATCCGTGTGGTGCGCGCGCCCTGCGTCGGTCGTTGTGATACTGCGCCGGCAGCCGAGGTCGGGCACAATTTCGTCGATCATGCGACCGTCGCCAATGTGATGGCGGCGGCGAAGGTCGGCGACACTCACGCGCATCTGCCCAACTATATCGGCTACGAGGCCTACGTCGCGGGCGGCGGCTACAAGCTGCTGGGCCGCCTGCGCTCGGGCGAACTGTCGACCGACAATCTTTTGAAATCGCTCGACGATGCTTCGCTGCGCGGCCTTGGCGGCGCCGGCTTCCCGACGGGACGGAAATGGCGCGCCGTGCTCGGCGAGCCCGGTCCGCGGCTGATGGCGATCAACGGCGACGAGGGCGAGCCCGGCACCTTCAAGGACCGCGTCTATCTCGAAAGCGATCCGCATCGCTTCATCGAGGGCATGCTGATCGGCGCGCATGTGGTGCAGGCCTCCGATGTCTACATCTACCTGCGCGACGAATATCCGGCCTCGCGCGAGATCCTGGAGCGCGAGATCGCAAAGCTCCCGCCGGGCGGCCCGACGCTGCACATGCGCCGCGGCGCCGGCGCCTATATCTGCGGCGAGGAATCCTCACTGCTGGAAAGCATCGAGGGCAAGCGTGGCCTGCCCCGGCACAAGCCGCCTTATCCGTTCCAGGTCGGCCTTTTCGGCCTGCCGACGTTGATCAACAACATCGAGACGCTGTGGTGGGTCCGCGACATCGTCGAGAAGGGCGCTGATTGGTGGAAGGGCAATGGCCGCCACGAGCGTCATGGCCTGCGCAGCTTCTCTGTCTCGGGCCGAGTCAAGAATCCCGGCATGAAGCTCGCACCCGCGGGCATCACCGTGCGCGAGCTGATCGACGAATATTGCGGCGGCATGGCCGACGGCCATCAGTTCTATGCGTACCTGCCGGGCGGCGCATCCGGCGGTATCCTGCCGGCGTCGATGGACGACATCCCGCTCGATTTCGGCACGCTGGAAAAATACGGCTGCTTCATCGGCTCTGCCGCGATCGTGATCCTGTCGCAAAAGGACAGCGTGCGCGCGGCGGCGTTGAACCTGATGAAATTCTTCGAGGACGAAAGCTGCGGCCAGTGCACGCCGTGCCGTGTCGGAACCCAGAAGGCGGCGCTGCTGATGCAGAAGCCGGTCTGGAACCGCGCTCTTCTGGAAGAATTGAGCCAGGCGATGCGCGATGCCTCGATTTGCGGGCTTGGACAGGCGGCATCGAATCCGCTGGCCACCGTGATCAAATATTTCCCTGACGAGTTCAAGGAAGCGGCCGAATGACCAAGATTACCTTCGAGCTCGACGGCAAGCAGGTCGAAGCCAATCCCGGCGAGACGATCTGGCAAGTCGCAAAACGCCAGGGCCGCGAGATCCCGCATCTGTGCTACTCGCCCGCGCCCGATTATCGGCCCGACGGCAATTGCCGCGCCTGCATGGTCGAGATCGAGGGCGAGCGCGTGCTGGCTGCGTCCTGCAAGCGCACGCCGTCGGTCGGCATGAAGGTGAAGTCGGAGTCCGCGCGCGCGGTGTCGGCGCAGAAGATGGTGATGGAGCTGCTCGTCGCCGACCAGCCGGCGCGCGAGACCAGCCACGATCCGGATTCGAAATTCTGGCACTGGGCCGAGACGACAGGCGTCACCGAGAGCCGCTTCCCCGCCGCCGAGCGCTGGGCAACCGACGCCAGCCATCCGGCGATGCGCGTCAACCTCGACGCCTGCATCCAGTGCGGCTTGTGCGTACGCGCCTGCCGCGAGGTCCAGGTCAACGACGTCATCGGCATGGCCTACCGCAACCATGGCTCGAAGATCGTGTTCGACTTCGACGATCCCATGGGCGAGTCCACCTGCGTCGCCTGCGGCGAATGCGTGCAGGCCTGCCCGACCGGCGCGTTGATGCCGGCCGTGATGCTCGACGAGAAGCAGACCCGTGTCACCTACGCCGACAAGAAGGTGGATTCGCTCTGCCCGTTCTGCGGCGTCGGCTGTCAGGTGACCTATGAGGTCAAGGACGAGAAGGTGATCTATGCCGAGGGCCGCGACGGCCCCGCCAATCGCAACCGTCTCTGTGTGAAGGGCCGTTTCGGCTTCGACTACATCCACCATCCGCATCGCCTGACCAAGCCGCTGGTGCGGCTGCCGAACGCGAAGAAGGATGCCAACGACCAGGTCGATCCCGCCAATCCCTTCACCCATTTCCGTGAAGCGAGCTGGGAGGAAGCGCTCGACATCGCCGCCAAGGGCCTCGTCAAGATCCGCGACGAGAAGGGCGTGAAGGCGCTGGCGGGCTTCGGCTCGGCCAAGGGCTCGAACGAAGAGGCCTATCTGTTCCAGAAGCTGGTGCGTACCGGCTTCGGCTCCAACAACGTCGACCATTGCACCCGACTGTGCCACGCCTCGTCGGTGGCGGCGCTGTTCGAAGGCTTGAGCTCGGGCGCGGTATCGGCGCCATTCTCGGCTGCGATGGATGCCGAAGTGATCATCGTGATCGGCGCCAACCCGACCGTGAACCATCCGGTCGCCGCAACCTTCATCAAGAATGCGGTCAAGCAGAACGGCGCAAAGCTGTTCGTGATGGATCCGCGCCGGCAGACGCTGTCGCGCCACGCGACCAAACACCTGCAGTTCAAGCCCGGCTCCGACGTCGCGATGCTGAACGCGATGATCCACACGATCATCACCGAAGGCCTGACCGACGACCAGTACATCGCCGGCTACACCGAAGGCTTCGAGGACCTCAAGGAGAAGATCAAGGAATTCGCGCCGGAGAAGATGGAAGCGATCTGCGGCATCCCGGCGCAAACCTTGCGCGAGGTTGCCCGGACATATGCCCGCGCAAAATCGTCGATCATCTTCTGGGGCATGGGCATCAGCCAGCATGTCCACGGCACCGACAATGCGCGCTGCCTGATTGCGCTGGCGCTGATCACCGGCCAGGTCGGCCGTCCCGGCACCGGCCTGCATCCGCTGCGCGGCCAGAACAACGTGCAGGGCGCCTCCGACGCCGGCCTGATCCCGATGTTCCTGCCGGACTATCAGCCGGTTGGTCGCGACGATCTGCGCGGCAGCTTCGAAAAGCTTTGGCAGCAGGATCTTGATCCCGTCCGCGGCCTGACCGTGGTCGAGATCATGAATGCGATCCACGCCGGCGAGATCACGGGCATGTATATCGAGGGTGAGAACCCCGCGATGTCCGATCCGGATCTGCAGCATGCGCGCCATGCGCTCGCCATGCTCGATCATCTCGTGGTGCAGGATCTCTTCGTCACCGAGACCGCATTCCATGCCGACGTCATCCTGCCGGCCTCGGCCTTCGCGGAGAAGGACGGCTCCTTCACCAATACCGATCGCCGCGTGCAGCTCGCCCGCCAGGTGATCAAGCCTCCGGGCGATGCGCGGCAGGATCTCTGGATCATCCAGGAGATCGGCAAGCGCATGGGCCTGCCCTGGAATTACGCCGGCCCGGGCGACGTCTTCACCGAGATGGCAGAGTTGATGCCGTCGCTGAAGAACATCACCTGGGAGCGGCTGGTGCGCGAAGGCGCGGTGACCTATCCGGTCGACGATCCCAACAAGCCCGGCAATGAGATCATCTTCACCACAGGCTTCCCGACCGCCAGCGGCCGCGGCAAGATCGTGCCGGCCAAGGTCATCCCGCCGGACGAGATCCCCGACGCCGAGTATCCGATGGTGCTGTCGACCGGTCGCGTGCTGGAGCACTGGCACACCGGTTCGATGACCCGCCGCGCCCAGGTGCTCGACCAGATCGAGCCGGAGGCGGTCGCCTTCATGTCGCCGAAGGACATGCGCAAGAAGAACCTCACACCGGGCGATTTCATTCGTCTGGAGACCCGCCGCGGCGCGGTCGAGGTCAAGGTCCGCTCGGACCGCGACGTGCCGGAGAACATGGTGTTCATGCCGTTCTGCTATGCGGAGGCGGCGGCAAACCTGCTGACCAATCCGGCGCTCGATCCGTTCGGCAAGATCCCGGAGTTCAAGTTCTGCGCGGCCCGGGCCGAGCGCGTGGAAATGCGGGACGCGGCGGAGTAGGGCTCCGGCGTTAGTTGGCGGCTCAGTGCCGCCAATTTACCGGTGTCGTCCTGGCGAAAGCCAGGACCCATACCGCGTGATCCATCGATTGCAGACGGTCGCAGTACCGGACTGCGAGCCTTAGCCAAACTCTTCCCTGGGATTATGGGTCCCCGCGTACGCGGGGACGACAACGGAGAGCGTGGCGGGGAATTGTACCCCTACATCGTCATCGCTTCGTTCCTCGCAATGACGGTGCTAAACGTGGCCCATGTCCAAGGTCACCCCCGCCACCCGGGCCCTCACGGCCGCCGGTGTTGCCTTCACCGTCCATGCCTACGACTATGATCCTGACGCCGAGAGCATCGGGCTGCAGGCGGCCGCCGCGCTCGGTGAAGACCCGGCACGTGTCCTCAAGACGCTGATGGCGCTGGTGGACGGCAAGCCGGTCTGTGTGGTCGTGCCGTCCGACCAGGAGGTCTCGATGAAGAAGCTCGCCGCAGCCGCGGGCGGCAAGTCGGCGCAGATGATGAAGCCGCCGGAGGCCGAGCGCGTCACCGGCTACAAGGTTGGCGGCATCAGCCCGTTCGGGCAGCGCAAGCCCATTCGCGCCGTGATCGAGCAGAGCGCGCTCGCGCATGATCTCGTCTATCTCAATGGCGGCCAGCGCGGGTTGCAGGTGCGGCTCAAGCCGGGTGATGTGAGGGACGTCGTGAAAGCGGTCGTCGCGGATGTGCTGGCGTGACGGCAATGGAGCGCGATCATGAGGCGGCCACTGCTACTGTGGTTCGCGATCCTGCTTGTGGTCTACCCGCCGGCTGAGGCGCATCAGATCAATCTTGTGACCGCGCGCGTGGCCCTCACCGCCGGTCGCACTGTGAACGTCGAGATGGGATTGAAGGGCAGCGATGTCGATCGCCTGATCGGCACGAAGATCCATGATGCAGGGCAGGACGCGGTCGACCCGGTCGCGGTCGAAGCGGCCAAATCCGCAATCATCGATTATCTCGGCCGGCACCTGGCCGTGACAGGCGGCGGTACGGCTTGTTCGGCGGGTGATGCCGCGATCCTGCCTGACGGTGACGGCATCGTCTATCGCAACAGCTTTGCTTGCGCGGACGCGGCCGGCGACATCATCTATCGCTCCACCGTGCTGACGGCGAAAGACAAGACCGCGCGACAGGTGGTGCTGATCGCGCAGGGCAGGTCCGAGGCGCAGGCCTTGCTCGATGCCGACAATACGACGGTGACGCTCTCGACGGCGCCGCCATCGCCGTTCTCGATCATGCAACGCTATCTGCTCACCGGCATCGAGCACATCTTTCTCGGTTACGATCACATCGCATTTCTGGTCGCGATCGTCTTGTGGGCGCGACGGCTCTTGCCGGTCGTCAAGATCGTGACCGCTTTCACCATCGCCCACTCCCTGACATTGTCGCTCGCGGCGCTGAATGTCCTGGTCATCCCGAGCCGCATCGTGGAGCCGGCGATCGCGGCCTCGATCGTGTTCGTGGCGGCCGAGAACTTCTTCTCGCGGGACGTCGACAAGCGCTGGCGCGTGGCTCTTCTGTTTGGTCTGATCCACGGCTTTGGCTTCGCCGGCGCTCTTCACGAGATCGGCCTGCCGCCGGATGCGATCGTCCCGGCGCTGGCCGCCTTCAACATCGGCGTCGAGATCGGGCAGATCGCGATCGTCGCGCTGATGGTGCCGATACTTGGCCTGTTCGACCGTGTGACTATGGTCGGGCCGGATGAGCCGGCACGCGCGACGAGACTGGTCTACTCGGTGTCCGCGGCGATTGGGCTGCTCGGTGGATATTGGCTGCTGACGCGCGTGCTCGAGGCGTGATCGGGCCGGCCTACTGCTTCTGTAACAGCTTCAGCCGGCAGCGCAGCGCCTCGCGGATGTGTGCGCGGGCAAGCTGCTCTGCTTTGTCGCCGTTGCGCGCGGCGATGGCGTTGATGATGGCCTGGTGCTCGCCATGGCTGGACGAGGGGCGGCCCGATACGGAGAAGGTGGTCGGGCCGAGCAGGGCGATCCAGTCCTGCAATTCCCGCGAAGCGTTGTCGAGATAGCGGTTGCGCGCTGCCCGGCATATGGCCTCGTGGAAGCTGCGATTGAGTCTTGCCATCTCGGCCGCGTCCGCTGCGGGAGCTTCGACAAAAGCCTGCTCGATATCCCGGAGCGCATCGACCTCGGGCGCCGAAGCGTGCTCGGCGGCAAGGCGCGCCGCGGCGCCTTCCATGATCTCGCGCATGGCGTAAAGCTCGAGGACCTCGGAGATGTCGAGATTGCGCACGATCAGCCCGCGGCCGCCGGCGGGCTCGACGAAGCCGCGCGCGGCGAGCCGGCCGAGCGCTTCGCGCACCGGGGTGCGGCTGACCTTGAGCCGCTGTGCGACCTCTTCCTCGCGCAGGCGATCTCCGGCGCGGTAGTTGCCGGCCCGGAGTGCTTCACAGAGCGAGCGGAACACGGCCTCGCCGAGCGCAACGCCGCCGCCGCGCGCGATTGATCCGCCTGTCTTTGCCGGGCGCCTCGCCATGTTCCCTCGACGCAAGGCGCATCCTGCCCATGCAGAGATGTCGCTTGCACAGCTTATGTATATCTTTGTATACAAAGGTACGCAATGGCGATGCGGGTGACCGGTGCCGCCGGTGGATAGAATGTCTCCACTTCGTCGTATCGGACGGACGGCATGAGCAGCAAATACGACGTGCTAGTGATCGGCGGCGGCAACGCGGCGCTGTGCGCGGCGATCGCGGCACGGCGCGGTGGTGCGTCGGTGCTGGTGCTCGAAGGTGCGCCGAAGTTCTATCGCGGCGGCAATACCCGCCACACCCGCAACATGCGTTGCGCCCATGACGCCGCAACCGAAATCCTGACCGGTCCCTACACTGAGGACGAGTTCTGGGAGGACCTGCTGCGCGTCACCGGCGGGCAGACCGACGAGGTGCTCGCGCGCCACATGATCCGCGAATCCAAGGACATCTTGAACTGGATCGTGGAGCAGGGCGTGCGCTGGCAGCCCTCGCTCGGCGGCACGCTAAGCCTCGGCCGCACCAATTCCTTCTTCCTCGGCGGCGGCCGGGCGATGCTGAATGCGCTCTATCTCACCGCCGAGCGGCTCGGCGTCGAGGTCGAATACGACGCCGAGGTCACCGACCTCTTGATCGAAGACGGCATGTTCCTCGCAGCGCGCCTGAAACGGCCGATCAAGGGCGAGACCGAGATCCGCGCGACCTCGCTGGTTGCCGCGGCCGGCGGGTTCGAGGCCAACATCGAATGGCTCAAGCAATATTGGGGCGAGGCCGCCGACAATTTCCTGATCCGCGGCACGCCCTATAATCGCGGTTCGATCCTGAAGATGTTGCTCGACAAGGGCGTGCAGGAAGTCGGCGATCCCACCCAGTGCCATGCGGTCGCGATCGACGCCCGCGCGCCGAAATTCGACGGCGGCATCATCACACGTCACGACTCCGTGGTGTTCGGCATCGTCGTCAACAAGCACGCCCAGCGCTTCTACGACGAGGGCGAGGACCTCTGGCCGAAGCGCTACGCGATCTGGGGCCGGTTGGTCGCGGCGCAGCCCGACCAGATCGCCTACATCATCTTCGACTCCACCGTGGTCACGAGCTTCATGCCGACGCTGTTTCCGCCGATCGCCGGACAGACCGTGGCCGAGCTCGCCGGCAAACTGGAGCTCGACCCGGCAGCGCTGGAAAAGACGACCGCCGAGTTCAACGCCGCGGTGCTATCAGGCACCTTCGACCACACGATTCTGGATGATTGCCGCACCGAAGGCATCACGCCGCCCAAGACGCACTGGGCGCGCAAGATCGAAACGCCGCCTTATCTCGCCTATCCGGTGCGGCCCGGCATCACCTTCACCTATCTCGGCACGCGCGTGACCAAGGAGGCGCGGATGCTGATGGCTGACGGCAAGCCGTCAGGCAACATGTTCGCCGCCGGCGAGATCATGGCCGGCAACGTGCTCGGCAAAGGCTACGCAGCTGGCATGGGCATGACGATCGGCAGCGTGTTCGGGCGGATCGCGGGACGGGAAGCGGCAAAACATGCACGGAACTAGGATCCTGAACGAAGCCGACCGCCTGATGACGGTCTGCAATTCCTGCCGCTACTGCGAGGGGCTGTGCGCGGTATTTCCGGCCATGGAAATGCGCCGCGCCTTCTCGGACGGCGACCTCAACTATCTCGCCAATCTCTGCCATGGCTGCGGTGCCTGCTATGTCGATTGCCAGTTCTCGCCGCCGCACGAGTTCAACGTCAACGTTCCCCAGACGCTAGCGATTGCGCGCGCGGAATCCTATGCCGCTTATGCCTGGCCGAGGGCGCTGTCCGGCGCCTTCGCGCGCAACGGTCTGGTCATCAGCATCGTCGCTGCGCTCAGCATGGCAGTTTTCATCCTCGGCTTTGCCGCTTTGAATGACCGCAGCGTTCTGTTCGGCGTGCACAGCGGTCCTGGTGCGTTCTACAAGCTGATGCCGCACAACGCGATGGCCGCGCTGTTCAGCGCCGCATTCCTCTTTGCGATCCTCGCACTGATCATGAGCGTGCGCGCCTTCTGGCGCGACATCGGGCCGCCGATCGGCGGTCGCGCCGATGGGAGATCGATCTTCCGGGCGATCCGCGATGCCGGCGAGCTGCGCTATCTCCACGGCGGCGGCATCGGCTGCTACAACGAGGACGACAAGCCGACCGACCGGCGCAAGCTGTACCATCATCTGACGTTCTACGGCTTCATCCTGTGCTTTGCGGCGACATCGGTGGCCACACTCTATCACTACTTGCTTGCGCGCGAGGCGCCGTATCCTTGGTGGGATCTGCCCGTCGTGCTCGGCTCGCTCGGCGGCATCGGCCTTGTCGTCGGGCCAGTCGGGCTGTTCGTCGCGAAGCTGCGCAGGGCGCCGGAACTGCTCGACGAGAACCGTTACGGCATGGATGTCGGCTTCATCGCCATGCTGTTCCTGACCGGGCTCACTGGCATGGCGCTTCTGGTCCTGCGTGAGACCGCCGCAATGGGGCCATTGCTGGCGCTGCATCTCGGCGCGGTGTTCGCGCTGTTCGTCACCATGCCCTATGGCAAGTTCGTGCACGGCATCTACCGTTTCGCCGCGCTGGTGCGCTATGCGCAGGAGCGGCGGACTGCAGCGTGACCCGCTATCTCGGTTGAAAGCGGCCCTCGCGCAGGAAGGCGATGGTCTGCGCGATCGCGGCGGCGTGGCGCGGAAGCCCGGTATGCGACGTCTTCACGACGATATGGTCGGCCATGCCGGCCAGCCCCGCGCTTTGCACAGAGACCCGTCCGTCATTTGGCTTCGGCAGAACGAGCATGCCGGCGACGGGATCGATGAAGCGGCTTCCGGCGATCACGCCGACCGGATAGTCGATGGCGGGGAGGGCATTCGGCGCGGTCGCAGGCGTGGTGGTGAGCTCGAGCCCGGCTGGCCCGTAGAATTTGCGATAGGGCAAAGATCCCCGCAGGAGATCGGCGACCTCGCTGCCGCTGTTCGGCGTGCCCAGCATCACGACGCGGCCAAGCCGGGCCGGCCGGTGTTTCGCGATATATGCGCGCGCGACGAGCCCGCCCATCGAATGCGCGACGAAATGCAGCGGTGCGTCGCGCTCGGCGAAACGGGTGATCGCCGGGTGGATATCCTCCGCAAGCGCGGCGATCGGCTTGCTGCGGCTGGGATAGTCGATGTTGAGCGTTGCGAAGCCGGCCGCACGAAGCGCCCGTTCCAGCTTCATCAGGGATGCCGAGGTCCGCGCGATGCCGTGAAGCAGAACCACTCCCGGGCATCGCGCGTCGCCTGAATGAGGCGCCTCGTGCATCTGCCTTACGCCACTTCGCGCTCCGGCGCGGACGCCTGCTCGCGCGCCATCGTCGTCGCGGTGACGTAGTCGGTCTTGCCGGTGCCGAGCAGCGGCACCTTGTCGACCACCAAGATCGCCGCTGGAACGGTCAGTTCGGACGCGCCGATCGTTTTGGCCTGGCCCTGCATTGCGCTGCGCTCGGCATTCTTCTCCGTCGTCAGCAGCACGATGCGCTCGCCCTTGCGCGGGTCGGGGATCGAGACGGCGACCGATGCGGCCTGCGGCCACAACGTCGCGGCGATGCTCTCGACCGCGGACAGCGAGACCATTTCGCCGGCAATCTTGGCAAAGCGCTTGGCACGGCCCTTGATGGTGATGAAGCCGGCTGCGTCGATCGCGACGATGTCGCCGGTGTCGTGCCAGCCCTCGGGAAGCTTTTCGAGCACGCCCGGATTTTCGGCCCTGAGGTAACCGAGCATCACGTTCGGTCCGCGCACCGAGAGGCGCCCACCTTCCTCGATGCCGGGGACCGGATCGAGGCGGCTTTCCATCAGCGGCGAGAGGCGGCCGACGGTGCCGGGGCGGTTGGCCATCGGCGTGTTCATCGCCAGCACCGGCGCCGTCTCGGTGACGCCGTAGCCTTCGAGGATGCGGATGCCATAGCGCTCCATGAACACCTGCCGCGTGCGGTCCTTGACCGCCTCGGCGCCGGCGATCACGAGGCGCAGGGTGCGGAAGTCGTAGGCGTGCGCCGAGCGGGCGTAGCCGGTGAGGAACGTATCGGTGCCGAACAGGATCGTGGCGCCGGTCTGGTAGATCAGCTCGGGCACGATCCGGTAGTGCAGCGGCGAGGGGTACATGTAGATTGGAATGCCCCCGAGCAGCGGCATCATCATCCCGCCGGTCAGCCCGAACGAATGGAACACCGGCAGCACGTTGAACACCTTGTCATTGGCGTTGGCATCGACCCGCGCCAGCGCCTGCGCCGCGTTGGCGAGGATGTTGCGGTGGGACAGCACCACGCCCTTGGGCGTGCCTTCCGAACCCGACGTGAACAGCACGACGGCGGGGTCGCTGGCCTGGCGGGCGACGCGCGGCGCGGTGCCTGCGAGCAGGCCCTTGATCTTGTCGGCCGTCCCGATCGAGGCGCGGACGTCCTCGAGATAGACGACCCGGGCTTCCGCGGAGATCGTAGCCATCAGCTTGTCGAGCTTGCCCTTCTCGATGAAGGCCTTCGATGTCAGCACGGTCTTGACCTCTGCGGCCTTCATGGCCGCGAGGACGTTGACGGGGCCGGCCGAGAAGTTGAGCATCGCCGGTACCCGGCCGATGTTCTGCAGCGCCATGAAGACCACGGCGACGCCTGCGGAATTCGGCAACAGCACGCCGACATTCTCGCCCACGGCGGTGCCGGTCTCGAGTTTCCGACTCAAGACCTGCGCGCCAAGGATCAGCTTGCGATAGGTCAGCTTGGTACCGAGCGCGTCCTCGATGATGACCTTGCCGGTGTCACGGTCGCGATAGGCGTGTCCGAGCGCCTCGAACAGGGTGTGATCGAGCATGGCGTTCTTGACCATCGCATCGATCATCACGTCCTGGAGTGCGGCGCCGGCGGCGTTGCGGCGCGCCTTGCCCTTCAGCGCCGGGTCGACCGGCAGCTTGATCGGCGGCAGGATGGTGACCGTCACACGCGGGAACCACGAGCGCTTGATCTGGCTGGAGTTGAGGTAGCTGAGATGCGAGCGCTGCGCGCCTTCGATGCGAACGGGTACGACCACCGCATCGGCCTTGTCCGCGATCATCGCGGTGCCGTCATAGACCTTCATCAGCGAGCCCGAGACGGTGATGCGTCCTTCCGGAAAGATCACCACCGGCTCGCCGGCGGCGACCAGCTTGATCAGGTCCCGCGCAGCCAGCGGCTTGCTCGGATCCATGGTGTAGTGCTTGACGACGCGCAAGAACGGCTTGGCCCACCAGGCCTTGGCGATGCCGGTGTCGACCGCGAAGCTCGCGTCGATCGGCAGCACGGCATGGAGCAGCGGGCCATCGATCAGGCTGACATGGTTGGGCGCGATCAGCATGCGCGTGCCGGCAGGCGGCAGGTTCTCGAGGCCGCGAACCTCGGTGCGGAACAGTGCGCGGAACAGCAGTCCGCCGAAATCGCGCACGCCTTCCTTGCCCCATTTCGTCAGCACGAACCAGACTGCGCCGAAGCTGGCGACGCCGAGCCCGAAGAAGATCCAGCCGATGTGAAGGCCGGCCGCCTGCAGCAGCGCGACGAACAGCGAGCCGACCACCATGAAGGCGGCCTGCAGCACGTTGCCGGCGGCGATGATGCGGGCGCGCTCGGATGGTGCCGACCAGGCCTGGACCGCGGCAAAGGAGGGAACGACGAACAGGCCGCCGCCGAATGCGAAGGCGACGAAGTCGACGAGCATACGCAGGCCTGCGAACGAGGTCGCGAAACCGGCCGCGGTGATGTCCTGCCCCTTGGCGGTGACGCCGATGGCCCAGGCGAGATCGAGGCCGGCAAATCCCATGATGATGGCGCCGATCGGCACCAGCGCGAGATTCGGGCGAACGTGGCTGAGGCTCGCGGCAAACAGCGAGCCGATGGCGATGCCGATTGCGAAGATCGCAAGGCACAGCGTCACCACGCCCTCGGTGCCGCCAACGACATCCTTGACCAGCGCCGGCAGCAGCGACAGCACGATCGCGCCGACCAGCCAGAACCAGGAGACGATCACGGTGCCGTCCCACAGCCGGTGGTCGGCATGCAGGGTCTTGAGAAGGCTCACCGTCGAGGTCCAGGGATTGGCGTCGACGGGCAGATCGGGCGCCGACGGCGTCGTCTGCGGAATGCGGGAGGCGAAGGCCCATGACAGCAAGGCCAGCACGACCACGGCCGATGCGACCCAGCCCATATGCGCGGATCCCGCCACGAACTGGCCGCCGGCGACGGTGCCGAGCAGGATCGCCATGAAGGTCGCGCCTTCGACGAGCGCGTTGCCGGTCGCGAGCTCGCCGAGCTCGAGCTGATCCGGCAGCATGGCGTATTTCACGGGCCCGAACAGCGCGGCGATGGTGCCGAACAGGGCGAGCGCTGCGAACAGGAGCGGCACCGAGTGCAGGAAGAAGCCGGCGGCGGCAAAGCAAGCAGCGAAGATCTCGGCGAACTTGAGCCGCCTTGCGACGACGGATTTGACGTATTTGTCGGCGAGCTGGCCGCCGAGCCCGGACAGGATGAAATAGGGGAAGATGAAGACCGCGCCTGCCACCGTCACCAGCGCATCGCCGTGGCCGGTTGCGGCGCTGTAAAGCAGGATGATGACGAGCGCGTTCTTGAGCACGTTGTCATTGAGCGCCGAGAAGAATTGCGCCCAGAACAGTGGGGCAAAGCGGCGTGACGACATCAATTCCCTGATCATGACTAGTCCTGTTTTGGAAAGGCAGAATGAGGTTCGTTACGTTGTCTTTGAAGCGTCACGACCGGAAGGGGAGGGGACGAACGATTGCGGGCGCTGATGGCCGGCCTGCCTTGTCCCCTCGATCCCTCTGATCCTGTTGGTCTCCAAGCGGCGTCGTTAGGTTCGCAAAATATCTGGGCGCGCCTTACCGGGTATGCGCCGAGCGATGAGGAAAAGCTGAACCGCGTCACTGAAGTCTGGCGAGATCGGCCGCGAACATCGGGACATGGTAAGTCCTTCCTTGCAACCAGTTCTTGCATTCGAGACGACCTGCGTGTGCAGGTCGGGTGCGCCTCAGGTGAGATGGGCGAGGTGACGAAAGGGCGAGAGGCGGCGGAGCAGGCTGATCCGGCGGCCGTCCTGACGGGCACGCGCGCGGCTCGCCCGCCACATCCGCAAGGTCGCCCGGCGTTCAGTCAGCACGCCGGCAATGTCGCAGGCATTTGCGATGCGATCGATCGGCGTCATGGCGAACCGCAGCAGGGCGCGGCCAAGGCCGGTCACCAGGGCGGTGGCGTCGTCGACGAAGGTAGCGGCGATATCAACAGCGAGGGTTTGCATTTTGGTCGTCTCCAGGTTAATTTGAACAATGTTCACATGAGTAGCTCGAAAATGAACAATGTTCAAGAAGAATCGTTGCGGGATCGGAAAAAAAATCGGCGACGGCTCCAGATCCTGGAGATCGCGCGGGGGGTTATCGCGACTAAAGGATTGAGATCGTTGAAGGTTCGGGACGTTGCCGAGGCCGCCGGCTGCTCCGTTGGCAGCGTCTACAACGAGTTCGGCGACTTCGACGGGGTCATCCTGACCGTCAATCGGGAGACCGTTCAGGCGCTCACGGCCCGGCTTCGCGGGGTTCCGGCCGAAGATCCCGTTCGCCAGCTCTACGGGCTTGCCGAGACCTATCTCGAATTCTTCGCGGAGCACGCCAATCTGCTGCGCTCGCTGTTCGAGCATCGAATGGAGGACGACCGTCCCTATCCCGACGACATCCTGCAGATGGTGATGGATGCATTTGCGCTGATGCATCCGCCCCTGGTGCGGCTGCTACCGGATGCGGATGACGTGAAGATCGCGCTGTTGTCGCGCACCTTGTTTTCTGCCGTGCACGGAATCATCTCGCTCGGTCTCGAGGAGCGCATGGTGGCCGTGCCGCCGCAGATGCTGCGTCAGCAGATCGAACAGTTCGTCGACGCCCATCTCGCCGGCCTCGGCATTCTGCCGGTCGGCGCGCGGAAGTCTTGATCGGGCGCCGGTGCTACCAGGCGTATCGCAGGCTCGCGGTGCCGGAATAGGTGGTGCTGCGGGCCGCGAACTCGCCGTCGAGCTTGGCTGACAGGGCAACGCCGCTCGAAAACTTCAGCTCGGCCCCGGCGGTTGCGAGCGCGGCGTCCCTTGCCGGCGTCGCGCCGTTGACGATGAAGCTCGCGCCGGGCAGCGCCTGGAAGGCGGCGACCAGCGTCGGATCGCTCACCCAATCATGGGCCCAGGCTGCACGACCGCGCAAGGTGAGGACCGACGTTGGCGTGAGCAGAATCGCGCGATCGAAGCGCGTGCCGACCTCGCCCCGCGTGGCGCTGGCCGTACGCCCCCGATAGGTCAGGCCGAAGCCGCCGGCGCCGAGGTCGGTCTCGGTGTAGGTCGGCGTGCGGAAGACCTGTGCCTGCGCCGCTGCGTATGGCGTGATGCCGCCGAGCGGCGTTGCGAAGCGGTAGCCGCCCTCGATGCGGCCGCCGACGGTTTGTGCGTCGAACTTCGCGGTCAGCCGGTTGCCAAAGGGGGCGAAGCGATCCGTCGACATCCAGTGATTGGCCACGGCGAGGGATGCGGCGAAATAGGCTGGCCCCGTACGCGCGGCGGTGTAGACACCGGCCTGCATGGCATCACTCCTGCCGCCGCCGATTGCCTGCGCGAGGTCCCATTTGGTAGCGCCGCCCGAAAGCGCGAAGCCGACCAGTGCATCGCGGCTGACATGATAATCGGCGCCGGCAGCAAAGCCGCCCGCGCGCGCGCCCAAATCATGGCTGCCGATCACGACCGGGTCGCCGCTGGTCCGGTTGGTGCCGCCGAATGCCGTGCCCCAGGCCGTCCAGCGCTCCGCAAAGGGCACTGCTTTCGCAGACGGCGCACCCAAAAGCTTGTTGTAGGCGAGGGCGACATCCGCAGGCAGCGCGGCACGTTCGGGGCTGAAGCCGAATGCCGTATCGCCTGCGCCCGTAGCCGGGCCGCCGCGTCCGCTCACGAACGGATCGAGCATGAGGCCGAGGAATTGGCCCGTGAACTGGAAGGCGCCCTGTTGCGCGCCGGTCGCAGCCTCGCCCGAGAGCTGATCCAGATTGTAACGGAGCTGTGCATCGCTCTGGCCCGCGAACGAGGACAGGAAAGGCAAATTGGCGCCGAACGAGCTCAGCGCGCCGGCCACGGCCTTCTGGTTCTGCGTCTGGGCGACGGTAGAGAAGGCTGCCGCGTTGTAGTTGAGTGTCAGGAAGACAGAGAATCCGTCATAGCCAAGGGCAGAGGAGAAGAACTGCGGATTGTATCCGCTAATCGTCACACCGGAAAACGTCCCGGTCAGGCCGTTCGGCGCGCTGAGGATGGTATATTTCGTCGAGGGGCCGTAGGCGCCCGCAAGCGTGGTGACAGCGACGGTGCCGCCGTTCAGCGTCGCGGTCGAGGCAGCAATCTTGTCGGATTGTCCGGCCCCGTTGACGGAGATCGCGTAGGTCGAGCCCGCGTTGAACGTGGTATTGCCGTAGCTCGTGAGAGAACCGAGATTGCCGGGTGCGACCGTGCCGCCCGAGAGCACGGTGAGATCGCCGATGGCGCCGTTTCCGGCGAGGGTGCCGCCGCTGATCGTCATCGCAACGTTGGGCATCCCGCCATCGACGACGAGGCTGCCGGCCTGGACATTCATGGTCGCTGCGTCCGTCGTCGAACCCGTCAGCGTCCAGGTGGAGCTGCCGGTTTTCTGCATCATCTCGAAGTCCTTGAACTGGCCGGCCGCACCGAATGTGCCGAGGTCGAACGCCGCGTTGGCGGTTCCGCCCAGGCGCAACGTGTCCATTCCGCTACCACCCACGACCCAGCCCGTGATGTTCGATCCCGCGCGGAGCTCGAAGACGTCGTTGCCGCCCTTGAGGTCGACGGCCGTGCTGACGATGTTGTGGACGATCGTGCCGGCGTTGATGATGATGTCCTGACTGTTCGAGCCGATGATCGCGGTGCCCGAGGCATTCGATATCGTGCCGGCGTTGTTGATGGTGTTGCCGTCTGCCGCGCCGTTGAGCTCGAAGGCCGCCGGGCCGTTGCCCTGGACGAGGCCGCTCGACAGGATGGTCACCTGATTGCTCGCCGAGCCGGCGAATATGCCGATGCCGGCGCTTCCGGCAGTCCCGCTTCCAACCGTCCCTCCGATCACGATGGTGTTGTTGCTCGAACCGGACAGACTGAGCGCCGTCGAGCCGAGGACCGGTGACCCAACTGCGGCACCCGCATCCACGGTGATTGCATTGTTGGCTCCGCCCGACACGATGATGCCGTCGCTGTTGGCTGACCCGACCGAGGCGTTGTTGAAGACCCTGATCGAGCTGTTGGATGCTGTTTGAAGCACAATGCTCGCAAAAGTGGGGTCGTTCACCGTGGTCGCGGTGGTGCCGTCGCCGATGTTGATGGTGACGCCGTTGACTACGGGGAATGTCTTGATCTGGGTGTTATTCCCGACGCAGGTGATTGAATCACCCGACTGAAGCGTCGTCAGCGTGCCGGCTCCGGTCACCACACACACCGCTTGCGCCGGCGTGATGAACCACGGTAGCGGACCGCTTGCGGCGAGGGCACCGATCGCGGTGCCCAGAAGTAGCATGCGCCGCCGGGGCGTGTTCGAGCGGACGATATTGCGCGGGGCTAGCAAACGATTCCAAGGCACTTCCAAACTCCTCCTGCGGCGCAACCCGTGGAATCGCGCCGCAAATATTGGGCAGTGCCATGCTTAGAGAAGGAGGCGCCGGCCATCGTGGCCCGGCGCGCAATGTGATGTGTCCGAATGCGAAGAGCGCCGCTTTTTCAAAGCCATGTGGCCGCGGCGTCACAACTGCGCCGTGTCATCGGGTTGTCCGGCGCGCCGGGATGGACCGGGGCGTCATCGGGTCGGTCTGAGGCGAACTCAACCCGATCGCAATGTCGGCCGACCGTCGAATTGAAATGATGCGCGGGCGGCAATCAGCCTTGCGCGGCGGCGGCTTCGCGGTGCCAAGGCGCGACCACGACGACGTCCGGTCGCCCGCCATCGACCTGAACGCGGTTGCGTCCCTTTTCTTTGGCGCGGTAGCAGGCCGCATCGGCGCGCCGCATTGCATCCTCGAGCGTGATGTTGCGATGCACGATGCAGGCGACGCCGACGCTGGCGGTCACCGCAAAGCAGCGATCGTCCCAGGCGAAGTTGAACAGCTCGAGCGATCGCCGCAGCCGTTCGGCGATGTCGACCGCGTTCGCAGGCGAGCACTGCGGCAGGATCAGGCCGAATTCGTCGCCGCCGAGCCGGGCCACCAGGTCATGCGGCCGCCGATCCCGTTGCAGCAGGTTCGAGATCTGGCAGAGCAGGCGGTCGCCGGCGAGATGACCGCAGCCGTCGTTGACGCTCTTGAACTGGTCGAGGTCGAGCAGGATCAGTCCGAGCGGACCGGCCGCAACGTTGTCCAGCTCGCTTTGCAGGCGTGCCTCGAAGGCGCGCCGGTTGGCGAGGCCCGTCAGCCAGTCGTGCGATGCCTGCCACGCCAGGCGTTCCTTCTCGGCATGCAGAGCGTCTTCGAAGGACTGTCGCTGCAGCACCAAGCGCCTGGTGTGCCAGATCAGGAGCAGGATCAGCGCCGCGGCGGTGGCGATGTTGATGCCGGTCAGCGTCAGCTTGATGGCGCGGGAGCCTTCGCCGAGCACCGTGGAGAACCGTTTGGCATGCACCGTGAATTGGGCGTTGAGCTCGGAGAGCCGCGATGACAGGACTTGCAGGCGGTCCTCGTCCTGAATGGGTCCCTTCGCGAGCTCGGACCGGATGACCTCGCCGAACACGCTCAGCTCCAGCAGCATCGGATCGGTGGCAGCCCACTCGCGGATCGCGTCCTGAAGGAAGCTGACGCGGTTGAAGTAGCGGAACAGCCAGATCAGTCCCGGCACGTCGTCGGGATGGTTGCCGCCTTGCAGGAAGCCGATGCGGGCGGCCTCGACGTCGACCGGATCACGCTCGAGTGCCCAGCGCGCGAACTCGTCACCGATGGGAACGGCAAGCGAGGCCTGGTATTGCGTGAACTGGCTGGCATCGCCCGAATGCAAATAGAGATTGAGGAAATAGACGGCGTTCTTCTGCGAGCGCGACCACATCGCCTCGCCCGCGACATAGGCGCGGACCGACGACATCACCTCGAGACTGAATCCCGCGATCGTCGCCTGGAGCACGACGACCATCACGAAAGGCGAGACGAGCTTGATGACATGAAGGAAGCTGTGTCCCTTCGTCGACGTCGCTGTTCTGCGAAACACCCTGCGTTCCCCAAATCGCGCAATGACCCCCAGCGGAGCGCTGCGCCTGCAACGCCAAGTAGAGGATATGGTTGCTTAACTCGGCCTGAAAGGCGCGGGAGACTGCATCGCAGGGTGAAAGCGCTGTGAAGCCGATATGCGCAGATCGCTTCAAATGCCGGTAAATAGGACAAGGCGCCGCATCGACGAACGAATGCCTCGCATTCGTCGTGCGCGGTTTACCCGATCGAGAGAGTTTCGTCGGTGCCGTTAGACCAGCACCGGCTTGCGGACGCGGCCGGCGTCGCCGAACACGCGCAAATAACGCTCGATCTCCGAGGGCATGCCGGTCGCCTTCTCCGGATTGTCGGAGAGCTTGACGGCCGGATGGCCATCGACCGACGACACCTTGCAGACCAGCGAGATCGGATCGAGATTGAACGAGCCGTCCGGCGGGCAGCCGACGAAGTCGTTGGTGAGGTTGGTGCCCCAGCCGAAGGAGAGCCGCACCCGGCCGGCGAAGTGGTGATAGGTCTCCTCGATCGAGCCGACATCCATGGCATCCGAAAAGACGAGCAGCTTGTCCTTGGGATTGCGCCCCTTCCTTTCCCACCAGGCGACGATCTCCTCGCCGGCCTGGATCGGCGGCGCGCTGTCGGGGCGGAAGCCGGTCCAGTCCGCGACCCATTCCGGCGCATCGCGCAGGAAGGCCTTGGTGCCGAAGGCGTCGGGCAGCGCGATCAGCAAATTGCCGCCGTAAGTCTGGCGCCACTGGTCGAGAATGCGATAGGGCGCCCAGCGCAACTCCTCGTCGTCCCTGGCGAGTGCCGCGGCGACCATCGGCAGCTCATGCGCATTGGTGCCGATGGCTTCGAGATCGTTGTCCATCGCGAGCAGCACGTTGGAGGTGCCGATGAAGGACGGACCCAGGCCTTCCTTCACCGCCTCCACGCACCAGCGCTGCCAGAGGAAGCCGTGACGCCGACGTGTGCCGAAGTCGGACAGGCGCAGATTCTCCAGCTTGCGCAGCCGCTCCACCTTGGTCCACAGCTTGGCCTTGGCGCGGGCATAGAGCACGTCCAGCTCGAAGCGGCCGCGGCCCTTCGTCGCCGCGCGCGAGCGCAGCTCGTTGAGGATCGCGAGCGCCGGGATCTCCCACATCGTGGTGTGGGTCCACGGTCCGTGGAAATGCAATTCGTACTGGCCCTCGACCTTGCGCAGCTCATACTCGGGGAGGCGGAATTCGGCCAGCCAGCGGATGAAGTCCGCCGAGAACATGTGGGTCTTGCCGTAGAAGGTGTTACCTGCCAGCCAGATCAGCTCCTTCTTGGTGAAGCGGATGGTGCGGGCATGGTCGAGCTGGGCGCGCAGCTCGCCTTCGTCGATGATCTCGGCAAGCCGGACATGGCGCGAGCGGTTGATGACCGAGAAGGTCACCTGCTGATCCGGGTAGTCTTCCCGAATCATTTGCAACATCAATAGCTTGTAGAAGTCGGTATCAAGCAGGCTGCGGATGATGGGGTCCAGCCGCCAGCTGTGATTGTAGGTCCGGCTCGCAATATCGGTCACTGTCATGGGGGGATTTTAGCGCGGCGGCCTGCGCGCAACCAGTGGGTTTGGCGAAGGGTGGTCTTCCGAAAGGCGGTATCGGCGATCAGGCCTTATCAAGCCTTGGCGGCCGTCGCTGCGACCGTCTCGAGCTGGCTCCTGACCCAACGATGAGCCGGATCTTTCTGATAGCGCTGGTGCCAGACCATGAACATCGGCAGCTCGGCCAGCGTCCGCGTGCGGGACGCCAGCGGTATCCGCGTTTGCGCGAAGCCGCGCATCACGCCGGATGCGAGCAGGCTCGGCATGCTCGCCAGCATTTGCGAGCCACGCAGGAAGGACGGCACGCCGGAAAAGCTCGGGACCGAGATCGCGATGTCGCGGTGAAGACCGTTGGCCGCCAGCCGGCGGTCGAAATCGAGCCTCTCATTGTCGGTATAGACGACGGTGATGTGGCGCGCGGCGAGATAGGTGCTGCGGCTGGCCGGCGCAGTACGCGCCTTGGCATCGAAATAACAGACGTAATGATCCCTCAGCAGGCGCTTCTGCACGATGTCGATGCCGGACGGCGGCAGCGGCGTGATCAGGAGATCGCAGCGGTTCTCACGCAGCATCGCGGGGGAGGGCGACTGCGAGGGGATCACGCGCAAATTCAGGCTCTTCACCTGGCCGGCGACATGATCGAAGAACCGGGGCAGCAGCAGATCGCGCTGGAAGTCATTGGCCGCGATCGTCAACGAAAGCTGCGCGCGCGGCGGCTCGAAGCTGACGCCGCCGGCAAAGCTTCGCATCTCGTCGATCAGTGCGCGCGCCTTTGCGGCCAACGCTTGCGCATGCGCGGTTGCGACGATGCCGCGGCCGGACTTGGCGAACAGGGGATCGCCCGCGATCCGCCGCAGCTTGTTCAGGGCGTGGCTGACGGCGGACTGCGTCAGGCCGAGCCGGGTGGCGGCCGCCGTGACCGAGCCTTCCTCCAGCACCGCAAGGAACAGCTCGAGGGCGTGGCCGTCGAGGGCCAAATGATCGATTTCTTTCATGCAATATATTATAATCAATCTATTTATCTGCGGAATAGACCAGCCCATGATCTCCCGATAAGCCGCGCGTCCGGACCCCGGGCGCCCCAGGGAGAGACACGATGAATGCCCAGGCGCCAGCCTTGCGGGATCCCCGCCTCAACCGCCCCGAGCCCCTGACGCCGCCGCTCGGCGATGGCGGCTTCTTCCAGCGCGATCGTTCGATCCATCCGCCCGCGCATGCGCCCGGTTACAAATCCTCGGTGCTTCGCTCGCCGCGGCAGTCGCTGCTGTCGCTGGAGGGCTCGGTCTCGGAGATCACGGGGCCGGTGTTCGGCCAAAACGATCTCGGTCCGCTCGACAATGATCTGATCCGTAACTACGCCAAGGACGGCGATCCCGTCGGCGAGCGCATCATCGTCCACGGCCGCGTGCTGGACGAGACCGGCCGCGGCGTTCCGAACACCCTGGTCGAGTTCTGGCAGGCCAACGCCGGCGGCCGCTACCGGCACAAGAAGGACACCTATCTGGCGCCGGTCGACCCGAATTTCGGCGGCTGCGGCCGCGCGCTCACCGACGACACCGGTTACTATTATTTCCGCACCGTGAAGCCGGGGCCCTATCCCTGGCGCAACTACGTCAATAGCTGGCGTCCCGCCCACATCCATTTCTCGGTATTCGGTTCGGGCTTTGCGCAGCGGCTGATCACGCAGATGTATTTCGAGGGCGATCCGCTGATCCCGGTCTGTCCGATCCTGACGACGATTCCGGACCAGGATGCGCTCGACCGCCTCGTGGCGCCGCTCGACCTCAACGCCTCGGCGCCGTTCGACTCGCTGGCCTACCGCTTCGACATCGTCCTGCGCGGCCAGCGCTCCACCTATTTTGAAAACCGCACCGCGGGGAACTGAGCCATGCCGCAGCCGCTCAACTATCTCAAGGAAACCGCCTCGCAGACGGCCGGGCCCTACGTCCATATCGGCTTGATCCCGGCGATGGCCGGCTTCGACATCTTCGAGAAGAACTTCTCGAATGTCCTGACAACGCCGAATACAGAGGGCGAGCGCATCACGCTGGAAGGTAAGGTGCTCGACGGCACCGGTACGCCGCTGCGCGACGTGCTGCTGGAGATCTGGCAGGCCAATGCGAACGGCCGCTACAACCATCCGGCCGATCGCTCGGCCGGCGCGCTGGAGCAGGAGTTTCGCGGCTGGGGCCGCGCCGGCTCCGACTTCGAGAGCGGCCTCGTGACCTTCGAGACCATCAAGCCGGGCGCGATCGTCGACAAGGCGGGCCGGAAATGCGCGCCGCACATCAATGTCTGGATCGTCGCGCGCGGCATCAATATCGGCCTCAACACGCGGCTCTATTTCTCGGACGAAGAGGCCGCCAACGCCGCCGACCCCGTGCTCAACCTGATCGAACAGCCGTCCCGGCGCTCGACGCTGGTCGCCAAGCGCAGCGAGCGCGGCGGCAAGGTCGTATATTGCTTCACGATCAATCTGCAGGGGCCGGAGGAGACGGTGTTCTTCGACGTGTGAGGATTGGGCCGCCGTCCGGCAGGATCACTCCACCGGATCGCCGCGATTGATCGCTCCGCGCGCGAGGAATTGCGGCGACTGACGCATTTCGCGCGATCCCGGCCGGTCGACCGGATCGCGCCCCACTTTCTGTCTCAGTTCTGCCAGGTCAATGAATACATCGGCCTGCCGGCGCAGGTCGTCGGCGACCATGGGTGGCTGAGTGGAGAGTGTGGAGACGACCGTCACGCGGACGCCGCGGCGTTGCAGGGCTTCCACCAGCGAACGAAAATCCCCGTCGCCCGAGAACAGCACGATCTGATCGACGTGCTTGGCGAGCTCCATCGCACTTACGGCGAGATCGACATCCATGCTGCCCTTCACCTTGCGGCGGCCCGTGGTGGCGTCGACGAACTCCTTGGTGAGCTTGGTGACGACGGTGTATCCGTTATAGTCGAGCCAATCGATCAACGGGCGGATCGACGAATACTCCTGATTCTCGATGAGGGTCGTGTAGTAGAAGGCCCGCAACAGCACACCCCGGCTTTGGAATTCGCCGAGCAGACGCCTGTAGTCGATGTCGAAGCCGAGCGCCTTGGAGGTGGCATGGAGATTGGAGCCATCGATAAAGAGTGCGATCTTCTCAATCGAAGACATTGTGCTCAAATCTCCAGTCCACACGAAAGCTGGCCGATCAGCTGTCAGGGTACGGTATGTCGGCCGGAAAATACTGAAGGCGCCGATGGCTTGCTGAAAAAGCGGCGCAGACGACCGGACAGGGGTGGCCGTCTTGCGCCAAGGTAAGGGAGGTTCCATGCCACCAGCGCCAGGGCGCCGAATGCAGCCACGCTAAGGCGCGAGCAGGTCCTGCTCAATTGTACTGAGGTAAGGGGCTTCTATGCAAAGGATAGGACCCGATATACGAAGGTAAGTGGCTGCACCGGCAGCAAAGGCGGCCATTGCGGCAATGTCGCCTTCATCCATGGGCGCGCTCGGTCTTTCGTCCGACGTGTCAACCTTCATCGCCATGCAGCTGCGCGCGGAAGGCGCGCGGCGACACTCCCGTGGCTGCGGCATAGACCCGGCTGAAATAGGCGGGATCCTCGAAGCCGAGCGTGTAGGCAATCGTCGAGATCGGCAAATTGGTATAGACGAGGTTGCGCCGCGCCTCGCGGATCAGCCGGTTGAGGATGAGGTGCGAGGCGGTATCGCCGGTCGCCGCCCGTGTGATCCGGTTGAGATGTGTCGGCGTCACCGCCAGCGCCTCGGCATAGTCCGCGACGCTCCAGCGTTCCAGGTGATGCTGCTCCAGCAGCGCCTCGAAGCGGCGGAACAGGCTGGATTCGACCGTGCCGTTGCCGCCGCTCTCGCTGGTCAGCGCGCGGGCCACCAGCCCGATCATGGCGGACGACAACGCCCGCAGCACATGCGCGCGGCCGAAATCGCGCGCGGCGTGTTCGGCGAAGATCTGCTTCATGGTGGCGCGGATCTGCGGCGTTCCGCGCACCACGGCTGAGCGCGACAGCGGACTGCGCAGGCCCTCGGCGGCAAGCAGCGCCTCGTCCAGAATTTCCGCGGCGATGGTCAGCACCCACCCTTGCGTATCAGGCACGAAGCGGAAGCCGTGGACGTGACCGACCGGCACGTTGACGATCTGCATCGGCTTCAGCTGCACCACGCGCCCGTCAAGCGTCGCCTCGCCGCCGCCGCGCTCGATCAGCAGCACCTGGTGCAGCCGGGCATGGCGGTGCACGGCGAGGGTCCAGTCGTGCAGCACCGAGCGGGACGCGATGGTCTCGCAATGCACGACGTCGGGCAGATCGCCGGACTCGCCGAACAAATTGTAGACCCGGATCGCCGGGGCAGGGAGCGCGCTTCTCATGTTCGAATAGTACAAGACAATGGCGAAACCCTCCATCGGTCTGCGCCGCCAAATCTGCAAAAAAGTGCCGACGGGAGGACGCGAAAATGAAGGTTCAGGTCTGTATCATCGGCGGCGGGCCGTCCGGGCTGTTGTTATCCCAGCTGCTGCACCTCAAGGGCATCGACGCGGTCGTGCTCGAGAAATACAGCCGCGACCATGTGCTCGCCCGCATCCGCGCCGGCGTGCTCGAACATGGCTTCGCCGAGCTGATGCGCGAGGCGCAGTGCGGCGAGCGGATGGATCGCGAGGGTGAGATCCACACCGGTTTCGAGATCGCCCATGACGGCGTGCTGTCCAAGATCGATCTGCACAAGCATTCCGGCGGCAGTTCGGTGCTGGTCTACGGCCAGACCGAGCTGACGCGCGATCTCTACGAGGCGCGGGACCGCCTCGGCGGCAAGGTCGTGCACAATGCGCAGGACGTGACGCCGCATGATCTGACCTCGGACCGCCCCTACGTGACCTATCGATCGAACGGTGAGACCGTCCGCGTCGAGTGCGACTACATCGTCGGCGCCGACGGCTTTCACGGCGTCAGCCGCAAGTCGATCCCGAAGGATGTGCTGCGCGAATATGAGAAGGTCTATCCGTTCGGCTGGCTGGGGGTGCTGTCGCGCACCAAGCCGGTGTCGCCCGAGCTGATCTATGTGAAGCACGAGCGCGGCTTTGCGCTCTGTTCGCTCCGCTCGCAGGTGCTGAGCCGCTACTACGTCCAGGTGCCGCTGACCGATAAGGTCGAGGATTGGAGTGACGACGCGTTCTGGGCCGAGCTGAAGCGCCGCTTGCCGGAGGAGGTCGCCGGCAAGCTGATCACGGGGCCGTCGATCGAGAAGAGCATCGCGCCCTTGCGCAGCTTCGTCGCCGAGCCGATGAGCTATGGCCGCCTGTTCCTCGCCGGCGATGCCGCTCACATCGTGCCGCCGACGGGCGCGCGCGGGCTGAATAGCGCGGCGTCCGACATCTACTATCTCTATCACGCCCTGCTCGCGCATTATCAGCGCGGCGATGATTCCGGGCTTGCCGGCTATTCCGCCAAGGCGCTCGCGCGGATCTGGAAGGCGCAGCGCTTCTCCTGGTGGATGACGATGCTCTTGCACCGCTTCCCCGACCGGCTCGAATACGAGGACCGGCTTCAGCAGACGGAATTGGACTATCTACTCTCGTCCGAGACGGCGCAGCGCCTGCTCGCGGAGAATTACGTGGGACTGCCGTTTTAGGCGCGGCGCGTCTGGGTTGACGTCGCTATTTCCCTTCCAGCGTATTGACCGGGGTCCAATCTGGCGGCGGTGGATTCGCGGTGAATGCCGTCGCGCGCTTCGCAAACAGCGCTGACGCCGGATCAGTCTCCGCCATCTGCCCGAAGGCGTCAGCCGCCTTCGCGAAGTCCCGCGCGCGCCAGCGCGCCAGTCCTTCAGCATAAGCTGCGGCGACCTTCGCCTGCTCGGCGCCTTCCGCGCCTTTCTCCGCCAGCGGCTCGAACACCCTGATGGCTTCGCCGCGCCCCAGCACCCTGATCGCATCCAGCTCGCGCCAGGCAAAGGCGTCGCCGCTCTGCGTCATGGTCGTCTCCGAGGCCATGATCGCGGTACCGTAATATTTGTTGGCGCCCTCGAGCCGCGAGGCGACGTTCACGGTGTCGCTCATCACGGTGTAGTTGAAGCGGCGGCGCGAGCCGATATTGCCGACCACGGCTTCGCCGCTGTTGAGCCCGATGCGATGCGACAGGCCGTGACCGGCGAAGACGGGATTGCCCGCATTGAGCTCCGCCAGCTTCTCATGGCACTTCAGCGCGGCGCGAACGGCGTTGGCGGCGTGTGCGGGATCGTCGGCCGGCGCACCGAACATCGCGACGATGGAATCGCCGATATATTTGTCGACGTAACCGCCATGGCCTTCGATGATATCCGTCATGGCGGACAGATATTCGTTCATCAGCGTCACCAGTTCTCCCGGCGTCATGGTCTCGGCAATGGACGAGAAACCGCTGAGGTCGGAGAAGAACATGGTGACGTTGCGCATCTCGCCGCCGAGCGCCGGCATCTTGCCGGAGGTGACCATGGTCTCGATGACCTCGGGCGCGAGGTAGAAGGCAAAGCTCTTGCGCAGGAAGCGTTCGTCGCGATCGGCCAGCATGAATCGGTAGCCGATCATGATCGCGAGCGCGGCAAGGCTGGCGAGTGCCGGCTCCGTCAGCGGCAGCGCCAAGGCATGGACGAACGCGCTGACGGCTATGGCTGCATAAACGACGGTGAGAGCGGACCACGTGAGCAGCGCGCCACTCGGTGCGAGCAGGCAGGCCGCACAGGCGATGATCGCCGCGAACGCGATCGTGAGAATGGTCCGCATTGGGAAGCCGAGCTCGGTCACGGCATCGCGCTCGATCAGATTTCGGACCGCGGTGGCGTGCACGAACACACCGGCGACGTCGCTGCGAGACTTTTGCACAATGCCTGCCGGCGTGGGCAGGGCACATCGTGCCGCCGGCGTGCCGTCATACCCGCCGGAGAGGCGCATCGAGGTGAGCTTGCGGTCCTCGAAATTCAGGACCGTACCGAGCAGCACGACCTTGCCGCCGAAAGCGCGGCGAAAAAAGTCGCGGTCACCCTTTTCGACGCAGGCGCGCAGATCGACGAAGGAGAAGGTCGGGATGTCGCGTCCCAGCCCTCGGAAGTTGAGCGTCAATGTATTCGGCACGGCACTTGGGATCGCATAGCCGGACAATTCGGTCGCGCCAGAGGGCGCAATCTCGGGCTTTGCGCCCGTCGCGCGCGCAGTGAGCTCGACCGCCATCGCGGGGACCGGCCGGCCCTCGATGGCAAAGCTCAGCGGCATCCGTCGGATGACGTCGTCGTGGTCGGTGTGGACATTGAGCGCCCGCACGGTGTTGCGCACGGCGACTTGCTGGGCGCGATAGGGCACTTCCGGATGGTCATTGCTCAGGATTTCGCCGAGCACCAATTTGCCGCTGTCGGAGATTTGCCGGAGCGCGATCAAGTAATCCCGATCGAATCCCTTCATGCGGCCGCCAACGGCGGTGTCGCCAAAAGGAATCTCCGATTGCTCGATCGAGCTCGGAAAGATGACGTCGAAGCCGATCACCTTGGCGCCGCCTTCGGTGACGCTGCCGAGCACCCGGCCGATCTCGCGCGTCCAGGTCTGCGTCGGCGATCCCTTGAACGGTGGCGTGTCGTAGGTTTCACTGTCGATCGCCACGACGACGACCGGCGATGTCGCGATGTCGCGGCTGTCGCCGAGAAGCCTCCCGCGCATCGCCGTGAGGATGTCGAGCGAAAGGCCTTGCAGGGTCTGAAGCGGCGGCGACGTGAAGATCGCGCCCGTCACGAGCGCAATCAGGGTCGCCGCAACGATGTCCCGTCCCCCGATCCGCCGCATCGCCCGGTCGCTAGGTCTGCTTATTCGAGCCGCAGCAGGCGGCCGATGATCGGGGTCGGCGAGGCGGTCGCGCTGGCATCGACCTGGAAGGTGTAACGCTTGGCCCCGAGGCTTGCGAGATAGCTGCCGCCTGGGGTCAGCGACTTCCCGGCCTTGGCAAAGTCATAGAATTTGCCGCGGATCATGATGTCGTTCTTGAGCGGCACGCTGATCGTGGGTTCCTTGCCGTCGGTGCGCTCGATCACCAGCGTGCTGCCGCTCTTGGCCTGGATCAGGGGCGCTACGCCGTAAATCGTCGGCAGCTTGGACGGTGCGCTCTTGGCATCGGACCGCATGGTCCGGAACGTGGTCGCCGCACTCTGGTTCGCCTCGCGTTCGGAGAGCTGCGCCGCCTTGGTGTCACAGGGCACCTTGGCACGCTGCACGTCGCCGAGCTGCACGGTGCTCTGCTCGGCGCCGACCAGCACGACGCCCTCGCTGATGGTCTCGCGCAGGCAGGATTTGAGATAGCTGAGCGTAATGCTGGCCTTGGGCCCGAGCTTGATGATCTTGCCCGCGGCGACATAGTCCATGAACTCGACGCCATCGACCTTGCCTTGCACATCCTCGACGATCGCGGCCGGCGTCTCTGCCAAGGCAGGGGCCGCAGTACAGAACGCGCCGACAACAGCGCCGATCAGGCTTCTCATGACTATTCTCATTCAATTCGACCGATACTTTGCTGGTCCCCGTCCCGGCGCGATTTTTAGCATCGGGGCGCCCAGGCAAGTGTGACCAGAATCACTCTTTGATTATTGGTGCACTCTAGCAGGAAGTGGTTCAAGCCGGCCATCGCCGACGAAGGAAGATGCCAAGCTGTTGGCCGGACGGCGAAATCAGCTGGCCGGGACAACCTCAGGCGAACGGCCCTCGGCAGGTGCCTCCATGGCCGGAGTGAGCGGAGCCTCGGCCTTGTGAAATGGCGTTGCCCGCTCACCGGCGGCGATCTCGACCACCTCGTCCCAGCGCGACAAGAAAGCCTCGACGCAGGCCGGATCGAACTGGCGGCCCTGGTTCTCGACCAAATAGCCGCGAGCCAGCTCGATCGGCATCGGCTCTTTATATGGTCGTCGCGTCGTCAGCGCGTCGAAGACGTCGGCGACCGCGACCACGCGCGCGGCGACCGGGATCTCGTCTGCCCTCAGACCGTTTGGATAGCCTGCACCGTCCCAGCGTTCGTGATGGCCTGCGGCAATTTGCGCACCGAGCTGGATCAGCTCGCAGCCGGAGTTCGCCAGGATCCGCTCGCCGATCGTTGCATGGGTGCGGATCACCGCCATCTCATCGTCGGTCAGCCTGCCGGGCTTGAGCAGAATGTTGTCGGGAATGGCGACCTTGCCGACGTCATGCAGGGGCGCGGCCAGATAAATGTCGCGACAAAGCCGGGCCGGCAGTCCGAGCTGCTCGGCGATGATGCGGCTGTACCGGGCAACCCGCAGCGTGTGCTCGCCGGTGTCGTTGTCACGGTATTCGACCGCGAGTGCGAGCCGCAGGATGATCTCCTCCTCGCGTTCGCCGAGCTTTTGCGTCGCGGCTGCGACTTCGCTGGCCAGATGCGCCGCACGGTCGTTGAGCTTGCGTACGGCTGCACCAAGCTGAATCAAATTCCGCAGGCGCACCGTCATCTCGACGCTTTGCGGCTGCTTGGGCAGGAAGTCGGTTGCACCGGCCTGCAGCGCTTCCATCTTGACGTCATCTGTCTGCCGCGACGTGATCATCGCGATCGGGATGTCGGCACAGCCGGGCAGGGCACGGAAGGTGCGGATGAAGCTGATGCCGTCCATGTGCGGCATCTCGTAGTCGACCAGCACGAGATCGAAGCCGCGTTCGCGCGCGCAAGTCAACGCTTCCACGGGATCGAGGAAGGTGGTGGCCTCGACCAGGCCTTCGGCCTCGATGTGACGTTTCAGGAAGTTGAGGACGGAACGGCTGTCGTCAACCAGAAGCGCTTGGGTCAGCATCGGCGGCCGGGGCTCTCTTCGCTGGCAAAGACACGAACCCAAGCCATAGCCCGAGCGAATTTAACGCGAAGCAAATGCGCCGTACGGGAGCACCCGCGCCGCGGATATGCGCGCCGCGCATGAAAGATTTCAGGAGGTTGTACACGTCTGCATACAGTTGCGCGAATTCCGCGAGAATGTGACCCGTAGTTGTACGGATGCCCGCGTTAGGAGTTTGCTCACCGGATTCGCGTCAAACGAGTAGTGGAATTTTAGCAAAGGCGGGGCAGCGATGGCGCTCAATCCCACGGAGCCAAAGTGGTCGTTGCGGTTGCCCGCCGATTGCAGCATCGCGGCCATTCGCAATGTCTATGAGCTCATTCGCGAGGCGTTCGGCCGCCAGGAGCGGCTCGAGATCGACTGTTCGAGCGTCGACAAGGCCGACGTGACCTCGATCCAGCTTCTGTTGTCGACAGCCAAGACGGGCCAGGCTCAGGGCCGCCCGGTGGTGCTGACCTCATTCTCACAGTCTCTTCGCAACACCCTTCGCCGCGCCGGATTCACCAGCGAGGCGATGATCGATCAGCATTTCCCGCAAAAGAAAGATGGCACCTAATGGCCACGATTCTGACCGTCGACGATTCCCCCAGCATCCGGCAAATGATCAAGGTGGTGCTCGAGCCGGCCGGTCACAGCGTGATCGAGGCCGGCGACGGTGCGCAAGGCCTCGCCAAGGCGCAGGCCGGCAAGCTCGATCTCGTGATCACCGACCTCAACATGCCCGTCATGAACGGGCTGGAGCTGATCCGGGCGCTGCGCAAGCTGCCGAGTGCGGTCGGCATGCCCATCGTGTTCCTGACGACCGAATCCAACGACACGGTGAAGCAGGAAGCCAAGAGCGCCGGCGCCACCGGCTGGATCACCAAACCGTTCAAGCCTGAGCAGTTGCTCGCCGTGGTCGGCAAGCTGGTGCGCGCATGAGCGCAATGGACCCGACCGAGGTCTTTCGTCAGGAAGCCAGCGAGCTCTTCGAAGTCCTTGAAGGGGCCTTGCTCGATCTCGGCCAGCGTCCCGATGACCGCGAACTGGTCGATTCCGCCTTCCGCGCCCTGCATACGATCAAGGGCTCGGGCGCCATGTTCGGCTTCGACAAGGTCGCCTCCTTCACCCACGAATTCGAGACCGCCTTCGACCGCGTCCGCAAGGGCGAGATCAAGCCGACCCAGGAGCTGATCTCGGTCGCGCTCGCGGCCAAGGACTACATCCGCGCGTTGATCGAAGATCCCCAGTCGACCGACGACATCATTGGCGAGGCCATTCTCGACGACCTCAAGCGCTTCGTCTCGGCCGACCAGCCTGTTGCAGCGGTGATGGAGATTGCCGAAGCGCCGCCGCTGGCTCCCGCCGGGACCAAGCAGGCCGGCTGGCACCTCTATCTGGAATTCGAAACCCATATCCTGCGCAACGGTTCGAACCCGCTCGACCTGCTGGAAGACCTCTGCAAGCTCGGCCCCTGCTTCGTCGTGCCCGTTACCGACGGCGTCCCGTTCCTCGACGAGATGGAGCCGGAAGACTGCTATCTGAAGTGGGACGTCAAGCTGCACGCGGCCTGCGACAAGGATGCGATCGACGACGTCTTCATGTTCGTCCAGGACGAGATGAAGCTGACGCTGTCGCCTTTGGAGCATGTCGAAGCGCCTGCGCCGGCACCGCTGTTCCAGCTCCTCGACGAGGAGCTGGCCCCGGTGGCCGAAATGCCTGCGCCGCCGGTCGAGGCTGCTGCGGCGCCCGTCGCAGAGCAGGCGGTCGCAAAGGCAGAGCCGAAATCCGAATCCAAGCCTGAACCGAAGCTCGAGGCCAAGCGCGACGATCGCGGCATTGCCACCGTCCGCGTCCAGGCCGAGCGTCTCGACGAGCTGATGGACCGCGTTGGCGAGCTCGTCATCGCCCAGGCGCGGCTGACCCAGCTCGCCGCCTCCGGCTCCGACCTCTCGATCAAGATGATCGCCGAGGAGATCGAGCGCCTCGCCTCCTCCTTGCGCGATACCACGATGGGTGCGCGCATGGTGCCGATCGGATCGCTGTTCGGCCGCTTCCGCCGCCTCGTGCATGATCTGTCGCGGGATCTGTCCAAGCCCGTCGAATTCGTCACCTCGGGCGAAGATACCGAGCTCGACAAGACCATGATCGAGTGCCTGGCGGATCCGCTGGTGCATCTGATCCGCAACGCCATCGATCACGGCATCGAGGATACCGCGACCCGCTCGGCCAATGGCAAGTCCGAGCAGGGCCGTATCGAGCTCGCCGCCGTCCATTCCGGTGCGCAGGTGCTCGTCACCGTGAAGGACAATGGCGGTGGCCTCAACACCGCGCGCATCCGTGCGAAAGCCGAAGAGCAGGGGCTGATCGCGACTGGCGCCGTGCTCACCGATCACGAGGTCCATCAGTTCCTGTTCCATCCCGGCTTCTCGACTGCGCAGACCATCTCGGCGCTATCAGGCCGCGGCGTCGGCATGGACGTGGTCAAGCGTACCATCGAGAACATGCGTGGCTCGATCGACCTGTCGACCCGGCCGGGCCAGGGCACCACGGTGACGCTGCGCCTGCCGCTGACTCTGGCGATCATCGAAGGTCTTCTGATCCGCGTCGGCGAGGGTCGCTACATCATTCCGCTGTCCGCGGTCGAGGAATGCATCGAGCTGACCGCCGAGGACGAGCGCTCGCGCGGTCGCAATTTCCTCAACGTGCGCGGCAATCTGGTGCCCTTCCTCCGGCTGCGCGAGATCATGACGGCATCGGGCACGCCCGACCGTCATCAGAAGACGATCATCATCTCGACCGGCGAGACTCACGTCGGTCTCGTCGCCGACCAGATCATCGGCAACCACCAGACCGTGATCAAGTCGCTCTCAAAGCTGCATTCGGATGTCACGATGTTCTCGGGCGCGACCATCCTGGGCGATGGCACGGCGGCATTGATCCTCGACGTCGCGCAGCTCGTCGCGTTGGCGCAGTCGAAGGTCGAGAAGCAGCATATCAGCGAGGCGGCGTGATGAACGATAGTTTGGCCGGCGAACGGCAGGCTGACGCGATGCAGGTCGTGATGATCGGCCTTGGCGAGGAGAAGTTCGCGCTCGACGCCGGCCTCGTGCGCGAGATCATCGATCCCGTCCCCGTCACCAAGGTGGCAGGCGCGCGCGCCTTCGTTCCCAGCGTGATCAACGTGCGCGGAAACGTCATTCCGCTCGCCGACCTGCGCATCCGCTTCGGCATGCCGCAGCTCGAGGATTCGGCCGATACGCGCATCGTGGTGATCGAGCTCGAGCTCGATGGCGAGCCGGTTCTGGTCGGCGTCACCGCCGACAAGGTCTACGAGGTCACGGAGATTTCCCAGACCGACGTGCAGCAGACGCCGCGCGTCGGCATGCACTGGAAGCCGGAGTTCATCCGCTTCATCGCGAAGTGGCGCGAAGAGTTCGTCATCGTTCCGAACATGGAACGCATTCTGAATTGAGATGAGGTCTCGGGCGAGACCGGGGTAGGGGCTGGAAATGAGATTTACCGTCAAGGCAAAGCTTGCCAGTGCGTTCGGCGTGATCATCGTCCTGTCCGGGATTGCGGGCGGCGTGGCTTACATGAAGCTCGGCGACATGATGGCGACCGCTGACAGCATGGTTCTGCGCGCAAACCGCATGGAAAAGGCGACGCAGATCGAAAAGGACATCCTGCTTCAGCTGCGCGCCGAGAAGAATTCGGTGCTCGGTACGGAGGCTCAGGCCGAACAGTTTGCCGCCGATGCCGCCAGGCTTCGCGAGGAAGCGATGAAGACCAGGGATGAGGTCTACGCGCTGGCGAGCGAGAACGGCAGGAAGCTGCTCGACAGCTTTGCAGCCACATACGCCAAGATGAATACCTACCAGGAAGAAACGATCCGGCTGGCGAAGACCGATAAGCCGAAGGCCATGGAGCGCTCGATGGGTGACGGCCGCAAGGTCGTCGCAGACGCGATGGAATCCATGGGCGCCTATGTCGCCAATACGAAGAAGCAGATGGCCGAGCAGGCCGTCCAGTCCAAGGCAGAGGGGCACCAGGCCCAGTTCCTGCTGATGACGCTGATCGGCATCTCGCTGGCGGTTGCAATCGGGGCTGCGCTCTGGATTTCCATCTCGATCAGCCGCTCGCTCGGAAGAGCCGTTGGCCTTGCAGGTGCGGTCGCGGAGGGCGATCTCAGCCAGACCATTCCCTCGGCGAGCAACGACGAGATCGGAGACCTCGTCAGGTCGCTGAACGGAATGGTCGAAAAGCTCCGGCAAATCGTTGCCGAGGCGATCACTGCGGCCCAGAACGTCTCCGCCGGAAGCCAGGAGCTGTCCGCCAGCGCCGAGCAGCTCTCGCAAGGCGCGACCGAGCAGGCTTCGTCCGCCGAGGAAGCCTCCTCCTCGATGGAGGAGATGGCCTCGAACGTGAAACAGAATGCCGACAACGCCAACCAGACCGAGAAGATTGCGGGGCAGTCGGCCAAGGACGCTGAAGCCAGCGGTGTCGCCGTGGGCCGTGCCGTCGAGGCGATGCAGACCATCGCCGAGAAGATCACGATCGTGCAGGAGATCGCACGCCAGACCGACCTGCTCGCCCTCAATGCGGCCGTGGAAGCCGCTCGCGCAGGCGAGCACGGCAAGGGCTTTGCGGTGGTCGCCTCCGAAGTGCGCAAGCTTGCCGAGCGCAGCCAGGCCGCCGCGGCCGACATCGGGACGCTGTCCACGGAGAGCGTGAAGGTCGCCCAGGAGGCCGGCCAGATGCTGTCCAAGCTCGTGCCCGACATCAAGAAGACCGCCGAGCTGGTGCAGGAGATCACCGCGGCCTGCCGTGAGCAGGACGTCGGCTCGGCCCAGATCAACCAGGCGATCCAGCAGCTCGACAAGGTCGGCCAGCAGAACGCCAGCGCCTCCGAGCAGGTGTCCTCGACCTCGGAGGAGCTCGCTTCGCAAGCCGAGCAGCTGCAGTCCACCATCTCGTTCTTCCGGATCGAGCATGCCACGCGCAAGGAGAAGGCCGCGGCCGAGCCGATCGACCGCGCCGTCGGTCAGCTCCGGGCCAAGGCAGCGCACATGGCGGCCGCCGATCGCGGCATGAAGAAGCCGGCGCCTGTCCGCAAGCCGGCACGTGCGATGAAGGTCGCCGGTGGCGGCGGCTTCGCCTTCGACATGAATGACGGCGAAGACGACCGCGACGCCGAGTTCCAACGCTGATCAACCGGTCCGGCCTTGTGCCGGACCGTACCCATTTCCAACCGGGAATCCTGGACTGCATCATGGCCGCAACCTCGCAATATCTGACGCTCGGGCTCGCCGGCGAGACGTTCGGCATCAGCATCCGCAACGTCCGGGAAATTCTCGACATGCGGCCGATCTCGCGGCTTCCGCACGCGCCGAACTTTCTGCTCGGCATGATCGACGTGCGCGGCAGCGGCTATCCGATCGTCGATCTCAGGAACAAGCTCGGCCTGCCCAGCGTGGCCGCCACCGAGGCGACCCGCATCATCATCCTCGATGTGCCGATGAAGGACCGTCTGGTCGGCGTCGGCTTCGTCGCCGACTGCGTGTTCGAGGTCACGGACATCGACGAGCAGGCGATCGAGCCCGTGCCAGAGGTCGGCGGGAAATGGCAATCGGACTATGCCGCCGGCATCGGCCGCAAGGGCGAGAAGTTTGTCGTGATCTTCGATCTCGCCAAGCTGATGGCCAATGACGAAGTTCCGGAAGGCCGCGACACGGCTACAGATGCGCCGCGCGCCGCCTGAGTTTGCGAGAGTGAAGCGTGGTCACGCGTAAGCCCCCCAATTCGAACCAACGAGACTGAAAATGAGATTCACCGTCAAAGCCAAGCTCGCCAGCGCGTTTGGCGTCGTCATTCTTCTGTTCATGGTAGCAGGCGCCGTGAGCTACATGAAGCTGTCCGACATGGCCGCGACAGCAGATTCCATGGTGCTTCGCGCCAAGCGGATGGAGAAAGCAGCCGAGGTCGAAAAGATCATCTGGCAGCAGGTCAGGGCGGAAAAGAACGCAATTCTTGGAACGGCAAGCGAGGCCGAGGAATTCGCGGTGAACGCGGCCAAGCTCCGCGATGAGGCCATGAAGATCAGGGACGAGGTCTATGCGATGGCCAGCGAAGGCGGCAAGAAGCTGCTCGACAACTTCGCCAGCGCCTACGCCAGAATGAACGTCTATCAGGAAGAGACGATCAGGCTGGCAAAGACCGATAAGACCAAGGCCACCGAGCGCTCGATGGGCGACGGGCGCAAGGTGGTTGCGGATGCGACGGAGGCGATGGGAGCCTATGTCGCCAATACGAAGAGGCAGATGGCCGAGCAGGCTGTGCAGTCCAACGAAGACAGCCGCCGTGCCCAGTTGGTTCTGATCGTCCTCGTCATCGTCTCGCTCATCGTTGCCGCGATTGGCGCAGTCTGGATCTCGATCAATATCAGCCGGTCCCTCGCCAAGGCGGTCGGGCTGGCGGATGCCGTCGCGATCGGTGATCTCAGCCACAAGATCGATGCTTCCAGCAACGACGAGATCGGCGATCTCGTGAAATCCCTGAACGCGATGACCGCCAATCTGAACGCCACCGCGGCCGTCGCCAACGAGATCGCGCAGGGCAACCTCACGATCGAAGCCAAGCCGCTGTCGGACAAGGACACGCTGGGCCTCGCGCTCGAGCGCATGGTGGAGAAGCTTCGCCAGATCGTGTCCGAAGCGCTGACGGCGGCGCAGAACGTCTCGGCCGGCAGCCAGGAGCTCTCCGCGAGCGCCGAGCAGCTGTCGCAGGGCGCGACCGAGCAGGCCTCGTCCGCGGAGGAAGCCTCCTCCTCGATGGAGGAGATGGCCTCCAACGTGAAGCAGAACGCCGATAACGCCAACCAGACTGAGAAGATCGCCGCGCAGTCGGCAAAGGACGCCGAAGCCAGCGGTGCCGCGGTCGGCCGCGCCGTCAACGCGATGCAGACCATCGCCGAGAAGATCACGATCGTGCAGGAGATCGCACGCCAGACCGATCTGCTCGCGCTCAACGCCGCGGTCGAGGCCGCGCGTGCCGGCGAGCACGGCAAGGGCTTTGCGGTGGTCGCCTCCGAAGTGCGCAAGCTCGCCGAGCGCAGCCAGGCTGCCGCGGCCGAGATCGGCACGCTCTCGGCCGACACCGTCAAGGTGGCACAGGAGGCCGGCGCGATGCTCTCCAAGCTCGTCCCTGACATCAAGAGGACCGCCGAGCTCGTCGAGGAGATCACCGCGGCCTGCCGCGAGCAGGACGTCGGCTCGGCCCAGATCAACCAGGCGATCCAGCAGCTCGACAAGGTCGGTCAGCAGAACGCCAGCGCGTCCGAGCAGGTGTCCTCGACCTCGGAGGAGCTCGCTTCGCAGGCCGAACAGCTTCAATCCACCATCGCCTATTTCCGCATCGAGCACGGCGCCAAGAGCCAGGCGTCGGCGCCGATCGACCGGGCGGTGAGCCAGTTGCGCGCCAAGGCGGCCACCATGGCGGCTGCCGAGCGTCCGGCGAAAAAGGTCGTGCAGGCCAGGCCGGCGCGCGCCGTGAAGGTTGCTGGTGGCGGCGGCTTTGCGTTCGACATGCATGACGGCGAGGATGATCGGGACGCCGATTTTCAGCGCTAGGATTTTTGCGGGCCGGTCTGCCATGGACGGTGGACCGGTCTTCTTTCATCGGTTGTTTAAACGCGTAGGATTCGAGATGGCCCATACGGCCCGACATTCAGTGCAGGTGGCCGTCGCGGACCGGGGCCGGCGGCCATGATGCCCGCCGTACAGGATACGGCCGTGCATCTGTCGGACCGCCATTTCCGCACCATCGCCGAACTGATCGAGGGCCAGGTCGGCATCAAGCTGCCGCAGGGCAAGCGGCTGATGCTGGAGGGGCGGCTGCACAAGCGCGTGCGCGCGCTCAACTTTACCGGTCTCAACGAATATGTCGAGAACCTGTTCGAGGCGGATCATTTCGATACCGAGCTCACCCATCTCATCGATGTGGTGACGACCAACAAGACCGACTTCTTCCGCGAGCCGCAGCACTTCACCTTCATGCGCGACGTCGCGATCCCCGGCCTGCTCAAGTCGCATGGACGCAAGAACGCGAACCTGAAGATCTGGAGCTCGGCGAGCTCCACCGGCATGGAGGCCTACACCACCGCGATGGTGCTGGACGACATGACGCGGAACGGCTCGCGCTTCCAGTACCGCATCCTCGGGACCGACATCTCGACCGCGGTGCTGCGCCTCGCCAAGACGGCGATCTACACGCGCGACGTGCTCGGCCCGGTGCCCGAGCATTTCGTGAAACGATATTTCTCGACGTCGCGGGACAAGTCGCGCGGTGAGGTGCGGGTCGTACCCGAGCTGCGGCGCGCGACACATTTCATGAGGATGAACCTCATGGACAAGTCCTATCCGGTCGATCGCGACGTCGACATCATCTTCTGCCGCAACGTCCTGATCTATTTCGAGCGCGAGACCCAGCGCAAGGTGGTCGAGCAATTGTGCAGCCATTTGCGTCCGGGCGGCTATTTGCTGGTCGGACATTCGGAATCGATGATTCACAGTGCCGTGCCCGGGCTGAAGCAGGTTCAGCCAACCATTTTCCAGGTCTAGCCGGAGCGCAACCAAGATGCCGAGGGAGAAGGTTCGCGTGCTGATCGTGGACGATTCGGCGTCGGTGCGCCAAATCCTGCAGACGATCCTCAACGACGATCCTGATATCGAGGTGATGGCAACGGCCTCCGATCCGTTCGTGGCTGCAAAGCGTCTTCAGGACGAGATCCCCGATGTCATGATCCTCGACCTGGAAATGCCGCGGATGGACGGCATGACGTTCCTGCGCAAGATCATGGCGCAACGCCCGATCCCGGTGATCATCTGCTCCTCGCTGACCGAAGAGGGCTCGAACGTGATGTTCGAGGCGTTCGAGGCGGGCGCGGTCGACATCGTGCCGAAGCCGAAGATCGACACGCGCCTGGCGCTGCTCGAATGCTCGACGCGGCTGCGCGAGGCGGTGAAGTCGGCTGCGCGCGCGCGGGTGCGGCCGCGTGCGGAACGCCGGGCTATCGAGAAGAAGCTGACCGCCGACGCCATCATCCCGCCGCCGGTGCAGGGCAGGGTCCGTCCGACGACGGAGCGCATCGTCTGCATCGGAGCATCGACCGGTGGGACCGAAGCGCTCAACGACGTCCTCGAGATGCTGCCGCCGCACTGTCCGCCGATCGTCATCGTCCAGCACATGCCGGCAGGCTTCACCGCGGCCTTTGCCAAGCGTCTCGACGGCGTCTGCCAGATCAGGGTCAAGGAGGCCGAGGACGGCGAGCCGGTGCTGCCGGGCTGCGCCTATATCGCGCCCGGCGCCCGCCACATGCTGCTCCAGCGCATCGGCCTGCGCTACCAGATCGCGATCAAGGACGGACCGCCGGTGTCGCGGCATCGCCCCTCAGTCGACGTGTTGTTTCGCTCGGCGGCCCAGCATGCCGGCGCCAACGCGCTCGGCGTCATCATGACCGGCATGGGCGACGACGGCGCGCGCGGAATGCTGGAGATGCGCAAGCTCGGCGCCTCGACGCGGGCGCAGGACGAAGAGAGCTGCGTGGTGTTCGGCATGCCCAAGGAAGCCATCGCCCATGGCGGTGTCGAGAAGGTCGTTTCGCTGCATCACATCCCGCGCGAGATCATGCTCTGGTATCAGGCCGGGCACGCCGCGGTGGCGGGTTGATGGCCATGTCGCCTGTTCCGGCCAACACGCTCGCCGAGGCAACCACCGCGATCGAGGACGTCTCCTCGCGCATCGAGGACGTGTTCGCGCGCGTCGGTCACGAGCTCGGCTGCGGCCACCTCATCTTCAAGGAGCTGAACCAGGGCTTAGCTGCGCTCTCGGGCGAGCTCTCCGGCGCCGAGATCGAGGGCGCGGCAACGGCGCTGCAGGAGATCGCCGCGCAGCTGAGCGAGCTGGCGCAGGCGCTGCCGGCGGAGAGCGCCCTGCTGGAGACGATCGGCAAGAGCACGGCGGAGGCGTCTTCGCTGCTCAAGCCGCTGTTCAAGCACATCCAGATGATCACCATCATCGCGCGCAGCGCCCGGATCGAGGCGGCCTCGCTCGACGGCGACCGCGAGGGCTTTCTCGCCTTCACCCAGGAAGCCTACGATCTCGGCAGGGCCGTGCAGCGCTCGATCGAAGGCTGCGCGCGCGACCAGCAGCGGCTGTCCGAGGCGGTTGCCACGGCCTTCGGCCGGCAGAAGGAATTCGAGAGCCGCTACCGGGCCCAGCTGATGTCGGAGAGCGCCGAACTCGGCGCGGCCTATTCCGGATTACGCGACCAGCGCAGCAAGAGCAGCCATCTGGCCGACCGCGCCAGTTCCAGCACCAGGAAGATCGCTGAGGCGGTCGGCAGCGCGATCATCTCGCTGCAGGCGGGCGACAGCACGCGTCAGCGTCTCGAGCACGTGTCCCATGGCCTCGGCCTTGTGTCGGAATCGGCGCCGAGCCTCGTTCCTGAAACGGTGCCGAGCGATGACGGCGTGCGTGCGATTTGCCGGCTGCAGGCGGCCCAGCTCAGGGATGCCCAGCGCGAGTTCGGCGGCGACGTCGGCCAAATCGTCGGCGCGCTGACGGCTATCCTGCACGATGCGGGCAGCGTCGTCGGCCACGGCCGCACGCTGTTCGGCGGCGAGGAGGGCGGCTCGTCGTCGTTCCTGACGCGCATCAAGCAGACGCTGGCGCACGCATCGACCCTGATCGCTACCTGCGAGAGTGCCGGCCGCTCGGTCGACGAGGCGCTCGCGATCGTCGAGGACACGCTGGCAAAATTTCGTCAGGCGATCGCAGGGCTTGCCGAAGCGACTATCGACATCACGCTGATCGGAATGAATGCCGGCCTCAAGGCGAGCCATCTCGGCAGCCGCGGCAGCGCCTTTGTCGTCATCGCCAACGAGCTCAAGGCGACCGCCGACCAGGTCTCCGCGGGGGCCGCGCGCCTGAGGCCCGTGCTCGACGGGATCGAGCGCTCGGCCAATGAGCTGAAGGAGCTCCGCGTGCAGGGTGATCCCACCCAGCTTGCCAAGCTCGAGCCGCAAATCCTTCAGGCGTTGCGCGAGGTCGAGGACGGCAATGAACGGCTCGGCAAGCTGATGAGCCGGCTCGTCGACGAAGGCGCGGAATTCGAGCGGCTGATGAATTCGGCCCAGGGTCAGATGACCAGGCTCGGCGAAAGCTCCGCAGCCTTGCCTGCGGTCGCCACGCGGCTCGAGACTGCGAGCGCAAGCGTGCAGCGGCTACAGCCGGAGCTGCAGGATCAGGCGATCCTCGACGATCTCTTCGCGCGCTACACGATGGAGCGCGAGCGGGACGTTCATCGCGAGTTCCTGCAAGCACTCGGACTGGCATCGATCGCCGCCATGCGCCGGGTCGAGGCGGTCGAGACTGCGGATGACGGCATAGAATTGTTTTGATTGCGTCGCCACGTGATGCGGCGGCAATTTGACGAGTCGGCTTTGCAGGGCGTTAACCGTCGCGGAATACTCGCCGCGTCGGTCATTGTCGCGCCCCAGAGTTGGTTGCAAATATCAGTGAATTTTACGGCGGACATTTCCATGATGCGAGACGGCAAATACGCGGCCTGGTTCAGGACGCCGCGCGGCCAGGGCACGGGTATCGTGCATCTGGCGGACGGACGGATCTCCGGCAGCGACAGCTTCTTCACCTATGGCGGCTCCTATCAGTTCGATGACGATCAGCGCTTCACGGCCGTGCTGACCACGCGGCGCTATGCCGAGGGGCCGCCGACCGTGTTCGGTCTGGACGAGGTCGAGGTCAGCCTCGCCGGCGTGTGCAGCGGTGCGATGGCGACCTGCTCCGGAACGGCCAGGGAAGCGCCCGACGTGATGTTCGAGGTGACGCTGATCTACAGCCAGGAAGATGCGCCGGCTGTGGAGGCGCGAGGCGCCGTCGTGAAGCTCAATGACAAATTGCCCAAGGGCCTCGACAGCCGTTCGCGGCCGCGCCAATTTCCTGCGCCTTCCAGGCCTCCCGCATCTTAGTCTTGCGTTGACGCTATCGCAGCGAAGCGGGCTGCGACCGCGCTGCGGCAACGATGCATTCAGGCGCAGAAAGTTAGGAATGAGGCGGCAATAAAGGACGGACGAGACCATGCCTCAGATCTGGATGACATACGACGAACTGGCGACACTCAGCGGCTGTTCGCCGGCAGAAGCCAGAATGCGCGCCGTCCATCTGTCGCTCGACCGTCGCAAGAGCCGCGACGGCGCAACGCGCGTCAAGCTCGACCTGGCGCTGACGGCCAAGTTCTTCGCCTCAATCCGCGAAGCGGATTTCGATCTCGACGGCGCGATCGAGGCGCTGCAGAGCACGCACAGGCAGATGGCCGAACTCCTGGCCCCGACCGGGTTCCGCGAGCGCGGGGCAGCCTAGCTCGCTTGGCGTCAGGCCCCGCAGATCGTTCCACGTGCCACCGGTGGATCGCCGCCAGCTTTTCGCGAATCAGGCATAGACTCGTCTCCGGAATTTCGAGCCAGGGCCGGGTTTCAACCGCATCGGGCCGTAGAGCCTGTAGGAGAATGCCATGAGGAAAGCCAAGTATCGGGTCGGCCTGACGCTGTTGGGAACGGTGATGTTCGGTGGGCTGCTGATCGTCACAACCGCGTCGTCACGTGCGGAGGTCGTCAAGCTGCAGGCCGACCTCAAGGGCAGCAATGAAGTGCCTCCGAACGGCTCGTCCGGTTCAGGCAAGGCGGAGGCCGCGTTCGACACCCAGACCAAAGTGCTGACCTATACGATTACGTTTGCCAATCTGACTGGTCCGGCGATGGGGGCGCATTTTCATGGCCCCAGTGATGCGGGCAAGAACGCCGGCATCGCTCTGCCCTTCAAGACGGTCCAGAGTCCTATCCAGGGCAGCGCCACGCTCACGGATGCCCAGGCGGCGGATCTATTGGCCGGCAAATGGTACGCGAACATCCATACGGCCGCGAACCCAGGCGGCGAATTGCGCGGGCAGATGATGAAGTAGGGGGATGTCGCCGTGGCGCTGAAGAATGTGTCAGCGCCGTGGGCCTCAGGCTGGCGGCCGAGGCAAGAAGGCCAGGATCGTCTGGGCGAGGATGACACCGACGGTGCCTCCTGCCGCCTTTTGCAGCACGTCCAGGAAACCCGGATCACGATCGGGGGTCAGCGTTTGCAGGACTTCCAGCCCCATCGCAACTGCGATGACGAGCGAGCAGGCCAAAGCGAGTCGGCCGGGCAACAGGAAAGCGAGCAGGAAGCCCAACAGGCCATAGGCGCTGAAGCGCTCGATGACGACGATCCAGTAAGCCTCGTGATGCCCCATCAGCGCCGGCCGCCCCGCCAGCCTTGCCAGGGTGGCATAGGCGATGAGGGCGAGGCAGATTCCCGCGGCTGCGATGAGGTGATTTCGACGCATGGCCTACCATAACCGCTCGAGGGCCATTCCGCTTCGAAAGACGAGAACATCGTTAAAGCGCCTCGTCGCTCTTCGGGCGGCGCGGGCTGCCTAAAACCTGGCCGCTATCGCCGGCCGGGAGGCGGTCCGGCGAAGATGGTCAGGCCACCAGGACGTCGCCGGCCGGCGCTGCGGATGCGGAGTGGCGGCGTGAATCGACGAGCTCGCTGAATTTCGCAAAGGGCAGCGGTGCGGCGACGAGATAGCCCTGCCCTTCCTCGACGCCGGAGGCGATCAGGGCGCGGCGCTGCTCCTCGGTCTCGATTCCTTCGGCGACCACCGTCATGCGGAAGTCCTTGGCGAGCGCGACCAACATCTCGACGATCGTCGTGGTCGATGCATCCACGGTGATGGTGTCGACGAAGAACTTGTCGATCTTGATCGTGTTGGCGCCAAGTCCCTTCAGTCGCGACAGACCGCTGTGACCCACGCCGACGTCGTCGATTGCGACGCGGAAGCCGTGGTCGCGTAACTCGGCCACGACGGTCGCGGCGTGCGCGAGATCGTCGAGCTCGTCGCGTTCGGTGACCTCGACCACGATCTGGCGTGCGGAGATTCTCGCCGCCAGGACCGTGCGACGCAGCGTCTCGACGAAGCCGGCACTCAGCAGGTGTTTGGGCACGACATTCACGGACATCTTGAAGGTCTTGTCCGCCTTCAGCACGCCCTGCAGGTCGGCGAGCGCCGATTTCAGGATCTGCCAGGTCATCACCTGGATGCGCCCGCTGGATTCGGCCAGCGGAATGAAGTTCATCGGCGGCACCACCGAGCCGTCCCGACGAACCCAGCGCGCCAGAATCTCGCAGCCGGTGATCTGGCCCGTCCTGAGCTCGAAGATGGGTTGGTAGTACGGCTTGAACTCGCCGGCTGCGAGGCCGCGATCGAGATCGGCGACCGGCCCTTCCATCCGGCGGCTGCGTGCCAGCAGGATGCCGAACAGTGCACCAAGCCCAAGGGCGACTGCGAGCGCCGGCCAATACGCCTCGCTGTTCCAGCTCGAAAGCACGGCGTGCTCGAGCCGGATCGTGGCGTGAAGCGGGAAGCGCGTGGAATGCCTGTCGAAGCTGATCGGCCCTGGCAGGGGCCTGTCGGCATCGAGCCGGAATTCGCCGAGCTTCTCGCCATTGCTCAAGGCGAGGATCACTTCGCTGTGCGCGCGCAGCTCGGCGGGCATGAGATCGAACAGGCCGGCGTTGATGCCGACGATGGCGACCAGCGCGGAGCTGCGATTGACGTCCCTGAGCACGCCCAATGCGTCGCCGCCGAACTGCTCCACGCGGAACAGCGAGAGCCTCTTGTCGTGTGAGGGCAGCATGTCGCGCCGATCCGCCCATCCCTTGTCGAACTCGAGCGTCTCGGAATAGGCCGAGCAGATCACCGATCCGTCCGGGTTGACGAGACGGACGTCCTTGATCGCCGAGCGCTGGTAGACGTGGAGCCGGATGGCTTGCAACGCTGCCGGTGCGCAGCTGGCAAGATCACGCTTGGCGAGTTCGTCGAGGCTGGCCGCGGCGAAATCGACCGCAAATTCGGAGCGGCGCAGAACGACCTCGGTCAGCTCGTTCAGCTGGTGCGCCTGCTGGTGGCGAATGACGCCGTCTGCCGCAAAATGGCCCGCCAGCCCGAACGCCATCGTGCTCGCAATAACGAGCGCCGCAAACGAGAGGTTCGGCCGCTGTAATCTCATCCGGTCCAGGCGAAATTCAAGAGAGGCTTGGTGACTGATCTCGGAACTGATTTTGGGAATTGATTCTAGCCAGCGGGGGCTAAGATAGGGTTTAACGAGCGGACCGGTCCGGAAGGGCTACCCAGGGGTTGCCTGACTGATGGTCGTGCGGCCCGAGCATGGAAAGTTGAGCAGTATGATCAGGACGTTAAGCCTCCTCCTCCTGTCGTTCGTCGTCGGAAGCTCCGCGGCTTGGGCGCAGGGAACCAAAGACCAGCCATCGGGCACTCAGCCCACCTCCCGCAGCGGCACGGCGACGAATTCCGGTTCGGACAGCATGGGCGGAGCCTTCAAGGGGACGGGGACACCCAACTATGGAACGAGTCCTGGGATGGGGTCCCAGAAGAAGACGCGCAACTAGGTCAGGTCAGCTTGGTCGCGCTCATCGGGGGCGCGGGGCGACGGCCTCTGGATAAGCTCTGCCTGACCTGTCGGTGTGGGGCGCTGCGGGATCACGGGCGGCCCGCAGCCGAAGCACCACGAAGGCGATGTTGATCGCCAGCCAAACCAAAACCGCGGAAATGGCAAAGTGGAGCACTGCCAGACCTCGCTGTGAGATTCGAACTAACACCCAAATGTCGGTCTGGTTCCGTCCCGGCGAGGCAAAGCCATGATTACTTCGAAAGAATGTCTGTTTCGAAAGACTGTAGGCTGACGCCCGCATCTGCAGAGCGTGACCTCTGAGCCTTTTGCAGTGGCCTGCTGGCCCCGTCAGTGAGGTCGGTCGTCATTCACCGCACGCGGGAGGTCGTGCTGCGGGGCTCAAGGCGAGCACCGTCGCCTTTCCGAGGCTAGCTCTTTTTGCCCGTCTTCGGCTTCAGCGAAAGACCAAGCCGCAAGGCCATGCGCTTGATCGCATCAGGCGAGCGTCCGAGAACTTTCGCGGCCTCTTCCAGCGAAGCCGAAGACTTGGCCAGCTCCATGAGCCGGCGGTCTTCTTTGAACGACCAGGGCTTGCGCGCCATAACCGAAATCATCCTCTTGTCGACACAACGACAAAGCCGCCAAGCGACCCATGTTCGCTCGACGGCTTTGCTTGGGTGGGGCCGGGCTTGGGGGAGCCCGGTGCGAGATGGATATGCGATCGGTGAGACTTCGCAACAAACAACGCGGATTAAGCTAACTGCTCAACCTTACCGCGATGAAATCGATGCGCGACGCTCCGTATAACCACGGTGTTTCGCTGGCGAATCCGATGTGCGCCCTCCGACGGCGGTCTCATCCGTGCCGGTCGACGTTTGAAGCGCCAGGATGAACGAGGGTTCATGGTGTCGGCGTGGCGAGTTCTGGTAAAAAGAACTGGAGCCTCTTCTCCGCGCTCTGTGTCCTCGCGTGCCGACCAATCTTCAAGCATCACGTTGCACAAACTTCATCTTCGTCTGACAAAAGTTTCAGCGGTGACGATCTTGAAGTCGACACAACGAAAAGATGAAAATGAGCGCGAGAGGAACGTTCCGGCAAACGTGGGAATATTCCAATGTTAGCTGCTTTGGTTTTGATTTCGATTTTCGCAGCGGGTTTTGGCTGCGGCTATGCCGTACGGGCGTGGCGCTCGCGGAAGCGATCGGCACGATATCGTCTTTATGCACCCTATACGCCTGCCTCGATGCAAGCCGGTCGCACCCAGGGGCCATCGTAACCGCGGGGCCGCGCGCGTGCTGCCCCATGGTCGTGGCGAAGTCGAAATAACCATGTGCGGTTAGGTTAATCTGTCGCCGTCCTTGAGCGCCCAGGAAAGGCAACTTAAGACGGATCAGTTCATTGCGAGTTCGGGCCCTCTCTTTCCGGAGGGCACGCGGGTAGGCGTAGATGACGTGGCTGATTGCGTTGCTGGGCGCGACGACTTGCGCTCTTATTTTGATTGCGTTTGTTTGTAGCTATGGCCGGCATCTGAGAGATCTTCCAGGTCCTTGGATCATGAGCGAGGGTCATTCGAATGATTGATCAACGGCAGAACGCGCCGCGCAGGTATTTTGTTGACGCGCAAGGGCATCGTGTTCTGATAGGCCTTTCGCTGGAGGAGACGGCGGAATTCGAGGCGCTGGATCTTGCACCGAAGGAGACGGTGCAAATCGTGGTCGAAACCCGCGCAGGCACGGGAGCGGCCGCGGCTGACGACGTTCGGTGGCTTGAGCTCTATTCCAAGCACGAAGGAGCCTGGCGGGCCTGGATCGCACAAAGCCAGGCGGGGCGGACGCAGGATTTAGGCTTTGTTAACTATGCCTGACCGATGGTAGCGGCTTAGATCTCGAAAATGGGGATGGCCCACATGTTTCAGCTGTTCCTGAGAGCACGCGCGCACAACCTCCTCGGCTCGCGCCGCGAGGACAAGGGTTTCAAAGCCCGCTCCGCCGAGCGTGATGCGGAGACAGACCGCGCGAGGGTCGACGCCGTCATGGTCGCCATCGACACGGCGCTACGAGATGCGGAGAAGGAGCAGGTCGGGCTCAGTCGACGTGTCGATGACGCGCTTGCGCGTGCATCCGTCACCTTTGGAAACGGCACCGACGAGTACCTCGAGCGGGAGGCGCTCGACAATCATCACCAGGATCTCTTCGCGGCGGACATCTCCAATGGCCAGCGGCGGCTCAAGGAGCTGGCAAGCACCATTGCTCACTTGAAGTTCGTCAAGACCGCAATGCTCACGCGTTTTCCGAAGTTCAAGCCGCCGCAGCTCAACAGCTAGTATTGGAGCTCTTGCTGCGCGCTCGGCCATCCTTCGAGACGCACAGGGCAGACCGCGTGACAATTCGAAGCCGTTTGCCGTTTGGCGCGTCGATCCTTTTTGCTATGGTTCCGGCAAGCATTCACGCTTCGAGGGAGCAGCAAGGTGCCGGTCAGGAATATGCGAAGGTTGGTTGGATTGGTATGCGTGTTGACATTGGCTGCGCCGGCGACGGCGTCGGCCATTACCGCCGAAGTGGCGCGCGCATGCGAAGCGGCGGTGGCTAAGGCGTTTCCGCCCAGGCAAATCGGCAACCCGGCGGCCGGGAGTGCCAAGGGAACGGCCAAGGATCAGCGCGCATACTTCCAAAAGTGCGTCGCGAACAACGGTAAGGTCGACGACGCGCCGGCGGAGGCGGCCAAGGACGGCAAGCCTGGTAAGTAGCGGCCGTTGATCTAACGCGGCGGCGGGCAGGGAGAATAGAACGCGCCGTTCGCCGCGTTGATGCGTTCGACGCATTGGTTGGGATCGGTGATCGTCCCTGCCACCGTGAAATCGTAGCCGATGCCTTTGACGACGACGATGTAGCGGCCCGGCGAAAGCGTGAAGCCGTCCTGCTCCGGTTGCAGCAACAGCATCCTCTGCTGATCCTCGACCGGCCCCACTTTGTAGGGGTAGGACATGCTGCGAATGACCCAGGAATCGCCCGCGTTGACTATGGCGGCCTTGCCGGAGGCATCGACGCCCATTGACCGGGACACCTTCGCGACGACTCGAACCTCGGTCACGCTTGCCTCAATGCTTCCGTCCGGTCTGAACACGATGAAGTTGACATCTCCGCTTGTCAGGGTCGTTGCACTCGGCGTGTTGATGGCCGCCGAGATCGCAACGCGGCGGTCTGGAATCTTGCCGGGGACCGGCTTCAGTTCCTGGAGTTGCCCCTCGTTCAGCGCGTAGACGCCGAAGGTTGTCGGCAAAGGCATGGAGGGGTGTGCAGGGGGTGCCGGCTCCTTTGCGCTGTCGGGCGATCGTTCGATACTCACGCTCTCCGACGGGGTCGGGGCGGTGGCCGGCCGGGGCTCGGGGTTGCCCGGCGCGCGCTCGGATGGCAGCACCAATTGTGACAGTGCGGACACGTGTGTCCTCAAACGCGGCCAATAGATCACCGCGCTGCTGGCGCCGGCCATGAGCAGGAGAATGCCGGCCAGTCGAACCAGAAAGGTGAAGGCGCCGCTCCGTTTGGGTTGATCCGGCGATCGTGGCGAAGCCACGGAACGGCGCGGTGCTCCCGCGTCCTTCGCAGCAGGTGGCGAAGCCGAAACGGGTGACGACATCGGAATGGGCGGGGGAGCGGGGGTATGGCCCGGGGGCGGGACTGGAACGTCGGTTGCCGCGACAAGTTTTTGCGGCTCGGACGCGGCGCTACGCTCGAAGGAACGCTCGACCTCCTTGATGGCACGTTCGAGGACTTGCTGAAACTCGCGCGATTCCCGCGCGTCGGCATGCGTAAATTGCTCCAGAAGCTTGACGCGCGCCAGCTCATAGACGATCTCCCGCATCTGCCGGGGATCGTCGGATACGGCGCGGATGCGGCTCGACAGGAGACGGATAAACCCGGCTTTGATCTGTTGCGCCGAGGGAGCGTTAGCCGCAGTTTCACCGGAGTCGGTCATCAAGGCCGATCAAGTAGCCCGGATAGGGCTATTTCGCTAGGTCTTTCCGCTTCAAACGTCTCGAGTTGAGGCGGTTTGGCTTCGATTGGCGGGTCCGCAAAGGCCTCGCGCGGTGTTCGAAGGTGCTTGCTTTTGGGCGAGAACCTGTGACATTTCGCCAAGCTCTTCTCTTTCTGGTGCTCGACCATGCGCGGCGTTCTGGCAGTCCTCACGGTTTTGACCTTCCTGGTTTCGCCTGCCGTTGCGCAAGGGACCAAGGATCAGGCCAACACCACGAGCTCCAGCATCATCACGACCCCCACGAAAAAGGCGCAGACCAATCAGGCTGCCTCGCGGCCGACCGCCGTTCGGAACCTTTCAGGCAGGCTGCCTGCTGGAAAGTCGGCCCAGGGCGTCTGGCGAGACGGCAAGCTGGTTGCCGTTCCCCGCTGAGGCGGCCGCCCAACGAACCGTGAAGGAACGGTGATCGCCTCCCTGACGTTCATGCTCGGGAGATATCGTATGAAACGACCAGTTCTGATCGCCATTGCGTTGCTTGTGCCCGCCGCTGCCTGGGCCCAGGGCGTCAATGACCCATCGACGCCCAATCGCAACGTGATCATTGTCAATCCGTCGCAGCCGTCGGGCAGCACGGCCACGCCGAATTACCCGAGCCGGATCCAGGCGCCCCTGACCCGCGGCGGGCGAGCCATACCCTATTACGGAAACAGAACCCGGGGCAGTGCCTCAAGTAGGCGGTAGGTGTGCCGCCGGCTGGCCTAAGAGAACATCGCCAACCATCAGCCATTCGGCCGCCGTGCTCGATTTCGGTAAATCCAGGAACGCTCCTGTCCCCTAAGAGAGCGGCGTCTTGGCGAGCTATTGAGGATTGACCTCGACCTCCAGGGTCGATGTCCCTGCACCGTGAAGGTTTTTACCCGAGATCAGAAGTGTGAATTTATCGGGGCCTTGCTTGTCGGCTGCTGCCAGATAGCGGAAGCCGGACCCGACCACGGTCAATTGTCCCCTTGATGGTCCGCTCACGACCGATACCTTGAAGATCTGCATGTACGACCAACGCAGGCCCTGGATGCAGTCGGATCCAGGCTGGATGGTCAGCGTCCACGTCACCGTGTCCCCCGATAGTTCGAACGGCGTCCGTTCCTTGATGCAGAGCGGACTGGCGTGAGCCGCCATGACTAGCGCAGCGGAAGCTGCGATGCAGGCAGCTAGCAGCAACAAGGGTTTTTGAGGCATGCGACAGCAGCTCCACGCGCAATTCCCGAAGAGAATATCAGCGAGCTAACGAGGTCTTCGACTCCTCGGGCTCGCCAGGTGCTCGTCAACTTCGTGCCAGACGAGGTTGCAAGCTAAAGCGCAAAGCTTGCCTGCGAATTCGCTTTCTTGCAATTGGCAAAGGTATAGATTGATGAGCCGGGCATAAGGGGTTTCCGGCCAATGGTCGTCCTTATGCTCTGTCTTTGGAGTGATCAGCGTGCGAACCGCTCGATGTGGCCATTCGCTAGATGACGGAAGGCGGTTTGGGATGCTGTCTCAAGCTGTCGTTTCCCTTGCCGCTGCCCTCGGCCTTGGTCTCGCCTGCCCTTGCTTCTGTCTTGCTCAGGCCGAACCGGAGCCCTCGCTCAGCGACTATCTTCCACCAAGCGAGCCAGAAGTAACGCGCGACGAATGGCGTCAGCGGATCGAGGACGCACGGCGACGCGCCAAGGAAGTTTCGCGCGAGCGGCGGGACCATCCCGAGCTCTACAAGCCGATTCCGGAGGATCCGGACCTTGTCGCGACCGAACGCCTTCTCCGCGACGACAGCCTGCAGCGAGGCGATATCGTCACGACCAAGAAGGGCATGTTCGTCTATCAGGGGCGATCCGACCAACCGCGTCGCGATCAGGACTTCGTGCCGGTCAACCCGAAATCGATGCGCTGAAATTCAGTACCGCCGCAAAATCTCGTTGAATTTGGGATCGGTCACTTTCGTGGTCTCGAGCAGCAGCGCCTTGCCTTGCGGCGTTGCCTGCACATAGGCCGCGATCAGCAGCGGTTCGTAACGCGAGCGGTTGGCGAGCGCCGAGCGGATGTCGGATTGCGCCAGCAGCTTGATCTCCTCGTCCGTCGCAGCCGCGCCCGAGGTCACGGTCCGGACGCGAGCGAAGGCGACATCGATCGGCACCGATCCGGTCAAGTAGGACATCTTCACAGCGGGCGTCGCCGCTTCGCCAGCCTGGGCCTGCAGCGTGCCGAGCGTGAGCCAGAGCGCGGGCCTGATCGGTGACACCTTCAAGGCAGCGACGACGGCGCCTTGGGCGGCCTTGTTCTCGCTGGCCCGTCCGGCCGCATCGGTCGACGGACGGTGAAGAACGTCAGCGGCCATTGCCGCCGCGTAATTCGCGAGCAGGTCGCCATCCAGCGAAACCGATGCCAAGACACCGCCGGCCGCCAGCTTGGCCTTCTCGGGCGGAATCTCACCCGAGAACAGGTCGCTCGCGCGAAAGTTCGGTCGGACGAGATCGCCGTAGAATTCCATGCCGGCATGAAGCGCCAGCACGATGGCGGTGCAGATGCCGATGACGCGAAGCAGGAACATGCGGTTCATGGTGAAATCGACGAGCCCTGTGAGGGCGAAGTGAGCACGGGATTGAAACGAGAGCAGGGCTCTTAAATTGCGAGCAGACTATCGCCTTGGATCGTCAGCAGCGTCAAGTTTCCGGTCGCATAGGCGCCGGTGTCGATGTTGATGCGGTTCGGGCGAATATCTGGCACGCTGACCGGCGTGTGACCGTGGACGATATATTTGCCGAAGCGCTCCTCGGACGCGAGGAATTCCTCGCGGATCCAGAGCATATCCTCATCTCTCTGCCGCTCGAGCGGGACGCCAGGCTTGACGCCGGCATGCACGAAGAAGAAGTCCCCGCAAGTAAAGGACGAGGGCAATTGCTGCAGGAAAGCCAAGTGCTCGGGCGGCAGCGCGCGCTGCAATCCTTCGATCAGCTCGACCTGCTGCTCCGCGGACGGATTCATGGTCGGCGTGATGCCGTAGGAGACCAGCGTCAGGAGGCCGCCATAGTGGCGCCACTCCTGCAGTCGCGCCGGGTCCCTGAGGACCTCGAGCAGGAAGATCTCGTGGTTGCCCTTGAGGCAAACCGTCTCGTGTGTTTTCGAGCGTTCGATCAACAGATCAAGAACGGCGCGCGAGTCCGGGCCGCGGTCGACGTAGTCGCCGAGAAAGACCTGGATGGCCCGTTCGGGGGCCGAGCGGGCCAGATCGACGTCGATGACGGTTAACAGCGATTGAAGCAGATCGGCGCGGCCGTGCACGTCGCCGATGGCATAGACGCGAACGCCGTCGGGAAGCCGAGGCTTGGTCTTCTTTCGAAAGCGTGAGGAAAGGCCCATCAGGTCGGTCGAATCGCTTCCAGCGTCACGAGCGGAACGTCGCGATGGCTCTTAGCAGAACAAGTCACACATCGGTATTCTTAATTGTTTCCGACCAAGGCGCCTGCATTTTGATTAAAGGATCGCGCGGCCTTTGAGCCGTATTTCAAGACGTCTCGCGTAGCGTCTCCCCAACAAAAACGGGGAGCGCGACATGCGCAAAGTTGTAAAGTTCCTGGCGGCCGTGGCCGCCATCGTCGTTGCTGCAGGGGTGCAGCAGCGCGCTGAAGCCGCATTCGTCGGTGCGCCCTTGGGGCTGCGCGGGGCCATCCAGTACATCAAGTTCGACCAGCCGACGCTGGCGCCAATGGCGTTCACGCTGTTTTGCCTGAAGTACAAGGACGAGTGCAAGCCGCGGCCGCAGCACATCGTGTTCAGGGGCGGGCGCCTGAAGCTTACGGCGGAGCGGCTGGCGCAGATGCAAGAGGTCAACCAGAAGGTCAATACCGCCATCCGTCCCGAGGCCAATCTGGAAGGGCTGCGCGGCGAGAAATGGCTGCTGCATCCGACCAGCGGCGACTGCAACGATTACGCTGTGACAAAACGCCACGAACTGATCGCCAAGGGCTTTCCGGCGCGCTCGGTGCTGCTCAGCGAGGTCGTGACCACCTGGGGCGAGCATCATCTCGTGGTCGTAGTGCGCACCTTCGCCGGCGATCTCGTGCTGGACAATCTCTCCGGCCACATTCTGCCGTGGTCGAAGAAGCCCTATCGCTGGGTCCGCATTCAGTCGCCCAAGAACCCGAACTACTGGGCCTCACTCGGCGATCGCGCGGTCTGATCACCCGCGCTCTATCGTGATCCGGATTGGCTGACGCTCTGCGACAGCCCCAGTCCCACGATCACTGCAAGGCACAGGATTGCTGCGGGCCGCAGCAGCCCGGGACCGGCCAAGCTCTGAACCAGCGCAAACAAAACACAGGCCGCGGCGGCGGCAGGGAAGAACGAGTCGCGTCCGCGCTGCAAGGCGCCGAAGAACAGGCGCAGCAGCGCGATCAGGCTCACCGCCAGCGCGGCCGCCAGGCCAATCCATCCCATGCCAGCAAAGACCGCCGTGGCTGTCGAGGGCGCCGTCAAAGCGGCTCCGACGTCGCTTTGATAGATCCGGCCCACCGCAGCAAAGGTCCCGGCGCCCGCGCCGAACCAGCGCGTGTCGGTCAACATCCGCTCCAATGCCGCCCGCGTTTCAGCTCCCACGTCCGGGATGAGCCGCAACAGGACCGGTCCGGAGCCTTTTTCGAACAGGAATGACAGGACGATCGCCGCCCCGATCAAGGCGGCGGCCGACAAGGCGCCCGCGGCCAATGGCGATAGATCGAGCCTGCGAATGACGAGGATCAGCAGGATCAGCACAATGCCGAAGGCCGCGGCGATCGCGCTGTTCGTGCCCGACAGGCCGAACACCGCAAGCGCGCTTGCCAGCGCGCCCATAAGCCCGCAAAGGCCGATCGCCACCGAGCGAAGGACCGAGTGATGCGTCTCGGCCCGTTCCGCAGCGAGCTGCATCACCGCCAGATTGAGCATGAGACCGAGGCCGGCCATGGTTGCCGTGAGATCAGCAGGAACGGTCGCCGCAAGCGCCGGCGACAGCCGATGCAGGTCCAACATCAAGGCAGAGACCCCAGTTACGCCGCTCAGCACAAAGAGAACCAGCTCGGCTCGGCTGCGGTTGCGGACCACCAGGATGGTGACACCGAGCAACGAGATCGCCGCAAGCGCCAGCAGCAGCGCGCTGACGGTCAGTCCGATATCGGCCGTGATCGGTCCGAACGGCAGGCCACCTATGGCATCGCGGGTGCTGGCCCAGATCGGATGGGCAAAGCTCAGCGGAAGCGGGACGAGCTGAGCCGCGATACACAGCGGAATGGCGATTGGGATCCAGCGGCCCCACGAGGTCGCGCGGACATAGTGATCGTAATCGGCTTTTCGCGCGCTCGCGGTGGCCGCCAGCAGGCTTAGCGCGGCGGCCATCGTCCCGAGCTGCGCACCAAACTTGGCGCCGGCGATTTCGAGAGCGGAAGCGGAGACGATGGAAACGATGAGGGCAAAATAAGCGAGGGACAAACGGCGCGCTCGAAGGGAATCCTGAAACGGTCAGGTCACCATACAAGCGAGCGGGTGGTTTTCAAACAGAGGCCTGCCTCGGTCCAACGCTCAAACCTTGGGCCGTTTGCGCGCGGGCTCGTCGCAGCATTGATCGGCGCGATCAGCGGGTGGCCTTGATCGGACGGCCGAACACGCGGGCGGCACGTGCAGCGGCAAGGCCAAAGCGCGCCGCCGAGCCGAAGAGATAGCCGCCCTGGAGGGCGATGGCCGCGAGTGCCACGCCTTTCAGGCTCTCGAGCACGGTGAGGTCGAGCACCAAGCCGACCGGGATGGCGGCGAGCACCATGACGAAGGTCAACGGCAGCAGCACCAGGACGCGAAAGCGTTGGCCCAGCACGGCACCTACGAGAAAGCTGAAAATCAAAAGCGCGGTCATCCGAAACACTCTCCGTGCTTCGGACCCTAGGTTCCCCACCCTAAAAAGACCCTTAAGCTATATGGCTAAATTTGGCCTATTGGCTGCAATTTGCCAGCAGCGAATGATAGGCCTCACGCAAGCCGTTCATGGCCACCACGCCTTTGATCTCGCTGTCGCTTTCCCTGACCACCACCGACAGCGAGGCCGTCGTCTGCCACTTGCCGGCGGCAAAGGCCGAGACCTCGTCGGGCAGCAGCACCGCGGCGCCTGCGGCCGCCATGCTGGCGTCAAAGGTCAGGGTGCCACCGCCGCTCGCGGCGATGGTGACCTTGGGGTGGCTCCGCGGCGGAAAGGGCCGGATCAAGGCCACCAGCACGTCGATCTTGCCCTTTGGCGCACAGCGGACGATGAGGCCGGCAAAGTCCGGGTCGGATTGGGTGGTATCCGCGGTCTTCGTGATGGCCGCGAAGCTTTCGCCGTCCTTGCCTCCCTGGGTGCGGCTGAACTTCCAGACGGAGGAGGGCGAGGGGGCGGCCACCTCGACAATGGGGGCGCCCTGGCACGAGGACCGCGCGCTGCCGGCGCAGGAGGTAGCAGAGCCCCATGGGCGATCGGCGGGGCCAAGGAGGGAGCCTGCCAACAGCGGGACAAGAAGGAGGCCAGACAATGGGAGTTCCTATCCTTAACGGCCCAGACTTAGCAGAGCGGAGAGAGGTCAAGAAGCCTCGCGCTCGACACACGGAGCCCTTGAGTTGGGCGGTTTGCTCGCCGACCGGGCACACGAAATACAACAAATGGTCACAAAGGGTTAAACCAAGCCCCAAAGAGTGGCCCGCACGCAACAGTAGCCGACGGATCGCTCCATTAACCACCGGGAACCCTTGTCGCACCACCCCCTAGGCCGTACCAATCAGGGCTAATTGGGGTCTCTTGGGGCGCGCGATTCATGCATTCCTTTGCCAAGTCATATCTTTTCAAGCCAGCATTTCTGGCCGCCGCTTTGGCGCTCGGAGCGTGCTCGACCAATCCCGGCTCGGGTCCGCTGACGGACGACGTCAACAACAAGATTCAGACTGAAAACGCTCCGGCCTACGAGCTGGTGCCGCTCAATCCGGCGACGGTGAAGATCCTGCACACCCATGAGCCCAAGGGGCTCGCTGGGGCGTTCACGGACAAGCGGCCGCCGGCCAGTATCGTGTTCGGCATCGGCGACGTCGTCAGCGTCACCATCTTCGAAGCCGCGGCAGGCGGTCTGTTCATTCCGGCGGAAGCCGGCGTCCGTCCGGGCAACTATGTGACGATCCCGGATCAGTCGGTCGACAATGACGGCTTCATCACCGTGCCCTATGCCGGCCAGATCAAGGCCGCGGGGCTTACGGCGGTGCAAATCCAGCGCGCGATCATCGACAAGATCGGCAACCGCGCCATCGAGCCGCAGGCGGTCGTCGCGATGTCCTCGCAGCGCACCCAGCTCATCAGCGTGCTCGGCGAGGTCAATTCGCCTGCGCGGTATCCCGCGAGCGCGGCGGGCGCAAAGGACAAGGTGCTCGATGCGATCACCCGCGCCGGCGGCATCAAGGGCCAGGGCTTCGAGACCTGGGTTATGCTGGAGCGTGGCGGACGGCGGGCCACCGTGCCGTTCGAAAATCTCGTGATGGCGCCCGAGAACAACGTCTATGTTCGCCCCGACGACAGCATCTACGTCTATCGCGAGCAGCAGAAGTTCCTGGCGTTCGGCGCCAGCGGCCAGAGCGGCGAGTTCAACTTCGATGCCTGGCGCATCAACCTCGGCGAAGCCATGGGCAAGGCCGGCGGTCTTCTCGATGGCCAAGCCGATCCGGCCGCCGTGTACATGTATCGCCGCGAGCCGCGCGAGGTTGCGGCCCAGCTCGGTATCGACGTGAGCAAGTACACGTCAGAGACCGTTCCGGTCATCTTCAACGTGAACCTCCGCGATCCCGGCGGCTTCTTCCTTACCACCAAGGTCATGATGAAGAACGGCGACGTGATCTACGTCTCGAACTCCCGCAACGTCGAAGTTACGAAATTCCTGCAGTTCCTGCGCGTGATCATGGCCACCGGCTCGGATGCGGTGAATCTCTCCAACGACGCCCTGATCTTCCGCAACAACGTCAAGCTGGCGCCGTAAGACGCCAACTTGATCCAGCGAAACCGATGGCACCGGGGCTTTGTCCCGGTGCCATTTTCGTTTAGATCGAAGCGGTTCTGCTGCGGCTACGAGTTCGGGAAAGATCAAGGCGCCACTGGGCAGCGCGCCGGTCATCGGGCACCCCGCACTGTTGCAAGGGGCTTCATGCGCTTTCGGACACTTTGCCGTCTTCTGGCTCTCGTCCCCGTCGGCTTCGGGCTTGCACCGCTCGGGCAGGCTCTCGGCGCTGCTGCAGAGCTAGGCGTCCGCCACCGCATCGACGTGATGGTCTCCGCGGAGCCTGACGCTCCTGTCTTGTCGCGCCTCAAGGGGGCCAAGGGCGAGCTGTCGTTCACGGTCCGGCTGTCGGCGAACTCCAAGGAGAGCAAGTTCTTCGGAATGCTGCGCCCGTCCTTCCCGGATATCGTTGTCCCCGAAGCCGCGGGCAAACCGCTGGTCCAGCAGACCAAGCTGTGGGAGGAGGAGGTCTGCCATCAGCGTCGCGGCCTGCCCAAAGTCACGGTGACGCAGCTCGGCGGGCATTTTGGCGAGGGGGAGGGGCGGATCGAGATTTCGGCTATCAACCGGCACATCGGCGTCCTGGTCCCGCCCGACGAATTAACCCCTGGAATAAAACTCGATCCGGGCAGTGATAGCTTTGGCGTATTCTTGGCATTCCGGGCGCAGACCCGGAACAGCCGCCTCAACGTGGATCTGAAGATCTATCCGATCGATTGCTTCCTCTAAGCCTAAAGCAAGCTCGCCTTAAGAAAGCACGATGCGCCTTTGGCCTCCCAATATGAGCTGGTTCAGGATTCGTTGGTCATGGAGCTTGCCCGCGACCTTCATCCTGTTTTTTGTGGTGGCCGGCGCGCCGTTTCCGTTCGGCTCGACCAATGATCTTTCGATCGCGTTTTGGTGCCTGTGTCTCGGGATCGCGGTGATCTTCGCGCCGACGCGCGATCTGCGTCGGCCGCATCTTTGGCTGCTCGCCGGCATCGGCGTGATCGTTGTGGCCTACGCGTTCGTGCTGCACGAGCAGCTCTCCGACCATCCCTGGGTCGCGCCATTCCAACCGATCTGGAAGCAGGCCTCGGATCTGCTGGGCGTACCGATCGCTCCCTCTGCTTCCATCGTGAAGAACGAGGCGTTCTTCGCGCTCGGCGCCCCGCTCGCCAACATCCTCGCGATCGTCCTCGGCATCACTGTCGGAGCGAACCGCGACCGCGCCCGCCGCCTGCTGTGGGTGATCGCGATCTCGGGTGCGGCCTACGCCCTCTACGGCGTCCTCTCGTTCCTGATCGAGCCCACCATGATCCTGTGGCGGGACAAGACGGCCTATCTCGGCAGCGTCACCGGCACCTTCATCAACCGCAACACGGCGGCGGCCTATTTCGGCTCCTGCGCGGTGATCTGGATGCTGCTGATCCTGGAGGATGTCCGCCGCCGGCTGCCTGAACGGCACATCGAATGGCGACGCCTGTCGCTCGACGTGCGCACGATCCCGCCGAAAGAGATCCTGCCGCAGCTTGGCTGCCTGCTGATCTGCCTGATGGCGATGTTCATGACGGGATCGCGCGCCGGCGTCGGCCTGTCGCTGCTCGCGATGATCGTCGCGTTCACGCTGTTCCTGAGGAAAGACCTGCCGCCGCGCACCGGCATCTGGATTTCGCTGGGCTCGGGCCTCGCCGTCGCGCTTGGCCTCTTACAGCTGCTCGGCGGCCGCGTCTCCAGCCGCTTCGATAGCAATGGCCTGGTCGACGAAGGCCGCATCGAGGCCTGGAAATCAACGCTCAAAATCATCGGCGACAATCCCTGGTTCGGCACCGGCATGGGCACCTTCCAATGGGCCTTTCCGCCGTACCGCAGCCCCAACATCTCGATTCGCGGAATCTGGGATGCCGCGCATTCGACGCCGCTGGAGCTTGCCTCCGAGGTGGGCATTCCCATGGCGCTGCTGGTGGCGCTCGCCTGGGCCATCATGCTGCTGGTGCTGGCGAGAGGCGTGTTCACCCGCCGCCGCGATGCCATCATCCCGCTGGCGGCGGTGGCGACCGCGACGCTGTCGCTGCTGCATTCGTGCCTGGACTTCACGCTGCAGGTGCCCGGCTACAGCATTCCATTCTTTGCGCTTTTCGGCGCGGGCCTGGCGCAATCCTTCCGCACCAAGGGTCGCCCCATGCTGGAGGCGGGTGCCACCAGGCGGCGAGGCGAGGGCCATCCGACAACCGCGGACGCCGCCCCGAGCGGAGTGCCCCAGCTTCATAAAAGTGTCTAGATTTGAAGCAGTTGCGTCGTTTACGAAGTCTTTAGAATAAGTGGACAGCTCTTTTCTCTTCGGTTAGGTTCCGCACTGCACAGCCATTTGCCCGGGCCGAGGAAGCACATCGGGGCAGCTGATTTTTTGGAGGTTGATTTATGAGCGTTATCAGAACCGCGCTTCGCATGGCTGCCGCCGCGGCCCTCGCCGCGACGATTACCTCGGCCGCCAGCGCTGCCGTGTACCCGCCGCAGCGCCAGCTGCCGGCCACCGTCATTTCCGAGTTCAAGGCTTCGCCCAACAGCCTGCTGCAGCAATATCCGACCGGCGGCCCGCAGCTGATCTCGCGCGTGCGCGACCTCGGCGCTTCCGATCCGACCACGCTTCCCGGCCTGATCGCGCTCCTGAAGGATCCCGCGACCACCAAGGACCAGATGCGCGCGATCGTCGGCGGCCTCGCCCAGGTCGCCCGCATGGCGGCGTCGAGCGACCAGGCCTTCGCCAATGAGATCCAGGCCGCGATCGCCAACACCGGCAACGCCGACGTGATCGCCGCCTACCAGGCCGCGACCGGCGACGTCGCGATCGCCGCGACCGGCGGTGGCGGCGGCGGCGGCAGCTCCGGCTCGGGCGGACCGGTCGGCAATCCCGGCAACACCGGCGGCAGCGCGAACGGCGCACCGACCTTCGGTGGCCTGCACTATGCGACGACGGTCTCGCCGAACGCAACGGCCGGCGTGACCGGAACGACCAACGCCGCGAATCGGATCAGCACGCGCTGACCCGTATTTGCCCGGAGACCAAGCCCTCCGCGCAGCCTCATTCACGACCTAACCAAAGCGGCGCCATCGAGCGCCGCTTTCACGTTTGGGCCGTTAAGCTTCATGCAAAATGTCGTGCAAGCGGAGCTGTGCGCTGCATCATGCGCGTTCAATTGCGGACGGGATTGTGCTAGTGTTTCGCGGAGCGCGGGCTTTGGCATCAGGTTTGCTGCGGACGCATGCAGGCTTTTGGCGAACATTAATCCCAATAAGACACATCGATCCATTTTCAGGAATTGCTAGATGTTGCAGGTGAATAAGCCGACCTCGGAGATCAACCGTGATTTCGCCGAGGCCGACGGCTCGGCGTCGCAGACGCTGACCTCCTATCTCGACATTATCAGGCGCCAGTTCCCGACCATGGTCGCGATTGTCTCGGCTTGCGTGATTCTGGCGCTGCTCTATCTGTTCACCGCCGCGCCGCTGTTCACCTCGACAGCCTCGATGGTGATCGACACCCGCAAGGTGCAGCTGTTCCAGCAGCAATCCGTGCTCGGTGACATCGCAATCGATTCCGCGACGGTGGAGACGCAGGTCGAGATCCTGAAATCGGAGAACATCAGCCTCGCCGTGATCCGCGACCTGCATTTGATTGAGGACCCCGAGTTCACCGGCAGCGGAGGCGGCCTGCTCGGCACGATCATTGGGGCAGCGACGGGCCTGTTCTCATCAACTCGCGTCCCGTCCGAGTTTGAGCTAACGCGCAAGGCGCTTGGGCAGTTCGAGAAGAATCGGACCATCAAGCGGCTCGGCCTCACCTATGTGATGGAGATCGGCTTCACCTCGCGGGACCCGCAGAAAGCAGCGCGGATCGCCAACGCCGTTGCGGATGCCTATATCGTCGACCAGCTCGAGGCGAAGTACCAAGCGACCCGTCGCGCCAGCGTCTGGCTCCAGGACCGTATCAAGGAGCTGCGCACCCAGGCCTCCGCCGCACAGAAGGCGGTCGTCGATTTCAAGACCGCCAACAACATCATCGCCACCGGCAAGGGGCTGATGAACGAGCAGCAGCTTGCGGAGGTCAACAGTCAGCTGATCATGGCGCATGCGGCGACCGCCGAAGCCAAGGCGCGGCTGGACCGCTTGAACGATATCTTCAAGCAGGAGATTCCGGATGCCTCAGTGGCTGACGCGCTGAAGAACGACACCATCGTCAAGCTGCGCGGGCAATATGTCGACCTGGCCTCCAAGGAGTCGATCTGGTCGATGAAATACGGTTCGGATCACTTGGCCGCCGTCAATCTGCGTCGGCAGATGGCCGAGATCAAGAAGAACATCATCGATGAGCTGAAGCGCATCCAGGAATCCTACAAGAGCGACTACGACATCGCGGTGACGCGCGAAGAAAGCATCAAGACCAGCCTCGCCAACGTCGTTTCGGAATCGCAGCTCACCAACCAGGCGCAGGTGCAGCTCCGCGAGCTTGAGAGCAACGCGCAGTCCTACCAGGCGATGTATGATAATTTCCTGCAGCGCTACATGGAGAGTGTGCAGCAGCAATCCTTCCCGATCACCGAGGCGCGGGTGATCAGCGCGGCGACCACGCCGCTGGTGAAGAGCTACCCGAAGACCCCGATCATCCTGGCCGTAAGTCTGTTCGGGGGTATGCTGCTGAGCTTCGGCGCCGCGATGGCGCGCGAATTCACAGACAAGGTGTTCCGCACGACCTCTCAGGTCGAGGAGCAACTCGGGGCCAATTGCATCGCCATCCTGCCCGCGCTCGGCAACACGGTCTCTGCGCAGGGACTTGGCGAAAAAGTGTTGGGCGGTAAGCTTGCCAGGAAGGGCAATCCGCAGCCCGATCTTCTTCGCTATGTCGTCGACAATCCGCTGTCGCGCTTCTCCGAGGCGGTGCGCTCGCTGAAGGTGGCGGTGGATCTCAACTCTATCGTGCGGGAGAACCGCGTGCTGGCAGTGACATCGACCCTGCCGAACGAGGGCAAGAGCACGCTCTCCACTAACCTAGCGCAGCTAATGGCGCATTCCGGCGCCAAGGTGATCCTGGTCGATGCCGACCTGCGCAACCCCTCGCTGTCGCGCGCGCTTAGGCCGGACGCGAAAGTCGGGCTGGTCGATTTGGTCGGGCAGAAGGTTCAGCTTCAGGATGCCGTCAGCCTCGACCCGCAGACCGGGCTCGCGGTGCTGCCGGCCGGCACCACCTCAAAGCTACTGCATACCAACGAGATACTGGCCTCCAAAGCCATGTACGAGGTGGTCAGCCTGCTGCGCTCGAAATATGATTACGTGGTGCTGGACATGCCGCCAATGGCTCCGGTGGTGGATGTGCGCGTCACCTCGCCCTTCGTCGATTCCTACGTCTTCGTAGTGGAGTGGGGCAAGACCAAGATAGATGTCGTGCGGCACAATCTGCGCAATGCGCCGGAGATCCACGACAAGCTGCTCGGCGTCGTCCTGAACAAGGCTGACACCAAGGCCCTCGCGCGGTACGAGTCCTATCACGGCCGCTACTACTATCAGAAATACTACGCCCGTTATGGGTATGTCGAATAGCGCTCACTGGCTGGCAGTAACGACCCTTCGCAGCCATTTTCTGCTGTGCGGTCTGCTAGGCGTCATTTGGTCTTACGCTGCCTTGCCGTCGTTTCGGCTAACTGAGCCAGCCCGTAACGTTTCGGCGCGGATCATCGCGGAGGAGCGCTTCAAGCCGGGAGTCTTGCCGGAGATGCTTTCCCAAATGGAGGCTGCTCCTCCTCCCGGCATAGTGCAACCCGAGTATTATGAAGCCCAGGCGCTGATGGGACTAAGTACGGGCCAAATGGCCGCTCAGAGCAATAGCTCCGAGTTTGATCGCGAGATCAGTGGTGCGGAGCGCAGGCTCAGGGCTGCGCTTTCGGCCACCCCATCTAGCGCATTCCTTTGGCTGATGCTGTATTCAGTTGAGACAGCCCGCAATGGGTTTGACCGTGCGTACATCAGTTTTATTGAAAAGTCCTATATCGCCGGGCCGCACGAGGGGTGGATTGCGCTCCGACGCAATCGGCTGGCCCTGGCGGTATTTGCGCTGTTGAGCGATGTAACGCAGAAGGCCGTCGTTTCCGAATTTTCCGAGTTGGTTGACTCAGACTTCATTGACGCAGCAGCTATCAACCTGACCACTATCGGATGGGAACATCGCGCGTCGCTCCTTGCGGGATTAGAACAGGCCGATATCGCCAGCCGAGAGAGCTTAGCCCGCCGTTTATCGCGCGATGGCTTCGAGGTGGCAATCCCGGGTGTCGATCGCGACGATCGCCTATGGAGACGGTGAGAACATTAATGAAGCGGTCCTCAAGCTTTTGCGCTGCCCTGGAGGTAGAAGCGTGCGCCTACGACCAGCCCATGATTGCGGGCATACAGCCTTTGCGCGTGCCGATGTTGATATTCCACTGGCCAACGAAGTGTGCAGCCCATGGGTGTCGCTATCGATCATTCTCATTTTCTTTTTTGCGAGTGATCTTGGCTTCGTCATTGTCGCGGATAAGCGCATGACGATGTTGGCCTCTTCCGGCGAAACTGAGGAAGGTGTTCGGATTTTCCGGAGCGCATGGGTCGTCGTGCTTGTACGCCCGACTGCGGCGAACATCGTTGCTGCGCCAACGAGTTGAGTCATGATTGTCGACGGATCTCAGCTTTCCGGCAGTGCTGATCAATTGGAGGCCGACGTCATAGTTGTCGGCGCGGGAGCCGTCGGACTCACGTTGGCAATTCGGCTGGCACAACTCGGCAAGTCAGTCGTCGTTCTAGAGGCAGGCGATACGTCTCCCAGCGTCGACTACATCCAGTCGAATGAAGGAATCAATTATGGCTTGCAGCATCGGGGCTTGCGCCAAGGCAGAATGAAGGCATTGGGAGGGACAACCCGCCTCTGGGGCGGACAATTGGTGCCGTTCGAAGCAAAGGACTTTGAGAGCCGCTCTTACGATGGCAAGAAACATTGGCCCGTATCGTACGCCGAGATCCAACCGTTCTTCAGTGAAGCTTTCGAGATCTTGGGCGTGGGAGAGGGGGTCCAGGACACGGAACGCGTTTGGCGAGCCGTAACAAAGAGACCTCCCGAATTTGGAAAAGACCTAACGTTGGGAATGAATCTCTGGCTGCCGCAGCCTGACTTCAGCCGGCTCTTTAGGCGATGGTTGCATGACCCAAAGGGGCCGCAGATCGTCACCAACTCGGAAGTGAAGCGCCTGTTGTTCGAGGAGGGGCGTCGTGTTCGCGGACTTGAGGTTGCCATTGCCGGCGGCGAAGTTTGCCGCCTCGCCTGTCGGCAGCTCGTTCTCGCCAACGGCACATTTGAGGCGGTGCGTCTCCTGTTGCGCGCCGTCGAAACGCCCGGCTCTCCTCTTCAACATAATAAGAACGTAGGAAAGTTTTTCATCGACCATTTGCACGGAATTGCAGGAGCGATCGCTGTTAAGGATCAGAATCAGCTGCGCGATCTGTTTGATCACGTGTTCTACAACCGGCATAAATATAGTGTGAAAATTCGCACTACAGATGACTTTTCCGAGAGAATGAAGATTGCGAATTGCGTGGGCACCATCAACACACCCAATGGTGTAGGTTCGCTGTTTCGAGATTCGCTTATGTTGGCGCGGCGGATCGTCGACTTGTCGCAATGGCGGCAATCGCTGGCTGCAGCAAATGATGCCAGCAAAATGGCTCGCATTCTGCTCCCGCTTGCCTGGCGATACCTGATCGAACGCCGCGCGACCAGTTTGCTCGATAACGGCGTATTTCTCGGCCTCGAAATCGAGCAAATTCCTACCGCGGCGAGCTATTTAAGGCTCGATGCGTCTCAACACCCAGATGATGCTCCGATTGCTCTCCACTGGGCATTCGATGGTCGGGAAATGCGAGCTGCCAACGAAGTCTGCAAGGCGATCGATGCAGAATTTCGCGCATCTGGTCTGGGCGAGATTCAAATCGATCCCCGCATCCTCGATGAAGACCAGACTTTTCTGACCAGCTGCCATGACTCTTATCACCATATGGGGGGCGCGTGTATGGGCGAGAATGCCGAGGAGGCTGTTGTGGATCGGAATTTGAAGGTGTTCGGCACTGACAATCTCTACGTCTCCGGCGCTGCGACCTTTCCTTCCGGAAGCTTCGCAAATCCTACGCTGACGGCAATCGCCTTCGGTATGAGGTTGGCAAAATCTCTTGGACAAATCTGATGTTGGATGGACAGATCGTCTTTGGGTGCGCGAGGCTGAAGGGAGGAGCTTATGAGCGAAACTCCGCTCGCTTAATCGAATATTGTCTGCGAGCAGGTATCCGCCATTTTGATACCGCGCCATCCTACGGAATGGGAACGGCGGAAACCGTTGTGGGGAATGTTGTTTCGGGGCTTCGTGATGTCTTCCTTTCCGCCAAAGTCGGTTCAGTTCGGCCAAACCACGCGATCCTTCGCACTTACGCGAGCGCTCTCAAGCGCTTGATGCTGGAGCGACCAAAGCGCTCTGGTCCGACCTCAGCTCCGCAATCTCGGGGAGCCTTCATCCATCAGCATAGATTCGACTACTCGCCGGTAGCGATAAGAGAGTCTCTGGATCGGACGCGTGGCCGTCTTCGCCGAGAGCGCTTGGACTATTTGTTCCTGCACGAAGTACCTTCTGTAGAGTTGATACGATCCGCTGTCGAAGTTCTCGAGCAAGAGAAGCGTCGAGGCGCCGCGGTGGAGATTGGGTACGCAAATGGTCGATGCTTCGATCGCGGCCTCGATGCGATGCTCCCATCCGGTTTTGTACCGCAGTTTGCGGCGCGGCCGTGTGATCTCCAACTCGACGGTCCAGGGCTTTCTAAGCCTCACTTCCTGCATAGCATTGCTAGCGCTGGGTTTGCATTGCAAAAGTCGGATGCTGCGTTTGGCGACAAGATCAGCCGAATAGCAGTGCCATTAGCAAGATCGGCGCGCTTGGATCTGGCTGCGGTCGAGATAGCGGTATTTTTCACTGTTCTGCATGCAGGCTTTCCCTCGGCAAAGCTGATATTCGCTTCGACTAGTCAGGAGCGTACCAGAGCTTTTGTGGAGGCTCTGGCTCTTATCGAGAACTCGATCGGTATTGCCGCTGTGCTGCGCGCCCTGTCCCTTTTAGAGGAGAGCGCCGGTGAATCTTAAGCGTGTGAGCATCGGCGTCGCCGCAAACGTCTATGACAAGCTGGTCATTGCTGGAGTACAGCTTCTCATCGTGCCCGTACTGGCTGTTCATTGGGGGGTAGAGGCATATGGAGCGTGGGTCATTCTTGCGGCGGTTCCAAGTTTCCTTTCTGTGAGCGACCTGGGATTTGCGACTGCTGCAGGCAATCAGATGACCATGCTTGCTGCACGCGGAAGACACGCTGACACAGTTCGCGTGTTTCAGAGTGCTTGGGTTGTCATTTTGGCCTCGTCGCTTCTCGCGGTCTTGGGAGCGTTGTTGATTGTCTGGGGTATTCCTTCTGCAGTGTGGCCAAGTTTCTCGTCGATGACGCCCAGCGCTACACGCGTTACGCTTTCGCTACTGATCGTGTACGCGATTGTTTCTCTTCAGGGTAGCATCTTCATGGCTGGGTTTCGGTGCGCTGGCTTATTTGCGCTGGGAGCATTTTGGTCTGCTAATACTATTTTGTTCGAGAATGTGTGTATGGTCGCCGTAGTCGTCCTGGGCTATGGGCCTGAGTATGCGGCTGTGACGCTCGTTGTGGCGCGCTTTCTTGCGCTTTTGGTCCAGAACCTCCTCTTAAGGATTAATGTTCCTTGGCTGAAGATCGGCTTTGAAAAGGCCGATCGAGTAGAGGCGCTTGGCCTCCTCAAGCCTGCTCTAGCGGTGCTTGCGGTTCCGCTTGGTCAGGCCGCATTCCTTCAGGGTACAACCCTGGCTCTCGGAGCCGCGCTCTCCAGCGCGGCTGTTCCGGTTTTCACCGCGACAAGAACTTTCTCGCGAATCGGCATTCAGCTCACGCAGTTGCTCACACACGCGATCATGCCCGAGTTTTCGGCCGCCGTCGCACGGAAGGACCGACGAAGCGAGTTTCTCATTGTGCTGTTAACCGTAAGTGTGGCGTTGGCTGTCGCGCTGCCATTCGCGATTCTATTAGTCCTGTTCGGTCCTCAGCTGATAGCCCTCTGGACTCGCCAACTCATTATTCCCAGCCGGGAGTTAGTCGCTCTGATGGCGCTGACGGTGGTGCTGGGTGGCTTCTGGAATCCCCTCTCGAACTTGATTTTGGCGATTAACCGCCATGCGGGGTTTGCTTTCCCATTTCTCCTTCTTAGCGCGTTGACGATGCCTGTAACTTTTGTCTGTTCTCGAATAATGGGTCCGACGGGTGCCGCGTTATCAGTCGCGTTTCTTGATGTGATCATGTGCTTGGTCATTGCGAAGCAGGCGAGGAGGCTGTTTTACCGCCCCGATAATCCATTGCAGGCGGTGGGGGCCTATTTGGCAGGCGGCCTAACCCGATTGAAGTCTTGGCATTGATCTCAGCCTGCGAGGATAGCTTTTGCCCCAAGTGACTCATCGAGTTTGTTTCGTCATCAATCATATTGGCGACTACCATGCGAGTAGGCTCTCGTCGTGTCAGGAGCGGCTGCGTTTGGCTGGCCACGAGCTGGTAGCGATTGAGGCGTCGAGATCGTCCGCTTTCTATGCACACAGGCAGCGACGAGCTGCGGCTCTAAAGGATGCAATCCGCTGTATCAAGCTTATCGGAAGTCTAAGCAAGCGGGAGAGGGCTCTCTCTCTCTGGCGCGCCCTGAAGATAGCTCGTCCAAGCCATATCTTTACGATCGGCTATTCTGACGAGTTGGCGTTAACGTCGCTGCTTTTTGCCAAGGTGAACAGCGTGCCTATATTTTTCATGTCGGACAGCAAAGCGGATGATCAGGAGCGCAGTGCTTGGTCCGAATGGATCAAGGCCGGCTTGCTTCGCCTGTTCGATGGCGCACTCGTCGCGGGCGCTAGGCACCGTTCGTACTTTCGATCGCTCGGTATGAGCCGGCCGATTGAAATCGGTTATGACGTGATCGACAACACGTTCTTTCGAGCCCAAGCTGCCAAGCTGGAGCGGCGGGCTCCGTTTCTTCTCCGCAAAGGCATTTTGCCTGAACGATACGTCATTTGTGTCAGTCGGCTCGTCAGTCGCAAACGGGCCGACGTGGCTTTGCGCATATATGCGGCCAGCGGCGCTCCACAGTGCGGTGTTCGCTTCGTGCTTATCGGGTCGGGGCCTGAGGAAGCAGCGGTTTCGGAGACAGCAAAGCAGCTCGGGGTCGATAACATGATGTGTCACCTTCGAGACGTTCCGAACAGCATTATGCCTATCTTCTATCGGCGATCCGAGGCCCTACTGCTGGCATCAGAGTACGATCAATGGGGTCTCTGCGTGAACGAAGCGATGGCCTTGGGCATTCCCTGCGTCGTAACCAGCCGGTGTGGCGTTGCTGGCGAAATCGTCGAGCACGGAAAATCCGGATTTGTGTTCTCGCCAGGGAGTGTTGAGACCGCTGCGGGGTTCTTGCGTCAGCTGCTGTCCGAAAAGGCCTTGAGAGATACAATGTCTTTGGCGGCAACCAACACAATCGATCAATGGGACCTGCTCCGGTTTAGTACTGGCGTAGCAACGCTAGTAGGGGGCGTTCGGGAACATGAGCGAGAGCAGGATGGTGCGGAAATACTTAATCGTGAATGCATTTGGTCGTTCAAATCGCGGGGACTCGGTCCTGCTGGACGAATGCATCGAACAGATGCGGATGGTCGATCCGGATGCGACGATCATGGGCATACTGTTCGAAGGCATTTCCTCAGCGCAAGCGGCGCATCCAGGCGTGGACTGGAGTGAGCGCATCGGAAATTCGTCGCGATTTTCGGGGCCCTTGGGACGCCTTGAGCAGCTTGTGTACCTCTTTGTAGCTTGGTTTGCGTGTGCGACCGGCTGGTTTGGATTGGCGCAAGTCCTTCCGGTGAGCCAGCGCAAGACGTTGACGGCTTATCGGGCTGCCGACTTCGTGATCAGTGCGCCTGGAGGATATATTCACGACGTCAATCTGTCCTATATCATTGCGCTATTGCACATCCATTTTGGAACTCTAGTTGGAGCCAAAACTGTTCTAGCTCCACAGAGCATTGGGCCGATCAAGTCGAAGCTTGGAGCTGCGATGACGCGCCTTGTCCTATCGCCATGTGCACTGATGTGCGTGCGCGAAGGTTATTCTCGGCAGTTCCTCGTCGGAGAGTTGGGCATTGCTCCAGAAAAGGTCGTGGTGGCTGGTGACAGTGCCTTCTGGAATTTGCACGTGACCGAGAACGGGTCCGAGATCGACCATCTTCTGCAGGAAATCGGTCTTAAAAGGGGCGAGCAATTCGTCGGGGCAACTGTTGTCGATTGGCCATTTCCCCATCGGACAAATCCCGCCGAAGACAAGGCCAGGTACGAGGACGGCCTGGTACATATTTTTGATAAGCTATATCGCGAGCACGGACTGAGGACCGTCATCTTCAACCAGGTTGCTAGTGATCTGGACTTAGCCCAGAGGGTCGCGGAGCGTTCGGGAGCACATGTTCTCGTGCACAAGACGGAAACCGAGCCAGAAATCCTTCGAGCAGCCATCGGACGAGCGCGAATCTTTGTCGGGACACGATTTCACTCCTGCATTTTTGCAATGATGGAGGCGCGACCGTTAACCGCGATCTCGTACCTTCCGAAGACGGAGTTCATCATGAGGGATCTCGGTTTGGACGACCTGGTAATCGATATCGCATCCATTGACTGCCAGGTGCTGAGCCGTTTGGTCGCAGAGAGCCTCAAAGAGGAGAAGGCTGTATCTGTCCGTGTAAATCGAGCCGTTAATCACTACAGGAATACAAAGATGCGCTTCGGCGCGGCCCTAGCTGAGGTTCTGGAGACCGAGAAAGAGCCGCAACTGAAGGGGGCCGTCTCGTGACAGGCCGATCCTCATTCGCGGACAAAATTGCGGTCTTTCATCCGGGAACGCAGCATTCGTGGCAGACTGCGCTGGCGTTGCAGCAGCTTGGACGGCTTCAATTCTATGCGACGTCGATTTTTTATCAGCCGGACCGGTGGCCCTATCGGATTGAACGGATGATGCCGTCGCCAATCCGGGAGAAGGTGCACTACGAGTTTCGTCGATTCAGCAATCCAGCGCTTGATACTAACCTCGTCAAGACTGTTGGAGTCTCTGAATGGATAGAGCGATTGGCTCACCGCGCCGGATTCCGGCAGCTGTCAAGAAGGATTGATCAGTTCGGAAATGCAAGATTTGCGGAACTGCTGAAATCGGAAATGGAGTCCTCCCGAAGCTTTGACCTGTGGGGGTATAGCAGCTCGTCGGTCCACGCGTTTCGGGCGGCGAAAGCCGCCGGAAGGGCTTGCATTCTCGATCGGACCATTGGCGATGGACGGGAGCACAACCGGATAATGGATGATCTACACGAGACATATCCGGAATTCTTCTCCGACTCCTCATTCCGAATACCGGCCGACCGCATCGAACGAGACGACGAGGAGTATAGCCTGGCGGATGTGATCTTGACGGGGTCGCCGTTTGCTGCGGATTCCGTGAGGAAACATGCGTCTGACGGTTCGGTTGGAGATCGATTGCGCGTGTTGAACTACTGCTTCGACGAACGCTTGTTCGGAGGATTCAACCGGGCTGAAGATACCCCCCGGTCTGGGCCCGTTCGCTTCCTGTTTCTTGGTCAGGCCGGTGTGCGGAAAGGAATTCATCTGGTGCTCAAGGTGTTCGAAAAGATTCCACGCGAGCTGGCATCTGTGCAGATCGTCGGAGATATGCTTGTGCCTAAAGCGATCTTCTCGAAGTATTCAGAACGAGTGAGCTATCAGCCGACTGTCCCGCGTGCGGATGTTCCTTCCATCATGAGGAATGCGGACGTCCTGATCTTTCCGAGCTACTTTGAGGGCTCCGCTCTGGTGCTTCTGGAGGCAATGGCTTCCGGACTGGCGCTCATTCAATCGAAAAATGCCGGCGTTGCGGTCACGCCCGAGACGGGCATAATGCTGCCGGAACTCACGGAAGAAGCGCTCCAATCGGCTGTGATGGAAGTAATATCCAACCGTGAGAGGCTGGCTTCCTTCAAGGCGAACGCGCAGCGTGAAGCCCAGAAATATACGTTCGCGCGTTATCGGTCGTCGATCGAATCCCTGCTGGAATGACCATTCTAGCTTCGCTGAACCGTCCAACGTTTTGTTGTGGATCCAAACAAGGCAAAGAGCGCGAACATGATGAAGCCAGTAGACCGACGAGTTGTCCTCGCAGGACTGGCCTCCGGAACGGTGTGGCTGGCTGGACCGGCGTGCTCTGAAGAGTCGTTCAAGCGATTGCTTCCGATCAGTCAGCTTCGCAGCGCGCAAATTCCATCATCGGTGACGCAAATAGAATGCCTCGGGGACGGGCCAATTCCCGTGAACCTGATCTTCGAAAGTGACCCGCGCATTGATCCTGCGTTCTTGGCTGCCCACCCTTCAGCCACCTTCACTGCCTCGGATGGCCGAAACTTCCGTCTGAGCCCTGAGACGGTCTTCGTCGAAGCGTTCGGCGCGGTCGGAGACGGCCGTACAAACGATCAGGCAGCGATACAGCAGGCTATCAAATATGCCGAGACGTTTGGTGCCGGAACGGTGCGGTTCAAGCAGCGCGCCTATGCCGTTTGGTGCCCAAAGCGGACTAGCGATCCCGATAAGAACAATGCATATGACGGTCACTCGATCATCATCGAACGTCCGGTCGCTCTCGTCGGACATGGGAACAAGACTCGAATTCTGTTTCGAAGTCAGGATGGCCGGGAACTTCAGTCGAATTGGCAAACTGTGAATGGAAAGGTCTGGCGCGGAGCCGGCATATTCTTGAAGGGGTGGCCATCATCTCCTTCGGATCCTTCTAAATTGCCGTCGGTAAGCCTCACCGATATGGAACTAGACGGCGGATGTGACCGAACGGACGTCTATAGCTATCCAGCCGATGTCTCCACCGGTGAGGGGTGGGACCTCACGCACAAGGGCCTTTGGGCCGAAAACGATCGAGCAACCGGTGACTGGACCCTGGTTCGCTCCAAGGTCGTGCGCTTTAGAGGAGAGGTGTTCTACCAGGGCGGTGCTCATCATGGGGCATTCATCGGACGGGACATTGTTATGGGGCAAACGAACGCGGATATTCTTAATCCGTGCGGAACGAATCTGGATATCGAGCGAGGTTACTTCTTTGATGGCAATCAGGGTTGGGAGGGCTGGGCAGGCGCCCATGGAAGATTAATAGCTTGCACCTTCGAGAACTGTAGGTCGATGGGGGGCCTTCAGGGGGGGAAAGCAAGGCCGAGCAAGATACGAGGCAATTCCAGAAACGAGCCAACGCAGTGCTATCCTGAAGAGCTTCCGTGGCTTGATCTGGAGATCAAGGTGATCGATTGCGGACCCGTCTATATCGGGAGCTGGGTCAGAGGGCGGATTGATATGACGGACAGCTTCCTGGCCCTGTCGACAAAGGTTTATCCACGAATATCGGATGTTGTCCTTAGTATCACGGCCCGTTGTCACAAAAAAAACATGCCGTGCGTTGTCTCGGTTACTGCCGGAGAAAGCGTTCCAAATCTGATCAAGGACATCGCGATAAAGATTCAGTTGGATCAGTCAGCGAGCCAGGTTCGTTTTGCGCGACTCGTATCTCAACATGGAAGTCTGGATGATACGTCTAACGTCTCCGTCACACTTGAGCCCTAGAGCGCGTTCTGCGCAACGCCTCCACCAGAAGGGTAGGACTTTGACTATATTGAAAGCACTAATATGGTAGAAAACCTCGTAGACACACCGCTGATTTATGCTGCGCTGTTCAACTTCGTGGTGTGGCTTGCGGTCGGCTTTGTGGTTGTCAAAGTCTGGTGCGCCCCAGTCTATCATCCCTTTGTGATATACCTGCTCTACCACTTCGTAGGGTTCATTGTTCGACCGCTTCTGATCTATCTTGACGGGAAATCATTCATCTGGCTGCGCGTCGGGATCACACCGACCTCCGAGGACATCATCCGCGTAACGGCGATTGCGAATGTTGCTCTTATTGCCGCGTTCCTCGGGTTTACGTTTGCAAAACGCGCCAAGAGCATCATTCCAACATTCGCTCCGGTTCGCTTTGTCGTCCTGCGGCCCGTCGCCTTCTATGCCACTGTCTTTGTGCTGGGCGTGGCCGGACTCTACGGCACGTATCGGGCCTACGGCGACGCTGGGCTCCAGTCGGTCAATGCGTTTCAAGTTACGCGAGACGCAGAGGGTGGACAGCGTCTCGTTGGCATTTCCGGATACACCTTGGCGCTCGCCGAATTTCTTCCTATCATTTGCATCATGCTGTATCTGTGCAAAGGGTCGATCAGGACGCTCTCGATCTTTTTCATAGCGGCATTCGTCGCTCTTCGCGCGTATATTGGCGCACAGCGGCTTTCGTTCGTCGTCGTTCTCGTCAGCGTATTTTTTGTGTCGCTCATCGAGGCTCGAAGGCGATATCCAGGTGCTTTGATCATCATTGGAGTCTTGCTCGGTGCTCTGTTGTTCGACATCGTCGGGCATGATCGCTATGTGGTGCGCCGGGTTGTGCTTGGCGATGCGGATATTTCGTCGATATGGACATCCTACGTGGCTGACCGCGGCAGCAAGAGCTCAATGGACGTCGTTGAGTTCGATAGCGCGACCGTAGCGGCGATGGTTGTCGACGAGCGGGCGGGTTATTCTTACGGCACGCAATATCTTCGGTTGTTATATTGGCCAATTCCCCGGCAACTCTGGCCGGACAAGCCGGTATTCACGTCAATCGTGAATCTCAATGAGTATGGAAACTTCTCGTCGATGACTACCACTCTCTATGTCGACGTTTACATGGTCTACGGGTTCGTTTCGTTGATCCCTATGATGTTCCTCTTGGGGGTTGTTCAGAGTCGTCTCTATGACGCGGCGGTAAGGACGACAAGTCCTCTCCTGTTCACCTTTTTCTGGATATTCCTCATCTATTTCAAAACTATCTTGAGAGACGGGGGGGTAACCGTAGTGTACTTCTGGGCCTTCTCGATGATCGCAGCTGCTATCTTGATCGTTGTCGGAGGGATCAGGCTACGTCGTGAGACGACGGGTGCGCGAGCGCGACAAGATTATCCGGCGGCAACAGCATTGCGTCCCAGTGGCTAGGCGGCCGTATTAACTTGAAGCGTCGTTCTAGGTCTTCAGTTACCGGCCGGATCACGAAAACAACTGCTTCGCGATTGCAGAGCTGGATGAATGAACGGCCCCGTATGCGTCAATGCAGGAACGACGTTCGCCACGGAGGTTGGTCAGCTGCCCGGCCGCTTGTCGCAGATAGTCGACTGAATCCTGGACAAAGTTTGAGTCTGTCGGAACGATCAGCCCGTTCGTTCCAACTTGGCTCGTTATACAGCCCCGATCGAACGCGATGATGAGATTGCCCGCTGACAAAGCTTCAAACACGACGGTCGGTTCGGCCTCGTGCGAGTACTGCGTCGGAAAGACGAAAATGTCGATATCCCGGTAGAACGTGTTTTTCGAGGATCCGTAAAGGGGTCCCCGATACTCAAGGGCGTCGCGCAGATCGCGAGTTGCATCCTCCACCAGCTTGCGATCTGCCTCACCCGCAATTGGTCCGGCAAGAATTGCCTTCATGCCAAGACCTTGGATTCGTGCAGAACGTACCAGTTCCAGGAACGTATGGAGCCCCTTCTCTTTGGTGAGATTGCTAAGAAGCCCGATGGTGAGCGGTCCGGTCAGAGTCTGGAAGTCCCAATCGGGCTCGACGAAGGCCGAGTTCGAAAGGATGCAAGCCTTTGGCTCGACACCATAAGCCGAAGCAAATTTGGTGCTCATGATGGGGCATAAGAACACGTGCGTAAGAGCCGGTCCGCCGGCACGCAAAAGCAGGCGCAGGAGTGCTCTCGGTCGGTCGATGTAGGCAAAGCTGTGGTGATGTAGAACGGTCGGATAGCTGCAGACGCGAGCCAAAGCGGCGAGGAAGATAATATACGCCAAGCCCCAATCGCCTTCGCACACCAGATAACAGCGACGACCGGTCCTGAAGGTATGCCTCAATAGAACGGCGCCCGCAGCGAGTACCCGAAGGGCTCTACGGATGTGCTTTGATAGTCCCGTCTGCCCGGGCTCAGCAGCGATATTCGCTGTACGGACAGGGTGCGTGCCTTTGATGGCATCGATCATGCGGGCCGTAATGTAGGATAGTCCGGTTACGGGGGGCGGCAGCTGACCAATTGCCACTACGAAGTCGTCGTTTGAAGTCACGACGCCAAGGCCCGCTTGAACATGAAGTCAGCCTGGAGAGGACCTCTCGTTGGATCGACGTGCTGGTTGAAGACGCCCCGGATCTCAAAGCCCCGGTGTCGAAGAAAATCGATGACCTCGCCGACCAGCGCCTGGCCCTCGTAGAGCTCCATATAGGAGGCCTCGACATAGAGGGTATCAAAGGATGAGAGGAGTTCCTCGCAACCGCGCAGCACATCGAGCTCGAAACCTTGAACATCGATTTTGAGGAGCGCGGGAAACGCGATCTGATCCTCTCGCAAGAGAGTCGTCAGTCGACGCAGTTCGACTTTCTTTGTCGTATTCACTTTTGTTCCGAACACTTCAACCTGCGTAGGTGCCGGCGCAAATATCGAGGATGAGTCGTTCGCGTTGGTCACATTCATGAGGGCATCGGTATCGGCAGGCCCGACCCCACAACGAAAAAGATGAACATTCGGATCACTTCTAAAGATGGTGCTGAATGTGTCCCAGCAATCCTCAAGCGGCTCGAAACTGAAGATGTTGGCTTCCGGATACTGCTCGCGTACGAAAAGTGCAAACTGACCGACGTTGGCTCCTATGTCGACTATGGTCCTATACGGGACCCCCTCGAGTGCCGAGCGGTGTTCAATGCTTGCGGCGACCCCCCGCTTAAGGGCTCGCCGACCTGACGACGAACCGACGGCGTGTAGGAGCTTGCGGACCCGGACGATAAACAGATTCATTGATCAACGTAACGGTGAGAGGACGGGTCAGTAGGCGGTAGGGCGACCGAACGTGACAATTGCTGTTCCCAGCATGATTCTTACGTCCAACCACAAGCTCCAATTATTGATGTACCAGAGATCATATTCCACGCGCTTCTGCATCAGCTCGAGCGTGCGGGTTTCTCCGCGGTAACCATTAACCTGGGCCCAGCCGGTGATGCCGGGCTTGACGTGGTGGCGGAAGGCGTAGTTGCCGATGATCTGCTCATATTCGGTGTTGTGGGCGGCGGCGTGCGGGCGGGGGCCGACCAGCGACATGTCGCCCTTGAGCACGTTGAGAAGCTGCGGCAGCTCGTCGATCGAGGTCTTGCGCAGCCACTTGCCGATTCTCGTGACGCGCGGGTCGTTCTTCTGCGCCTGGACGATGGTCGGGCCGTCCTCCAGCACGCGCATGGTGCGGAATTTGAAGATCTTGAACGCGCGCCCGCCAAAGCCGTGGCGGGTCTGGCGGAAGAACACCGGGCCCTTCGAGGTCAGCTTGATCAGGACCGCGGTCACCAGCATCACCGGCGCGAACACCAGGAGCGCAAAGCTCGCGCCGACGAGATCCAGCGCCCGCTTGAGCGCACGTTCGCGAAAGGTCAGCGGAGCGCGGCGCAGCTCGGCGGTGAAGGTGTTGCCGGTGCCTTCAAGCGGATAGCGCAGGAAGCGCGCCGTGTTGGCGTCCGGCACCAGATGCACCGGGACGGGGAGGATCTTCAGCGCGTCCAGAATGCTATCGATCGCGTGCTGCCGGCTCCAGTTCATCAAGAGGAAGACGTGCTCGATCCGGTTCTCGCGCGCATAAGTGATCAGCTCCTCGAAGCGCGGTGCCTGCGAAGACAGCAGCAGCGGCGAGGCGAGCTCCTTGGCCGGAATCTCCATGACCCGCATCAGGCGGTAGCCGTGCTGGCCGAGGTCGTCGACCGCGTTGGACGAGGTGGCAAGGCCGAACTCGGCGATCATGATTGCGCGGCCGTTGGCGAAGGCACCGGTGCGTAAGCCATGCGCGGTCCAGCGCGCGGCCGCGATCTTCCAGGCGAGCAGAACGGCGAGGCCGACCAGATAAAACGAGATCGTGGTGCCGCGGGAGAACTCGTCGCTGACCTTCATCGTGAAGGCGATCGCCAGCAGCGCGCCGAACAGGCCGGTCCACGTCGTCAGCGTCATCCGGAACGTGCGGGCTAAGTCGGTGACGGTTTTCAGGCGGTAGCCGTGCTGCACGATGGTCAGAAGGATGAAATTGATTGCGACCAGGACACTGGCCGCCGCATAGACGTCCGCCTTGCCGAGCGTGCCCGCGGTCGCGATGTGATAGCCGACCGCGCAGCCGATCCCGCTGAATACGATCAGCGCCGCATCGACCACGGCCATCAACCGCTCGACAACCACAGGACGCAGCCAGCTCGGCGCATAGCCTGCTGCCGGGGATTGCTCGACCGTACCAATTTCCGTCGCAGAATCAGGGACGGGCACCGGTCGAGTGGAAAGAATCGTCATCTTGCCAAGCCCATTGACGCAAAATTCATTATCCGAACGCGCTGTGCTATCGGTCAAAATCGCTTTTAAAACAAGGCGAAGGGAAAATTAACCTTACCCCAGAAGCTTCATTGTAGCCCATCTCGCCTCGACTGATATGTTAAATTTCACAACCCGTTAGGAAGTTCTCGTTGCCCCGAACCCAGTCCCGGCGGCGGACCCGGCCGAGAGGAAGGCGTTACCTCGCCATTGGCCTCGCTGCGGCGGCATTGGTGGGGACCGCGCTTCTGCTTCTTCGCCCCGATGCGGCCCCCGTACGGGCTCCGACGGCCTCCGCGGCCGTCGCGGTCAAGCTCCTCCTCGACGGCCAGTATGGCGCGCGTTTCGCCGGCGAGCTCTCGGCGTCGAGGCAGGGATATTTCTCCTCCCGCATTGAGGTGGCGGCCCAGCCCGAAGACCCAGAGTTCGTCCAGACGATTGCACGCCAACATGCCATCGGCGTGACGAGCGGCCAGAAATTCCTGCTGGCGAGCTGGCGCGGCGTCCCCGTGACCGCCTTCGCCGCGAGCTTCCTCGATACCTCTGTCGCAATTTTCACGCTCGAAAGCTCGGGATTGCGGCGTCCGGCCGACCTGGTCGGAAAGCGGGTCGGATACCGTAGGGCGAGTGAGGGCGACGTCGTTTTCGACGCCATGATGGCGCAGCTCGGGCTGCCCCGAAGCCAGATCACCAAGGTCCCAGACCGCGACAGTTTCGAGGCTCTGCGGGCCGGTGAGGTGGATGCCATCATCGCCGCAATCGACCAGCAACCGGATCCGTCCGGTTCGACGTTCACGAAGCTGAATGTCATCAAACCGCAAGACTACGGCATCCATGTTCCTGGCTTGGTCTACTTCGCGAGTAACGCTCTCGTCCATGAACAGCCATCCATGATTGCCGATGTCCTTCAGGGCCTCATCCGAGGATGGCAATTTACCTATGCGGACTATGCACGGAGCGTGCCCGTTCTGGCCGGCGCCGGACCAGCCAAGCTGAACTCAGAGCGGCTGAAATTTGAACTGCAGCAGCTACGTCCGCTCGTGTTGCCGACAGGGGGGCGCATCGGCGATTATGACGAAAGCCGTTGGCGGACGCTTCGGGACATTCTCCTCTTCGCCAAGCTTGGCGAAGAGGACGTGCCGCTGGCCCAGACCGTCAACTACCAGTTCCTTCGAGATGTGTACCGACGTTCACCCGACCTTGCTGCCCCGGGCGCCTGGAGCGAGGAAAAATAGGACCAAGAAGCCACACTTGCGCGCCATATCGCAATAAAGGCCCTCCCCAAGCCGCGGCGTCGGTTGCCTTTTTGGTCCTAGCCTTGGTAATCTAGGCTTTACTATTCAGGCTGGTTCGCGGTGGTTCTCGGGTTGCAGCCTCCTGGTGGGGCGCGGAGAATGGACCAAATCCGCAGGGGCAAGGAGCTTTTTGGGATGTTTAAGACCTTGATGCGAGCCGGCCTTTTGGCCGCCACGGCTTCCGTCTGTGCAGCGAGCGGAGCAAGCGCGGCGATGCAAATGCCGGTGCCGGCGGCCCTGCTCACGGGTGCAAGCCAGGCGACGCCTGTCACGTTCTGGGCGCAGCCCTACCCATATAGATATGTGCCGTCGCGCCACTGCCCCTTGGTGCGGGTCGAGACGCCCTATGGCTGGTATATGGACCGTGTTTGCGCGCCCGTCGGCCCCGTCCTGCGTCGGGCATATTAAGCTTCGGCTGACCTAAGCGGCGAGCGCCGCTTTTTAGAAGATTTACAAGGCAGCCGCACAGCTCATGCGGCTGCCTTGCTCATTTTTGTTTCGCCGTGTGCTGCTCTTTTGTGCGCGCAGCACGGGTTCACCATGAATATCTTTGTCGGGCCGGGACAGGCTGGTGCATGGTGAAGATTGTGTTACCAGTTTGGCGGGGCTGCATCGGCAGCGTGATTGCGTCATGCGGCGGTAGCCGGATCTCACGGGAGTGACGATCCGGCCAATCGATCGCCGGTAGAGGATACGATGACAGGGGCTTCAACCTACGATCTCACGGGCAAACGTGTCTTTGTCGCGGGTCACCGCGGCATGGTCGGATCGGCTGTCGTCCGAAGGCTTGCGTCAGAGAATTGCACCGTGCTGACGGCTGATCGGCGTGAGCTGGATCTGACAAAGGAAGAACCCACGCTCAGATGGCTCGCAGCCAATCGCCCGGACGTCGTGATTCATGCCGCTGCAAAAGTTGGCGGTATCGCGGCCAACAACAATTTCCCGGTCGACTTTCTCTGCGACAACCTTGCGCTGGAATTGAGCGTGATCCGTGCAAGTCACGCGGTTGGTGTGCGGCGCCTGCTGTTCCTCGGCTCGTCGTGCATCTATCCAAAGCACGCCAAGCAGCCGATCGCCGAAAGCGAATTGTTGACCGGGCCGCTCGAGCCGACCAACGAGTGGTATGCGATCGCCAAGATTGCCGGCCTCAAGATGTGCCAGGCGTATCGTCGGCAATATGGCGACGATTTCATCTCGGTAATGCCGACTAATCTCTACGGCCGCGGCGACAATTATCATCCCGATCATAGTCACGTCCCGGCCGCGTTGATCCGGCGCTTCCATGAAGCCAAGCTCGCCAATGCATCCAGCGTCTCGGTGTGGGGCACCGGCACACCGCTCCGCGAATTCCTCAACGTCGACGATTTTGCCGATGCCTGCGTCTTCCTTCTGAAGAACTATTCAAGCGATCTTCCGATCAATGTCGGCAGTGGCGACGAATTGTCGATCGCCGATTTTGCGAGGACAGTCGCGGAGGTCGTGGGCTATCAGGGCGAGCTCGCGTTCGATACGTCAAAGCCTGACGGCACGCCACGCAAGCTGCTCGATAGCTCGAGAATTCGAGGGCTTGGCTGGCGACCGAACGTCGCTCTGCGGGCCGGTCTCGCGGCCGCCTACGCAGACTTTTTAAAGGGCTCTGGACGTCATCTGGAAGTCAGCGCGACGCGCTGAGAAAAACTACGTAAGACTACAAGAAACTTTTTTATTCTGAACTTTTGATTTGGGCGGGGCTTTATGCGTGTTCTCTTGGTCGGCATCAACTATGCCCCCGATCTGATCGGTGTGGCAAAATACAACGCTGAGCTCTGCGAAAGCTTGGCCGCCGAAGGTCATGAAGTCAGGGTCATTACGGCACCTCCGTATTATCCAGCCTGGAAGATTCCCCCGGCGTTCAAGTCGTCGTACTTCAGGTCGAGAGATATTCACGGCGTTCGCGTGACACGTACGCCGATTTATGTGCCCGGACATCCCTCGGGCGCCAAGCGGCTGGTTCATCACGCTTCATTCGCGCTTACGAGCGGGGCGCCGGTCCTCGTTGAGGCGCTATCCTGGCGCCCCGACGTTATGATCGCCGTCGCACCATCATTAATGTCGGCTGCCTTCGTCTCATTCGTCGCTCGTTGCGTCGGTGCCAAATCATGGCTTCATGTGCAGGACTTCGAGGTGGACGCGGCATTTGATCTTGGTCTGCTACGCAATCCTAACTTGCGAAAATGGATGCTTCGAGCCGAAGCGGCGATCCTCAAATCGTTCGACCATGTTTCAACTATCTCTCAAGCGATGGTCGAACGGTTGAGAATCAAGGGGTTGAGTCCTGACAAGACAGCCGAGGTGAGAAACTGGATTGACACCAACGCGATCTGCCCGGGTTCGCGAATGACCAAATACCGTCAGCAGTTGAAGCTGGGCGCGGCCGATATCGTTGCGCTCTACTCCGGAACAATGTCGAACAAGCAAGGCCTTGAACTCGTGATCGAGGCTGCGATCGGTTTGGAGGAGAGCCATCCTCATATCCACTTCATCCTTGCAGGCGATGGGCCACATAAAATGAGGCTGGAGCAGCTCGCTGCCGGACGTCGCAATGTCCATTTTCTCGGGCTTCAGCCCAACGAAAGTTTCAATCAATTGATGGCCACGGCCGATTTTCATCTGATCCCGCAGAAAGCCGAGGCCGCCGATCTGGTGTTGCCCTCCAAGCTTGGCGCGATCTTCGCGTCGGCTCGGCCGGTCATTGCGATGGCTGAAGAAGGCACGGGCCTCGCGGCTGAAGTTACGGATGCGGGCCTGGTGATTCCACCCGGAGATTCGTCCGCGCTTGAGCTTGCAATTTGCCAGCTCAGCGAGGCGCCGGCTCTCCGTGAGCATTACGGCGAAGAAGGAAGAAGGCGCGCGCTTGATCGTTGGGATCGACGCGCAATTGTTCACCGGTGGTCGGAGGTCATGGCAGGGCAGGGCAGTGCGACAGGGCAGAAGAATGTCGACTCGAAAAACGCTGCCGGCGACATTGGGCTTCCCGTGGAGGATGCCGTTCGGTCACCTTAAAGCATCTGATCTCAACTTGTTATCGTCCAAAAAAATGAGCGCCGCGATGGGCGCTCATTTGGCTTCTTGCCTTGCTGGCCGATCTGCCAGGACTACTCGTGGCGCGGGAAATACCTAAAGCCGTGCTGCTTAATCAGCTCATCGCGTTTTGCGGATTCGAGATCTTCCTTCATCATCTCGCGAACGAGGCTCTCGAATGAGGTCTGGGGCTGCCAGCCGAGTCTTTCTTTCGCCTTGGACGGATCGCCAAGCAAAGTGGCGACCTCTGTTGGGCGGAAATAGCGCGGGTCGACCGACACCACGCATTTTCCGTTTGCAACATTGTAACCCTTCTCGTCGACGCCGGCCCCCTCCCATCGGATCTGCATGCCGACTTCGCTCGCCGCCACGTTAACGAAATCTCGAACCGAATGTTGAACACCGGTCGCGATGACGAAATCTTCCGGCTTTTCTTGTTGCAACATAAGCCACTGCATCTCGACATAGTCGCGCGCGTGTCCCCAATCGCGCAATGCATCGAGATTGCCGAGATACAACCGCTCCTGCAGGCCCAGATGGATCCGGGCCAATGCCCGCGTGATTTTTCGGGTGACGAAAGTCTCACCCCGGACGGGAGATTCGTGATTGAAGAGAATGCCGTTGCAGGCATACATCCCGTAAGCTTCACGGTAATTGACCGTGATCCAGTAAGCATAGAGCTTGGCGACGGCGTACGGCGAACGCGGGTAGAAAGGAGTGGTCTCCTTTTGCGGGATTTCCTGGACCAGACCGTACAGTTCCGATGTCGATGCTTGGTAAAATCGGGTCGTCTTTTCCAGTCCAACGATCCGCATGGCCTCGAGAATTCGAAGTGTGCCCAGGCCGTCGGAGTTCGCAGTATATTCCGGCTCCTCGAACGAGACGGCAACGTGACTCTGCGCCGCGAGATTGTAGATCTCGTCTGGCTGCACCTGGCCGACAATCCGGATCAGGCTCGAGGAGTCCGTCAGATCGCCATAGTGGAGCCGAAAGGGCGGGTCAGGCTCGTGCGGATCGAGATACAGATGATCGATGCGATCAGTGTTAAACAGCGAGGTCCGGCGCTTGATGCCGTGGACCTCGTATCCCTTCTGCAAAAGAAGTTCGGCCAAATAGGCGCCGTCCTGGCCAGTGACGCCGGTAATAAGTGCTCGTTTCTTTGTCATATCAGTCCCAAAAATGGAAATTGGTGCTTACACGAAATTGACCTGGTTAGGGAGGGCGAAATGGAGCGAAAATCAAGCTTAGATTAACAGCGTCTGGCTCCAGCCGGCGCGCCAAAGATCTCCTCCGAGTACGTGCGAGGCGCAGTGCCATCAAGGTGTCCGTCCCTCGTTTGACCGTAGTCGGGCGAGAGGCCTCCAAGCCGCGGAAAAAACTAGATCGGATCTCATGACCATATGCGGCTTGGCCCGGTTGATCGGAAGGCCAGCTAGTAGGTCGCGACTTCTCGTGTCCACCGTTGTGGATCCGTTCCCGACTCCGCACGCAGGATGGTGAACCGATCCAAAGCATCCACAAGCGGCGTGACCACCGGACTCAGATTATCGAGTACGAGAACGGCTCGTCCCTCACGCACGAGCAGCACAAGGTGGTGCTCTCCGGTCGCCCGAATGACGACCTCTGCGAGGAGGAGTGCTGAACTGGGCCAGCCGGATCGCAGCAGCAGATGGCGCTTGGTGACGGCGTAATCCCCACAATTGCCCTCGTAAGGGAATATCTGCCATTCCGCGTCGCGTCGGCTTGCGGGCGGATCCTTCGGCGCTATGCCGAAGTTCACCGCTGAATTGATTTGGGCGAGTTCGCGCCAGCGTTGGATTGAAGAGCGGAAGTCTCGGATCCTGCGATCGTCATGGCGCCGGCAGTCCTCGGGATATTGAATGCAGAATTGAGAGAATGAAAGCGGTGGCGTCACCGCTTGGGATTCATAGTTCGAATAGGCGGGCTGGCCGCAAACGCAATACGTTATGGCCAGCATGCGGACCGCATGTCTGATCATCGAAAGTTCGCCTGACATTTCTGATTGCTAGGCGAAGTATATTGCGATGCGATGGAAGCGCCATGACAATTGTGAGGCAATCGATGCACAATCGTGGAGCAGCGTGCGAGCGCTTGATCTGAACGAGGTGAAGGTCGCCACGGTATAGGAGTCTGTGGCCTCGAACACCTGCAACGTGCGCAAGGGTGTGGCAGTTGGGCTGCCGGAGATGATTGGCAGCGTCGGCCTATCCGGATCGTTGCTTCGATCGCATATAGTACGTCAGATGCTCGGTGCATGTCCGCCGAACCGCTCTTCGTTTCCCTAATCCTTCCATCCATTCAGCGAAGTTCAGGCTGCCGCCCACTACATTGAGCAGAAATGCGCCCGTGGGCGCTGATCGCCGCGATCGCGGCCTGAGGCGGGCCCCGGCTAACCACAAGTCCCTGATAGGAACGACTTCGCCATCGATATTTGGAAAGTTAGTCTGTGGCGTAGCCGACTGTTCGCAGTCCTGCGAACGCAAATGACGGTCACGGACCATTAGAGCCCTTCCGTCAGGGACGCGATGAATGTTGGGACGCCAGGGCTCGAAAACACACCTGGGCGGAAGCTGGCTGACGCTTCTTATGGTTGTAGGGAAGACGAATTAGACGGACCGGTGAAAGGCTGCCCTTGGCTATTTCGAATTGCGCTGTCTCACTTCCGAAAGCTAACATCGCAGTCCTGTGAGCGAAGGGCAGTCACGGGACAATTCCGACACGGGCATTGCGAAGAATCCGGTCTCACACGGGTTCGGCGCTGTTCAAAGTGCGATCCGACTGAAATTGTCCTTGAGCGTAAGTCTGAATAGGGGGCACGTGCTCCGTGACCAAGCGATTCTTCAACGCGATTGGCGCAGCGGTCCATTGAGGAAGCGCTGATTCCTGATCTCGCGAAGGAGCAGCATGCGCTTGGTTTGTGCGGCGTTGAGCAGCCCCTCGAACAAGACCAGGACCTCGCGCGCCTGCACGTAGACTTCGGTGGTGATGGCGTGTTGGTCGAAGCCATAGGTCGCGAGGCGCGCGTCGATCTCGGACGCAGCGGCGGGATCACACCGCCAGCTAAGGGCATTTTGTAGCGTGTAGGTTTCGGCCTCCGCTTCGAACTCGGGATCAATTCCGACCATGTCGATGCGCCGCAGCGCCGCCTCAACCGCCTTTTGGCGGTAGGTCTCGAGCAATTTATGCCGCAACATGCGGTAGCGCTGGATGTCCCAGGACAGCTCCGCGACGTCGATGGCGAGCAGCCACTCGATGGCGGACCGCGGCGCGAGGTCGGCAAAGATCGCCTGCTGGAGCGCCTGGTAGTGTTCGAGCTGTTCGCCCGGCAGCAGCAGGGGCGGGGGCGCCAAGGACGCAAACTCGACCGGCAGCGCCGTGGCGGTGAGCTCGCGCGCGGTTTGGAACAGACCGTTCATCCGGCGGCCTCCGAATCCAGGTTTGCCGCAAGCGACGCGGCGCCGACGGCGACGTTGGCGGGATCGTGGACGGGGCTTGCCGTCCACAGCTCCTGCGCCACCGGCAGCGGCGCGATCTGCAGGTTCGCCCACCACGCCCGTTCATTGCCATGCTGATGCAGCTCCTGGTGATGCTCGCGGCACAGGGGGACAGTGAACTCATCGCTGACCTTGCGGCCGAGCGCCCGGGCTTGAGCGAATTTCAGATGATGGGCATCGCACGGGGTTTGCCGGCACACCAGGCAGGGCTGCTCCCGGACAAATAACAGGTGCGCCTTGCTGCGTTTGCGGGACGGCTCCTTGGGATGAGCGAGCCCAACCTCGGGTAGCGCTGGCTGCAGCACGGCCTCGGCGTCAGCAGCAGGCGCTGCGGGCAGGCTTGGCGTGCCATTCAAATCGGCCGTCTGCTCCGCCTGAGCACGGCCAGCGTCCTCAAGCTTGGCCTGATAAGCTGCCTCGACGTGCCGGGCATCCGGCTCCTGCAGGCTGTTCTTGAGCGGGAGGCTCGCCATGGCCCAGCTGAGCAGATCGGTGCTGGCAGGCAGCGCTTCGAGCTGGCGCAACAGCTGCTCCCGGAGTGCGGCGGACTCCCCCGGCCGCAGCACCGGGGCACGGTTGAGAGCGCCCTTGCCGGGCGAGGCCTTGAGGTTAGGTGGTGCGGGGGAACCGGCGGCCGTATTCGGGGCATCCAGATCATCCTCGCCGGCAATCCCGACCAGCGCGAACAGGGCGTAACGTCGGGCGTAGGTGAGCGCCGCACCCATGCGATGCGGCGCCTCGATGTCCCGTGCGGCGCAGACCGGCCAGTCCGAGGAGATCCACTCGCCGGAGGAATGGGCGAGCAGGGTGGTGAGGTGGATGTGGCCGGTGGTCTCCTCGACCCGGGTGGTCTGAATGGTGGCGATCTCCTGCTGGCTCAGCGTCTTGCGCACGATGTCAAGGCCGCTCGCCAGCGAGGCATAGCGAAAGGTGCGGTCGTCATCGCGCAGGAACGGGGAGCGGATCTGAGCGGTCAGAGTCTTTTCCGGATTGGTCAGGTCGGCTTGCGCGCGAGCCAGCGCCGCCGCGATCGCCCCGATATGCTCACTGGCCTGGTGCATGGACGGTCTCCATCTCAACCGGATCAAAGCTGACGGCGCCGGCCTTTGAGCGCTTGGCGCGAACGCCGTGGCCAAACGCTTCCTTGGCATCCTCCGGCAGCAGCTTCTTGAGCTCAGTCTTGGCCAGCTCATGCTCGCCATGGGCCTCGCGGGTGCGCAGATAGGTCGCCGCGCATTCGGCCCACAGATGGGAGGCGGTCATGTCGACGACCTTGACGGCGGCAAGCCGCGGCCGTGGGGTTTCGATGGCGAACAGCAGCGGCGGCTCGCCGCTCTGCACGCAGCGCCAGAACTTCTTTTCCGCGGTCAGCAGCAGGTGCTGATAGAGCGGGTCGGCATGCACGGTGATCTCGACCCATTTGCCGCCGCCGGTGATGATCGAGAGCACGGCCGCGCGCGCCGCCACCACCCACATGTTGTGCTGCAGCTGCGCCATGTGCTTGTCGGCCGCTGCCTCTTCAGTAAAGGCCCAGGGCAGCATGAACTTGGCCTCGAACACCGCCCCGGTCGGCGCGACGATGCCGTCCAGCGTGGCCGCCATCCAGCCGTGGACGGGGTGCCGCACCCGCTTCTGGATGTCGGTGATCGCATACCCGGTGGCGTTCTGGTACCAGCTGCGGTTGAGGTCTTCGGTAGCACCGCCAAGCTGAACGATCAGGTTGCGCGACAAATCTTGCGGCGCGATCTCGCCGCGTTTTTCCCGCCACAGGCGCAGGAGCTCGTCCTGGTCCTGGCCCATGATGATGCGGGCGTCCGAGCCGCCGATGAAGGCGCGGCGGTCGAGGCGGTTGAATGTGACGACGGAGTGGGGCGCCGCGGCGCCGTCGGATGCAATCGTGCTCACCGGTCTCTCCTGGGTTGACGCGGCTTGCCGCCGCACCACCAAAAGCCCCGCCACTGCGAGGGGAGAGACCGGGGCCAAGGGCCCGCCGGCCGGTTTAATGATTAACGCTCCTTTTGCGCGGCAATGCCAGTCCTTTCTGCAGCAAAATCGCAGTTCTATGGGTCTGAAAACCCTTGATCTCTCAATGCGTTGGAGCGAGCTTCCGGCCGCCACGATCAGCATCGGCCGAGGGCCTCGGACATGGTGTCCATTCGACAAATCGAAGCCAATCGCAGCAACGCCAAGCGCAGCACGGGGCCGAAAACGGCGGTTGGAAAGACGAGGTCCAGCCGCAACGCGCTGCGCCATGGGCTGGCGCGGAGCATTATCAGCGATCCTCCCGAGGTGGAGAATCTTGCCGTCGCGATTGCTTCGGGGCTCGGGCATCCGATCACGCCCGATGCGGCGATGGCGCTGGCGCGGTCCAAGCTCGCGCTGCTGCGGATCCGCAGCCTGCGGCAGGCGATGTTAGGCGCACTTTTGAACGGCCCGCTGGCGGCAGATCTGAAAGGCCTTCAAGGCTTGGAGCGCTACGACCGGGCTACTTTGGTGCAGCAGAAGAGGACGCTTCGCTTGCTCAGCTTCGAGCGCGAGTGAGGCAAGGTCAGTTGGCTTCGTTCCGGAAATTGGCCGCACCGCCCCAATGGCTGCCGGCAACGCTCCTCGACTGCGCATCGCAGATGATGGGCTTAGCGCCTGGGCTGCTTCGGCGCCGAACCACGAGCCGACAGAAAGTCCCGGAACAACTTCAACGGATCAACGCCCAGGGCCTGGGCGATCGCGACAAATTCCACGACGTCGATCCGCCGTTCGCCGCCTTCGTATTTGGCGATGAACGATTGCGGACGGCCGAGCTTCTTGGCCAATGCATGCTGGCGGATGCCAGACTTCTGTCGCACTGCGACAAGAAGTTCGATCAGGCGGGCATGTTGCGCGGATCTTAGGGACTTCTGCATGACCGCCGGGCCAGGGAATCGGCGGCGGTCAATTTGATCCCGAAGATGGATTATCCCAAAACTGGATAAATTTGGCGGCCCGAGCTATCAGTGGCGGCAGCTACGGGGCACCTGATGAAGATTTCAGCGACAACGGTTCGGTACATCAAGCTCGGCGCCGGCGGCCGGTGGGAGAACAGCCTGGACCGCGCTGAGCTGCACTTCGGCTATGGTTCGGTCAGCCATGAACTTGCCGTCGACGGCGACCGGGCGAAGATCATCGCGCATCTGATTGCGCTGGGCCGATCGCCACAAGCGGCGGGGCGCGACGCGCAGGAAGTCGCCGACTTCTACGAATTGGACGAAAGGTGTCTTTGGATCACAATCGCGCGCGATCATTTGTGGTGGACGTTTGCGGAGCGAGAGGTCACCTGGGTCAAACCTGAACCAACGCGTGCAGGCGAGCGCTTCAGGAAGGCCATCGCCGGGTGGCGCAACACCGACATCAAGGGAACTCCGCTCAAAATAAACTCGCTGAGCACCAAGCTAACCAAGGTCGCAAGCTATCGTCGGACGATCTGCGCCGTCAAAGCGCAGGACTACCTGCTACGGCGGATCAATGGCATCGAAGAGCCGATCGTCGCAAAGGCGAGCCAAGCCCGAACCGCGCTGCTCGAGGTGACGATCGAGGCCCTGCAGCTGCTGCACTGGGCCGATTTCGAAACCCTTGTTGACATCATCTTTGCGCGCAGTGGCTGGAACCGGATCTCCGTGCTCGGCGGCACCAAGAAGCTGGTCGACCTCGAGCTGGAGCATGCGGTGATCAACGAGCGGGCAGCAGTTCAGGTCAAGTCTGCCGCCAGCCAAAAGACCTTGGATGCCTATATCCGCCGGATGGACGCCACCGAGCAGTTCGACCGGTTCTTCTTCATTTGTCATTCGCCAAGGGGGCGCTGAGCGCCCCCCGACGACCGCTCTGACATTCACGTCTGGACCGGTCGCGAGTTAGGTTCGACCATCATGCGGCTCGGGCTGCACGATTGGGTGATGGAGAGGCTCACCTAGCCAACCGATCAGAGACTACCCAGCGCGAGGCTGCGCGCTGGCCCGCACTACCATGCAACTGGATCTTGTCCGGGCTACGGGAAAGAATCGTCAATCCCCTTGGCGCGGGTGGAGTCGGCCAGGATGGTGTCCCGTAGTCGCACGAACCGGGCCCTTGCTTCCTCTATCGACACCGGGTCACGATCGTTTTCGATTTTTGTACTTTCGATTTCGCGAATTTGTTGAATCAGTGTCATCATTGAATTCAAGGCTCTCAAATTGCCCTTGAGCGCGAGATCTATCAGTCGCTTGACCAGTACCTTGTCCGTCTCAATGCGCAATCGTTGGCCGTCTTCGACAATGGGTCGCTTCCGCTTCAGTTCGTGTGCTACTAGGTCGATTAACCTGAGACATTTTTTCGGCCTACCGCGTGGATTGCCGGATTGACCGGGTTTGAAGCGCCGCTCTTTGGGAGGTTTTCCGTAACCAACTGAATAGTTTTCGGAGTTGCGCTTGGTCATTCCGCGCACTCCCGTTGCTTGTCTGCGGCGATTTCGTCGAACAGGCGACCGGTTGGGACATGGACGGCGCTTTGCCCGGTGTGGCGTTGCCAGCGCCTTATCGCGACGTCAACGTAAAGCGGCTCTAGCTCCGTCGCATAGAGGCGCCGGCCGACCCTTTCAGCAGCCAGCAACGTCGAGCCGCTGCCCAGGAAATTGTCCAAAACAATGTCATTGCGTTCTGTGCAGTCGAGGATTGCATCGGCGAGCAACTGAACCGGCTTCACAGTGGGGTGTAAGGCAAGCAGGTTACCTTCTTCGCCCCTCCGTTCGAAGCTATTGCATCCTGGATATTGCCATACGTTGGTTCTGAAGCGACCGTGTCGGCCAAGCTCGACGTTGTTGCGATGGGGCACCTTGCCGTGCTTAAAGACAAAGACCAATTCGTGCTGGCTGCGATAGAGTGATCCCATGCCAGCGTTTGATTTGACCCACGCGCATATGTTCTTGAGCTCGAGTCCAATTTGCGTAGCGGCAGCAAGAACCTCGGCGGAATGACGCCAATCCATGAAGATGTAGAGGAGGGATCCCTGGGAGAGGTGCTCGGTCGAGCGGCGAAGATAGCCGTTGAGGAATGCGGTAAACTCCTCGTTGGACATTTCGCCGGACGCCATCGCAAACTCGGGGTGGCGAATGCGTCCTTTGCCTGAGACGTGCCCTTGAATGGGGAGGTTGAATGGCGGATCCGTGATCACGGCACGTGCGCGTTCGCCGGCCATGAGGGCGGAAAATGAATCGGAATGAAGCGCGCTTTGGCACAATATCCGATGTGGTCCGGCTTGCCAGAGATCGTTGACAGCCGAAACCGGCGCCGAGACAACCGCAGGAACGATGTCGGCCGGGTCAGCAGACGGCTCAACCTGCAGAGATTCGAGGTTCTCGATGCGAAAATCGATCTCTCCCTGGGAGAAGCCCGCGACCTCGAGACTGAACCCGAGGTCGAGCTCAGAGAGCTCCTTGAAGGTTTCTGCAACGGCGCGATCGTCCCAAGGCGCTAGCTCGCCGAGCCGCTGCTCAGCAATCCGATAGAGTTCGAGTTTTTCGGGAGTGAGATGCGTGACCCGGATGACCGAGAGGTAGCGTAAGCCAAGCTGCAGCGCGCCAAGGTACCAGATCAAACCGGCCACGATCACGCCCGCAGAATCGATGATAACAGGGCTGATCAAGCCCAGTGCCTCGATGCATTTCGCGTATTGTTTCTTGTGGCGATCGGTGTGTTTGCGGACCAATCGCCGCGGCAGCGAAATTGCATCGATGGCAAGCCGCTCGACCGGTCCCACTTCTGTGAAGACCTCGTTGTGTTTCGATGATGTCGTCATGATTTACTCCTTTGGGTTGACCTTGGCGCCGCAGCGCGGATGTTGGGTGGCGCGCGAGCTTGTTTGAAGCATCGATATAGGTTTCAATGGGACGTGCGTGCATCGTACTTTTCCCTTCGGCTCATTCAGTCCGCTCGCCCGTATGCGCGCGTCCATGGCCGCGGTGGCTTCGCGAGCCTATGCGTTTTTGTTTTGAAGCGTTGATATGGGTTTCAATTAAACGTGAGTGCATGGTCCTTCTCCTTTCTATGCGGCTGGTTCAGCTGCGTCCTCGCTTGCGCGGTCGCGTTTTGGCGAGCTGTTCTGACAACGCGTGTGCTGACCGCGTGAGTTCGAGCCAGGTCATGGAACGGCCCGGCTTTTCAATCCCACGCTTAAACGCCGCGCTCGGGTCCTCGAAAATCTCAACGTTCGGGGCGGGGTCTTCCGCCGTCCGTTGATCCGACCAAATCAGTAAAATTACCGGTGAGTTCGTGTCGAAAGCTAGGCTCCCAGGTTTGGCCTGCAGCCGGATCTGATCCGGATCGAACAACTTGGCGCGATCGAGCCTCATGATCTTTTTGTGCTGGCGTTCCAGCGCCGGCCTGATGCGCCGCAACGATTCGACGACAAACTTCTGCGGCCATCTGTGGTTGAGCATTTGCAAGCCGATCAGCAAGGCAAAGCTCTCATATTCCGAAAACTGGGTCTCGCCGCCCTTACCCGGAGCATCGCCACTAACGAAAGCGTAGTTAGCCAGTTCCGGTCGGTTCGATTGCGGAGGCACCTCCAACGCACGGTCGGTATCCAATAGGCGTTTTAGGCGCGTCACCAAGTTCGCCTCTGACTTGGCGTCATCGGCGCCGAGCCCCGCCACAATGGCGTCCTCGACCTGGTTGCGCTTGTAGGCATTCATTGGAGCATGATATCAGGTTACAAAATGGGCGTCCAGGGGGACCGGACCGTGGCCCCGCTCGCGGTACTGTTCGGGAGGCGTAAGCCCGCTTGAGGTGCTCGCGGCGACGTTCGACGTGCAGGCGTTGGACGTGGCGCAACGTCGTTCGCTCACGACAGAGCTCCATTTGTCAATTCCGATCGATAAGTCGATGCCCGTCGTGAAATGCTGATATCCATCAGTTGCAGCGATCAGCACCTCCAAGACCAGTGCCTTTTCGCTGCTGGAGGCGGCGCCGCATGCTTTGCATATGCCCTCGCACATCTTCACGCGCGTCGGCTACTGGAACGAACCATCGAGGCCAATAGCCGTTCCGCCAAGGAGGGCAAGGACCCCCGCGAGCAGCTGCATGCCGACGACTGTAAGCAATTCACCGCGAGACTGAGACTTGATCTGCTTTAATTTTTCTGCCATTTTAAATCGGTTATTTTATTTTTGTTTTTTGAAGCGGCTTTTCAGAGCTATTTTGCAATATTGCGCCGCTGCCTATTTGGATAGAACATGAGCGACGAAACGATTGTCCGTTTGCAGACCCATAGGAAGAATGTTGAGCGGTATTTGCGCCTGCTGGAAACTGCGTTGACCGACGTTGAGCAGCAGTACATTGAGAAGCGCCTGGCTGAAGAAGGATCGGCCATGGACCAGCTATCGCTTCAGATGGCCGGGGCGGCGAACGCTTTCCATAAGATGTGCAATCACCCGCCCAGCGGCAAACGGTAAAAACCGCAAGCAGCGGTCAACCCGCGGTCTGTCGCAATTGTCCACTGACCGAGATGTGGCAGGATACGCTTGGCGAGTGAACGCACCGCGCAATCGCGGATAATAAGGGAGCGGGGCGCGGGACTTTGGTCAACTAATCCTTGGATGTATCTCGCAGCGCAATTTGAATGGCTTCGCGGATTCGCCGACCTCCTTTGGGGTCGATCGCATCCAAGTGATAAATTCGACATAACAGACCGTTGATGCGCCTCACAATGCGCCTGTTATTGGAGTGCCGATTGCGCGCGCGCACCAGCTGACGGCGCACTTCCAACAGGTCCAGGCGATGAAGCCCTCTTGATTGCACCATGCGGATGGACCCAGCGTGTGTCGTTTTGGATCGTCAGCCACGGACACTCGGTCCAGCGTGATTATCACGGGCCAAACCACCGCAGGCTTTCAGCGTTCCAGCCCAGATCAAATAGCTCTTTTAATTAAATTTACGGGGTGTTATTAGCATTTAATTATTTAATTGGCAAATTTACGGGTGGGCGCTGGTTTGAATACCTCATTGAACCAAAAGTTCGATGTTGCCGGATCTGAGATGGCTGGGGCGTCCTTTAGTTTCCCCGAGCCTGCTCCAGCTCACGCACTGATCATTTCGGACGCGCATCTCCTGTTCTCAGGGGACTATGCACGTTCAGGTCATGATCTCATCATTTCCGATTCTGACCATCGGATCACGATCCCCAATTACTTTCTCGGTGAGAAGCGTTTGCCGCTCAGCTCCTCGGACGGCGCGCTGCTCGACGCGAGAGTGGTCGAAGCCCTCACCGGTTATCAAACCTTTGCGCAAGCCGGAGGCAATGCCGCGGCTGGAAAGGTGATTGGCCGGGTCGCGACCGTAACGGGAAGCGCCAGCATCGTTCGCAACGGCGTTACGATCGAGGCGAATAATGGGGATGTCGTTTATCAAAACGATGTCGTGCAAACTGGAAGCGGCTCTACCATTGGTCTCGTCCTTATCGACGGCACCACGTTCAACCTGAGCGCCAATGCTCGGTTCATGTTGAACGAATTGGGGTATGAGGGGCAGAGTAGTGCGAGTGGCACCTTAGTCAGTCTGACGAGTGGCACGAACCATTCGATGTTCACTCTCATCCAGGGTGCCGCCAGTTTCGTCGCTGGGCAGGTCGCGAAAACCGGCGACATGCAGGTCGCGACGCCTACTGCCGCGATTGGAATTCGCGGTACTGCCGTCCTTCTCAGCGTCGATGCTGTGGATGGGAAAGTCTCGGTCTCTGTCGCTGATCAGCAAGACGGCCGAGTTCATTCCGTACAAGTCTTCAAATGCGTTCCAGCGACGAACTTGCTTCAAGGCGTTTGTACTGCGGGAGATCCGATCGGGATAGTCACCAGCGACGGTCCATCGCTAACCATCACACCAACCGCGAATTTTGAGGTGATCACCCAAGCCGTCAGCAAGACCCCAGGGCAAGTTGCGCAGGAGTTCAACGCTTTTCAACAGGTGTTAACGACCTACGATATCGGGAAACAGATCGCTCCAGACACTCCGGCACCTAGCGACGGCAAGCGAGGAGACGTCGACACAAAGTCGCTGCAGAAGTTCGCTGGGAGCCCCCCACCATCACCCACTGAAGCTCCAACCACCGTTATTGGGGGCGACATAAAAGGCCAAGCTGGTGGGGGATCGATCACTCCAGTTGTTGTGACCCTCGCTTCCATCGCGGGGACTTCTGGCTCCGCCTCGAAACCGCTCGTCCCCACTTTGGACCCATCGCAAGCTGTTGTTATGGCTTCATTCGGACCTGTCCTTATCAGCAGCGCAGGCGGTCCAACCAACCAAGGAAATCAAACAATCAGCGGAACAGTTGATCCGTCCTTCGTTGGAAGCGCGGTGACGCTGTACGACACATACAATGGTGTTACGACGCAGATTGGAACCGTTACCGTTGGCTCCGGCGGCGTTTGGAGCCTGGCGGTCACCCTGGCTGGTGATGGCGACCACAGCATCGTGGCTTTGGACTCTAGCGCCAACTTTACAACGAGCGTGCCCGTTGTTTTCACGCTCGACACGACGGCACCCGCGGTCGCGATCACCAGCGCGGGCGGACCCGTCAACCAGGCGAGCCAGACCATCACCGGCACGGTGGGCGTCGCCGATGCCGGCGCCACCGTCACCATCCTGGATGGCACCACGACGATCGGCACCGCCATCGTGCAGGGCAACGGGACCTGGAGCGCCACGGTCACGCTCGCCAACGGCCTGAACTCGCTGACCGCTCGGGTGAGCGATGCGGCCGGCAATACCGCGACCAGCGGCGCGGTGGTCTATACCCTCAGCACCACCGGCCCGACCGTGACCGAGACCCTGGTCGCCGACACCGGCACCTCCGCCACCGATCACGTCACCGCCAACCCGGCGCTGAGCGGCACCGGCCTCGCCAACACCGTGGTGCACTTCACCATCGACGGCAGCCCGATCGCGGCGACAGTGACCACCGATGCGCAAGGGGCGTGGTCGTTTACGCCGAGCGGGCTGGCGGACGGACCGCACACCATCGTGGCGAGCCAAACCGACACCTTTGGCAACATCGGCTCGGCCTCGCTGAGCTTCACCCTCGATACCACGGCACCCGCGGTCGCGATCACCAGCACCGGCGGTTCGACCAGCCAGGCCAGCCAGACCATCACCGGCACGGTGGGCGTCGCCGATGCCGGCGCGGCCGTCACCATCCTGGACGGCAGCACCGCAATCGGCACCGCCATCGTGCAGGGCGACGGGGCCTGGAGCGCCACGGTCATGCTCAGCAACGGCCCGAACTCGCTGACCGCTCGGGTGAGCGATGCGGCCGGCAACACCGCGACCAGCGGCGCGGTCATCTACACGCTCAGCACCACCGGTCCGACGGTGACCGAGGCCCTGGTCGCCGACACCGGCACCTCCGCCACCGACCACGTCACCGCCAATCCGGCCCTGAGCGGCACCGGCCTTGCCAACACCGTGGTGCATTTCACCATCGACGGCAGCCCGATCGCGGCGACGACCACCACCGATGCGCAAGGCGCCTGGTCGTTTACGCCGACCGGGCTGGCCGACGGATTGCACACCATTGTCGCAAGCCAGACCGACAGCTTCGGCAACACCGGCTCGGCCTCGCTGAGCTTCACGCTCGACACGGCGGCGCCGACCGTCGCGATCACCAGCACCGGCGGTTCGACCAACCAGGCCAGCCAGACCATCACCGGCGCGGTGGGCGTCGCCGATGCCGGCGCCACCGTCACCATCCTGGACGGCACCACGACGATCGGCACCGCCATCGTGCAGGCCAACGGTAGCTGGAGCACCACGGTCACGCTGAACCAGGGCGGCAACTCCCTGACCGCACGGGTCAGCGACGCGGCCGGCAACGTCGCGACCAGCGGCGCGGTGGTCTACACGCTCAGCACGACAGGTCCGACGGTGACCGAGGCCCTGGTTGCCGACACCGGCGCTTCGGCCACCGATCACGTCACCACCAACTCGGCGCTGAGCGGCACCGGCCTTGTCAACACCGTGGTGCACTTCACCATCGACGGCAGCCCGATCGCGACGACAGTGACCACCGATGCGCAAGGCGCCTGGTCGTTTACGCCGACCGGGCTGGCGGACGGACCGCACACCATCGTGGCGAGCCAGACCGACACTTTTGGCAACACCGGCTCGGCCTCGCTAAACTTCACGCTCGACACGACGGCACCGACGGTCGCCATCACCAGCACCGGCGGTTCGACCAACCAGGCTAGCCAGACCATCACCGGCACGGTCGACGTCGCCGATGCCGGCGCCACCGTCACCATCCTGGACGGCACCACGACGATCGGCACCGCCATCGTGCAAGGCAACGGCAGCTGGAGCACAACGGTCACGCTGAACCAGGGTGGCAACTCCCTGACGGCACGGGTCAGTGATGCGGCCGGCAATACCGCGACCAGCGGCGCCGTGGTCTATACGCTCAGCACCACCGGCCCGACCGTGACCGAGGCCCTGGTTGCCGACACCGGCACTTCAGTCACCGATCACGTCACCGCCAACTCGGCGCTGAGCGGCACCGGCCTCGCCAACACCGTGGTGCACTTCACCATCGACGGCAGCCCAATCGCGGCGACGACCACCACCGATGCGCAAGGGGCGTGGTCGTTTACGCCGACCGGGCTGGCGGACGGACCGCACACCATCGTGGCGAGCCAGACCGACGCTTTTGGCAACACCGGCTCGGCCTCGCTAAACTTCACGCTCGACACGACGGCACCCGCGATCGCGATCACCAGCGCGGGCGGGCCAGTCAACCAGGCGAGCCAGACCATCACCGGCACGGTGGGCGTCGCCGATGCCGGCGCCACCGTCACCATCCTGGATGGCGCCACGACGATCGGCACCGCCATCGTGCAAGGCAACGGCAGCTGGAGCACAACGGTCACGCTGAACCAGGGTGGCAACTCCCTGACGGCACGGGTCAGTGATGCGGCCGGCAATACCGCGACCAGCGGCGCCGTGGTCTATACGCTCAGCACCACCGGCCCGACCGTGACCGAGACCCTGGTCGCCGACACCGGCACCTCCGCCACCGATCACGTCACCGCCAACCCGGCGCTGAGCGGCACCGGCCTCGCCAACACCGTGGTGCATTTCACCATCGACGGCAGCCCGATCGCGGCGACGGTGACCACCGATGCGCAAGGGGCGTGGTCGTTTACGCCGAGCGGGCTGGCCGACGGATTGCACACCATCGCCGCCAGCCAGACTGACAGCTTCGGCAACACCGGCTCGGCCTCGCTAAACTTCACGCTCGACACGTCGGCGCCGACCGTCGCGATCACCAGCGCGGGCGGGCCGGTCAACCAGGCCAGCCAGACCATCACCGGCACGGTGGGCGTCGCCGATGCCGGCGCCACCGTCACCATCCTGGACGGCGCCACGACGATCGGCACCGCGATCGTGCAGGGCAACGGCAGCTGGAGCACCACGGTCACGCTGAACCAGGGTGGCAACTCCCTGACCGCCCGGGTGAGCGATGCGGCCGGCAACATCGCGACCAGCGGCGCGGTGGTCTACACGCTCAGCACCACCGGCCCGACCGTGACCGAGGCCCTGGTCGCCGACACCGGCGCTTCGGCCACCGACCACGTCACCGCCAATCCGGCCCTGAGCGGCAGCGGCCTTGCCAACACCGTGGTGCACTTCACCATCGACGGCAGCCCGATCGCGACGACAGTGACCACCGATGCACAAGGCGCCTGGTCGTTTACGCCGAGCGGGCTGGCCGATGAACCGCACACCATCGTGGCGAGCCAAACCGACGCTTTTGGCAACACCGGCTCGGCCTCGCTGAGCTTCACGCTCGACACAACGGCGCCGACCGGCGGTGCACCGGACCTGACAGCGGGCTCGGACAGCGGTACCTCGGCTACCGACAACATCACTTCGGCGACGTCGCCAAGCTTCACGGTGTCGCTGACCCCGACGGTTGCCATCGGCGATACGGTGCAGCTGTTGCTGGGCGGCTCGCTGCTTGCGCACCCAGTCACGCATGTGATCACGGCCGCCGACGTGACGGCAGGCAACGTCAGCCTGATGGTGACTGCCGGCGATCTCGGAGCCGATGGCACCAAACAGATCACGGCGCAGTTCAGCGATGTCGCCGGCAACAGTTCGACGAGCGCAGCGCTGAGCTTCACGCTGGACACGGCGGCACCCGCCGTTGCGATCACCAGCACCGGCGGACCGGTCAACCAGGCGAGCCAGACCATCACCGGCACGGTCGACGTCGCCGATGCCGGCGCCACCGTCACCATCCTGGACGGCGCCACGACGATCGGCACCGCGATCGTGCAGGGCAACGGCAGCTGGAGCACCACGGTCACGCTGAACCAGGGTGGCAACTCCCTGACCGCCCGGGTGAGCGATGCGGCCGGCAACATCGCGACCAGCGGCGCGGTGGTCTACACGCTCAGCACCACCGGCCCGACCGTGACCGAGGCCCTGGTCGCCGACACCGGCGCTTCGGCCACCGACCACGTCACCGCCAACCCGGCGCTGAGCGGCAGCGGCCTCGCCAACACCGTGGTGCATCTGACGATCGATGGTGTTCTCAGCACCGCTACGGCGACCACGGATGCGCAAGGCGCCTGGTCGTTTACGCCGAGCGGGCTGGCCGACGGATTGCACACCATTGTCGCAAGCCAGACCGACACTTTTGGCAACACCGGCTCGGCTTCGCTGAGCTTTACGCTCGACACCACGGCACCCGCGGTCGCCATCACCAGCGCGGGCGGACCGACCAACCAGGCCAGCCAGACCATCACCGGCACGGTGGGCGTCGCCGATGCCGGCGCCACCGTCACCATCCTGGATAATGCCACCGCAGTCGGCACCGCCATCGTGCAGGGTAACGGTAGCTGGAACACCACGGTCACGCTGAACCAGGGTGGCAACTCCCTGACCGCCCGGGTGAGCGATGCGGCCGGCAACATCGCGACCAGCGGCGCGGTGGTCTACACGCTCAGCACCACCGGCCCGACCGTGACCGAGGCCCTGGTCGCCGACACCGGCGCTTCGGCCACCGACCACGTCACCGCCAACCCGGCGCTGAGCGGCAGCGGCCTCGCCAACACCGTGGTGCATCTGACGATCGATGGTGTTCTCAGCGCCGCTACGGCGACCACGGATGCGCAAGGCGCCTGGTCGTTTACGCCGAGCGGGCTGGCCGACGGATTACACACCATTGTGGCGAGCCAGACCGACACTTTTGGCAACACCGGCTCGGCGTCGCTGAGCTTCACCTTCGACACAACGGCGCCGACCGGCGGTGCACCGGACCTGACAGCGGGCTCGGACAGCGGTAGCTCAGCTACCGACAACATCACTTCGGCGACGTCGCCAAGCTTCACGGTGTTGCTGACCCCGACGGTTGCCATCGGCGATACGGTGCAGCTGCTGCTGGGCGGCTCGCCGCTGGCGCACCCGGTCACGCATGTGATCACGGCCGCCGACGTGACGGCAGGCAGCGTCAGCCTGACGGTATCCGCCGGCGATCTCGGAGCCGATGGCGCCAAACAGATCACGGCGCAGTTCAGCGATGTCGCCGGCAACAGTTCGACGAGCGCGTCGCTGAACTTCACCCTGGATACGACGGCGCCGACGGTTGCGATCACCAGCGCAGGCGGACCGGTCAACCAGGCCAGCCAGACCATCACCGGCACGGCCGGCGTCGCCGATGCCGGGGCGACCGTGACCATCCTGGACGGCACCACTGCGATCGGCACCGCCATTGTGCAGGGCAACGGCAGTTGGAGCAGCACGGTCACGCTCGCCAACGGCCCGAACTCGCTGACCGCTCGGGTGAGCGATGCCGCCGGCAACACTGTAACCAGCAGCGCGGTGGTCTATACGCTCAGCACCACCGGCCCGACCGTGACCGAGGCCCTGGTTGCCGACACCGGCACTTCAGTCACCGATCACGTCACCGCCAATCCGGCGCTGAACGGCACCGGCCTTGCCAGCACGGTGGTGCACTTCACCGTCGACGGCAGCCCGATCGCGGCGACAGTGACCGCCGATGCGCAAGGGGCGTGGTCGTTTACGCCGAGCGGGCTCGCGGACGGACCGCACACCATCGTCGCGAGCCAAATCGACACTTTTGGCAACACCGGCTCGGCCTCGCTAAACTTCACGCTCGACACCACGGCACCGACCGTCGCCATCACCAGCGCGGGCGGACCCGTCAACCAGGCGAGCCAGACCATCACCGGCACGGTGGGCGTCGCCGATGCCGGCGCCACCGTCACCATCCTGGATGGCACCACGACGATCGGCACCGCCATCGTGCAGGGCAACGGCAGCTGGAGCACCACGGTCACGCTCAGCAACGGCCCGAACTCGCTGACCGCGCGGGTGAGCGATGCCGCCGGCAACACTGCAACCAGCGGCGCGGTGGCCTACACGCTCAGCACCACCGGCCCGACCGTGACCGAGGCCCTGGTCGCCGACACCGGCGCTTCGGCCACCGACCACCTCACCGCCAACCCGGCGCTGAGCGGCACCGGCCTCGCCAACACCGTGGTGCACTTCACCATCGACGGCAGCCCGATCGCGGCGACAGTGACCACCGATGCGCAAGGGGCGTGGTCGTTTACGCCAAGCGGGCTGGCGGACGGACCGCACACCATCGTCGCCAGCCAGACCGACACTTTTGGCAACACCGGCTCGGCGTCGCTGAGCTTCACCCTCGACACGACGGCACCGACCGGTGGCACGCCAGATCTGACGGCGGGTTCGGATACTGGTACCTCGAGCACGGACAACATCACCTCGGCGACCTCGCCGAGCTTCACGGTGGCGCTGAACCCGACCGATGCCATTGGCGATACGGTGCGGCTGTTGCTGGGCGGCTCGCCGCTGGCGCACCCGGTCACGCATGTGATCACGGCCGCCGACGTGACGGCAGGCAACGTTAATCTGACGGTGACTGCCGGCGATCTCGGAGCCGATGGCACCAAGCAGATCACGGCGCAGTTCAGCGATCTCGCCGGCAACAGTTCGACGAGCGCAGCGCTGAGCTTCACGCTCGACACCACGGCGCCGACGGTTGCCATTACCAGCACCGGCGGACCCGTCAACCAGGCCAGCCAGACCATCACCGGCACGGTCGGCGTCGCCGATGCCGGCGCCACCGTCACCATCCTGGATGGCACCACCACGATCGGCACGGCCATCGTGCAGGGCAACGGGACCTGGAGCACCACGGTCACGCTGAACCAGGGCGGCAACTCCCTGACCGCCCGGGTCAGCGATGCGGCCGGCAATACCGCAACCAGCGGCGCCGTGGTCTACACCCTCAGCACCACTGGCCCGACGGTGACCGAGGCCCTGGTCTCCGACACCGGCACCTCGGCCACCGACCACATCACCGCCAACCCGGCACTGAGCGGCACCGGCCTCGCCAACACGGTGGTGCATCTGACGATCGATGGTGTTCTCAGCACCGCTACGGCAACGACCGATGCGCAAGGCGCGTGGTCGTTTACCCCGACCGGGCTGGCCGACGGACCGCACACCATCGTGGCGAGCCAAACCGACACTTTTGGCAACACCGGTTCGGCCTCGCTGAGCTTCACCCTCGACACGGCGGCGCCGACCGGTGGCACGCCAGATCTGACGGCGGGTTCGGATACTGGTACCTCGAGCACGGACAACATCACCTCGGCGACCTCGCCGAGCTTCTCTTTGGCGCTGAACCCGACCGATGCCATTGGCGATACGGTGCGGCTGTTGCTGGGCGGCTCGCCGCTGGCGCATCCGGTCACGCATGTGATCACGGCCGCCGACGTGACGGCAGGCAACGTTAATCTGACGGTATCCGCCGGCGATCTCGGAGCCGATGGCACCAAACAGATCACGGCGCATTTCAGCGATCTCGCCGGCAACAGTTCGACGAGCGCAGCGCTGAGCTTCACGCTCGACACCACGGCGCCGACGGTCGCCATTACCAGCACTGGCGGACCCGTCAACCAGGCCAGCCAGACCATCACCGGCACGGTCGGCGTCGCCGATGCCGGCGCCACCGTCACCATCCTGGACGGCGCCACGACGATCGGCACCGCCATCGTGCAGGGCAACGGCAGCTGGAGCACGACGGTCACGCTGAACCAGGGCGGCAACTCCCTGACCGCACGGGTCAGCGATGCCGCTGGCAACACCGCAACCAGCGGCGCCGTGGTCTATTCTGTCGGCGTGCCCGGCGCCATTCTCGGCGATGCTGGCGACAACACCCTGACAGGGACCGCCGGGAACGATGCATTCCAAGGCTTCGGCGGTAATGATACATTCAACGGTTTGTCGGGCGTTGATCGAGCGGTCTATGTCGACGCGACCGGGGGCATCACCGCCGATCTGACGGCGGGAACCGTGACGGGTCCGGGTGTCGGCACCGACACTCTGGTCGGCATCGAAGCCATCCAGGGCAGCAACTTTGCCGATCACTACTCGGCGGTCGGTTTCAGCGGCAATTCCGGGGTGCCTGGCACGCCGATCGGCTTCAACAGCTTCGAAGGCATGGGGGGAGATGACATCATCGCCGGCACGGTCAATCCTTCCGGCGAGATTCTGACCCGCATTTCCTATGTCAGTGCCACAGCGGCAGTGGTCGTTGATTTTGCCGCGGGAACGGCGAACGGCGATGCATCAGTTGGCAACGACACCTTCACCAATGTCAATTCGGTCATTGGGTCGGCATTTGGAGACACGCTGCGGGGCAGCGACAATCCGAACGGTACTTTCGAGCAATATGACGCTCGTGCGGGCAACGATCTGATCGATGGCCGCGGCGGCTACGATTTTGCCGTCTATAATAACGACGCCGCCGCCACCACGGGCATAACCGTCAATCTTGCGGCCGGTACCGTCACTGGCGATGCGACGATCGGGACCGATACGCTGCGTTCAGTGGAAGCCGTCCGCGGCACCAACTTCGCCGATACTTACGATGCCGCTGGTTTCAGCGGCACCAGCACCAATGCCGGATCGAGCGGCACCTTCAACAATTTCGAAGGCATGGGCGGCAACGATGGCATCATCGGCAACGGCAACACCCGACTCCAATATACCCAATCAACCGCCGGCGTGACGGTCGATTTCCTCGCGGGCACAGCGACCGGCGATGCCTCCGTGGGTACCGATACATTCACCGGCGTCAACGCCGTCATGGGCTCGATGTTTGCCGACACCTTTTCGGGAAGCGGCGCCAACGAGAACTTCATGGGCCTTGCCGGCGATGATTTCATCGACGGAAAAGGCGGCTTCGACACGGCGCAATATGCCAACCTGACCTTCACGACGGGGGGGATCAGCGTTCACCTTGCAGCTGGAACGGTGACCGGAGATGCCTCGAGCGGCACCGACACCTTGCGTTCAATCGAAGGCATTCAGGGCACTAATTTTACCGACACTTATGACGCGATTAATTTCGGCGTCACCGGCGCTATCGATCCCGCGACCGGCCTTCCCTATGCCAATGTCGGCAACAATGGCACCTTCAATCAATTCGAGGGAATGGGCGGTAACGACATCATCACCGGCAACGGCAACACGCGTCTGATCTACACCAATGCAACCGGCCCCGTGACGATCACTTTCGCTCTCAACGGCTGGACCAGCACCACCAGCGGCGCGTCGGGTACCGTAACCGGTGATGGGTCCGTAGGCACCGACACCTTCTCTGGTGTCGGCTCGGTGTCGGGGTCGTCATTTGCCGACACCATCACCGGCTCGAACAATCCAAACAACACCTCGGAGGAATTTGCCGGTCGCGGCGGCAATGACTTCATCGACGGTGAAACTGGTTTCGACAGGGCTTTCTACAACAACGATGGTTCGGCGTCGGGTATTCAAATCGATATGGCTTCGGGCGTGGTGACCGGCGACGCTGCTATCGGAACGGACACCCTCCGATCCATCGAAGCGATCCGAGGAACCGGCTTCGCCGACACTTATGTCGCGACCAATTTCGGCGTCTCCGGCGCAAATGTCGGCGATTTCGGTACCCTCAACGAGTTTGAGGGAATGGCCGGCAATGACACGATCACCGGCAACGGCAATACCCGCATCGCATACTACAATGCTCTCGATGGTGTGACCGTCGACCTCGCAGCCGGCAACGCCCACGGGACTGCCTCCGGTGACCTCGCAGGTGTCGGGACAGACACGTTCACCGGCGTGAATGCCGCCCGCGGTTCAGCTTTCGCTGACGTCATTCTCGGCGATGCCAATGCCAATGCCCTCGACGGCAGGGACGGCAATGATCGGATCGACGGCCGCGGTGGCGCCGATACCTTGACCGGTGGGAACGGCGCCGACACCTTTGTCTACGCCGATGGTGACGGAGCAGACACCATCATGGACTTTAACCGTACCCAAGGCGACACGATCGATCTGACAGGGTTGTCAGGCTTCTTCACGCTCGCAGATGTTCAATCGAAGGCAACGGTGAGCGGCGGCAACACCATCATCGATGTCGGAAGCGGGAATACTCTGACGCTGATAGGTGTAACAAGCCTCCAGCAGAGCGACTTCATCTTTCCCAACGCCACCAACGGCACCTCGGGCTCGGATGTGCTGCTCGGAACGAGTCAAGCGGATGCAATTTCCGGCCTCGCCGGAAATGATCGGCTTCAGGGATTCGGCGGCAACGATCTGCTCGATGGCGGGGCCGATTTTGACCGCGCTGTCTATACCGATGCCACGGGCGGGGTCTCCGCGAACCTTGCGGCGGGAACGGTATCCGGACCGGGAGTGGGTACCGATACGCTCGTTGCGATCGAAGCCGTGGTTGGCAGTGATTTTGCGGACACCTTCAATGCGACCGGTTTCGCCGGGGTCACCGGTACGTCCGGTACGCCGATCGGGTTCAACGAGTTCGAGGGCCGCGGTGGCAACGACACCATTCTGAGTGACGTGAATCCTTTAGGCGCGGCTCTGACCCGGGTCTCCTATGTGAGCGCCACCGCCGGTGTGACTGTCGACATCGCAGCCGGAGCGGCGGATGGAGATGGATCCGTTGGTCACGACACGTTTGTTGGCTCGGGGATTCTTGCCGTCTGGGGCTCTTCGTTCGCCGATACTCTTTTCGGAAGCAACAATGGATTCGGCACGATCGAGGTGTTTGCGGGGTTCGCTGGCAACGACGTGATCGACGGGCGCGGCGGCTTCGACCGCGTCGACTACAATAACGATCCGACCACCACGTCAGGTATCACTGTCAATCTCGCGGCAGGCACCCTGACGGGGGATGTCACGGTTGGTTCTGATACACTTGTATCGATCGAAGCGGCGCGTGGCACCAATTTTGCCGATACCTACAACGCCGTTGGATTTGGCAGCACCAGCACGAACTCCGGCTCGCTCGGGACCTTCAATGAGTTCACCGGCGAAGGCGGCAACGACATCATCACCGGCAACGGCAACACGCGCCTCGGATTCAACAATGCGACTGCAGGCGTCGTGGTGGATATAGCAGCCGGCACGGCTACCGGGGACGTCTCGGTCGGAAGCGATACGTTCACGGGCGTCAATGCCGTCATGGGCACGATGTTCGCCGATTCCTTGTCGGGAAGCGGCATCAACGAGATATTTACCGGGCTTGGTGGCAACGACACAATTGACGGTCGCGGCGGCTTCGATACCGCCAGCTACAACAACATCTATCTTTCGACCGGCAGTGTCACCATTGACATGGCGTCCGGCACGGCCACGGGCGACTCCTCGATCGGTACGGACACGCTGCGTTCGATCGAAGCCATCCAGGGAACCGTCCTTGCCGACACCTATGTGGCAATGGGATACGGCCTTGCAGGCGCTCTTAACGTCGGCAACAACGGCAGCTTCAACCAGTTCGAGGGGCTTGGTGGTGACGATGCCATTACCGGCAACGGCAACACGCGTCTGATCTACACCAATGCAACCGGTCCCGTGACGATCACTTTCGCTCTCAATAGCTGGACCAGCACCATCAGCGGCGCGTCGGGTACCGTAACCGGCGATGCGTCGGTAGGCACCGATACCTTTTCGGGCGTTGGCTCGGTGTCAGGGTCGTCATTCGCCGATACCATCACCGGCTCCAACAACCCGAATGGTACAGCGGAAGATTTTGCCGGTCGCGGCGGCAATGACTTCATCGACGGTAAAACTGGCTTCGACAGGGCGTTCTACAACAACGACGGTTCCGCGTCAGGTATTCAAGTCGATATGGCTTCGGGCGTGGTGACCGGCGACGCTTCGATCGGAACAGACACTCTTCGATCAATTGAGGCGATTCGCGGGACTAACTTCGACGATATTGTCATCGCAACCAACTTTGGCACCTCCGGTGCAAATGCCGGCGATTTCGGTACCCTCAACGAGTTCGAGGGAATGGACGGCAATGACACCATTACCGGCAACGGCAATACTCGCATTGCATTCTACAATGCTCTGGATGGGGTGACTGTCGATCTAGCCGCCGGCAACTCCCATGGGACGGCCTCCGGTGACCTCGCAGGCACCGGGGCAGATACCTTCACCGGCGTGAATGCCGTCCGTGGGTCATCCTTCGCTGACTTCATTTTTGGCGATGCCGGCAGCAACACGCTGGATGGGCAAGCAGGAAATGACGTGATCCAGGGCCGAGGAGGTGCCGACACGTTAATAGGAGGAGCGGGAAGCGATCAATTCGTATTCGCTGCGGTTTCCGATTCCACGGTTGCAAGCCACGACACGATCAGTGATTTCGTTCATGGTACAGACATCATCGACACCTCGGCGATCGCGGGGGTGACGAGTGTCCAAGGCTTGCTCAGCGGGAGCGCCCAAATCGCCGCGCACAGTATCGGGTGGATTCAGAGCGGCGCGAATACGATTGTCTACGTCAACAGCTCGGCCACTGCGCAGAGCGAAGGGGCGGCGGATATGGAAATTGTCTTGTCCAATGTAACTGCGAATATACTGACCAGTCAGGATTTTCTCCTCCACATCTAACGTACTCTTTCTGAAGGATGGCCGGCTTCCAGGTGCGGGTCGCGCCGAGGGGACGTTCCGTGAAGCCGTTGAGCAGATCTACCGCTCACGCCAGTTGAGAGAGGAGAGTCACCAGCTCCGACTGGCGGTGCGCGCCCGTCTTCGAGAAGATCGGCTTGAGGGGGTTGCGGGCGGTTTCGCGCGAGATGCGCAGGTGCTCGGCGGCGTTGGCGAGCGATGCGCCGGTTGCAAGCAGGGCGGCCAGCCGGGTTTCCGCTGGGGTGAGATCGAAGGCCTGGCCGATCAGCGCCGGGTCCGGCGCCGGGCGTGGGATGAGGTTGGACAGGATCAGCATGGCGCGGGCTCCGAGGAAGACGGAGCGCGCTGCCCCGTCCACCGGCAGGATCCGCAAGACGACCGGAATCTCGCTCCCATTTGCGATGCGGTATTTCTAGGCGCGCGGCAATCTGCATCGCGCGCGACGAACAGCTGATCTATACTCACTTTGCTGCCTGCACTTACGACCTTGAGGGCCTGCCCATGAAGTGGCGAGGATTGATTGCGCTTTTCGGCGTCGCGGCAGTTGTCTCCCCCTGCGCGGCATACGCGCAAAAGGGCGCACTTCCGACAATTGGCTATCTTGGCTTCGACTCAGCCGACAAAAGTAAGGACTTGCTCGTCGCCTTTCGGGATGGTCTCCGCACCAAGGGCCTTGTAGAAGGCCAGAACGTCACAATCGAGTACCGCTTCGCTGATGGAAGGTATGATCGCTTTCCGGAATTGATCGCAGATCTGATTCAGGATCGCGTTCGAGTGATCGTCGCTGCCACTGGTACAAACGGAGTCTTGGCGACAACGAAAGCGACCAAGACGATTCCAATCGTGTTTGCAATTGCCATGGACCCGGTACTTCTTGGCGTTGTTTCCAGTTTGAACAGGCCGGGAGGAAACGCGACCGGCGTGAGCATGTACACTCCGCAACTGACCGCCAAGCGACTTGAGTTATTGGCAGAGTTGACACCGGGAGGCGGAACAATCGCTATGCTGGTAAATCCAACAAATCCAAACGCGAATGTAGTGGTATCGGATGCCGAAGCTGCGGCCAAGTCGCTTGGCCGACAAATTCACGTCCTGAAGGCGAGCACCGACGAGCAAATTTCTGCTGCCTTCGGCGAAATCAGAAACCGGAAGCATGCCGCGCTTCTTGTCAGTCCAGATGCATTCTATATTGCACGCCGAGAGCAACTCGCAGCGTTGTGCGAGCAGTATCGGATTCCCGCGACTTATGAATGGTCGTTCTTCGTCAAATCCGGCGGACTTATGAGTTATTCGCCACGCATTACCGATGTTCAGCGTCAGCTTGCCGATTACACAGCTAAAATTCTGAGCGGCGCTCGACCCGCCGACCTTCCGATTGAACAGCCGACTAGGTTCGAGTTGGCGATAAATATCAAAACAGCAAAGAACATCGGCCTTACTATCCCGCCCTATCTCCTCGCTCGCGCCGACGAAGTGATCGAATGACGAAGTTATGCTTATGCTCCCTAGCCCTGAGGCGAAGATCGGTTCAGCTCGGCATGTCAGCAGCTAAGGCAACCCCGGACGTGCCGAGAACGCGACTAGATCGCCACGATTGGACCCACGGCGGGCATACTGTTTGAAACGTCGATGTCGGCTTTGCGCTGTTTAGGGAACGTGGACCGCGCGGCGCCAGGAGGCGCACCTAGCTTCAACGAAATTGGAACAATGTCGGGGCGATCTGATTGGAAATTGTTGCGGCTGATGAGAGAGAGAAGGAAGTATTCCTGGACGAGTGTCTTTATCGGTAAGGAGCAGCAAATGGATGACGAGCGAAAATCATCAAAGGCGGGGGAACGGGCCGCCGAAGGCTTGCGCGAGGCAACTGCCAAGGAAGAAGCGAAAAACGAGAGCAAGACGGGGCACGATCTAGCCAAGGGCGCTGATCGCTTCGAAGAACGCTCGAAAAGCTCCGATGGTAAAAGCGCAGAAGAAAAACAAAAGGGGTAAATGAAAGAGCAGACCCGGCCGGCGTTTCCGAGCGGATCTCCGCAACGACGCTGGAGGACTTTACTCACGAGGGCTACATGCGCCGTCGCCAACTTCTCGTTCTCATATTTGGGCTTGAGAATGAGGCAATCCCCTCGAGAAGCGCGCCTAAACATTCCCCGAAGATCGGCTGCCGCGGAGACCTCTCCCGTACCTTTTGATGGGGCCGAAGCTGACGTCGCGCCTCCGACCTCGATGTTCGCTCCCGGCGAAGTGAAGTGGGCAGGACAGGTTGGGATTCCTTTCTTGCCCTTAGCCGAACCGGGCCGGAGGCATTCGCAATGTCGGTTTTGGGAGACAGAACGGACGGGGGCTAGGGCTTTCTGACCGCCGCGTGTGACCCTCAGCGGAAGTCGCTACTGGGCACATGCGTAGTGCGGCGTCGCTGCTATTGATCTAAGTCAATTATCACCCATCCTTTGGCTTCAAACTGTTAAGGTCGTCCTCTCCCTCCCGATCCTGCAGAAGGCCTCCTGAAGGTTCGGCGCCAAAGTGAGAGATTGCTCATGATAACAATCCCAGAACTGACGTCCCAGGCTCTTGGTGCGTTCCTGATCTCGGAGACAAGCGGTCGCTTCGGCTCGTCCCACGCCAGCTTGCCGGAATTGCTGCCCTATGCAGCAAAGCTGGCCCTGGAATGTATTGGTAACAGCGATGCACTCTACCACAACGTCGAGCACACCTTGTTGGTCACGTTGGTGGGGCATGACATCCTGATCGGGCGCTCCCTGCTTAGGCCAACGACGGCTAGCGACTATGCTCACTTCATCCTGGCGTGCCTGCTTCACGATATTGGCTACGTTCGGGGAATAGTTCACGGAGACCAGGACGGTGCCTATGTGGTTGATGGTACCGGCCGAACGGTTGAGTTACCGATCGGCTCTTCTGATGCAGCGCTTGCGCCGTATCATGTCGACCGTTCAAAATTATTCGCCATGGAGCGTCTCGACGCAGTTGACGAAATTGACGCTGCTCGCGTTACCCAAGCCATCGAATACACTCGTTTTCCTTATGCAGACGCATCAGCGAACGAACTCAAGGATGATCTTGACGAAGAGGAAGGTTTGTTGCTTCGCGCCGCCGACCTGATCGGTCAGCTCGGCGACCCGAATTACATGAAGAAATCAAATGCGCTGTTCTACGAGTTCGAGGAGATAGGACTCAACAAGTCGCTCGGATACACCACACCCGCGGACGTGGTGTACAAATATCCTCAGTTCTACTGGACCAAGGTCGCACCGCACGTCCAAACTGCCATCCGCTATTTGAATGTAACCTCGAGCGGAAGACAATGGATCGGCAGTCTCTATGGCAACATCCTTCGCGCTGAGCGAGAGGTGGGACTTTCTGGTCCGGAGCTATAGGCGTTCCAATACTGTGATTTCGGGTTGATTCCGATCAATCCTCCGACGCTCAGAACTGACGATAGCTGACATAGCCGGCGGCTCTAGGCGCGTGCTGACGGCCGTTGTCGTTTGGCCGAAAGTCCGCAGTGACCAATATTGTTGAATTAGTAGTCCCCGAGCGATCTTGAGCGCAGCGCGGCTGACCTACAGCCCAAAGCCTCGGCCAATCTCCCGCGCAAGCTTGAGCGCGGCGTCGGTATTGCGACCATAGAAGAACGCTCGATCAAGCTGCGAAAAGATGCCCATTCCAAATAGCGCGATGGCAATGCCTCTAAACATGGTTGTGGACCGGGTTGAACGATGCAGCGAAAGTTCAAAACGGCCCCAGCCGCAGGTTGGGAGAAACAGCCGGGGCCGACATTCCCATTCCGTGTGCCGTAATCAGCGGTAATCGGCACGCTCCCAGCAAGCCATAAGAAAGCTAACGAACTCTTTCTCCCGCCGCGGTCCGGGCGCGCCCACGCGTTGAGGTTGGATCAATGTGAAGCGCAGCGTGGGCACTCCCCCTCTGCTGCTTTGCTGAGCTGCCGTGCGATCTCTTGCCTGAGGTCTTGCGTTTCCCAGTTCGCGGCATCGCTCCTAACGATCGGGATGGCAGGCTCTCACCTTGATGCTGCAAGCCCCCTCGGGCCAGCCTTGGCCCCTTGGGGGCTGGAGGGGACAGTGCGGGGCCAAGGCGGTCCGACGGATGGCGCTGAGGAGCGCCACGCAATTGAGGCTAGTCCCAGTCGGCGAAATCGCTGTGTTCACTTGTGACCGGGACAGCTATTTGTAATGTTCCAACAAAGGAACATGGCGGCTGGCTATGAGACATGCAGGCCCAGTCTGAGAAGCTTCGCCGAGGCGCCGCTGAGTGCGCCCTTATTCGCGACTTGGCGACTGATCCCAAGAAGCGCGAGCTGTTTGCCAGATTGGCTGAACACCTTGACGTGCTTGCATCGGCAGTGGAGCAAGTTATTGCCGGCAGCGGTGGTACCGACATCGCTATGACACATCAAAAGCAGCCATGCGGGATCGTCACGACGCGCTGCCCGGATGGGCTGGCACCGTGAAGTGGAAAGTCGCGCCATGGGGCGCATTGGAGGTCACCCACAGGCGCCCGGAATGCGCTTCGATGATCGAGCGGCAGATCGACAGTCCCATCCCCAGACCGCCAGGCTTCGTCGTGTAGAAGGGGTCGAAGATGCGCTTGAGAGCGTCCGGGGCCAATCCTGGTCCCGAATCCTTCACCGCGACGATAATGCCGTCAGATTCGGCCCTAGCGGTCGTAATGAGCACGCTTCGCGATCCCCTCGCGACCGTGCCCATGGCTTGGATGGCATTGACCATCAGGTTGAGGATCACTTGCTGCAATTGGACGCGATCACCTTCGACGAGTGGCAAACCGTCTCCGAGTTCCGTCTGCATCGCGACGTCGTTCTTCACCGCTTCGCTGCGGGCGAGCTCGACCACGTCCCGGATCGCCTCGTTGATATCCAGGCGATCCTTCAGTGGCGGTGCTTTTTTGATGAGATCACGTATGCGCCCGATGATGTCGCGGGCTCGATCAGTGTCGTTCACAACATAACTGAGCGTATCCCTGGCTCTCCCGACATCCGGCGGGTTTCTGTCCAAGAAATGCAGGGCGGCATCGGCATTCATCGATGCGCCAGCGATCGGTTGGCTTACTTCATGGGCGATCGAGGCCGTGAGCTCACCCATGGTGGCGAGGCGGCTCGCATGCGCCAATTCCCTTTGCACCTCCCGCAAGGTCTCTTCGGCTCGCTTGCGCTCGGTGATGTCCCGTCCGACGCCGCGGTAACCGATGAAGCGCCCTGCATTGTCGAGGACCGGCAGTCCCGAGATGGACACGTAGCGTTTGCCGCCGTCAGGCGTAGGCCTCGCCAGCTCGAAATCACGGAACGGCAGGTGGGCATCGAGAGTCTCCCGGTGCTTGCGCCAGGCCTCCGCGTCGGGCTCCAAATAGGGCACTTCCCACCGCGTCTTCCCAATTTCAGAGCCAAGCGCCGGCGCGTCGGCAAGACCCTCGCCGAACTCCTGGCGGGTGAAGCGATGCTGCGTATCGGATTCCCAGTATACGTCGAAGGAGAATTGTACAAGGGTGCGAAAGCGCTCCTCGCTCTGCCGCAGAGCCTCTTCCGACCGCTTGCGCTCCGTCAGGTCGACGACAAAAGAGACGCCGTAATCTCGTCGCTCGTCGAATGCAGCCATGCCGATCAACACGGGCACGCGGCTGCCGTCCTTGCGGAAATATTCCTTCTCGAACGGCTGCACGCTCCCCATCATCTTTAGCTCCGGGATCCACAATCGCATGTGGCGGTCGAGCCACTCCGGCGGTGTAAGGTCAGTCCAGCGTAGGGGGCCCGAAATGAGATCCTCGCGATCGTATCCCACGATGCGGAGAAACGCATCATTCGCCTCCAGAATCCGACCTCCAAGCTCCCAGATGATAATCCCGATGATGTTGGCCTCGACCAGGCGCCGAATCCTAGCCTCGCGTTCTGCGAGATCCTGGTACAAGTGAGCGTTCTCCAGCGCGATTGCCGCCTGCGAGGCGAGCAGCTTTAGCACCGCGATCCGACCCGGCGCGAAGACGTGCGCAGCCAGATTGTTTTCCAGGTACAGCACGCCGATGAAATTGGCATGAGCGATCACCGGCAGGCCGAGCACGGAGCGCGCTTGGCGCTGAACGATGTAGGGATCCGCTGAAAACGGTTTCTGGGCTGCGGCATCATCGAGAATGATGCTCTCCCGCGTACGCAAGATGTAGTTGAGGATCGCCTCCGGCAGGAGCGCTGCAGTCACGGGCTCGTCGCGCAGCTGCACGACGACCGTGTCGCCGTCGGTGGTCGCTTCGGCGGCAATTCGCAACTCGGTCCCGTGCGACAGAACCAACAGGCCGCGCTCGGCGCCCGCGTGCTCGATAGCGGTGCGCATGACGGTGATGAGCAGCTTCTCCCGGACGATTGCGCCCGAGACCGCTTGCGACAACTTGATGACGGTGGCGAGGTCGAGCTGCTCCAGGGGGGTCTCGATCGTGCTCGTCGGGCCGGGCGCCGCTGTTTCCTCTGCCAGGTGGGCATAGACGCGGTCGAGTTGCCGCACCTTGCCATCAGCACCCCACCGCAAATAAGCGCGCCGAGCGTCGGCCAAGTACGCTCGAGCGATTCTCTCAAACCCGCGCGCCGCGTAGAAGCGTGCGGCGAGTTCGTTGGCAAGCGCGTCGTTTTGAACAAAGCCATTGGCGCGGGCCGAGCGGATAGCGTGTTCATAGAGGCGCTCGGCATCGAGCTCGCGGCCCTCCAAGCGGGCGACCTCTGCTTCGACAAGCGCAGCGCGATTCTCGAAATTCTCCGGACAATTCTTTGCCCAGATTTGGATCTGTCGCCGGTGCACCGCCAGTGCCGCGAGGTACTCCCGGTGCTGGGCAGGCGCGGCGGAGGCGCAGGCCATCGCGACGGACAATGCACCATAGAATTCGTATTCGGCAGTTTCGAGTTGCGATATAGACGTCCACAGCAGCCGCTGCGCCCTTTGTGACGCCTCAATCGAAGCCGCGTAGTCGCCTGCAAAAAAGCGCGCCTGCTGCTTTCGGATCCAATACCAGCAGTCCGCTCGCATGAGGTTGGCATTCTCGGCGAACCGGCGCTCCGTCTGAACCTCTTCAAACTGCTCATCGTCGAAGGAGCCGAATTTCGACGTCAGCCCCCGTAGGGTTCGGATGAGCTGCAGTTGGCTGACGACAACGTCAACGACCAGCCCGAACTGTGCCGTTTTCGCAAACGCGAGGCCACTCTCGACTTCGCGTTGCACCTCGGCGAGCGGGTCACCAGCCGCGAGCAGATTCGAATTCAGATTGACGCGGGCGTACGCGGCGAACGTGAGATCACCGGTTTTGTTTGCGACGTCGAAAGCCCGAAGCAGCGAATCACGCGCACTCCGGACATGTCGCGTCCATGGCGCGAGGTGCGCTCCGAAGAGCATGTAGGTCTGCGCATGAAATCGCGTCAATCCGCGCCGTTCGACCAATTCATATCCGAGCAGACCAAATCCAAATCCCGCCTCGTAGTCGCCGAAGCGAGGACCGGCAATCATCCCAAGCCTCATATAGGCGACGCACGAGGCATCGCAGTTTCCGTGTTCAAGGCTGAGATTAACCGCTCGACAAACGGTCAAGGAAAAGAGGTTCAAATCCGTGAATAGTGCAGGCGGCAGCAGCCTGGTCAGCACGCCCAGAGTCGCGAGAGACACCGGATCACTCATTAAGGGCAGATCGATCAGAGCTTCGATACGGCGCCCGGCAAGTTGGGAGCGGACGCGGTCGTATTCACCTCGCGCCTCCTCCTCCGTCGGATGGGGTGACCAGTCGATGGTCAGGTGGCGGAGGTAATCGAGAGCAACAGCAATTGCATCGCTACTCCGATCGAGCCTCGTGTACAGGTCAATGCGCAGGCATGAGACCGTGGCTAACTCGACAGGCCCGGCCGCACGGGCTGAGAGAGCCATCAGGCGTCGCTCCGCTTCCGCCAGCGCGCCGGTCAGAAACTCGCATTCTGCCCGGTTGATCTCCAGGGAGAAGGCCAGTTCATGCCTGCTCTCCCAGCAATCCTCCAGCAACAGGGCCGCGCCGGCTTTGAGATAAGTCAGTGCCGAGACATAGGCGGTGGACGCTTTGGCGCGCTTGGCTGCGAGCAGGTTGAGCTCGGTCAGCTTCGCTCGTTCGTCTCGTGAGGTGATCAACGCAACGCCGCGGTTGAGCTGATTGACAATGTCGAAGATCACGTCCCCGTGCTGTTCTGTGGGAGTATTCGCCACGAGCAGCCGGCCGATGGCGAGATGGGCTTCCGCACGCTCGGCTTCCGGTTTGCTTGAATAGGCGGCTTCCTGCACCCGGTCGTGGGTGAATCTGTAATACCCTTGCCGTCGCTCGACCAGCTCCTCGTGCGCGGCTTCCCACAGCGCTGCGTCGACTTCAGCCGCCGATCTTCCCAGAACAAGGGCCAACAGCGTGATCGTGGCGCTGTTACCGAGACAGGCGAGCTGCTGCAACGCTGCCTGCGTGTCGGCCGGAAGGCGCGCGAGTTTGCCGACCATGAGGTCCACCACATTGTCGGTATAGCCCTTGGCGCGAATGAGATCGAGATCCCACGTCCAGCACGACGACGTATGATCGAACGCAAGCAAACGCTCCTCAACGAGCTCGTAAAGAAACTGGATGGCGAAGAACGGATTGCCGCCCGCTTTCTCCTGCACTACCTGCACCAGGGACGCGGCATAACTCGGCTCGCAACGCAACGAGTCGGCGATCAGCTGCCCGACATGCTCGGTGGCAAGCGGCGCTAGCGCGATCTCCTCAACGATGCCGCTGCAATTTTTTATGGCGGCGATTTTGCGCCGCAGAGGATGCGCGGCGTCGACCTCGTTATCGCGGTAAGCGCCGATCATCAGCAGATGGCTCACATCCGCCTGAGTCATTAGATCCTCAAGCAGGTCCAGCGTCGCCGAGTCTAGCCATTGCAGGTCGTCGAGGAATAGCGCCAGTGGATGCTCCGCTCGCGCGAACACGCCGATGAACTGCCGCACCACTTGGTGGAAGCGCCTTTGCGCATCCTGCGGAGCCAGGTCGGGTACCCGCGGCGGCTCGCCGATGATGAGCCTCAGCTCGGGGACGAGGTCCACCAATAGCCCGCCGTTCGGGCCTAACGCCCTGTGCAGGGCATCGCGCCAGGGCGCCAGCTCGACCTCACTCTTCGCCAGAAGGCCCCGGAGCAGGCTGCGGAACGCCTGCGCCAGTGTGGCATAGGGAATGTCGCGTTTGTATTGGTCGAATTTGCCGTCGGCGAACAGGCCGCGCGAGGGCACCAGCACCTTGTGCAGCTCGTTGACGACAGCTGACTTGCCGATGCCGGCGTATCCCGAGACCAACACCAGCGCAGGCGTGCTGCCCTGGACCATGCGGTCGAAGGCCGCGAGCAAGACTTCGATGTCTCGCGCGCGCCCATAGAGCGTCTCGGGGATGAGCAGCCGGTCCGGGATGTCGCGCTCGCCCAGGGGGAAGTCGTCGATCCCCTGCCGAGCCTCCCAGGCGGCGAGGCAGCGCCGGAGATCGCTCTCCAGACCGGCCGCAGTCTGATAGCGCTCCTCGGCGGTCTTGGCGAGCAGCTTCATGATCATTGCCGAAAGGAAATTGGGCACTTGCTTCCAACGCTCGGCGGGCGGCACAGGCCTCCTGGCGATATGGCAGTGCACCCATTCCATCGGATCGGCTGCGGTAAAGGGGGGCGCGCCGGCGAGCATCTGATAGAAGGTGACGCCCAGCGCGTATAGATCACTGCGCGCGTCGATCGAGCGGTTCATTCGTCCGGTCTGCTCGGGTGCCATATAGGCGAGGGTGCCCGCGATGGTTTCAGGCGGTTCGGGTGATTGGCGCTCGCGCGGGAGTCGCGAGGCAATGCCGAAACCCGTGAGTCTGACTTCGCCGGTCGCGCTATTCACGATGATGTTGTGCGGCTTGATGTCTTTGTGCACGAGCCCGCGCTGATGGACCTTGCCAAGAGCCGCCGTGATGTGGACGGCGAGACGCAAGAATGTTCCCACTTGCATGGGCGCTTGGAGCTGGCGCTCCAGCGGCTCGCCGCCGGGATCCTCGAGCAGCAGCACGGGCCGGCTGCCCTCACTGACAAGTTCGAGCGGCCGCAAGGCCCACGCGCTGTCGAGTTCGTCCTTTAGTGCATATTCGTGAGCCAGGCGATCCCGGCTCGTTGATGGGGCATGCTCGGCGGGAAGCACGGCCAGCACAGTTTTGCGGCCACCATCGGAGCCTTGGCGCGATGCCCGGCAAAAGATGCGGTCGTCGTCCTCCCATAACGCCTGGAAGTCGCTGTCCATGCGCGCCGAACCGAAAGACTGGGTTCAACTGCTGGCCTCTACGGAACCCGATGTCGGGTGGCGAGATACCTGTTGAGCTAGTTGAATAAAATCGAGCTTGCCACAGATGGAGCGGCGTGGCCAGCCGAGCTAAGCTCGCCTACAACGGAGCGGTCCTGAATTCTGGCTGCCGATCAGGTGCGGCATCGGTCGAACGCGGACAGGCGTTCTGTCTTGCAATAGATCGATGAAATTCGTCCGATCGTCATTTTTTCAGAAGTAACCCCATTTCTCGCGCCATCCGCTTGACTGAGCCGACATGCCGGCGAAGGGCTGCGGCAATCTCCGCCGCGCCGTACCGCCGGCGGCTCATTACCGAAAGTTTCCTGCGTTCGAGGTCGCTCCATTCCTTCGGCTTCGATGCTTTCATGTTGTCATGTTGCCGCAGGCCCGAGGCAGGCGACATTGGGAAATTTACGGGTGCCATGTGTGGATCGTCGAGGAGCGCCTGTCAGTATTCCGGCGGTAATCGGCGTGGGTGGAATGGCGGCTTAGCTTCGCGATCCGTTAGGATTTCGCTGGTGGGCGCATGGAGTCTGACAGACGTGCTTCCCTAACGCTAATCCGCACGCTCCTATTGACTCGCATCACGAATGGGCAAATCCTTTCAACAACGGCAATTGCCATCGCCCATTTCAGCACTACCGACTTCGGCGCCCCAACTTTTATCAGCGCCATCCGAGCAAATTTGTTCTGAACAGAAACGGAGGGGCCGATGCGCGCGCTCGCCTTGAGAACCGTCTCTCTTCTCGCCGTCGCTACCTTGGGCTCGATCTCAGCCACGCCTGCCGCCCGCGCGGAAGACGGGACCGACGAGCAGTTTGGCAAGGTTCACTTCCAGACCTCCTGCAACGAGGTGGCACAACGGCGCTTTGACCGCGGGATGCGCTATCAGCATTCGTTCTGGTACCGCCCCGCGAAAGAGATTTTCGAGGAGACGTTGCAGGCCGATCCGGAATGCGCGATCGCCTATTGGGGCATTGGCTTGAGCCTGCTGTACAATCCGCATTTTCCCGCGCCGAAGGAGAACCTCACCGAGGGCCTGGCCGCGCTGCAGAAGGCCAGGGCACTCGGCGCCAAGAGCGAACGCGAGCGCGACTATATCGACGCGCTGCTCGCGTTCTATTCGGGCGACGAAACGACGACGTTTGGCCAGCGCGCACAGGCCTATCTCAAGGCAACCGAAGCCGTCGCCGCGCGCTATCCCGACGATGACGAGGCGCAGATCGCCTACGCCATCACGCTGAACGTCACGGCGTCGCCAAACGACAAGACTTATGCCAACCAGCTCAAGGGCGCTGCCATCCTGGAGCCGATTTTCAAGCGACAGCCGCGGCACCCCGGCGTGGCGCATTACCTGATCCACCTCTACGACTATCCGGCGATCGCAGAACAAGGTCTCGACGCTGCCAAGCGCTATTCCGAGATCGCGCCGGCGGCGCCGCACGCTTTGCATATGCCCTCGCACATCTTCACGCGCGTCGGCCACTGGAACGAATCCATCGAGGCCAATAGCCGTTCCGCCAAGGCTGCCAAGGAGGGCAAGGACCCCAGCGAGCAGCTGCATGCCGACGACTACATGGTCTACGCTCTGCTCCAGCTCGCGCAGGATAGCCGAGCCCGCGACGTCATCGCGGATATGGTTGCGACGACGGGCTTTGCGCCCGCCGTCCGCGCCGGTCCCTACGCGATAGCGGCCAGCCAGGCGCGCTACATGGTCGAGCGCGGCGATTGGCAGGGCGCGGCCGCACTGAAGGCCGAGCCGAGCCGGTTTGCCTATGTCGATGCGATCACCTGTTTCGCCCGCGCTCTTGGCGCCGCGCGCTCCGGCAATGCAGACGCCGCGACGGCGGACATCGCCAAACTGGCGGAGCTGCGGGACAAGCTGCAGCGGGACAAAGATGCCTATTGGGCGGAGATCGTCGACATTCAGCGGCAGGTCGCCACCGCCTGGCAGCTCAATGCCCAGGGAAAACAGGCCGAGGCGTTGGAAGCGATGCGCCTCGCCGCCGATGCCGAAGACAAGACCGAAAAATCCATCGTGACGCCGGGACCGCTTGCCCCAGCACGCGAGCTTTACGGGACCATGCTGCTCGAACGCGGCATGGCGACGGAGGCATTGGTTGCGTTCGAAAGTACCATGCGCAAGGAGCCGAACCGATTTGGCGCGACGATCGGCGCCGCTCACGCCGCCGAGAAGGCGGGTGACCTTGTGAAGGCCCGTCAATACTACGGGAAAGTCGTCGACGTGGCGCGCAATGGCGACTCCTCGCGGGAGGACCTCGCGGCCGCACGGAAGTTCATGGCTCAGAATTAGCAAGAGTGACGCGGCAGGCTACCATGCGCCTGACAACCAAATTCGTTGCGATCAGCGCAGCCTCCGCGCTGCTGTGCGCAGCCGCCGCGATCTGGATATTGCGATCCGGCGAACCGGCGCGCGCAACAGCGGCATCCGGCGAGGTCCGCCCGGTGTGGACGGAAATCGACTGGCCCTTCAGCGCAGATCCCTGGGGCAAAGGAAAGGCGTTCCGCTGCAAGGCCGGGGATTGCGGGGGCGAGGTCCAGCTCTACGTTCGCGCCAAGCTCGGCTTTTGCAATTGCGCTACTGGCGTCGCCGACGATGGCGACCTCGAGCAAATGGGCGACCTGACGCTGATTGGCAAGGCAACGCCGCTCGGTGCCGGCCGAGAGATCAACGTCGGTCCGATGCGCGGCCGCAGTCGGGCCTATCGCCTTGAAGGAAATCGCAACGCAGCGCTCTCACTCGCCTTCAATCAGCGCTGCGACATGGTGGCAGCGACGGCTTTGGTTGGACCGGGCGCGCCCGCGTCACTGGAGCCGGCGGTGCTGGCGTTCCTCAATAGCGACCGCATGTTGAAATGGGCCGAGATCGCGCTTGGCTTGTAAGTCAGAGCGATTCGGCTTCCGTCGTTCGCAGAACCGACGACCTTCCGCTCACCGAGCGCCCTGCGGTCAGCGGTGCGACACTGCTGTGCCACATCTTTGACCCAAATCCGCAGGTGCGGAGTTCTTGGTGGAGGCAGAGGCGCTAGCTCCGTCGTCCAGGGAGAATAGCGTCTCGGCCGCGCTCGCGAAAAGGAGCTGCCGTAGCGGAGCCCCGATAGAAAACGGCCTCGACATCCACCCTACCAGGACGCCGAGGCCGTCAGGCCCTGAGCGCGTTGGCAACGCTCGGAGCGGTCACAGCCTAGTCCGGCGCAAAACTCGGGTCTGTGCGGTTTCGAACATTCGTGCGCGCTGACGGCGCCGTGTCCACAGACACGGATGGCTGAACCGTACGGCCTGTGGCCAGCCGCTGGCACCGGATCGATCGGCGGCGGCTAGGACAGGATGACCGGGGTGGTCGCGAAACCCCGGTCCAGCTCCTCAGGCGGCACCGTCCGAAACTGCGGCCGGAGACTCTGATGTGGTCCAACGGCGAGATGGCTACATATCGCACGGTGAATAGCGACTGGTTGGCAATGAAGAAGAGCCAATAGCGCGTTTCGGTAGTTGAATCATGCGCGATTCGAACAACGAGTCTATAGTTCGCGCCGAGCATTAGTCTAGAACCCCGGGCCGAAACAACATGAAGGACCTCAGGCGACGATTAGAGAAACTCCGCTCTGACGCCAGAGAATTCGCCCTGATGAGTCAGCGGGCAACGGACGTAGAAAAGCGCGAGCTGTTTAAGCGCTTGGCGGAAGAACTTGCCATAGAAGCTCTTGAGCTTGAGCAGATCGTGAAACAAAAAGGGCAATCCGATCCCAGCGCGAGGTCGTGGAATTGCGCCGTCCGGAGCGGAAGCGCGGCTGATACGCTTGTCTTCCTTATCCGCCCCCGCGCACATAACGATGCTTGAGCACATAGCTCCGTCGAATCGACGGTTGCTGCGCCGCCGGCGCTGGCGCCCAAGGCGGAATAGGTCTGCTGCTGCCCCGGTTGGCACAACGGAAGAGTCCGTGCATCACACGACACGGGCTGGCGCGCGGTAGCATCATCGGCGAAATCGTACGCGAGAGTAGGCCAGTCCACGAAGTCTAATGCTGTCTTTGTTCCAGCTCTTTGAGCAAGGCGTGGAGAAACGCGCTGGCATGGTCGTGATTTGCATTGTCGTCCGCCACGCCGCGCGCGTATGGACTGAGCACGCTGCCGACAATTTCCGGTCCAGCTGCCTCAATGCGCTCTGACCAATGATCGAGGAGATCATCGGAAGTGTCTCGGCCGGAGGTAAGTAGCTTCAGCAGCCGAGGTGCACGATCGTGCTGCTTGCCAGGTCGGCCCGCGCATGCATAGAGCGCGAACAAGCTTCGGAAATCATCGCGGGATATTGCTCGCATGAACGTCCTTCGATGTGAAAACAATGCTCAGCAAATCACAGTGCCAGTATGCGCGTTTTCCAGCCATCAGATATATAACGAAAGTGCTAGGTTGCCTGTCGATTCAGATCCAGGCTGGGTCCGGTGGTCGCAACTTAAGCGACCACCGGGTTTCACCGCGCTGATATCACTGGATGTCAGTTTTTCTGCTTTGGCCGCACGTGTCCGTTCGGTTTACGACTCTCGTTTTGTCTGGCAGCCAAATGTAGCGCGGGCGCAACACCCTGTTGCTTCGCCTGGTCTTGCAGAATGGTCGCCATCTGGCTTTGAGGCTCGTGGGTCCTCGGACAAAAATCGGATCACCACAAAATCAACCTGAAGAAGCCGCTGAAGGATGGGCGCCACGCAGCGGCAACTCTGGTTCGGCCTCCGTATAATTGCGGGCGGCGCTCGCTTTGCGTTGGGCTGTGGTTTGCGCAACAGCAAAGCGCATCACACCGAATTCGGGACACGCGAAATGGTTCGTTAGCTTTCCTGTGGCTAGCTGGGTGCGTGCCGATTACCGCCGATTGCGGCACATTGGAATGGGAATGCCGGCCCCGGCTGTTTTGCCCCATCCTGCAGCTGGGGCCGTTTTGAACTTTCGCAGCATCGTTCAAACCCGGTCTACAACCATGCTTAGAGGCCTTGCTATCGCGCTATTTGGAATGGGCATCTTTTCGCAGCTCGATCGCGCGCTGTTCTATGGCCGCCATACTGACGCCGCGCTCAGGCTGATCCGGGAGATTGGCCGAGGCTTTGGACTGTAGCACCTGCCACATTGTGGAGCGCGGTCGAGGCGGTCCACGGAGCGATGGTGCGGTATTTCTTTGGTGTGTGCGGCGTTCAGCAGGCGCCCGAGCCGCACGGCTCTAACCTCAGTTGATGATGCGGCTCCCAGCCGCCGGCATGCCGGGATACGGGCGAATGTTCGGTGTGCCCGCCAATTCGCTTTGATCAATCCGGACGAAGGCGTGTAGTACGGCGCATTCGTCTTCGGATCAGGCGGGCGCTCCACGCTAGTGATCAATTGCCGCCCGGCTGGCGGCGTGAGCACGCCAGTGCTGCTTTTTCAAAGATGCTTGAATGCGGTGAAGTGAGTGCGCCGTTTTGTCAGCGATAGCGAACAAGGGACGCAGCGCTTCAAACATGACGACCGCCGTGCATCGTCGAACGATGGCACTCGATCACAGGCTTCTTTAGGGTTGTTCGATCAAGGGAGAGTTGCACCGCCCATCGCAACGCCACGGCCGACGCAACGGACTCGTCGCCTCATCGGTGATGGAGATGCTTCTATTTTTCTGAACGAAGCGTCCGCTTCCCCGTCACGTCGCAGCAAGCTATCGTGCAAGTGGTTCAGTCCCGAGACTCCAACGAGAGATAGGCCTTTGTCGCGCACAGCGACCTGATCCAAGTCCAAATCCGGCTTTCGGAGCGCCTATCTTCGTCGTACGATGCATCCCCCCAAAGCTCGGGGTGAACACGAGATGGCGCGAATTCCTCGGGGTGCAACGGTGCCCTGTTCGTCCCACTGGTTCTGACGCAATCCGCGGGGATTGAACAGCAAGTCGGCCAGCTCGATCGCACGTGCCGTCTCTTAGTCCGCCAGCGGATTGCTGTGATCAATTGGACCTGAGTGCATCTGCCCGTATCCATCTAGCGATCTTAGATCCAGAGATCAAAAGTCAGTTTCGATAGACGAAGCATTTGCCTAGTCCAGGACGTGGACGATGTCCAATCCTCGATCATTAGCTCCCGAGACAAATTCTAGCCGAGGTGTCAGCTACGTCGGTAGTCTGGTCGCAATCGGCGCCATCTATCTCGTCTTGGCCAAAGGTGGGCTCGCTCTCGCGTCCATTCATCCCAGTTCAACGCCAATTTGGCCGCCGACAGGTGTCGCGCTGGCGGCGGTGCTGTTGGGGGGATATCGGACCTGGCCAGCAATTTTTGCGGGAGCGTTGATCGCAAATGCGACGACGGCGGGCTCGGTTGCTACCGCAATCGCGATTGCGGCCGGTAATGCTCTCGAAGCGGTTGTCGGCGCTTATCTCATTAATCGGTGGTCGAGCGGATGTAACACGTTTTCAACCCCCGATTCTGTCGCAAAGTTTGCTGTGATCTGCGTCGTCATCGCGACGCCGATCAGCGCCAGCATTGGACTGACCAGTCTGACAATCTTCGGGTACATCGAACAGAAGAGTTTCGCCGACGCGTGGATCACCTGGTGGCTGGGAGATGTGACAGGCGCACTGGTCATTACTCCCGTTATCGTGCTTTGGGCATCAAGCCGCTATCATGACTTCCAACGCCATGCGCTTCCGGAGACGGTCGGCGTCCTCACGACAGCGGCGGTTGTTGGACTCATTGCTTTCAGCCCTTTGATCGAGCAAACGCCCGGCCGAGATCCACTGGGTTTTCTGGCGATCTTGCCAATGTTGTGGGCGGCGCTGCGCCGCGGTCCACGCGATACCGCGACGGTCGCCCTGATGCTTGCGGGCATCACGATCTGGGGCACGCTCACGGGCGGCGGCCCGTTCACAACTACGGACCTTAACGCATCGTTCCTGCTGGTGTTGATGTTCTTGATCAGCATTACCGTTCCAAGCTTGTTGCTGAGCGCCGATGTCGAGGTGCGCAAGAAAGCGGAGGAGCGTTTGCGCCGCGCGCGCGCCGAACTCGAGCAGAAGGTCGCAGAGCGAACGCAAGAGCTGGAGCTCGCCAGTGCCGCAAAATCACGCTTTTTTGCCATGGCAAGCCATGATTTGCGGCAACCGTTACATGCATTAGGGCTGTTTGTTGCCCAGCTGCGCACGCCGCTCGAACCGGGGGAGAGGGCGAGGACGATCGAGCGGGTCGACGCAACGCGCAAGGAAATGGACGAAATGTTCAATTCGCTGCTGGACATTTCGAGAATCGATGCCGGGATGCTTAACCCTTACATTACCGAATTCCCGATCGGGCGCCTGTTGCAGAAAAGTGAGACGGCGTTTGATCAGGCGACGCGTGAAAAAGGCTTGCGCTTACGCGTCAGGCCAAGTGAGGCCTGGGTGCGGAGCGACGCCATGCTGCTCGAACGCATACTCCTGAATCTGGTGTCCAATGCTGTACGCTATACGTTGCAGGGCGGGATCCTGGTCGGATGCCGTCGGCGCGGTGAAATGCTGCGCATCGAAGTATACGATACCGGTCCCGGCATTCCCGAGGATCAAAAGCAGAATATCTTTGGCGAGTTTTTTCAAGTTCCTGCTCCGGAGCAGAACCGGTCCGGCGGCCTGGGGCTCGGCCTTGCCATTGTCGACAGGCTTCGCTTGCTTCTCAACCATCCCATTGAGCTCGCTTCGACTGTGGGTCGCGGTTCGCGATTCACGATCCTGGTTCCGAAGGTCGACGAATGCGTCAGAGCCGCAGCGCCCGCCGACTTACCACACCCCGGTGCTTTTGCAGTCGACGGCAAGGCAATTCTTGTTATTGCCGATACTCCCATCGTGCAGGAGGGAACGGGCGGATTGCTCAGCAAATGGGGATGTTCGGTTCTTGCCGCCGGATCCGACGAAGCCGCACTGGTTCGACTTGCTGAGCGCGAACAACGCCCCGACCTCATCATCTCGGACTATCATCTCGCACGCGGGAAGACCGGAATCAGGGCAATTGAACAAATCAATGCGGCGTTTGGCTCGTCAATTCCTGCCATTCTCATCAGCGGCGATACAGCAGCTGAACCACTGCGGGACGCCAAGGATAGAGGATACGTTTTGCTGCATAAGCCGGTTGACCCAATGCAGCTCCGCGCCGTCATGCACAAGCTGTTTAGGGATCACGATGGTGGGAGAGACGCTGGGGCAGTTTCATGATCCAGATTTCGGCGGCCACTCCCAGCCCATTTTTCCGACCTTTATGATGGCCTCGGTGCGCGTCGCTACGCCGAGCGTCTTGAGAACGACCGTGATGTGATTCTTCACCGTAGGCACTGCCATATTGAGTATCGTGGCAATGACCTTGTTGCTCTTCCCCTTCATCAGGAGCGCAAGCACTTCAATCTGCCGATCGGTCAACCCGAGCCCCTTGAGCGAGTCGGGCGCCACTGGCTTGTTTGCATGCCGTGGGCCCGCTGTCTTCTCCAGTATCTCCAACGGGATGTAAACTCCGCCGGAGAACACCAATTCAATAGCCTTGAGCATCACCTCGCGTTCCGTGGTTTTCGGAATGAAACCCAGCGCGCCGAATTTGAAGGCGCGCCTGACTGTGTCTTGATCATCGGAGGACGAGAGAATGACGACAGCAGTCCTCGCATAGCGATCGCGCAGTTCGCAAAGGACGGAGAAGCCGTCGCGATCAGGCAAATTGATATCAAGCAAAATGAGGCTGATGTCGGGATGCTCCTCGACGATGTGCATGGCCTCTCGGCCGCTCGAAGCTTCGAATATGACGGCTTCTCGCTTTAGTTGCTTGAGGACAGCGTGCAGCGCGGCCCGAATCAATGCGTGATCGTCAACAACAAGCACCTTCATAAAAAAGCTCTCCGTCTTCTGGCCGCCCGGAGATCAATAGAAAATCATACACCCACCTTCGAAATCGTCCATCTTCCATCTCGTCTCGGGCCGGCGGTTCGCCTTCAGGTAAGAAGGGAGCTGACTACGTGAAGCGCGCAGCTCGCGGGGCCCCTTGGTCCATGCGAGCGATGAATTGCTCATTATGTGTCTGACCGAGGTCAAACGGACGGCAGGACGGACGGTACCTTGGTCATAGGACCTAGGCACCTCTCTGTACCGACCTCCGGCCGATTTACAGGCTGCGGCGCTTGCACGATGATGACGATAGTCAGCCACCTCCCCAGAGGGTTGTGCGCAGCCCGGCGATATCATCATTGTCGCAATTGCTGTCGTGGCCGGGTGGGTGTGAAGCAATTCCGGACTGCGGTGCTGTCAGAACCCCGCAGCGTGCTTTTTGTTACATTCAGTTCCTCTCGCTCGTTCCTCTCGAAGCCTGCGCGTACCCTGGACGAGGCAAGCCAATGCAGGATCGCACCGCATCCCCGAAGCTATTTGCGGGCGCTCTGCCGGAGCTCAAAGTCAACAGCCGCGACCTTCGCATTGATGCCTGCCGCGGCATCGCGCTCTGGTGCATCTTTCTTGATCATGTTCCCAATAACATTGGAAGTTGGCTGACGCTACGGAACTACGGCTTCAGCGATGCCGCGGAAGTGTTCATGTTCGTCTCGGGAGTGACCTGCGCGCTGGCCTACGGCAAAGTGCGGAGTTGCGAGGGGTGGACCAGCGTGATCCGCCGGACCCTGCGGCGAAGTTGGGACATCTATGTCGCATTTCTGCTGCTGACGCTCGCCTGCGCCATCTTGGTCCACCTCGCAGGCGGGGACCGTCTTGCTGATGAGAGCAATACGCGGATTCTGTTGGACCAGCCGGGCTCGGCGCTCGCCCACGCAGCGATCCTGCAATACCGTCCGGTCAATACCGACGTATTGCCGATCTTCGTGCTTCTCCACCTCTTTTTCGCGCCGTTGCTGTGGTTGCTGCTCCGAATGCCGAACGTGACGCTTGGCGCCTCGCTGGCGCTTTATGCGCTGGTGCAAATGTTCGGCTGGTCCATGCCGGCGTGGCCGAGCGGCCATTGGGCTTTCAATCCACTGGCCTGGCAGTTATTGGCGGTTCTTGGTGCGTGGATGATAATCGAGGGCGAAAGAGTGCGCCCCTGGCTAACGTCTCGCACGGTGCTCGTGCCTGCCGCTCTCTATCTGATCTTCAGCCTCGTCATCGCATTGAGCTGGAGAGTCAAGCCGTTGGAAGCGTTGATCCCGCAGGGGCTGACCAAATTGGCTTACCCGCTAGACAAATCCAATCTCGATCCGTTGCGTCTATTGCATTTCTTGGCTCTAGCGGTTGTGGCGGTATGGTTCGTGCCACCCAATCGGCAAGCATTGACGAGTGCGGTGATGCGCGGCGCCATCCTCTGTGGCAAGCACTCGTTGCCAATCTTCTGCCTCGGCGTCCTGCTGACGCTCGCTAGCCTCCTGGCGCTGCTCGACATATCGGAAGGGCTTGCGATGCAGATCACGCTCAGTGTTGGTGGGATCCTCATGATGATCGTGGCAGCGACGCTGCTGAACTTGGTCAAGATCACGCCCAGGCTGCAGCCGTCTGTTGCTCTGGCTGCGGGCGTGCCCGTCCAGCCGGACGCCTGGGGCACCGTTGGCTGGCGCCCCTTGGAGGCGTTTCGCCGAGGACTGCGCGAGCTCGGATGGGCCGGCCGCCGGAATCCCGTCATCAATTGCTGGTTCGCGGATAAGCAATCCCACCGGGTGTACCAGGTGTTTGGCCTCGCAGACGGATTATTACGGCCGAAGGCGAATGTCATCGCGGCGTCGCCGACGCCTGCAGCGAGGAATGCAACAGCGCCCATTGCATCGGCGGAATATGGCTTTTGACACATCGGCACGGAAAAGTTCCGGCAGACCTCGAGCCGCTCAGAGAGATCACCGGGAGGTGAAGGACCGCGTTTCCTCGCAGCGTGAGGCGGAATGTTTCAGCAACGGGAATCGTACGGTTCGGTCGCCATTTGGCGTTCCGCCGTGCTGCTCATGCATCGAGCCATGTCCCCAAGGTCACAGCACGCACCCGCAGCGGGCAGATTGAGCATAGGCCAAGAGCCGAAAGTCAGCTTTAGCATGCGCTGTGCAAAAGCGGTCGATGATTGGGGTCACCTTGTCACTGTAGCCGCGTTGCCAGTGTCCGAGCCCGTGCAGAGCGCTCTCCTGACAGGTAATCGAGTTGAGGTGAAGGATGCGCTCCATCGTGCGGAGCGCGCAATCGTGGAGAGTTGGCAGGTGCGGATCGTCGGCAAGAGCCAAGCACGGAAATGCGTCCCACCACATATAACAGACACAGTTTAGCGTCCCGGCATCGGCTTCGCTCAGGTGGGACAAACTGGGGGTGCACCGCGATTCGAACAATTTGGCAAAGAGTTCTGCGATGGACTTGACGCAGCGGATACGATCTTTGATGGGCACATCAGTTGAACAAAGCCATCTGTTATCGCCGCTTGCGCTGGTATTGACAAGGTAGGTTAAGCCTTGTGCGATTTGGCTGTCAGCAAATCCCTCTAGCGCGGTCTGCGGGTCTTCAAACAGCCGAGCGAGATAAGACACGGCTTCTGCTGGTGGCGGGTCCCACCAATCATGCTCGGGATCGAAGTACCAAGGTGCTTGCTGGATGCGAACCTCGCGTCCAAATGCGTGCTCCAGCCAATCATGAAACGAGAGCGTTTGCAGGCGCATCACAAACGCCGCCTCCCCGGAGGCATGAAACTCCCTAATGCTATGCCAGGTCCGGGATCACGCCAAGGCGCGAAATTTTCAGGCAAATGCCTCCTTGCGATCAATAGATGGATGAGATCGGTTCTTCACCTTGGGCCGATCGGCCAATTCGCCCATTCAGGCAGCTGCTGATCAGTATCCCCGCTCGCGCGGCGCAAGGGGAGGCGCGCCACTGAAGTCCGCCGGATACACTTCCCTGCTCACGGCCATGCGAGTCCCTGTTCGCCAGCGAAAATTCCCTGCTCCGATGAGGCCGGGACGCTCGGGATTTCTAGCAATTTAAGGTGCTTCTCGCCAATTGTCGTTGCCAAGGCGGGGCCTGCGGTGGGCGTTTTCCCTGTAAATTTCCCTGTTCGCAGGGAATTGGCGCGTTCGTGTTTGCCGCGGATGATGGCTGACACGCGCGGTTCAGGACCTCGGTCACGGTCCCGAGCTGGACGATGCAAATCAAGCGAGTTGAGAAACAAGCGTGACCAGCTCCGACTGGCGGTGCGCGCCCGTCTTCGAGAAGATCGACTTGAGGTGGTTGCGGGCGGTTTCGCGCGAGATGCGCAGGTGCTCGGAAGCGCTGGCGAGCGATGCGCCGGTTGCAAGCAGGGCGGCCAAGCGGGATTCCGCCGGGGTGAGATCGAAGGCCTGGCCGATCAGCGCCGGGTCCGGCGCCGGACGTGGGATGAGGTTGGACAGGATCAGCATGGCGCGGGCTCCGAGGAAGACGGAGCGCGCCGCCCCGTCCACCGGCAGGATCCGCAAGACGACCGGTGGCTTTGTCGTCCGGCGGATCAGGATCGGAGAGGCGGGGACAGTGGAAGCGTCCGGCGTGGAGCGCACCGCGCTGATCAGCTGATCGAGCCTTGTCATCGCATGCTTGTCGCGAAGGATGAGGCGCCGCTCCCTGATGCGGATCTCGTTGTCGAATCCCGTTTCGGCTGCCGCGTTGGTGCGCAGGACCATTCCTTCCCGATTGAGGATCAACGCGGGCTGTCGGACCCGGTCCAGAACATCGGTCATCGCGGTGAGTGCGGCCCTGCCGACGACCGTCGCGAGCGTGGCCGTCTCGGTCAGGCGCGGCGCCAATTGGGCAAGCAGTTGCTTGTCGGCGGCCTCGAATGCGCCTTCGCGGCCGGTTCGCTGGATCGTCAATGCCCACGCTGCGCTGTCAGCCCAAAAGCCAATGCCGGCAAACCACCGATATCCGGATGGAAACAGCAACTCGTTGTACATGGGATCGGCGCGAATCTGCTCCGGGGTCATCACATCGAGGTCGGTCACGACCTCGCCCGCCATCATGCGCGGAAAAGCCTTGGCGCGCGGGTCCCTCAGGTGCCAGTTATTCCTGAAGTAGAGCTCGGTGGCCTCAGCAATCGACGCCGTGCGCGGAACGTCCGGGGTCCGGATATCGCTTTGAAGGAGTAGGGCCGCCGACGCGCCCACCGCCTTGCAGATGTCATCCATGATGTCGCGCCATGCTTCCGGATTCACGGCGGCTTCGCCAAGTCGATTGAAGACCTTCGACAGCTCCGCATCGTCGATTTTGTCGACTTTCAAGCGCGGCCCCCTCCGCCTAACCCCACGCATTTCGTTGCGAGCCCGCATGCATCCTTGCTGCATGCATGCAAGTCCCCCGACATTTGGGGCCCGGAATGCGTTTCCCTGACCGGCGATGCTTCGTGAGGAGGCGGCTCGAAGCAAGCCCCCCTTGCCTGTTTTTCCTGAAAAATCGCACTTGACGAAAGTCTGGCGGATGGCTGCGGCAGGCGGCGGGGCCTGGACCGGAATGACCCATTCGGGTCATGCGTCCAGATGTGCCGGCGCTATTCCATGGAAGAGAAATATTTGCCGCACCAGGAATTGAGATGACATTGCCTTGCTTGAGTCAGTCGGATCTCGACGACGGCTTTCGGATCCCGATATCGATCTGTGGGGATATCAGTGCGCGTCAGAGTGTCGCAGTATGTGTTGCCCGGCGCGGCGCGAATTGTTCAGCTGCGCTATCAACGGTCGCAATCCATTTTCTCGGCAGCTTAAGCGATCTGGTCAAGGCCAGCCGGGGAGGCAAGGCGATCGCTTCATTCCATCCCGTATTGTGTTGCAATTCGGCAGAGTTTCGATCCTCTGGTTTGCCGAAATCGGGCGCAATCGCAAACCTGGAACGCGCGCTTTCTCGGCTGCGCAGTTCGATTCACACTGCGCTTAAGGTTAGCAGCTGTGCTGTCTTGACGCAGTCACGCAACAATGAAAACAATTTGCAATTATCAGAAGTCCTTCGTCGCTCCGTGACAGGACTTCGCCGTTCGACGTCGGGCAACGGCGCCTCGTCGAATCGATACCCGATACAATCATAACAAGACCATTTCATTTCCAACTCGCGCCGTTGGGCTGACGGCGAACTTTTGAGCATCAGAACGTTAAAGGGGGGCTCGCCATGAGCGACCAGACGATTTTGCGCGCCAGTTTTGTCTCGGAGTCCGCGGCCTATCGCAACACCTTTGGTTGGTACAACAGCTCAACAGGGCTCGGCGGAATTCTGTTCGCAAATGCGGATTCGCAAGGGGCTGGCGCCCTCACCGCCGGTGTCTCCTATGTCGACTTCGCGGTGAACACCGCCGATCTTGGCAAGATCCAGTTCTTCCTCATTCCGGACGGTGCGGCGCCGGGCCGCAACGATGCCGACGATCTCTCCGGCGCCATCAAGGTCATCAAGCTCTCGGACGGCACCTGGGCGGTCGCCGATGTCGATGCCAACGGCAACGTCATTTACGTTGCCGGCAAGCCCGACCTGCTCAGGGGCGCCGGCGCCAATGCGTTGTTCACCGAGACCTCCAAGAACGCAGGCGGCATCGATTATGCCTCATCGGTCATGGGCAGCCAGCAGACGGCAGCCAAGCTCGCCGGCGACACCGCCGACGGCGCAACCGGCACCATCGCCTGGGAGGACTCCGCCGCGACGCGCAGGTCCAACGGCACCTACACCGCGCCGGGCGACGCCGACTACAACGACGCCGTCTTCCAGGTTTCGCTCGTGCAGAATCCGGTCGCCAATGCCAATGCGGTCACGATCGGCGAGGATGCCGGCGCCACCGCGATCAACGTCCTCGCCAATGACACCAACCCCGCGGGCGGGACGCTGCGCGTCACCTCCGTCAACACGCAGGGAATTTTGGGGACGGTCAGCATCGCCGCCGACGGCCACAGCATCGCTTATACGCCGGGATCGACGTTCCAGTCGCTGCGCGCCGGCCAGTCCGCGAGCGAGAGCTTCACCTACACCGTAACCAACAGCGCCGGCCTGACATCGACGGCGACGGCGACCGTCACGATCCAGGGCGCCAACGATGCCGCAATCATCGGCACGCCTTCGGCTGCCGATGTCACCGAGGATTCCCGCAATCCGACCCTGAAGCTCAGCGGGACGATCGCGATCTCCGACGTCGATCAAGGCGAATCGGCGTTCAAGACCACCGTGGTATCCGCGGTGGGCAATTTCGGCACGCTGTCCCTGAAAGCCGACGGCGGCTACACCTATTCGATCGCCAACAGCGCCGTTCAATATCTCGGCGCCGGCGAGACCAGGGTCGAGACGTTCACGATCAGCGCGCTGGACGGCACGGCCAAGCAGGTCTCCTTCACGGTTCACGGCACCAACGATGCCGCCGTGATCGGCGCGCCCGCCTTCACCACCGTCACCGAGGACGCGAGCACGCCGACGCTGTCGGTGTCAGGCACGATCTCGATCTCGGATGCCGACCAGAACCAGTCCACGTTCCAGGCCGGCGTGATCACAGGGCAGGGCAATCTGGGCGCATTGACGCTGAATGCCAACGGCACCTACAACTATTCGGTCGCCAACAGCGCCGTGCAATATCTCGGTGCGGGCGACACCAAGGTCGAAACCTTCACCGTCAAGTCGTTCGACGGCACGGCCAAGCAAATCTCGTTCGTCATCAAGGGCGTCAATGACGCGGCGGTGATCGGCACACCCACGATTCACGATGTCTACGACAATCCGTCCGCACTCGTGCTCACCGCATCCGGCAGCATCGGAATCACGGACGTTGATCAGGGCGAAGCGGCGTTCAAGCCGGCCGTTGGCTCCGCTGCCGGCAATCTCGGCTTCCTGCTGCTGTCGGGCGACGGCAGCTATGTCTACGTCGTGGCCGAAAGCGCTGCGCATAATCTGGCGGCCGGTACCGTCAAGGTCGATACCTTCACCGTGACCGCTGTCGATGGCACCACCAAGCAGGTCAGCTTCACCGTTCACGGCCCGGCCGGCGGCAATCACGCGGCGACGATCGGCGATCCCACCATTGCCGATGTGACGGAAGACCTTGCGGCGAACAACGCCGGGAATCTGACCGCCGTGGGCAGCATCTCGGTCAGCGACCCGGACGCGGGCCAGTCCTCGTTCCAGGCCGGCGTGCTCACAGGGCCGGGCAATCTCGGCACGCTGAACCTCTCGGCCAACGGCAGCTACACCTACACCGTCGCCAACAACGCCGCGCAATATCTCGGAGCCGGCGAAACCAAGATCGATACGTTCAGGGTCACCTCTCAGGACGGCACCTCCAAGGATGTCACGTTCACAATCCACGGCGAGGACGACGGCGCGACCATCGGCAATGTTGGCGATCACGACGTCACCGAGGACGGCCAGCTGACGGCGTCCGGGCAGCTGTCCATCCTCGACGCCGACCAGAATCAGGCCGCGTTCCAGGCTGGCGAGATCACGGCACCAAGCAACCTCGGCACGGTGACGCTGCAGGCCGACGGCCACTACACCTATTCGGTCGACAACGCCGCTATTCAGTATCTCGGCGCCAACGACACCAGGACGGAGACTTTCACGGTTACGTCGGTCGACGGCACGACAAAGAACATCAGCTTCGATATCCATGGCGCGCAGGACGCGCCGAATCTGAGCGTTCAGGGCTCATCGGGCGCCGCCGACGGAAACATCACGCTTCACATTGCCGCCGATAAGGTTGACCAGAGCAGCACCTTGTCGGTGAAGATCGAGGGCGTGCCGTCGAGCTTTACGGTCCAGAACGGCGCAGCGATCGGGGACGGCGTCTGGCTCGTGACGGGCGACTCCATTCAGAACGTCGTCCTGATTCCGAACCACGCCGTCGGCAGCACCGATCCGTTCACACTGCAGGTTACCGCCATCTCCGACGACGGCATTCATCAGGCGGTGAGCTCAGCCGAGCTCGCGCTGACCGTGACGTCCGGTGCCAACGAGATCAATGCGCTGGATATCGACGGCTATATCGGCGGGGCGACCGTATTTGCTGACGCCAACAACAACGGAATACTTGACGCAGGCGAGGCGTACACGACGACGCGGGCTGACGGCAGCTTTACGTTGGCGGGCGGCTCCGGTCCGCTCGTGAGTATCGGCGGCGTCGATATCTCGACGGGGCTGCAGGTCGCCGGTGTGCTGAGGGCGCCGGAGGGCTCCACCGTCATCACTCCGCTGACGACATTGATCGTTGCGCTGGTCGATAGCACGGCAAACGACGAGCACCCGCTGACGGTGGACCAAGCCATCAACGCCATTGCGGCCGCGTTCAACGTCGATCTCGCCTCTGATCCCGCCAACCCCATTGACCTGCTGTCGTACGATCCCGTGCCCGCTGCGGTGAATGGCGATCCGACGGCAACGGCGGTGCTTGCGGCGGCTATCCAGGTCCAAAGCACGGTCGCCCAGGTGTCGGCCGTCGGCGTGGAGACGGGCGCGGTCATTACAGCCATTGCAGGCGCCATTACGGCCTCCCTGAGCGGCGCGCCCGTCTTCGATCTGGCGTCTTCGGAAACGGTTCAGAGCGTCGTCACGTCCACCGGCGTCGACGCGGCGGCCGCCGCGACGGTTATCGAGGTCGTTGCTGCCGCGAACGACAGCATTCAGGGGGCCACGAGCGTCACCGAGCTGGCGCAGGCCGGTCAGGTCGCTCAAGGCGCGGCCGCCGACCAGTTGGCTGCGACCGATTTTTCGGATCAACAATCGATTGATCAGCTCACAGACCGCTTTGTCGAAAATCTGGACACGGAGGTTTCGAATGCCGTGCTGACCCCGGTCGGGAACGCCCTGTTCGGCTCGCTCGGCGATGACGTGCTTTCGGGCGGAGCAGGCAACGATCTGATTGACGGCCAGGACGGCAACGATCGCATCAGCGCTGGTGACGGAAACGACATCCTCTTTGGCGGCGCCGGCAAGGACTATCTCGGCGGCGGCTCGGGTGACGACATCCTCGACGGTGGCCCGGGCTTCGACCGCGCCGTCTATACCGACGCAACCGGCGGCGTCACGATCAACCTCGCGGCCGGAACGGCGTCCGGCGCGGGCGTGGGAACAGATACCCTCGTCAACATCGAAGCTGCCATCGGCAGCGACTTTGCCGATACGTTCAACGCGGCGGGCTTCACCGGCGACGCCCATGTCCCGGGTAGCCCCGTCGGCTACAACGAGTTCGAAGGCAAAGGCGGCGACGACACCATCATCAGCAACACCAACAGCCAGGGTGCTGAGCTGACGCGCGTCTCCTATGTCAGCGCCACCGGGGCGGTGACGGTGGATCTCGCCGCCGGCTATGCGCAGGGTGATGCATCGGTCGGTCACGACACGCTCGTCGGGTCCGGCTTCAACGGCGTCTGGGGCTCCGCCTATAACGACACGATTCTGGGCAGCAACAATCCGATGTTCACCGCGGAGGTGTATTCGGGCTTTGCGGGCAACGACTACATCGACGGCCGCGGTGGCTATGACCGCGTCGACTACAATGTCGATCCGAACACCACGACTGGAATTATGGTCAATCTCGCCGCCGGATCCGTGACCGGCGATTCGACCATCGGAACCGATACGTTGCGCGGGATCGAGGCGATCCGCGGCACCAACTTCGCCGATACCTACAATGCCGTCGGTTTCGGCTCGGGCAGCGTCAATGCCGGCTCGAACGGGACGTTCAATGAGTTCACCGGCAATGGCGGTGACGATATCGTCACCGGCAACGGCTTCACGCGGCTCGGTTTCAACAACGCGACGGCTGGCGTCCAGGTCGACTTCGTCACTGGCTTTGCCACCGGCGATTCATCCGTCGGAACCGACCAATTCAGCGGCGTCAACGCCGTTCAGGCATCGATGTTCGACGACACGCTGCTGGGCGGGGCGACCAACGACACATTCACTGGCCTTGCCGGCAACGATTATATCGACGGTCGCGGCGGCTTCGACGTCTCGTCCTACAACAACATCTTCTTCATCACGGGAAGCATCACCGTCGACATGGCGGCCGGCATCGTCACCGGCGATGCATCGAACGGCATCGATACACTTCGATCGATCGAGGGCATTCAGGGCACCAACTTCGACGACACCTACGATGCGACCGGTTACGGCGCGAGTGGGGCCAATATCGGCAACAACGGGACCTTCAACCAGTTCGAAGGGCTGAGTGGTGACGACGTCATCACCGGTAACGGCAACACGCGCCTGATTTTCGCCAACGCGACCGGCGGGGTGACCGTCAATCTCGCGGGTGGCACCGCCACCGGTGACGGCTCGACCGGTCACGACACGTTCACCGGCGTCAACAGCGCCGTGGGCAGCAGTCTTGATGACGTTTACGACGCAACGGGTTTCACCGGCGCCAACGCGAACTTCAACACATTCCAGGGCAATGCCGGAAACGACACCATCTCCGGCAATGGCAATACGCAGATCCAGTATGGCAACGCGACCGGCGGCGTGAGCATCAACCTCACCGCGGGCACGGCCGATGGCGACGGCTCGGTCGGCCACGACATCATCACCGGTGGCGTGTTCAACGTTCTGGGGTCCAACTTCAACGACGCCATTGTCGGCAGCGCCAGCAACGATGGCCTCTCCGGCAGCAACGGCAACGACACCCTGGATGGTCGATCCGGCAACGACTTCCTCAGTGGCGGCGCCGGTGTGGACACTTTCGTCTATTCGAGCGGCGGCGGCTTCGACTTCGTCCAGGACTTCGTCCATGGCCAGGACAAGCTCGATCTGACCGGGGTCTACGGCATCTTCAGTCTCTCTGACCTGCAAGCGCACGCGGTGCAGAGCGGCCCCAACACGGTCATCACCTTCAGCTCGGGTGACGGCCTCACGCTTCAGAACGTCGATCTGAACAGCTTGACGGCGAGCGATTTCCTGTTCGGCACGCCGGCCGCGCCGATCGTCGGCGACGAGAACGCGAACGACCTCGTCGGCACCGCCAATGCCGAATCCATCAGCGGTCTCGGCGGCAACGACCGCCTCCAGGGCCTCGGCGGCAGCGATCTCCTGGACGGCGGCTCCGGCTTCGACCGCGCCATCTATACCGATACGACCGGCGGCATCGCCGTCAACCTCGCGGCCGGCACCGTCTCGGGACCCGCCGTCGGGACGGACACGCTGGTCAACATCGAAGGGGTGGTCGGCAGCAACTATGCCGACACGTTCAATGCGGCCGGGTTTAACGGCTCGACCGGTCTGCCCGGCGTAGCCGCCGGCCAGAGCGAGTTCGAAGGGCGCGGCGGCGACGATAGCGTCGTCGGCGATCTCAACGCCCTGGGGCAGGCGGTGACGCGACTGTCCTATCTGAGCGCATCCAGCGCGGTCACCGTCGACATCGGGGCCGGGACCGCGGATGGCGACGCCTCGGTCGGTCACGACACCTTCTCCAACGTCTCGACGATCTGGGGCTCGGCCTCCAACGACACGTTCTACGGCAGCGACAATGCGGCCTTCACCTACGAGACCTATGAAGGTCGCGGCGGCGACGATTACATCGACGGCCGCGGCGGCTACGATCAGGTCACCTACAATTCGGATACGACGACTACGTCGGGCATTTATGTTCACCTCGCCGCGGGCACCGTGAACGGCGATGCGACCGTCGGCACCGATACGATCCGCAACGTCGAGGCCGCCCGCGGCACCAATTTCGACGACACGTTCGACGCGACCGGATTCGGTCAGGCCGGGGCGACCAATGTCGGCTCCTCCGGCGCCTTCAACGACTTCGCCGGCGCCGGCGGCAACGACACCATCATCGGCAACGGCTCAACCCGCCTGAACTACCAGATCGCAGCCTCCAGCGTCAGCGTCGACCTCGAGACCAGCACAGTCGGGACCACGAATGCGGTTACGGTTGCCGGCAGCGCCACAGGTGCGACCGAGGGCACCGACAGCTTCACCGGCGTGAATGCGGTGCAGGGCTCGACCTTCACCGACACGCTGCTCGGCAGCAGCTTCAACAACAACTTCACCGGTCTTGGCGGCGACGACTATATCGACGGCCGCGCCGGCTTCGACACCGCGATTTACAACAGCCTCAGCACGGTCACGGGCGGTGTGACCGTCGACATGGCGGCGGGCACGGCGAGCGGTGACGCGTCGATCGGCACCGATACGCTGCGTTCGATCGAGGGCATTCAGGGCACGGGCTACGCCGACACCTATGTGGCGACCGGCTACGGCCAGGCCGGTGCGCTCAATATCGGCAACAATGGCGGCTTCAACCAGTTCGAGGGCCTCGGCGGTGATGACCAGATCACCGGCAACGGCGGCACACGACTGCTCTACACGAATGCCACCGGCGGCGTCACCGTCGGCCTGAACGCCGGCTCGGTCACGGGCGACGTGTCGGTCGGGCATGACACCTTCACGGGCGTCAACAGCGTCTATGGCAGCAATTTCGCCGATACTTACGACGCGACGGGCTTCATCGGCTTCAATTCCTTCCAGGGCCTCGCCGGCAATGACCTCATCACCGGCAACGGCAGCACGCAGCTGCTGTTCGCCAACGCCACTGGCGGCGTCGTTGTCGATCTCGCCAGCGGCACCGTCAGTGGGGATGCTTCGGTCGGGCATGACACCATCACCGGTGGCGTGAACGGCGTGTCCGGATCGAACTTCAACGATACGCTGAAGGGCAGCAGCGGCGCCGACAATCTGGTCGGCAACGGCGGCGCTGACACGTTCGTTTATGTCAGCGGCGGCGGCGCTGATTTCATCGGCGACTTCTCGCATGCGCAAGCCGACAAGATCGACCTTTCGGGCGCAGGCATCTACAACCTCGCTGACGTGCAGGCGATCACCTCGCAGCAGGGACCGAACACGTTCATCAATTTCGGCAATGGCGACAGCCTGACGCTGCAGAACGTGACTCTATCGAACCTGACTGCTGCGGATTTCATCTTCGCGCCAGGCGTTCACCTGATCGGCGATGCCAATCCGAACACGCTGGTCGGCACGGTCTATGCCGACAATTTGAGCGGCCTCGGCGGCAACGACGTCCTGCAAGGGCTCGGCGGCAACGACCAGCTCGACGGCGGCGTAGGCTTTGACCGCGCCGATTACGGCGATGCAACGGGAGGCATCACCGCCAATCTTGCGGCCGGCTCGGTGGCCGGCCCGGGCGTCGGGACAGACGTGCTGGCGAATGTCGAGGGCATCCTCGGCAGCAACTATGCCGACACGTTCAACGCGGCCGGGTTTACCGGCTCGACCGGTCTGCCCGGCGTAGCCGCCGGACAGAGCGAGTTTGAAGGGCGCGGCGGCGACGATAGCGTCGTCGGCGATCTCAACGCCCTGGGGCAGGCGGTGACGCGACTGTCCTATCTGAGCGCATCCAGCGCGGTCACCGTCGATATCGGAGCCGGGACCGCGGACGGCGACGCCTCCGTCGGCCACGACACCTTCTCCAACGTCTCGACGATCTGGGGCTCGGCCTCCAACGACACGTTCTACGGCAGCGACAATGCGGCCTTCACCTACGAGACTTATGAAGGTCGCGGCGGCGACGACTATATCGACGGCCGCGGCGGCTACGATCAGGTCACCTACAATTCGGATACGACGACCACCTCAGGCATCTATGTTCACCTCGCCGCGGGCACCGTGAACGGCGATGCGACGGTCGGCACCGACACGATCCGCAACGTCGAGGCGGCCCGCGGTACCAATTTCGACGACACGTTCGATGCGACCGGGTTCGGTCAGGCCGGGGCGACCAATGTCGGCTCCTCCGGCGCCTTCAACGACTTCGCCGGCGCTGGCGGCAACGACACCATCATCGGCAACGGTTCCACCCGCCTGAACTACCAGATCGCGGCCTCCAGCGTCAGCGTCGACCTCGAGACCAGCGTCGTCGGGACCACGAATGCGGTTACGGTTGCCGGCAGCGCCACGGGTGCGACCGAGGGCACCGACAGCTTCACCGGCGTGAATGCGGTGCAGGGCTCGACCTTCACCGACACGCTGCTCGGCAGCAGCTTCAACAACAACTTCACCGGTCTTGGCGGCGACGACTACATCGACGGCCGCGCCGGCTTCGACACGGCGATCTACAACAGCCTCAGCACGGTCACGGGTGGTGTGAGCGTCGACATGGCGGCGGGCACGGCGACCGGCGACGCGTCGATCGGCACCGATACGCTGCGTTCGATCGAGGGGATTCAGGGCACGGGCTACGCCGACACCTATGTGGCGACGGGCTATGGCCAGGCCGGTGCGCTCAATGTCGGCAACAATGGCGGCTTCAACCAGTTCGAGGGCCTCGGCGGTGATGACCAGATCACCGGCAACGGCGGCACACGACTGCTCTACACGAATGCCACCGGCGGCGTCACCGTCGGCCTGAACGCCGGCTCGGTCACGGGCGACGTGTCGGTCGGGCACGACACCTTCACGGGCGTCAACAGCGTCTATGGCAGCAATTTCGCCGATACTTACGACGCGACCGGCTTCATCGGCTTCAATTCCTTCCAGGGCCTCGCCGGCAATGACCTCATCACCGGCAACGGCAGCACGCAGCTGCTGTTCGCCAACGCGACCGGCGGCGTGACCGTTAATCTCGCAAGCGGTACTGTGGACGGCGACAGTTCGGTAGGTCATGACACCATTTTGGGAGGGGTGACCAACGCTGCGGGCTCGAACTTCAACGACACGATCACCGGTTCTGGCGGCAACGACCAGCTGTTCGGCAACGGCGGCAACGATCTGCTTGGCGGCGGTGCCGGCAACGACGGCCTGAACGGCGGCATCGGTGCAGACACCTTTATCTACGCTGCCGGCGGCGGCGCCGACACCATCGGCGACTTCCTGCAGACGGATGCCGACAAGATCGACCTCACGGGGATCCCTGGTGTCTCGACTCTTGCCGACGTTCAGGCGCTTGCCACCCAACAGGGGCCGAACACGGTCATCAACTTCGGCAATGGCGACACCCTCACGCTGCTGAACGTGACGCTGTCGAACCTCACGGCTGCCGACTTCATCCTGGGGCAGGGCGTGCATCTCGTCGGTGACGCCGGTGCAAATACACTGGTCGGCACCGCCTATGCCGACAGCCTGAGCGGCCTCGGCGGCAACGACCGGCTGAAGGGCCTCGATGGTAATGATCTGCTCGACGGCGGCCTCGGCTTCGACCGCGCCGACTATGTCGCGGCAACGGGCGGCATTACCGCAAATCTTGCGGCAGGCTCGGTGACAGGTCCAGGGGTCGGCACTGACACGCTGATGAACGTTGAGGGGATCGTGGGCAGCGACTATGCCGACACGTTCAACGCGACCGGTTTTGCGGGCGATACCGGTATTGCCGGGACCAATGTGGGCTTCAACGAGTTCGAAGGCCGCGGCGGGAACGACAGCATCACGGGCGCGATGAACAGCCTGGGTGCGCTCCTGACGCGCATCTCGTATGCCAACGCAACGGGCGGCGTGACCGTCGATTTGGCGGCCCATTCGGCGACGGGAGATGCTTCGGTCGGTACCGATACCCTGGTGGGCTCGGGCTTTGGGGGAGTTGTCGGCTCTGGGTTTGGCGACCAACTGCTCGGCAGCACCAACGGCGCCGGAACCGTGGAAATCTTCGAAGGCCGCGCCGGCGATGACTTCATCGACGGCCGGGCTGGCTTCGATCGGGCGGACTACGCGCTCGACCCGGCCGCAATGGGCGGGATCAACGTTCAACTGGCCTCGGGAACCGTGACAGGCGACGCTGCGACGGTCGGCACCGACACGCTGCGATCGGTTGAGTCCGTGCGCGGCTCGAACGCTGCGGACGTCTTCAACGCCGTTGGCTTCAGCGGGGGCAGTCAAAATGCCGGTTCCAACCTCACCTTCAACGAATTCATCGGCATGGGAGGTAACGACAGCATCACCGGTAACGGCAACACGCGCGTTGCATTCACCAACGCCACCGGCGCGGTGACGGTCGATCTGCTGGCAGGTACTGCAAGCGGTGACTTATCCACGGGCAACGATACGTTCAGCGGCGTCAACGCCGTGATGGCCTCGATGTTCAACGACACCATCAGCGGCAGCGATATCACCACGGCCACGGAGACCTTCACCGGACTTGCCGGTGACGACTTCATCGACGGCCGAGGTGGCTTCGATGTCATCAGCTACAACAACATCTACTTCTCCACCGGCCCGGTCACCATCAACTTCACGGCAGGCACCGCGACCGGTGACGGTTCGATTGGCAATGATACGTTCCGCCGAATCGAGGGTGCCCAGGGCACCACGTTCAACGACGTCTTCACGGCCACGAATTTCGGCGCAGTCGGTTTCCAGAACGGCGCAACCAACAATGTCGGCAACAACGGCAACTTCAACCAGTTCGAGGGCCTGGCCGGCAACGATGGGATCACCGGCAATGGCAACACCCGCATCATCTATTCCAGCGCGACCGATGCTGTGACGATCAACCTGCAGGCGGGGACTGCGACCGGCGGCAGTTCTGTCGGCACCGATACCTATCTGGGCGTCAACAGTGCGACCGGCAGCAACCAGAACGACACCTACAATGCCGCGGGCTTCACCGGCGTGACTTCGGCCGGATCGTTCGGCACCTTCAACCTGTTCGAAGGCCTGCTCGGTAACGATACCATCACCGGCAACGGCAATACGCGGGTCTCGTATTCTCAGGCGAGCGGGGGTGGAGTTTCCGTCGATCTTTCGACGGGAACTGTGAGCGGTGCGGCCGGCGCAGACTTCATCACGGGAGGCGTCAACAGCGTCCAGGGTTCGAACCAGGTCGACACGTTGCTCGGGAGCTCGAACAACGAGTTCTTCTTCGGCGGCGGCAGTGGCGACACGATCAACGCGGGCGGCGGCAATGACGGCATCACCGGCCAGGGCGGCAACGATACGATCGACGGCGAGGCCGGCTCCGACATGGCGATCTTCTCGGGTGCGCAATCGCAATACACCGTCACGACGGCTGGAACGGTCCAGGTTCAAGACAATGTTGCGAACCGCGACGGCACCGACTCCCTGACCAACGTCGAAGCGCTGCAGTTTAGCGACGCCATCGTGCTGCTGTCGTCGGGAGCTTCGGGCAGTCCGATCGACCTCTCGACGCAACAGTTCTCTAACACGGCACCCGTGATCGGAACGGCTGGAGATGATTATCTTCGCGTCGGAGCCAACATCTTCGGACACGGGATCAATCTGGGAGTCGGGACGGGCGATACCGTCCTGCTCAACGGCACCTTCGGTAACGGCTACACGCTCAATCTCTCGGGTGTCGAAAACCTGATCGGCAACGGCAATGATGAGTTCGTCAACCTCACGACGACCGCCAACGGACTGGTCGTCGATCTCGGCGGCGGCAATGATCAGCTCAATCTCGCGGGCGGCGCCAACACGCTCAGCCTGATCGGTGTCGAGGGAGTCGGCGGGTCCGATTTCGGTGTGGCGCCCGGCGTCAACGACGTGCTCACCTTATCGACGATTGTCACGGGCCTGCACATCAGCCTCGGCAACGGCGACAATACGATGAATCTCGCAGCCGGCGCGAACTCGTTCGTGAACATCTACGACGTCAACCACGTGCACGGAACCGCGAGCGACGATACCTTGACCGTGACCGGTGCGATCGCCGCGGCCAACGGCGTCGCGGTCGACCTCGGCGATGGCGAGGATACGATCGTTCTCAACGGAAACTTCGCGGCATTCGCCGCGCTCAGCGTCGAACACATCAACGGCAATTCAGGCGATAATTCAGTCAGCTTGACGAATACCGTCGACGGCATCGTCATCGACATGGGCGGTGGAAACGATCTGGTGTCGCTCGCCAATGGGGTGAATTCGGTCAGCATCAATGGCGTCGAAAACCTCAACGGCAGTGATTTTACCGGCAATCTCAACCCGTCGGACGATATGGTCACGCTTCTGAACACCGTGTCCGGAGTGTCGGTCAATCTCGGTGAAGGGACGGCCAACGTCCTGAATCTCGCCGCAGGCAGCAATTCGTTCGACAATCTGTGGAACGTGAATCTGCTCAACGGGAGCTCGTCGAACGACATTCTGACGTTGCAGGGCAGCCCGGCGAACGTGATTGATCTCGGCGGCGGCGACGACACTCTGAACTTCAACGCGAATGTCTATGACATCACGGTGACCAATGTCGAAACCGTCAATGCCGCCGCGAATTTCGACAGGATCACGATCGGCAATGCGTCGGGTAACACCACGATCACTGCCGGCGCAGGTGCGGACGAGATCTTCGCCAGCGCGGGCCATGACAACTTCCGCTTCGTCAGCACCGCGGATTCCGCCGCCGGTGCCGCGGATACCATTCACAGTTTCGATGCCGACAATGACAGCTTTACGTTCTCAGGCATCAGCGTCGCCGGCGGTCACATCGAGTACGTGGAGAATGCGGCGTTGCTCGGCGGCAACCAGGCCTCGGCTCATCTGCAGAACTTCGGGCCGGGTAACGACTATCTTCAGATCGATATCGATGGCGACGGAACGAGTGATATGGATGTGAGCCTGCAGAATGCGAGCGGCACGCTGCACAACGGCAACTTCCTGTTGAGCTGAGAGGGAACCGGCTTCGGAGAAGGCGTTGGCCGCCTGCCGGCCTGTCTCCGGAGCCGCCGTCCGGCAATCGACGCGCGAGCCCACGCAAAAACCGCCGCCACCGGCTATCCGGTGGATCGGCGGTCTGTGGTCGAAGGTCGCTGGGTCGAAGGTGGCTGGCCTCTCAGGGCGCTCTTAGCTAAGCGCTCCCGCGCTCACCGAACGTACCAATAGCCCCACCAGCGCTGGGACACCGGACGCGCCTGCGCCTTCATGGCTGCGACTTCTTCGACGGAGCGAAGTTGCGGGCCGTAGATCGCGGGCGGATAAACGTCATCCCACAGCACGACCCCGGTTTGCGCGTAGGCCGCGCGCTGATGTGCTGGAGCAACCGCCAGCTCGGCGGCCGGTGCTACGGATGCTGTCAAAGCGAGACCGAGAGCGGACAGGGCAATGGATGGAATAAGGGCGCGGACGTTCATTGGATTGAATCCCTCGTAATATGAGATGCGAAATAATGCGACGGGTCCCGACTGGTTGCAAGGGCATGGATTGGCCGGTTGGCCCGAAATTTCCTGTTCGTGGGAGGGCGTGCCAGGTCCGTTCGACGGCAGCAGCCTTTGGACAGATCGGGATCGCGAGGACATCTCTTTATATAGAGTGACTCTAATGAGTGATCTTGATCGCAGCGGTCAATGCACGGGAGTTGTGCCGCATGCACGTAAGAGGTCAGGCATGAACAATCTTTCGGCGCCCCAGGTCGGCAAGAACCATGATGTCGACACACTGCTCGCTCTTGATGAGTCCCGGACTATCTAGGGCGACTCCCATGACTTCTACATTCCTCTCCGCTTTCATTTTCGGCGCTGGCCTCACCTTGGGATACGCGCTACGCGCTTGGCGCGTGCAACGAAGACCTGCGAACCCGTCCCGCGGCGCCTCGCGCCGAATGACCGGACCGACTCCCACCTCGACGTTCGGCCACGCTCGACGAGCCTTTTAGGCAACGTCCGATTCGCTGGCGGGATCTCACTGGTACGATGGGGCATGACGAGATGAGCGAACCCAAGAAGGATGCGCCGCGGCGTTACATCGTCGATGGCGCCGGACAACGCGTGCTTGTCGGGCTGACGATCTCGGAGACGGTCGAGTTCGAAGCGCTGGATAATCCGAGCTCCCGCCCAGGCGCCGATTTGCTTGTCGAGGCACGCCGTGTCCGACAGGACGGACATGGGGAGCGCTGGCTGGAGCTTTACGTCAAGCACGAGCGAGCCTGGAACGATTGGATGGCTGAAACACGCGCGCGGCTGGAAAAGCCCCGCTTGCTCAACTAGATCCGGTCGAGGTCGATGCCATGGTCCGATGGGCTAGCCGTCGCGAACCAAGGCTCCGCGTCATACCGCGAGCATGCGGCTGCCCTGGATGCTCATCAGGGTGAGGTTGCCGGTCGCATAGGCGCCGGTGTCGATGTTGACGCGGTTCGCCATGAATTCGGCGCTGCGGACCGGCGTATGGCCATGCACGATGTACTTGCCGAACTGCTCCTCGCTGCGCAGGAATTCTTCGCGAATCCAGAGTAGATCGCGCTCCGTCTGCTCGGCCAATGGAACGCCGGGGCGAACGCCGGCGTGAACGAAGAAGAAGTCTCCGCAACTGAAGCTCAGCCGCAGATTGTCCAGGAATTCCAGATGCTCGGTGGGCATCGCCCGAATCAGATCGCGCATGATCGATGCCGGCTCGTCGCGCTTCAGGTCCGGCGGCGCGAGCCCGTAGGACATCAGCGTCTGGGTCCCGCCGACGGCAATCCAATCCTCGAACAGTGAAGGGTCTTCGAACACCCTCACCAGAAATGCCTCGTGATTCCCTTTGAGGAAGACCGCGTTGCCCCGGCGGCTCCGTTCGACGAGGACGTCGAGGGTGGAGCGCGTATCCGGGCCGCGATCGATGTAATCGCCCATGAAGACCTCGATCGCGTAGCGCGGCCGGCTGCAGGCGATGTCGGCGTCGATCACCCGCAACATCGGCTGGAGCAGATGTGCGCATCCATGAATGTCCGAGATCGCATAGATGCGGACTCCCTCCGGCAATTGCGGTTTGGGCATAGGCGGGCGTGGTCGGGCGAGAGATATCATGGCGCTCAATCGATCGGGTGGTCGAAAAAATTTCCCCAAGTCGCCGGCACCGGAGAGCTTCCATCCAACACGAACGACGTGAAATTGGCGAGGGAGCGTCCTTGTTCTCCGGCTCGATCACGCCAAAAGAAGGGCGCGGCATTTTTTGCCCACCTTGGTATGCGACCGGCGGTGCGAATGGTCGGTCCGCAGGATTGCATCGCTCAAGGCGAGAGTGCAGCAAAGATGCATGCCTTGGCGCAATTTCGCATCGCACGCCCAGATAGAAAATCATCGAAATTCTCGCAAATGACTCATTGTGCTTCGCCGAGGGATTCCATCGCCTGAAAGATGAGCGAGGAGTCGCTCACACGACGGCAAAGCATCGCGGTGGACGTGGAACTTGATTCAAAATAGGGCAACGCGTTCGCTCATATGTCATCACTGTGACGACATTTTCAGCGCGTCGAATTTCGCTGCGCATTTCAACACGACGCACGATCCGTGCGCCGCAAAAGTTTTGCGTGCAGCGCCACAATGTCGCTGCGATCACTCAACACTTTCCGTGCGGGGAAGTGACGAGTCTTCAGCATCACGATGAGCGTCAGACACTCTCTCGATAGACAGAGGTACGAATGGCTGTTGCAACTTATGGTTCTGAAAACACTCACACGCTGTCGTCGATGCGCGGCAGCGCTCTTCAGAGGCCATTTCAGATCGTCGTCATGGCGGCTGACTTTTTGCTGATCTTGTTGAGCTATGCCGCCGGGGCTTCGCTGTACGGCGCGGCCGTCGCTTCACCCGCCGACGGCGCTTCGGTGGGAGCGGGGTTGTTTGTCGGCGTGGTGTTCGTCGCGGTCGCCTATTTCCGGGATGTCTACGCTACCCACCGCTTGCTCAACATCGTCTGGCAGCTTCGAAAGGCGGTGTTTATCTGGCTGACGTCGCTGACGATCCTTGCCGTTGCGGCCTTCCTGCTGAAATCAACCGACAACCTCTCCCGCGGCACCGTCATCGTATTTGCCGTGATCGGCGGACTTGGTTTGGTCAGCCTCCGCTTCGTCTGGCAGGCGGTGTTTGGCACGAGCTTTGCGCGAAGCCGATTGGTCGATCGCAAGGTGATCCTGCTCAGCCTCAAGCCGCTCGACTTCACCTCCAGCCGCTTCAAGGACCTGCGGAGAAATGGCTTCGACGTCATGCGCCATTTCGTGCTTGGCGACGACCGGGATGACGGCCATTGGGAGCGGCAGATTCGCGACGTGATCCGTCAGTCGCGCTCGGCCGACGTCGATGAATATCTGCTTGCGATCGACTGGAACGAATTGCCGATGCTGCGCAAGCTCGGGCCATATCTGCGCGCGGTCCCGCAGCCGATACGCCTGCTGCCGGACGATCCGGTCGCCGATCTGGTCGCTCGTCCCTTCCTGCCGGTCAGTGGAACCGTAGCGGTCGAAATCCAGCGGCCGCCTCTCACCATTCTCGAGCGGCTGCAAAAGCGCTGTCTCGACGTCGGCGTGGCCCTGTTCGCGCTCGTAGTCTTGACGCCGCTGCTGCTCACCGTTGCCGTGCTGATCAAGCTGGATTCCCCGGGAGCCGTCATATTTCGCCAGTCGCGCCGCGGCTTCAATGGCAGGCCGTTCGAGATCTGGAAGTTCCGGAGCATGACCGTCTGCGAGAACGGCGAAACGATTGCCCAGGCGACCAAGAGGGATGCTCGGGTCACCAAGATCGGGCGCTTCCTTCGCATGACGAGCATCGACGAACTGCCGCAGCTCTGGAACGTGCTGCGCGGGGATATGTCGCTGGTTGGGCCGCGCCCCCACGCGCTGGCCCATGATAATTACTATGACGAGATTATCAGCAAGTACGTCTACCGGCATCACATGAAGCCGGGCCTGACCGGCTGGGCCCAGGTGAACGGGTTCAGGGGGGAAACGCCGACGATCGATCTGATGGAGAAGCGGGTCGAATATGACGTCTGGTACGTCAGCAACTGGAGTATCTGGCTCGACCTGAAGATTATGGCCCGGACGGCGTCCGCAGTGATGTTCCAGGAAGCATACTAGTCGTTCAATTTCTTCACTGTCCGGAACCGGATCCTCGAGGGATCAGGTTCCGTCTCTCGACGACCTGCTGAAGAGCCGCATGATCGCGTCGCGCAAGGCAAGCAACGGCGGCACCAGCACGAAGAAAGCTCCCATCGCGACGGAAACGATGACATGGCGGATCGAGAAGGGTTCGTCCTGCTCGATTTCCCTTTGGCTCGGGTCGATTGGCGCGGGTGAGAGTGTCGTCGCCATCGGCTGGGGACGCGGTTTACGGGGGGGAACCACGATCAACACGAACAGGATGTTGAGCAGAACCCAAATAGTCAAAATCGTCAGGACGATCAGCATTCCGAGCCCGCCGGAAATGAACGACAAATATCAGCCGAGGTTAGCCTCAGGGAACCCAGAAAGAAAGATGCCCAAAGTTTCAGCAGTTTGAAGCATCGAGGACCGGATTGTCTCGTATTACCGATGAATGATTGCCAATTGGCGCACTGTCCTCGCCATCGCCGCCTTCGTCAATCCTTGCTTTTGGCTAGAGCAATAACTGCAAGTTGTGGATTCCGGACGAATACGGAGGCCTCGCCAGTCTGAGGTGGGCTCGGCGCAATCTTCCGTCTCGTGGTGCGAAGGCGCACTCGTTCCTCTTCAGGCGACAGTTGCGCAAGACGCGAAAAAAGGCCCGCTGCCAAATGGCAGCGGGCCCGACGTCTTTACAATTCGGCTGGGCGCGGCGCCGCGCCTCTGCCTTTTAGGCATGCTCGACGTAATAGCTGTTGTGGTGCTTGCCCTTGTACGCCTCGATGCGCTTGAGCATTTTCGGATTGGCGCGGTTGAGCACGGCGCCGAGCAATTTCTTCTGCAGGACTTCCGACCCGGAGACCGACTCCTGAAGAGCGCTTCGCGTCGTCTGCCCCCACTCGATCACATAGACCATGGCATCGATCAGGAAGCTGACGGCCTTTGAATCCGCCACCGGCATCACCGGGGCAAGATCGATCACGATGTACTCATAGTGCTCCTTCAGCACCTTGAGCAGATCGGCCATCGCCTTCGATCCAATGACATCGGCCGAATTGACCATGCGGGAGGCCACGACGGACGGCAGGAAATCCAGCCCTGTCTCCTTGCTCCGCTGCACATGGTAGCCGAGGCTGGCCGGATCGCTGAGCGCCTCTACCAGTCCGCTCTTGGCGTTCGGCGCGAGCTCTCGCGTGAGCGAGCGCGTGTGCAGATCGCCGTCGATCAGCACCGTGCGATGTCCGGTGAGGGCGATCAACTGGGCGAAGTTGGCCGCCACCGTCGTCTTTCCTTCCTTGGGAAGGGACGACACGATGCCAATCACCTTGATCTCGCGGGTCAGGCGCGCAACGTCGATCGATACCTTGATGTTGCGCAACGTCTCGGCAAACCGCGAGAATGGATGATCGACGACGTAGCGGGACAGATCGGGTGGACCTGTCTTCGCGGACGTCGAAAGCAACGCGCCGGTCTTCGTCGGCGGACGAATGTCCGGCAGGACCCCGAGGCACTTCACGCCGAGCTCGTCCTCGACCTCGCCAGGGGTCCGCAACACGTCGCTGAGCAGTTCACGGGCGAAGGCGGCGCCGAAGCCGAGGCACAGGCCGCCCACCAGGCCTCCCACCAGCGCCAGGACCGTGCGCGGCGAGCTCTTGCGATCCGGCTTGGTGGCGGTGCTGATGAGGCGCGCCTCGCTGAGCGGAAAGCTCTGATTTTGCGTCGCGCTCTGCAGCTTCTCGAGGAAGTTGTTGTAGAGGTTGCGGTAGGTGTCGGCGGCGCTTTCGAGATCGCGCAGCTTGACTGCAGCCTGGCCGGTATCGCCGGCCTGGGCGACGAGTTCCTTTACGTTCTTCTCGAGCGAGGCTTCTCGGCTCTTTGCGATCTCATAGTCGCTGCGATAGGCGTCGCCGATCCGATGCAACTCATCGGCGATGTTCTTGCGCAGCTCCTCCATCTTGTTGGCCAGATTGACCGCAGCAAGATGTTGCTTGCCATAGCGCCTCGACCAGTCGGCATACTGGGCTTGGAGGTCCAGATATTGCGCGCGCAGGCGGGTGATGACCGAGTTGTTGAGAGCATCGGTCACCGTCGATTGTGCGACGTCCTGGTCCGAAATTGCGGTGATCCGGTCGAGCCGGGCCTTGGCTTCGGCCGTCGACGCCCGCGCTTGAACCAGCTGGGTGTTGAGGTCCGACAATTGCTGTTCGGACATCAGGCCGCGGCTGGTTCCGACGATGTTGTTTTCGGCCTTGAAGGTCTGCACGGCGCGGTCGCTGGCCGTTGCCTGCTCGCTCAGCTCGATGCTGCGCTGCTGAAGCCATTCGGTCGCCCGCTTGGTGGACTGATATTTGGCTTCCAGGGCGCCGACAAGGTAGGCGCTGGCGATGGCGTTGACGATCTTGGCGGCCTTGTCAGGGCTTCGCGAGCGATAGTTCAGCGACAAGACATAGGTCGTCAGGACGCGTTCCGTCCTCAGGTTCTTCTGAACCTGCTCGACCACGGCGTGCTCGAGTCGTTCCTGCGACGCCGGTTCTCCGGAGCTGAACAACGCCATGAACTTGCCGAGGACGATGGAAAGCAAACCCGGATTGGAGCCATTGAACTCCGGATCGTCCGTCAGCTTCAGGCGGCGGACGACCGAGAGGATCAGGTCGTCCGAGTTGATGACCTCAACCTGGCTATCGACATATCCGGTATCGATGAGGGCGCTGTTGGCGTTGCTGTCCTTGTCCAGCACCTGCGCCTGACGGGTATCCATCATGATGCGGGCATTCGCCGTGTACATGGGTTGCGCCATGATCAGATAGACGATCACCAGCGCCAGCGAAGCGCCGGTGCACACCGCGATGATCGGCCATTGCCGGCGCAGGACATCGGCCACGCGTTCGAAGCTCAGGACCGCTCCGCCGAATTCGATGCCGAATCTGTGGCCCGACGGGAAATGTTCTCTAGGCTGATACATCTGTTAATTCGCTGCCTTTTGACGATCGCTGATCAATTCGGAAGGGGGACGGGTTTGAACGGGTTGGCCAGCTTGGTCTTCCACTCGCCGTCGAGCAGCGCCCCGCCTCGGGGCGGTTGCGCACGGCCCTTGTCTTGCGATTGGGCCTGGGCGCCGGAGGCGTCCTCTCCGGCGGCGGAATAACCTGCTTGCACGTTGAGATCGCCGATCCGCTGCGTGAAATCCCTGATCTTGCGCGCAGCGTCTGGCTTCGTCGACGTGCACCGCCCTTCGGCGATCCTCAACGCGGCGCCAATGGCTGAACGGTCGGTTGAAGTCGACGCCGAGATGAGGGTCTGCACGGACGGCAACACCGACGGGTTCGTGGCGATAAATGTGGCGAGCCGATATCTCAGCTTCTCCTTGTCATTGCGCAGCTGCTCCAGAAGCGAGGAGGGCGATTTTACGAACGTGTCGAGTTGGAGCTGCGAGGCACGATCCGTAAATTCGACGCACTGGGCGCGGCAAGCATCGATGCTCGACACCATCAAGACAGAACCTGCCAAGATGATCGGTAGCCATCGCGATCTCGCAAGACGACGTGTTAATCCGCAACCCATCCGTGTCCCTTGCTCCCTGTTGCAATAGGAGAACACGCGAAACTTGGCATGCAACTGTGTCAATTTTTGTGCGATGCAAAAGGTGCGTGCTCTCGGCGAGACAACGCGTGCATTGTCTGTTTCCCGGTCGGTTGCAAAATGAAGATATGCAATGCCTGCGAGATCGGCACGCTGGCGCCTAGGAATGTTGCAAACTGAAAACATAAGAGGCGTTGAACGTCGAAGTGTCGCGAGCATGCGTCGCAAAACCGACACAAGTCGTCACGCGACTCATTGTTCCCCGCTTGCGAAAAATTATCAGTGCGATATGTGCGGCATCCTGCATGCGAAGAGATCGACGTCTTCGTGGTCGGCTTGATCGCAACAGCGCCGAATTTCGCGCACACTTTGCGCGCAAATACTCGCAATCATCACGGCCGAATTGATTTGCGCGCCGACGCATGTCGATCCCAGGCAAAAAGTGGCGTGATCTTGGCGCTCGCATGTCCGAATGATCTGCGAGCGTTGAAATTATCGTCGACCCTCATGCGTCGAATGCGAGTCCGCGATCGCAGAGATTGAACACGCGCAAGACCTGATACACACTGCTGCGGTGCAATAGCTACGGAATGTTGATGTGACGGAGATGGTTCATCGTGAGAAGGCGCATGTCCTGCCGCTCGATAGCATTCGGGGGATCGCCGCGACGTCGGTGGTGATTCACCATCTCCTGCTGATGCCGACTTTCCTCGCGGCGTTCCCGCACAATGCGTGGATCAATTGCTCGTTCTTCAGAAGCTCCTGGCTGCTGGTCGACTTGTTCTTCGTTCTCAGCGGGATCGTCATGTCGCTCAGCTACGTCGAGAGCGACTTCGGGCGCTTCTCGCTGCGCGAGTTCATGGTGCGGCGCCTGGCGCGGGTCTATCCGCTGCACATCGTCATGCTGATGGCAAATCTTCTGTTTCGCCTCCTGCGGATCGGTCTGGTCATGGCCGGTGTCGTGGTGGCCGCGCCGGCGGCGTTCGAAGTGAACAATGCCTATTCCTTCGGTCTCAACGTCCTGCTGCTGCATTCGATGGGCTTCATCGACTATCTCAGCTGGAATGCGCCGAGCTGGAGCATCAGCGTCGAGTTCTACACATATCTGGTATTTGGCCTGATCGTGCTGCTGGCCCAGCGCATGCGTTCCCTGTTGTGGTTCTACGTTCTCTGCGGGCTGCTCGCGGTGGGAAGTCTGGTCGTCATCATTTTCGTGCTCGACAAGAGGAGCCTCGGGCTTCAGACCGACTTCGGCATCCTGCGCTGCTTCGTGAGCTTCTTTCTCGGCGTGCTGACGGTCAGGATCGTCGATCGCCTGCCGGCCAAGCCGGGCCCTGCCGTGCAGGGCGTGCTGCAGTTCGCCGCCATGATCGCCGGCATCGTTCTGGTGTCCCTGGCGGAGACCAATCCCGCGGCAACCTTCCTCGCGCCGGTGACGTTCGCGATCTTCCTCGGCAGCTTGCTGGCCTTTCCAGATGCGCTGCTGGTGCCGCGGATCCTGGTGGCGGGGCCGCTGGTCTGGCTTGGGAAACGTTCCTACTCCATCTACATGGTGCACGCGCTCGTGGTGCTGCTCGCTGAATATTTCGTGCGGGCAGTGGGGGCGGGGCGGATCGCCGCCCTGGATTCGGTCTGGGCGGGCCTGCCGGCGACGCTGAATCTCGTCGTCTCGCTGGCCGCCGTGCTAGCGGTCTCGCACTTCACTTATCTCTACATCGAAATTCCCGGCGGCAAGTTCATGCGAAATGTGCTGGGAAGCCGTCGGGATTTCGCGCCATCCCCCGCGCAGTCGGCGCGGCTGACGAACTGAGTCGGGCATGAGCATCCTCGCAATGCAACGGCCGCGTCTGATCCTGATCAGCCTCAGCATCGAGGCGATCGCGCTCGGCGTCTATCTGGTCCGCGACGCCTTTGGCGGCGTGATCCGCTATTATACCAGCATCTATCACATGGATGCGCTCTGGTATCTGCCCGATGCGGTCGCGCTTGCGTGTCTGATCCAGTTCATCGTGCATTGCATCTTGCGCAATCGCAGCACCCTGGCCCTGTTGGTGTTGGTCCAGATCATGCTCTCGCTCGTGCTTGGCTATTTCATGATGGGGACGGCAAACGCAGCGATCTCGTCCTTCAAGATGATGCTGCCGGTGTTCGTCGGCTTCTGCTTCTGTGATTCGAGTCTCGGCTCGTACAAGAAGCTGCTGTCGGTCATCGCCGTGACCTTCTACCTCTCGGTCATCGGGGTGCTGCTGACCAAATTCTATCTCATGCCCTGGGTCGGGTATAAATACGAGTCCTTCGGCGCAGTTCGAGAGGCGGGCCGGCTGTGGTGGGCCTATGGCGGCGACGACCAGCGCCTCATGGGTTTTGCGGCCGACAACACCATGGCCGCCTTCTTCATTCTCGTGTCGTTCGCGATCACCTCGATTCGCAAGAGCACGACGTGGTGCCTTCTGTTCGGCTCGCTCGCGGTCTATGTCATCAAGCTGACCACGAGCAAGACGACGATGATCGTCCTCGTGCTCTATCTGCTCCTGCTCGTGTTCGTGCGCATGCTGCCGGAGAAGTCGCGCTTTCCCGCAATCAGGGGTATCGCGCAATGGTCCTTTGCCGCGATCTTCGTTCCGTTCTTCATGATCGTGATCGCTTCCGGCACCGCCGCCGTCCCGCACTCGACCCTGTTCAGCATCGTCGATCGCATCAACAACAGCTGGCAGTTGCCGTTCGTCTACATGAATCAGCTCATGCCGATCGGTCTGGTGACGGGCTGCGGCGCGGGCTGCTTCAACTATCCGCAGAAGCTGTTCTCGCCGCTCGCGCACTTCTGGGTGCCCGTCGACAATTTCTACATCGGGACCTACCTGATGTTCGGTCTGCCGTTCGTCGCGTTCATGGTGATGGTGTTCAGGGCGACATTCGGCGCGACCGACGTGTACAAGCTGACGCTGATCTTCGTCGTCAACCTGTTCACGATCACGGTGTTGAACTACGGCCCGGCGTCCGGCCTCCTGATCATCGCCTTGAGCTTCAGCGACGTGTTTTCCCGCCGCGCGGCCTCCGCACGAGCGGGTGACGCCGTGCCGATTGTCATGCGGCCGCCGATGCCGTCATTGGAAGGCTTCCGCCCGGACATGCCGGCGGCGAGCGGAAGCAGGTGAGAACGAATAATGCATAAACGGCTCGCATTCATCGACACGCTACGCGGCATTGCCGTGTTGTCGGTCCTGGTCCAGCATGTGTTCGAGGTGATCGTCGAGAAGCACCCGACGGGCGCCTATTACTGGCCCATCCACGATTTGTTCGGCTACTACATGAACTTTGGCCGGTTCGGCGTGGTGCTGTTCTTCTTCGTCAGCGGCTTCGTCATTCCGTTCAGCTTCCCGGACAGCGCCACGCCCGTGCGGGATTTTTCGATCAGCCGCTTCTTCCGGCTCTACCCGGCCTACTGGACCTCACTCGTGGTCGGGCTCGTGACGATGCAACTGCTGGATTCGAAGATCTATCCGCTCGGGCAGATCGCCGCGAACGTGACGATGTTGCAGACCTTCGTGAACGTCCCGAACCTCTGGGTGTTCTATTGGACGCTGGCGATCGAGCTGCTGTTCTATGTCGGGTGCACCATTCTGTTTGCGATGGGGCTGCTGAACCGGCGCTTCACGGCGGTGACGATCGTCGTTGCGGCCGCGCTGGTCGGAACCACTGCTGCACTCCTGGTGGAGAACAGGGCGGTTTCCTCGGTGATGGAGGTCGGGCTGAACCTGTCGGCGATGTTCCTGGGCAAGATCATCCGCGACACCGTCATCGGCGGAAAGCTGCGATGGTCCCACGTGGCGGTCTGCACGCTCCTGTATGCGATCTTCGCCATCACCCTGGCCGACCGGCGGTTCGGAGGCGTTTACCACGAGAACTTCTTCTACAGCTATTCGATCGCATCGGCCTATGTCTGCGCGGCGATCGTCTTCATCGGCTTTGCCGTGTTCGGCGAGAGAATGGCGTGGCGCCCGATGGCGTTCGTCGGCGTGATCAGCTATTCGGTCTACCTGATGTCGCCGTTCGTGCTCGTCTTCATCCATCGCCTCGTCTGGTTCGGCGACGGGCCGCTCGGATGGTCGATCTTCATGACCCTGATCCTGGCGTTGTCGATTCTCGTCAGCTGGATGACGTTTACATTCGTCGAGAAGCCCAGCATCGCCTTCGGACAAAGGTTCCGTTCGGCACGGAGAAAGAAGGTCGTTCTCGAGCCCGCCCTCAGTACTCAGGGTGCTGCAGAGTGAGTAACGCGCTGCACCAGCCGGGCGCCGCCTACGACGGATCGTTCGTTCCCTCGGTCCAGGGGCTTCGGGGAATTGCGGCGCTGAGCGTGCTGATGGATCATTTCTACGACATGCCGAAAGGAGGCATGTACGACATCCCGGATCCCGGCTTCCTGCCGCCGCTCTGGCTCTGGCTGCAATCGGTGATCAATGTCGGCGGGCATGGCGTCGAGCTGTTCTTCATGATCAGCGGCTTCCTGATTCCGGCGAGCCTGGTGCGGCACGGCTCGCTGCCGCGGTTCTTCTTCGATCGCGTCCTGCGCATCATGCCGGTGTTCGTCGTGCTGCATCTTGCGCTGTTCGCGATAGGTCCGATCGTCGGCTACAAGTTCTTCCGTGGGATCGATCTGACGAGCTATCTCGGGATTTTCGCGGCCAATCTGTTCTTCGTGCAGGACGCGCTTGGCTTGCCCATTGCCCAGCAGAATGCCTGGACACTGACCTATGAGTGGGCGTTCTACATTTGGTTTGCGCTGACATTCTCGATGTGGCGCGGCGGGGGCAAGCTGCTGGCGGCGCCCCTGATCCTGCTGGGTCTGGCCTGCCTGATGCACTGGCCGATCACGGCGTTCTTCTGCATCGGCATGCTGTTCAGCGCCACCGGGTTTCGCATCTCCATTCCCGGACGGGTCGGCCTGCTCGCGGGCCTCGCCTGCGGAGCCGCGCTGTATGCGAGCCTCGTGCTGTTTCACCCGTTCGTGGGGCTCCTTCCCGGATTCCTGCTGTTCGGCATGGTGCTTGCCCCGGAATCGGGCCTTGGCAGGGCTCTGAGTGCCCCGGCCCTGCAATATGTCGGCAAGATCAGCTACAGCCTCTATCTCGTGCATCCCTTTGTGCTCTTTCCGTTGCAGGTGATCGGCCTGAAGCTGGTCGCCGCCGGCGTCGATCGCTGGCTGCTGTGGGCCGCCTTCATCGTGCTCGGGCTGGTGATGTCATTGGTCGCAAGCGCGATCAGTTATGAGCTGATCGAGGTCAGGCTCAGGCGCCTGCTGGACGGCGCGATCCGCGGCACGTTCTTTCGACCGCTGAAGGTCGGGCAATCGGTTTGAGCGGCCGCGTGCCCGTCGCGGTCAGCTCACGGTACGGCCGACGAGCTTGTGATAGGACCCCAGCAGCTGTTCGGCGATGTGGTCCCAGTTCAAAATGCCGGCCGCGGTCTGCCGTGCGCCATCGGTCAATGTCGCGGCGAGTGGCTTGGAGGTCAGCACGCGTTCGAGTGCATCGGCCAATGCAGTGGCATCCCCGGGAGGAACCAGCAGCCCGTTGACTCCGTCGGTGACGACATCGGGAATGCCCCCGGTGGCGCTGGCAACGACGGGACGAGAATTGCCGTAAGCGGAGGCAAGCACGCCGCTCTGTGTTGCATCCTTGTAGGGTAAGGCGACCACGGTGGCGGATTGAAACAGCTGTCCGGTGTCCGCAGGCGAAATGTAAGCGTTGATGGTCTTGACCGTCGGCATCGCTTCCATCCGCGCGCCGAGCCGTGTCATCTCGGGACCGCGCCCGGCGACGATCGCCTCATGCGCCACACCGCGCCGGGCCAACATGTCGATCGCGTCGATGAAGACGTCGAGGCCCTTGTAGGCCCACATTCGTCCAAAAAACAGGATGCGTGCGGCTTCGGGCGCGGTGACCGCATGTCGGGCCGGTGGAACCATGAGCACGCCGTGCATGCTGGAGACCGTTCCGCCCTTGAAGTCGGGCGAGGCGCGACGAAAATCGGCAATACAGCTCTCGCCATGCGTAGTGACGATCGACGCGGCGGCACGCATGTGCCCGCGCCAACCGTCTTCACGTGGCGAGGTGCCGGAGCCGCCTTCCGAATGCGGGATAGCATCGTGAACGGTCAGCACCAGGGGAATGCCGAGTGGACGAAGGAACTGGATCAGCTTGGACGTATAGATCTCCGGAACTTCGTGACAATGAACGACGTCCGGACGAAACGAAATTATGTCGAGAAAAGAAGCCGGGATACCGATCACGCCGCCGCGGCGCAGGCTCAAATCGCGAATCCGGGTTTCGAAGGGAGCCGCCACGGCGATATCGGCCAGTTCCCATTGCTGATTGGCGTCCTTGCGGTTGAGCACGAGCCTGACGTCGCAATGATGAGCCAATCCCGACGCTAGGCGGTAGGAATATTCTGCAAAATGCGGGGCGTAGATCGCCACGCGCAAGCGCCTGGAATTGGGGAGAGAACGCGGGGCCGGCGAATTCATCAAGGCATCCATTTTGCATCACATCGCAGAGAGCGATGGGAGTGTAGTCCACGATTTGAACTCACTTCCACTCTAAATCGGAATCGTGATGGCGCTCATCTGATTGCCATCACTCCGTCGTATTGTAGCGAGCAATCAGTCGCCGTTGTGAGCGGCGACAAGCGGTGGCGTGTCCTCATCATTGCCGCGTCGTCTGGATCGGAATTGGGTCGAATTGTTGATGAACGTCACTCGAGGCAGGCAACATCAGGTCGTGGTGGCGCTGTTCTGGTCGCTCGCGCAGAATTGGGGCGGCCGCGCATTGTCGTTCGTGCTGTTCCTGGTGCTGGCACGGCTGCTCGATCCCGCCGATTTCGGTCTTGCGGCGCTGGTCGCCTTTATCCTGCTGCTTTTGAGCTCCATCGCGGAATTCGGCTTCGGTGATGCGTTGATCCAGCGGCGGACGCTCGAGCCTGCCGATGTGACGCTGCCGTTCTTCTGCTCGTTTGCAGCCTCAGCGCTCCTGGCCGTTCTGATCGCATTGCTCGCGACACATATCGAGCATTGGTTCGACGTGAAGGGGCTGGCGCCGCTGCTGACGGCCGCCAGTCTCTCGCTTCCGATCGGCACCGCGACGCTGTTCCAGGAGGCGCTCTACAAGCGCCAGATGGATTTTCGGGTGCTCGCGGTCAGGACCATGGTGGCGACAGCCATCTCCGGCGTCGTGGGGATCGCCTGTGCCTATGCAGGGTTCGGCGCCCTCAGCCTCGTGATCCAGGTGGTCGTTCAGAGTGCGATCAGCGGCTTGTGGCTCTGGAGCCAGCCGCGATGGTTGCCGATGCGCGGCTACGATCTGAAGAGCTTTCGCGAGCTCTCCGGCTACAGCATCCACGTCATGCTGAACAGGCTGCTGGACTTCGCCATCGTTCGGACGATCGACATGATCATCCTGTCGCTCTATGGCGTCGCCGCGCTTGGCATCTATACGGTCGGGGCGAGGGTCTACATCATCCTGATGCAGTTGCTCACGCAGGCGGTCATGGACGTGGCGCTGAGCGCCTTGTCCAAAATCGCGCACGAGCGGGACCGCATCGCAGGTGCATATCTGCGCAGCGTCAGTCTCGGCGCACTGATCGGATCTCCGGTCTTCGTGCTCCTCGCGGCGATCGCGCCGGAGTTCTCGCTGCTGCTGTTCGGCGCGAAGTGGGGTGGCAGCGAGGCGGTGATGCGGCCGCTGATGCTGATTGGTGCGGTCCAGACGGTGCAGTTCGTCAACAGCGCCTATTTTGGTGCTCTGGGCAAGCCGAACTACGTCTTTCTGCTCAACATCCTCAAATTCTGTACGGTCGTGCCGGCAATGTTCCTGCTTCCCTCGCGCGACATTGGTCAACTGGCCACGATCTTCGCGTTCTCGCAGCTCGTGGTGACCCCCGTCACGTTTGCGCTGGCGCTCCGGCTGCTCGGCTTGAGCTGGAGCCAGTTTCTGCGCCCCATTGCGGGATGCCTTTGCGCCATCGCTCTGGCCTACGGCGCAGTCGTGCTGTGCCGGGAGGCGACGCCGGGCATGAATCCCTATTTGCGGATTGGACTGCTGTCGTCCTGTTTTGGCGCGACTTATCTGACGGGCATTCTGCTGTTCTGGCGGAAGCAGCTCCTTTCCCTGATTGATTTCGTCGTGAAGCGCGGTGCGACCGCTTGATGAAGACGAGGAGGATGTCGTGAAGCAACTGATCCCGGTGCCCGTACGCAGGCAGCTCCGAGGCTGGCTCAACAGCGCGAAGAACACGCCGTTGGCGCTCGACCTGCTCGAGCTGCGCAGATGGCAGATCGCCCGGAGGGACGTCGGCGTCAACGCCGCGCCGCGCAACACTCCGCGCCGGCTCGTCGTGCTCCCCTCCGATCCCTGGAGCGTTCGTCAATCGCGCGGCGATGAGGCGATGATCGAAGCGGCCACTGGGGAGGTGAAGAAGACCTATCCGAACCTCGAGGTCTACATTGTCACCGCGACGCCAACGGCCAGCGCGGATGTGCGCGCGATGGGTTTCAAGCCCCTCGAACTCTGGCGACAGCCGTTCTCATACGAGACGGTCGCGCAGGAGCTGTCGCTCACCAGGCCGGATTTCGGGCTGGTTCTGGGGGCCGACGTGCTCGATGGCTACTATTCGCCGGTGGATGCCGCGCGCATGCTGCTCGTGGCCGATCTGATGGCTGCGTTCGGCGCCAAGGTCAGCGTGCTCGGCTTCAGTTTCAACTCCCGCCCGGCGAAGGCGTTACGCGAGGTGTTCCGGCTGCTGGACCCGGGCGTGGTGCTGAATCTGCGCGATACAATATCTCTTCAGCGTTTCGACGATTTCGCGCGGAAACGTGCCCATTTGGTCGCCGACGCGGCGTTCATGCTGACCCCGCGGGCGGATACGGCCGCAGTGAAGCAGATCGCGGCCACGATCGCGCGACAGCGCGAACAGGGTCGCAAGGTCTTCGTCTTCAACATTCATCCGATGCTGTTCAGGAAGCCGGAGCCGGCCAAGCTGCGGCAAATGATAGAGCTCGCCGCCGGCGCCATGGAGCGGCTGTCTCGCGAGCACAATGCAAGCTGGTTATTGCTCGCTCATGACTACCGCCCCGAGATCGCCGACGACAATTGCCTTCGGCCGCTGGCCGACCGCCTGAAGCCCACGCTCGGCGATCACGTGCATCATGTCGATCAAGCGCTGTCGGCGGGCGAGATCAAGGCGGTTGTTGGTCTGGTCGACGGTGTGATTACCGGCCGCATGCATCTCGCGATCGCGGCGCTGGGGCAGGGAACGCCCGTCGCGGCGATTACCTATCAGGACAAGTTCCAGGGTCTGTTCGCGCACTTTGGCGTCAGCGAATCGTTGTTGCTGTCGCCGGCCCAGTTCCTGGTCGACGACAGCTTTGAGAAGTTTGTGCTGCAGTTCCTTGGCGCACACGAAGCCGTCGGTGAGAAGGTACGGCAGATGCTGCCGGATGTCATGGAACTGTCCCGTGCCAACATCGCACCGTTGCTGGGCGAGAGCGCGATGCGGACGGTGCAGCAGGCCGGCGGCAAGGTCGCCTGAACGCCCTCACCGTCGCCCGGCAGGCGTCAGTTGACCGCCCGCTCGGTGTTGTCAAAGCGCACGGAGGTGTCGGCTGCGGCCGGCTTGCGCGAGGACTTGGCACCAATGTCGGCCCAGCGGTTGATGAAGCGCCGCGCCGGATTTTCGAAATAGGCGTAGGTGCGGTCCGCGGCGATGGTCAGGACCGCGCAGCACGCCAGAGCGAACAGGCCGAACTGATCAGGACGCAGTCCGAGCCAAATCCACAGCGGCTTGAACACGGCAATGAGAATGGCATCGTGCAGCATGTAGATCGCATATGAGGTGTTGCCGAGCCGTCCGAGCAGGCGGGCGCCCGGAAACTCCTTGAAGGCGCTCTCGCCGACCGCTGTGAGCAGTATGGCGCATGAGAACAGCAGGATGGCGAGGTCGGGCTTGGCGAAGACGTTGAGGACGAGCACGGAGAGGCCGAACATGCCGATGCCGGCGAAGATCATCCGCTTGTGCCGGTAGGGATGCGACATCCGGAATAGAATGGCGAGCAGGATACCGTTCAAAAAGCTCGGCAGCGCGCGGAGCATCCCGTAGTCGAAATTGGCGCCATACATCTGCGACCGTTCCTGCCAGATCGGCAAATGGCCGTGGGCAAGCACCAGATAGAGCGCGGCCACGATCGCGCCGAGCACGAACGGTTGCACCTTGCGTGCAAGCAGCATCAGCAGCGGAAAGATCAGATAGCAGAAGAACTCCGCGCTGATCGACCAGGACGGCGAGTTGAAGCTGAGATGGTCGGTGACGCCCCAGGCCTGGAGCAGCAGAAGATTGTACAGGAAGTCCAGCGAGGTCGAGCGGGCCGTGCGCTCCAGGCCGACGCCGATGAGCACCACGAAGATGAGCAAGCTCAACAGATGTAGCGGATAGATCCGCGCGATGCGACGGATCATGAACCGGGAATAGGCCGCCACGCCACGGGCGTCGGACGGGTAGGAATAGGAGATCACGAAGCCGGACAGGATGAAGAACATGTCCACGAACAGGCCGTAGGACCCGTTCCAGGCCGGCGAAATGCCCGTGTCGATCAGCTTCAGGTGGAAGATGAAGACCCCGAGCGCAGCGACGAAGCGGTAGAAGTCGAGAACGACAAAACGTCTTGCTTCACTGGCTTCCATCGGGCCTCAGAGTCCTTGCGCGGTTCGTCTCGCTTCTAGAGACCAATTGTGACGCAAGTTCGCTGGATGGAGCGGGGGGAGGTGGCGTGATCGCGGATCGGCCGGACTTGAGTTCCTCGAAACCATCCTGCCGGGGAAGTGAAGGTCTTCATCGCCTCAACTCTGCCTCCTGACGAGGCAGACGCCTAACGAGCGGGCCGGGACCTTGGCTGGTCCCGGCCCGTGTCAACGTTGATGCGGACTTGTCGTCAGCTCGCCTTGCTCAGACGAACAAGAAATCGTGGCTCGTCAGGCTGCTGACATACACGTTCTTCAGCAGGATCGAATCATTGGCCGAGAACGTGATGAGCGCATTCGTCCCGGATTGCGTGATCTGCAGGTGACTGTAGTCAGCGGCCAGGAGCTTCGAGATCTGGACCACGTCGTGGGTTGTGCCGTCACCAGCCTGGAAGTTGAGGATCTGGTCCTGGCCGTGATCGTAGGCAACCGTGGTCGAGTTTGGCGCGGCCGAGAACACGTCATTGCCGGCCCCGCCCTGGATCGTCACGCCGCCGGCGACGGCTGTGACATTGTGGGTGCCGTCGGCCTTGGTTTGATCGAAGAATTGCAGCGCGCTGGCGGAGTTGTAGTTCTCGTGCTGCGTCGTACCGGTCTGTCCGTTGAAGTTGAACAGGAAGACGTCCTTCGAGCCGTCAACGTTGTTGGCGATCTCCTGGGTCTTGGTCCCGGAGCTGTTGTAAATGTCGGTCAGCTTGCTGCCATCGTCATGGATGACCTGCGTATAGTCCAGGGTGCCGTCGGCGTGGGTCCGGGTGAGCTCGACCAACTTGCCCGAAGCATCGAGGTGCTGATGCTGGGTGGTGTAGGACTGCCCGGTGATGTTGTAATTCCAGTTGTCGGATGTGCCATCGGCGTTCTTGATGTAGGCAGCGCTCTTCACGCCGCCGCTATAGACGGTCGTGGAGCTGTAACCATCGCTCTTGGTCGTCACTTCGCTGGTGATGACCCCGTTGGCATCGTACCAGTCGGAGGTCTTGGTGCCGTCGGCGCTCTGCACCAGCGTGAAGGCCAGGCTGTCGTCGGCATGGGTGCGCACGATGTTGGTGAGGAAGCCGGTCGAATCGTAGCTGTCGTGCTCGTTCGTGTAGTTCTGGCCGACGACGTTGAACTGGAAGACGTCCTTCGACCCGTCGGCGTGGTAATCGGTTTCCGTCTTCTTGACACCTGATGCATCGTAGTTGGTCACCACGCTGCTGCCGTCGCTGTTGACGATCTGGGTGTAGTCGAGCGAGTTGTCGGCATGCCAGCGGGTCACCTCGGTGGTCTGGCCGGATGGATCGAGGTGCTGGTACTGCGTGGTATAGCTCTGCCCGGTGATGTTGTAGCTGTAGTTGTCGTGACTCATGTCCGCGTTGGTGATGTAAGCCGCGGTCTTCACGCCATTGGTGTACACCGTGGTCGAGCTGTAACCGCTCGGCTTCTGGACCACCTCGCTGGTCAGCACGCCGCTGGCGTCGTACCAGTCCGTGGTCTTGGCCCCATCGGCGCTCTGCACCAGCTTGAACGCCATGCTGCCGTCGGCATGCTTGCGAATCAGCGTGGTGAGGAAGCCGGTCGCGTCGTAGATGTCGTGTTCGGTCGTGTAGGTCTGGCCGGTGATGTTGAAGAGGAAAACGTCCTTGCTGCCGTCGGCGTGATAGTCGGTTTCCTTGGTTCGCGTTCCCGCGGCATCATAATTGGTGACGACGCTGCTGCCGTCGCTGTTGATCACCTGGGTATAGTCGAGCGTGCCGTCGGCATGCTTGCGGGTCACGGCGGTGACCTTGCCCGTGGGATCAACGTGCTGGATCAGCGTGGTGTAGCTCTGGCCGGTGATGCCATAGGCGTAATTATCCTGGCTGCCGTCGGCATTCTTCACATAGGCGTTGGTCTTGACCCCGTTGCTGTAGAGCGTGGTCGAGGAGAAGCCGTCGGCCTTCTGGACCACCTCGCTGGTGAGGCTGCCGGCGGCATTGTACCAATCGGTCGTCTTGGTGCCGTCGGTCGTCTGAGTAAGCTTGAAGGCGAGGCTGCCGTCGCTGTGCAGCCGCGTCAGGCTGGTGAGGAAGCCGGTCGAATTGTAGACGTCGTGCTCGGTCGTGTAGTTCTGGCCTGTGATGTTGTAGGTCCAGACATCCTTGCTATGATCGGCATGATAGGCGGTCTCGACCAGCTTGATGCCGGTGGCGCTGTAGGTGGTGATCACGCTGCTGCCGTCGGCGTTGTAGACCTGCGTCGAGTCCAGCGAGCCGTCGGCATGGCTGCGGGTCACCGAGGTGACCTTTCCGGAGGCATCGAGATGCTGAACCTGGGTCGTGAAGCTCTTGCCCGTGATGCCGTAGGTGTAATTGTCCTGCGAGCCGTCGGCATTCTTGACGTAGGCGGCCGTCTTCACGCCGCTCGTGTAGAGCGTGGTGGAGTAATAGCCATCCGACTTCTGGACGACTTCGCTCAGAAGGGTTCCGGCCGTGTTGTAGGTGTCGGTCGTCCTGGTTGCGTCGGTGCCGACATGAACGAACTTCGTCTTCACGCCGCCGGTGTAGCTGATCAGGTCCTTGGAACCGTCGGTGTAGGCGACGGTGGTCGAGGTCGGCTGTCCGCTTGCATTCAGGCCGGTGTCCGACTTCGACACAAGCGTTCCGCTGGAATTATAGGTCTTCGTGCTGCTCCAGGTCGCAGCCGAGTTCGTCACCGAGAACGAGTAACCGCCCTGGATCTTGGAGAGGGCGCTGCCATAATGGGCGATCATGTAGTCCATGGTCGCCTTCGAGGCGACCGGCAGGACGTGCGAATCGGTCAGCGTGATGGTCTGCAGCGCCGTGGAGTCGCTGAGGTCGGACAGTTGCGGCACGATCTCGGCGGCGGTGCCGCTGACAGTGGTCCTTGTGTCCGGCGGAGTCGTGGTGGTCGGAGGCGCGTCGATCTCGATGATCAGCGGGTGATCGCTGACCGGGATCGTGATCGTGCTGACGTCGGTGTAGCTGGCGATCGCCGTGGTCCCTGTCAGCGTGTCGTACACCTTCACCGAATGATGCACGCCGCCGAGGTTCACCGTGACGGTCTCGGTCGGATTGGAAATCTCGGTGTCGTTCGAGTCCTTCCAGAGCTTCGGCTCCGCCCAAACGACGAGCTCGTAAGCGCCGTTGCTCTTGCCGAGCACCATGCTGTTGCCTGTGGCTGGCATGTTGCTCAACGTGTAGTTCAACGGATCAGTCGGCTGCAGGCCGCCCTTGCCGTCGTCGGCCAGAATGGTCGTCAAATTGTGAATGGCGGTGGCGGCGAGCTTCGGCGTCCCGTCGGAATTGAACAGTCCGAAATTGGCCTCGGGATTGGTATTGCCGGCGGAAGAATCGCGGTCGAACAGCTCGTAGAGATAAGTCGCGCTCACGCCGGCCTTGTAGGCATCGACCAGGGTGTTCAGGATCGATTTGGCCTGCACCGTCTCGTTGACGCCGAGATATTGGGTGTTGGCTTGCGTGGTGTACCCGGTCTCGGTGATGACGACAGGCTTGCCCGGTGCCGCGGCCATGACGGCGCTCAGCGTTGCCGAAATCGAGCTGCCGGTCGTCAGGCTGGTGCTGACATAGGCGTGGGCGTTGGCGTAGTCGACCGAGCCCGACATGTCGCCGAGCTGGCTGTAGCCTTGCGGATCGTTGTAGGCCAGTGACAGATTGTAGACGGGGATGCTGCCGAGCGCGGCGTTGGCGTTCACGGCCTGATAGAGCGCGCTCTGGAACTGAGCTGCGGCGGTAAGGCTCGAGCTGCCGTTGTAGCTGAAGGGCTGGTGATTGGCCTCGTTGAGCCCTTCGATGGCGCTAATGCTGCCCGGGTGGCTCGTCACGAACTTCTGGAGCGAGGCGATGTAGTTCTGCAGCCCGGTTGTGCCGGTCTGGGGCAGCGCGGATGACACCAGGAAGTCGAACTTGTAGCCGGCAGCGGCCAGACCGTCGACGACGGGTTGCGCGGCCGGGCTGGTCCCCATGGCGTCGCGGAGATGGGTGACGCCGAGATACTCGAGGTCATCGACCATCAGCGCGAGATTGTTGTAGCCGGTCCAGCCGAAGCCGGCGTGCGTGTTGACGCCGATAGAGTCGATGAAGCCGCTGGCGGATAGGATGGTTTGATCGGACATTTCACACTCGAGTTTCAGCGCGAACGAAATTGCTCGCAGGGATTGCGTTCAAGCTTCTCTGTCGAGTGTGAATTTCAGATAAAAATGGAAGCTACAAATCGCGAGCGAAACGAGGTTCCTTGTGCAGGAACAGACTTGCTCTGTGTTGCAGCAGAATATTCATGCGATGCCCGGGCAGCATGGCGTGAGGAAGGCGCTTTCAAGATTTTCGTGATTTGCACTGCTGAATGTATGCGCAGACCGCGCGAATTGGATTTTATATGACAGATTTTGAAAGAGCGGTTGGCGCGCGCGCGGCGCGCGAGGTCGGCAAGGAGCAGCAAGACATTTTCTCGCTGGCCGTCGATCAAAGCATCTTCGTCCATTCCTTCGCGCAGCTCGCGCTTTCCTGCACGGGAAGTTCGCAGATGCCGCTTCCATGGGCGGTTAAACCAATCGATTTGCTCGTAATGGTTGTGGTTGCTCAGAGATGGTGCAGCGTTCGCCGCGGAAACCGCTGATGAAGACTCGGTTCCGTATCGGAACCAGATCCGCTTCGCACACCGCTGATGCAGCCAATCAGCTGCGGCGAGCCAGCATCAGAAAGTCTCCGCGCCATCCGATGACCGCCGTTGCCATCGCGGCGATCGCGATCTTGCCGGCCAGCCATGCCGCGGGCTCCGTCGGTATCGAACCGAGCGATCCGATCAGGATTGCGGCCACGACCGCCTGCATGACCAACGGCCAGCGCGGGAACGCCTCGAACCGCAGCGTGGGACCGAGTGCGACCAGGATCGTCGCGAGCGTGGCGACCGCAGCGCAGCCGACCGCCCCCCGCGGCGACAGGCCGGCCGATACCGCGACCAGGGAGAGGGACACAACGATGGCGAGCTGGCAGGCCGCGACGACGACGAGCCTGGTCGCCAGCTTCTCGAGGTGGGGAACGACCGCGATCGTCGCCTGCAGATGGGTGTGCAGGAAATAGAAGGCGGCGACCGTTGGTGCCGTCTCGAGAAAGCCATTCAGGCTGGCCTGCGGCACCACGATACGGGCGGCATCTGGAATGAATCCAATCAGACCACCGAGCAGCACGAGGGTCGTGCAGATCATGAATTCGAACATCCGCCGCGCCGACTGCACCGATTTTGCGCTGCCTCCGTGCTCGAAGTCGTTGACCACTTCCGGATAGCTCACGGTGTGGATCGCCGCATTGAGAACCCAGAAGGGACGCTGCAGGAGGTCAAGCGCAATCGAAAATCCAGCCCCGGCCCCGGTCGCACCCAGCTGGCCGACGACGATGACACGGAGCAGCACCGGCACCGACAGATGGATGACGGACGCGCCTGCCGCGAGCATGCCGTAGCGGGAGAACTCCTTCCAGTCGGCCAGCATCGTTTGCGGCGACACGCGCTCCATCGGCGTGCGATAGGCGACAAGGCCGGCGAGGAGGCCGAGGGCGTGACCCGAGGCAATGCCGAGCAGCGCCGCTTCGGCCGTTCCCGAGATCAATGCGCCCGCGGCGGCTCCAATCAGAAGGGCGGTGGCACGCAGCGCGAGCAGAAAGGATGCGATGCCCAGCCGGTCGGACAGGCGGACCGACAGGAAGTAAAGATCCGTCAAGCCCTGGAGCACGGATATGCCGAGACCCAACGCGACGATCCCGGTCGGGAGCACGCTGGCCACAGACGCGCAGCTCCCGACCACGACGAGCGCGGCTGCGCTCGACAGGCCGGCGGCAAATAGCGACCACCTCAGCCGCGCCGCCTCGTTTTCCTTGGCTGCCGCCAGAAACCGCAGTCCGGCCAGCTGCAGCCACTCGAACATCAGGACGCAGAGCAATTGGCTCGAGGCCAGCGCGAGGGAAAAGTTGGTGTAGTCGGCGGCGGGCAACAGATGGCTGATCGCGAAGATCAGGATGATCGCCGCGGCGCTCTGATAGACGTAGCCCGCCATCGCGAGGAGGCGTGTCATCGCGGAATGAGGCGCTCCTTGCCGACGATCGACGGCCCCTGCGACGCTTCGGCCGTTGCTGCGCGCACGTGCGACATCCGCTGCTCGCGCAATTGTTCATACAGGTTCTTGTATGAAGACAGCACGTCGGAGAATATCCATTTGTTGGTATCTGCGATCAGGCGCCGGCTGATCTCGTCGATCTTGTGCGGATCGGCTGCGACCGCGAGCATGCTCCTGGCCAGGGATTGCGGATCGGCTTCGGTCAGCCAGCCGGTCACGCCGTGCTCGATGACCTCGGGCATGCCGCCAAAGCGCGTGCCGAGCAGCGGCCTGCCCGCAGCCTTGGCATCTGCGACGACGAGCGGACCGGGGTCGTGCCAGATGGAGGGCGCGATCACGACGTCGACCTGCTTGTAGAAATCGTCCGGCACCACGAAGCCCATGAACTCGATTCGCGCATCGGGCGCGAGCGCCCTGAGGCGCCGTTGCTCCTCCTCGCTGACCCGTCCGGCGATCATCATTCGAATCCGATCACGGGGCAGCTGAGCAAGGGCCTGCATCAAATTGTCGATGCCCTTTTCCTCCGTGAGGCGGCCGATGAACCCGAACGTCACTTCCGTGGTGCAGACCGGCCGAGGGTAGGGCTCGCGCGGCGGCTCGGTCGAGGCGTTGCGGATCACGGTGCGGATCGGCGTCTCCGAGAACATGCCCATGTCGGTATGAATGGACAGGACGCGCTCGCTCACGCCGACCACGGCGCTGAGCCAATGCGTGGCGCGCTTGCGATGAAAGCTCAGAATTCCGCAGCTCGTGCAGGTGTGCTCGCAGGATCGCCCATTGTTGAAGCGGGAGCAGCGCGGGCAAGTCAGATAATAGTCGTGAAGCGTATGGAGCACGGGAACGCCGAGCTGCGCGGCAACGCGCCAGATCGCGGTGGTAAGGCCCGACAGATTGTTGGAGTGCAGCACGTCCGGCTTGAAGGCCCGGATGCGCTCCGCAATCAGGGGGGCCTGCATCTGCCAGTCGTCGACCGCGTGCCAGATGCTACGCAATGCGACGTTCTTCTGCTCCGTGAAGGGCAGATACACGTTTCGTACCGGCGCGGAGTAGACGTTGATGCCGTCGCAGGTTTCCGGTGCCTGATGAGGCGTGGATGCGGCCCGGATCACTTCCACCTCATCACCGCGCTGCACCAGACCTTCGGCGAAACGACGGGCGAAAATCTCCGCGCCGCCGACGATCTTTGGGGCCTGAGGCGTCGGATAAAGCGTGGACGTCAAAAGAACTTTCATCGCATCAACCTCATATCTGCAAAATCGCGTCTACCGCGCCGGCCTTATCTCCAGGGCGGGAACGGCACTGTCATTGGCTGCAATCAAAACCGGTGTGCTCGAAACGGGGATCCAGACCCCGGACGCAGGCCTTGCCGCCTGGTCGCACGGCATCGCAAAGCTTGCGCCTTGTTGATCGCCCTTGAGCCGGATCTCGTAACGTCGGTCCGGGGCCTCGGACCAGACTGCAACTCTGCCGCCGGAAGCCGTCGATGCATTGATCGACACGACGCCGCTGGCGAGCTCGCGGCGCTCGGCACTCTGGCTGGGGCGAATGAAGGCCCAGGCCCCCTGGGCCGCGCAGGCAACCGGCTTTGGCGAATTATCGAAACGATAGAGCCCGAAATTATCCTCCAGCTCCGACGGGTTCTTTCCGCTGTCCTTGAGCTCGTAGAGCCACATGCCCTTGAGCCAGCGTGTCGCGGTCGACGCCCACAGGATGAGCTGAGCCGTATTGTCGGCCTGGGCCTGCTCGCTGACGCCGCACTTGTTGGTGGCCGTGGTCCAGCCCGTCTCGGTGACGTAGATCGGGAAGTCAGGATTTCCGCTGGCCTGGCCGACGAGACGGTGAAACGCCGTGAGCCGATCGATGATCTCGGCCGACGTGCGTTTGCTCGGGCCCATGCAGAAATTGTAGAGATGGATCGAAGCACCGTCCGCATGCTGAAGAATGCCGGTTCGCAGCATCTTCTCCGTCCATGTCCAGCCCGGATCGTCGCCGAGAGCTCCGACCAGGAAAGGCGCATGCGGTGCAACGCGCTTGACCGCCGGCCGCGCGACTTGCGCGAGCGCCAGATAGTTCTCCGGTGAGAACGCCGGATCCTTCTTCGCCGCCAGATTCCATTCGTTCCAGAGTTCGAAGACCGGATGCTGCGCCACGACCGATTGCGCCGCCGCCGCGGCATAATCGGCGAACCGCTGCCGGGCCTCATCGGTGGTCGGCGGTGAGGAATTCGGAACCAGATGATGGCCGAAGGCGAGGATCAGGAGGGGGCGCGCGACGCCGGATTTGACTTGCGCTTCGAGCCGGCCGAGCCTGGGCGTGAAGCCCATCCGGCGTCCCCCGACCTCGAAATCGGACCAGGGAAAGTCATCGCGGAAGGCGTTGAGGCCGAGCTGCTTGATCTGCGCGACGTTTTCCGAAGGAACGTATCCGCGCGCGCTCACCGGGCCACCCAGCCCCTGATGGGTGCCGACGCCCAGCAGGAATCGGGCATCGAGCGGTTGCGCCTGCTGTGCGCAGACGGAGACCGGCAGAAAAATCGATGCCATGATGCCCGCGAGGCGGAAGCTGCCGCGAACCAAGGTGCGTGAGAATATCATCGGCTAGTTCATGCTCGCGCGTGCTGCGTTCGCGGTGACACCCAGTCCGGTCCATGACATCGCCATCGCGATCTCCTGCATCTGCGAGGGCAAGTGTGAACGTCGAGCCATCAGAAATTCTTGGAGAGGTCCGACTGCAGCCCCGCCTTCGCGTCGATCGGTGTCCGGTCGTCATGGAGCAGCTCGGCATAGACCTGCTGCAATTGCCCATGCGTCTTCTGAACGTCATAAAACTGCTTGAACCGGTCGTAACCGCGCTGTCCCAGCACCTTGAGGTCGAGATCGAGTGCTCGCCGGAAACCGTCGACGAGTGGCTGGACCGCGACGGGCTCGCAAAGCACGCCGGTCACGCCATCGACGACGATCTCGGGCAATGCTCCGCTGCGGAACGCCAGGATGGGTTTGGCCGCGCGCATCGCTTCCAGGGCAACGAGGCCGAAGGCTTCCCATCGCGACGGGATCACGACGAGGTCGGCGGCCTCGAGTTGGGTCTCAATGGTCGGGCGATCGAGCCAGCCCAGCAGGGACACGTTGGACGGGACGCTCGGGCCTTCGTACTTGTTGACGACGGAGGCGCCGATCATGCGGATCTCCAGCACGTCCTCGAGCGAGCGTGCCGCTTCGATCAGGAGATCAAAGCCCTTCTGGCGGTCCAGCCGTCCGATGAACAGGACCTTGACCTTTTCAGACGTCCAGTCGGCCGCGACAGGCTGCGGCGTGCGGCTCTTCGAGATGCCGTTATGGACGAGGGTGAGGCGCTCGGCGGGAATTCCGGCGCGGACGGCTTCGTTGAACTCGTCGCTCGAGATGCAGATGATTCGGTCCGACGTGCGGGCAAGGAGGTTCTCCGCCGCTTTCGTCACGAGATGACTTAGGCGGCCGGTCTCGCGTGAAAACGCCCAGCCGTGCGGGCAATAGACGACGCGCGGTCCGTCCGAGCGGGCCGCCAGCGCCGGGCGCAGCACCAGGCCCGCAAACGAGGAATGCAGGTGAACGACATCAGGGCGAAAGGCATCCAGCGCTTGCATGCTTGCGCGCAGCATCTGGAATAGCCCGGCGATGCCGCGGCCGGATCGTTCGAACGTCGTAATCTGGTTGTCATTGATCGCCGGAAGATCGCGGCGATGATCCGACGGCACGACGTAGTGCACGTTCCCGGTGCCGAAGCTCGCCTGTTGCTGTGGATGCAACTCGTTCAGGTAGCTGGCAATCCCGCCCCGGATCGTCTCGGCGATGTGCAGCACTTTCATCGTTTGCCTTCCGTAGGGCCGCGTTGGAGAGCCGGACATCCTGTATCCCTGTTCTGAGTTCGCTAGTGTTCGCTAGTGCGAGAGACAGTTCCTCGAATACGTAGCGATATTGGGGCAGCGATGTGGTGATGTTGCGCCAAGCTCTTTGTGCGCATGATTGTCATGGGAAGAACGAAAACTTTTCGTGGAACCATGCGCAGGCGTGCGAGTTGCAGCCAGTTGCAAATCGTTTGTGCGAAAACCGATGCGCGGGATAAGCGAAGTGCATCGAACTTCAAGCAGCGCTGGCAACGTTTGCCGATGGTGCGAGATGATCGAGCAACGACTTCGCCGACTTTTGCCACGAAAAGAACGCAACGCGTTCCTGCTGCCGCCGCCGTTCCTGATCGGAGATGGCGCCGATTGCCAATCTTTCGAGCATCAGCTGCTTCAACGATTCGGCATCATTGGCGTCAAAATACGCAGCGGCGTCGGCACACGTCTCCACGACCGCATCGGCCGTCGAGGCAATGACTGGGCAACCGAAGATCATGGCTTCGAGTGGCGGCACGCCGAAGCCCTCGTACAGCGAGGGAAACACGAATGCCGATGCATGCGCGTAGAGAGCGGCGATCTCGCCGTCCGTCAGACGCCCGGCGAGCAGCAGGCCGGAAACCCCGTCGCCCGAATTGTCTTGAAAGACCTTGCTGTTATCCCCTCCGACGATGACCAGGGGCACGTCGGCTCGATCGAGCAGCTGGACAGCGCGGATCGCGATGGAGAGATTCTTGTTCTTGGTCTTTGAGCCCACGAAGAGGAAGAACTTTTGCGGCTGAACGCCGAGCCGGGCAATGATGTCGGGATCCGGCTTCGTCCTGGCAAAGTGTTCGGCGCTATTGGGGAAAACCGGGATCGCCGTTGCTGACAGATTCAGCACCTCGGCAAGCTCTTTGCGCGAAAAGGCCGATACGGTTGCGATGCTTGCGTGCCGGGCGAGCAGCCGGCCCATGGTTCGGTGAACTGCCAGATAGCGCCAGTTGAAGAAGTCGGGCCTGCGAAAGACCTGTGCGTCGTGGATCACCACAATGTGGTCGCGATGGAACACGGGGCCGGAATTGGCGAGACTGATCAAGCGGCCTCCCGCAGCGGCGCGTGCCAGGTCGATTTGATCCCAGGCGTGCCCGCGCAAGCGGCCGACGGCGCGAATCTTGATTCGCTCCAGCTGGAGCTGCTCGCTTGCATCCACGGGCGTCAGCAACTGCCAGTCTGCGTTCCGCAGCGAGGCGGGAGTTTGCTCCGACGCCAAAAGCACGTCGATCGCCTTGACGATCTCGGCGGCATAACGCTGAACGCCGGTGAGCTTTTGCGACAGAAAACGACCGTTGATGAAGAATTTCAATTGGCTACCATAGTGGTTGATCGGAGTCCGGGCCGCCCTGCAGCAAGCAGGCGGGGGACGAACCGCAAAGGAGCAACCGTTAGGTACAGAAATATGACGCAGCCCTGCACGGTGGAGACGTTCCACCTGCATGGCTGACGTTGCCTTGCTGCGTGTGAGGTCGCGGTGTAGATGTCCGCCATGAGTGACGACACCCACTCCCTCCGCAGCGGGGGGCTCACCGCGACCATCAAGGCGCACGGCGCCGAGCTGTGCTCGTTGAAGGACAATGTCACCGAATTCGTCTGGCAGGCCGGGCCGGAATGGCCGCGCCATGCGCCGCTGCTGTTTCCGATCGTGGGGCGTCTCGCCGGGGACGAATTGCGGCACCGGGGCAAGACATACCGGATGACCCAGCACGGCTTTGCGCGCGACAGCCGCTTTGCATGGGCGGAGCGCGGCGAGAGCCGCTGCACGCTGGTGCTCGAAGACAGCGAGACGACCCGCGCGCTCTATCCGTTCGCGTTCCGTCTGACGGCCGCGTATGTCCTCGATGAGGCCGGCCTCGACCTGACGCTCACGATCGCCAACACCGGCAAGGAGACATTGCCAGCCTCGATCGGCGGTCATCCCGCCTTCAACTGGCCGCTCCGGCTCGGAAGCGCGAAAGAGGACTACGCGCTGGCCTTTGCGAAGGTGGAATCCTCTCCCGTCCGCCGACTCGATGGCGGGCTGCTGCGCCCGGCAACGGAGCCGAGCCCAGTCAAAGGTGCCGCGCTCCCCCTGTCGGAATCCCTGTTCGTCGATGACGCCGTCATCTTCGACCGGATCGAAAGCGACGCGGTCCGCTACACCGCGTCCAGCGGCCCCTGGCTCAAAATGTCCTGGCGCGGCTTTCGCGAGCTCGGCGTCTGGTCGAAACCGTCGGGCGCGCCGTTCCTCTGCATCGAGCCCTGGCGCGGCTATGCCAGTCCCGCCGGCTTTGACGGCGAATTCGCGGACAAGCCGGGGCTGATGCATATCGCGCCGGGAGCGGAAGAGCGCTTGTCGTTCCGGATCGAGGTCGGATCGTCCTGAAGCCGAAGGGCGACGAGCGTCGGCCCTCAGACCTCGATGCGCGTGAGATCCTCGCCGAGCACGACCGGCCCCGCATAATCCTGCCTGACATCCGCAAGCAGCGCTTTCAGCATGGCATCGTCGGCGCGCGGCCGGTGATGAGTCAGCGCGAGCTTTTTGACGCCGGCCTTGGCCGCAACCTTGCCGACGGTGTCGCCGCAGGCGATCGTGAATTTCGCAAGGCGGCGGAGATGCTCGTTGTTGATCTCGGGCGTTGCGAGAAAGCAGACCTGGACGAGTAGGTCGGCGCCTTCGGCCAGCCGCTCGAGAGCGGGGCAGGGGACCGTGTCGCCGGAGATCGCGATGACCTTCCCCTCCGCCTCGAAGCGGTAGCCGAGACACATCCATCGCGCGAGAAAGGCCGGCGGCAAGTCGAGGCCGTCGCCATGCGACACCAGCTCGGCGCTGATCTTCCAGCGTCCGGTGTCGAGAACGGGCCCGGGGATGATGTCCGTCGCGACCACGGGTTTCCAGCCGCCGAAGGTCGGCTCGCCCTTATCGCGCCAGGCGATGTCCTTGTCGTAGACTTGCGTGACCAGCGTGTTGACAAGCCGTTCGGTGTCCGGCGGTCCATAGATGCGCAGATCGTCCTTGCGACCATGCATCCATGAATTCAGCATCACATCGTAGAGATCGCCGATGTGGTCGAAATGGTGATGGGTGAGGAAGACCGTGTTGATGGAGCCGAGCGGAACGCCGGCCTTGCTGAGCTGCACCACGACGCCGCGGCCGGCGTCGAACAGGATGTTCTCGTCGCCGAGCCTGATCAGGGTGGTCGTCGCCATGCGGCGCGGGTCCGGGCGCGGGCCGCCGGTGCCGAGCAGTATGACCTCCATGGCGCCTTCTCCAGCGTGAAGAGTCTCCACAGTAGATTCGGAGGCGGCAGCGAGGCAAGCCGCATCAGGCCCGGAGCGTGCAGCGGGGGACTTAGGGGACGCTGGCCGCGGTCGCGGCAATGGTCGGCGGGACGATTGATCGGTCCGATCCCGCCGAGGTCAGGCGGTGCGCGAGATCCTGCGCGTGCCGTTCGACCAGATGCCAGGTCGCGCGCGCGACGAGATAGCTCAGCGCGGCGGTGACGACATAGGCGATGAGCAGCGAGACCAGCCCGTCCGCGAGCGGCCAGAGCTGATGCAAGCCGTAGATCACCGCGAAGTGCGACAGGTACATCGAATAGGAATTGCGGCCGAGCGCCTCGAGCGGCTGGAAGCGGATGGCAAGCTTGATGCAACCGGCAACCAGCGCGCCGAGCACGAGGTTGATCATGAGATAGTTGAACTCATGCGAGCCGGTGATGCGGTCGGCGGCGAAGGACAGCGCGATGAAGACCGCGTAGATCGCAGCGTCCGACTTGGCAAACCCGTCGCGCAGCGCGAAGAACAGCGCGCATCCCACCAGGAAGACCGGAAGCTGGTTCAGGAAGCTGATGTGCAGCGTGGTCCAGACGAATGCCTCGTGGCCGGGGCCGTAATAGGCGGAGAACAGCGCGAAAGCCCACGGCTTGAACAGGCAGACATTGACGAGATGCAGCACGATCGCCAGCGCGAGATAGAGATGGCGGCGCGAGCCGAACGCGGTGATCAGAAGCGGGAAGACGAGATAGAAGGTCATCTCGGCCGCGATCGACCAGTCGCCGGGCACCACGCTGTTGACGCTGTCCGGCCAGAAGCCGTGCAGGAACGTCGCGGTGAGGATCACTTGAACTGGCCCGATGCCGCCCGGCGCGTTAGCGCTCGGGCCGGTGCCGTTGATGACGAGGTAGATCGGGATCGCGAGCCAGAACAGCGGCGCGATGCGCAGGAAGCGGCGGATGTAGAACTTGCGCGTCGGACTGGTTTCGACACGCCGCGTCCACATCAGGCACATCGTCATGGCGCTGACGAAGTAGAACACGTTGACGCCGGTCCAGCCGCACATGAAGGCGTAATCGACGGCGTGGATATTTGATGGAAACGACTGCGAGACGTGGATGGCCATCACGCCGGCGATGGCCAGGCCGCGCAGGACATCGAGCGTGTGCGAACGGCCGAACGGCGCTATGCCTTGCTCGATTCGACCGGCAGCCAACCGGGCCTGCCCCTGCATCACGCCTGCTCCGTGGTTTCGTATTGTGCAGGCGGGACAATAGAGGTGCAGGTGGGCTTTCCGAAGCCGAAGGCTGTCTTTACGTTAACCGCCGGTTGAGTCCAAAGCTGAATGTGTGGGATCGACGGCCCCGGGGCCGGCGTAAGGCCCTCAAGGCATCCTGCGTACGATGCGCGGAATGAGAATTGTGGGCCAATTCATACTTAATCCCTGGAGACCATGAGCAATATTGTTTGCGCGTCGCAACGCGCCTAATATTCCAGCAGGCAATTTCGGGGGCTCGAACAAGTCGTGAATGTCCGTTCACATGACAGCGCATTGCGCGGTGACTTGAATTTCCAGGTCGGGTCCCAGGCACACAGGACATCCAAGACAGTGGTTGATCCCGCACTCAAGGAGTTGCGTCCCGCCGGCCGCGAGCGGCTGATCGTCGTCGAGGACGATCCGGTGACGCGGACCATGCTGGTCGGCTATTTCAGCGAGAACAATTTCGACGTGGTCGGCGCCAGTTCCTGTGCGGAGTGCCGCCAGGCGTTGCGCGCTCGAACCGATCTCATCTTCCTCGACGTGCAACTGCCCGATGGCGACGGCTTCGAGCTCGCCAAGGAGATCCAGGCGACCAGCAACGCGGGCATCATCTTCGTGACGCGCCGCGACACCGACGTCGATCGCATCCTCGGCCTCGAGATCGCCGGCGACCACTACGTCACCAAGCCGATCAATCTGCGCGACCTGCTCGCGCGCGCACGCAGCGTGCTGCGGCGACGCTCGCTCGATCGCAAGGCGGCGCGCAACCACAATTCGATCGCGTTCGGTGACTGGATCATCGACCTCACCCGGCGTGAATTGCTCGGCAGCGACGGCAAGCCGGTGGCGCTGACGCGCGCCGAATTCGACCTGCTCGCGGCGCTGGTCGGTGCCGACGGACGGCCGCTCAGCCGCGACTATCTGATCGAGGTCGTCAGCAACCGCCAGGCCGAGGTCGACATCCGCACGGTCGATGCGCTGGTGGCGCGGCTGCGCCGCAAGCTCGTCGGCAGCGGTACGCCCGTGATCGCGACCGTCACCGGCGTCGGCTACAAGCTCGCGCTCAGCGAGCGGCTATAGGGCACTTGTCGTCAGCGCGATGCGACGCGCTTCCATCGCGCTGCGATGCGAGCCTTGATCTGGCTGACCCTGGCCTCGTGCGCGGCCCAATAGGCGCGGCTGGCGGCCGGGGTGCCTTGACGATAGCGGGCATAGACGGCTTTGGGTTGCGCAGCCATCTTCGGGCGGCTCGCCGGTTTTGCCGGAGCTGCCGTAGGTGCTGCGGGAGTGGGCCGGGGCGCCGGATTCGGAGCGGCCGCAACCTCGGTCTCAAGAGCCTTCGAATTCATGGCGGCAAGACGGTTGCGGGCCCGATTGCAATAGACCTGCGACCGCGCGGTCATATCTTCTTCGCCATGGCCTGCCCGATACTTCATGAGGGCCCGGCAGAGATCCCCGCCGGCGAGGCGCCAGGCCCGGCTGAGATAAAGCACCCCGTAATGGATGTTGATGTCGGGTTCGGCGAGTTCCGCATCGCTGCCCCGGAAGCCCAGCATCGCCGCCGTCTCGGGCCGCACCTGCATCAGGCCGATCTCGCCGACGCTGCCGATGACGGCCGAATTGTAGCCGCTTTCGACGAACACGACCGCTTCGGCGACATCGGCCGGTAAATTGGTGTTTGCGGTTTCTCGCTCGATGATCTTCCGGATCATGGCCCGGGATGACGGCGTTTCGCCGGCGCCGAGCTCCGTCCCGCCGGTGGAGATCGCCGACGTCGCGTGCGGCCCGTCCATCTCGCCGTCTCCGGCGTGCGCGCAGATCGGGGCCGACAACAGCAGGACGACCGCCACGTGTCTCCACGTCGCGCCGAGATTGAAGCCTGCCCGATCCCACAGCATCGGTCCGTCATAGAGCTCCGGAGTTAATAAACCGGCCTCCGCTGCGGCAACTAGCGCGCGCGGGCGCTCTGATCGGTGGACGTCGCTTGCGCAGGTTCAGCCAGCCGGTCGTCGATCGCATAGAGCGTGCAGGTCGGCGACCATTTCATGCAGGCCGCCAGCGACTCGCGCCGGGCGTCGTCGGCCGTGATGTGCCCCGAGCGCCAGCCGTAGCCGCCATTCGGCGACACCGCGAACGCCTTGTGCGGCAGCATGCTGGCGAGATAGCGCGCGAACTCGGCCCGCGCGGGCTCATTGAGCTGGCGCGGCGGCGGTAGCGGATCGGGCGGGCTCAGGATGTCGCGGCTGACGAGGCCGCGCTCGCGCAGGAAAGCGTCGACATAGGGCGTCCATTGCGCACGGCTCGCCACCGCATAGAGGTAGTGGCCGTCGTCACCGAACGGCGGCGCCGCGATGAATTTTGCATTGCCGCCACTGGTGCGAAATCCGTCATGGAGGCGGCGCGCGAGGTCGGGGCCGAAATAGGAATCGTTGGTCGCATAGACCCACAGCGTCGGTACGCGCGAGGTCTTGCCGAAGGTGGCGAAGGCCTGCACCAGCCCATCGGGATTGCAGACGTCGTCGTCGTCGCGCGAGCCGCGGCCGCCGGCGAAGTTGATCGCGGCGACGAGACCGGCCGGCGCCTGCGCAGTGAGCGCGATCGTGGCGAGCCCGCCGGCGGAATGGCCGGCCGCGATCATGCCCGTCGTTGTGACGTCAGGGCGGCGCGCCATCGCATCGATCGCGGCCCGTAAGTCGGCAACCGCGACCGCGACTGCGGGCAGATAAGCGGCTTTCGCGCAGCCGCCGACGCTGTCGACGCGTCCGCCGGGCGAGCTGCCGTAGCCGCGCCGCATCACGATCAGCGCGGCAAAGCCGCGCCGGGCATATTCCAGCGCAATGCCGTAATATTTGTGCGCGGACATCGTCGAGCGGTCGTCGAAGCTGCGCGGCGAGCCGTGGCTGAGCAGCGCCAGCGGATAGCGCTTCGTCCCGGCCGGGCGGACCAGGAAGGCCTCGAGCCCCTGCGGCCCGGCCTCCGCCATGGGGACGCGGAGATCCTCGGTATAGAATTCCGCGGCCACCGCAGACGACGGCCCGTCCGCCGGGATCAGCCAGGCGATCAGCAGAGGGAGCAGCTTGCGCAGGACAGCCATGAGGCGATTCGAACAGCCGGAAGGCCTCGACCATAGCACGATCCCGCAATTTGCATTGCGGTGCCTACGTGCACGACGCGCGGCGCTAGCGCCCGGTGGATGCGCCAGAGGTGTCCGTGGTGCCGCTACGGAGCTCCCGCTCGAACCGGCGCCTCACCTTGGCGAGGTCATGATCCACGGCTGCGTTGCGCAGCATCGGGTTGCGTTCGACGCCGGTTTGCTCGACGTATCCGGGAGACGATAGCACCAAGGAACTGGCGAGCAGCAGGGCCGTTGCGAGAATGGTCATGTCCCCATTCATGGACCCAAATGCGGCCATTTGTTGCCGGCGTCGGCCGATGGCTTTTGAGTTGGCGTGTGCAAGCCCAATGCTATGGTGCGGCAGGGCCTCAATTTGACAACGACGAGGATAGTTCAGTGGCTGATGTTCATCCCGCGGCGGGCAAGCAGGCTTCGCCGGACGCGCTCACCAATATTCCGCGGCTGGTGACGGCCTATTTTGCCGGCAAGCCCGATGTCACAGATCCCGCGCAGCGCGTGGCGTTCGGCACCTCCGGCCATCGCGGCACCTCGTTTAAGAACACTTTCAACGAAGGCCACATCCTCGCGACCACGCAGGCCATTTGCGACTACAGACGGGAAAAGGGCCTGACCGGACCGCTGTTCATCGGCATCGACACCCACGCGCTGGCCGAGCCGGCACTAGTCAGCGCCGTCGAGGTGTTCGCCGCCAACGGCGTCGACATCATGATCGACAAGGACGGCGGCTACACGCCGACGCCGGTCATCTCTCACGCGATCCTCACCTACAACAAGGGCCGCACCAGCGGCCTTGCCGACGGCGTCGTCATCACGCCCTCGCACAATCCGCCGGAGGATGGCGGCTACAAATACAATCCGCCGCATGGCGGCCCGGCCGACACCGATGTGACTGGTGTCGTCGAGAAGCGCGCCAATGCCTATCTCGCCGACGGCCTCAAGGGCGTGAAGCGCATCGACTATGCCAAGGCGCTGAAGACTTCGAACGTCCATGCCTATGACTTCGTCACGCCCTACGTCGCCGATCTCGGCAATGTCGTCGATCTCGACCTCGTCAAATCCGCCGGCATCAAGATCGGCATCGATCCGCTCGGCGGCGCCGCCGTGCATTACTGGCATCCAATCATCGAGCGTTACGGCCTGAAGGCCACCGTGGTGAACGAGGCGATCGACCCGACCTTCCGTTTCATGACGGTGGACTGGGATGGCAAGATCCGCATGGACTGCTCATCGCCTTATGCGATGGCGAGCCTGATCGGGATGCGCGACCGCTTCGACGTCGCCTTTGCCAACGACACCGACGCCGATCGCCACGGCATCGTGACGCGCACCGGCGGCCTGATGAATCCGAACCATTATCTCGCGACCGCGATCTCCTATCTGTTCGCGCACCGCCCGAACTGGAGCCGGGATGCCGCGATCGGCAAGACCGTGGTGTCGAGCTCGATCATCGACCGCGTCGCGAAAAAACTCGGCCGCAAGCTGGTCGAGACGCCGGTCGGCTTCAAATGGTTCGTCGACGGCCTCCTCACCGGCGGCTTCGGTTTCGGCGGCGAGGAAAGTGCGGGCGCCTCGTTCCTGCGCCGCGACGGCGGGGTTTGGACCACCGACAAGGACGGCGTCATCCTTGGCTTGCTCGCCGCCGAGATCATGGCCAAGACCGGCCGCGATCCAAGCCAGCTCTTCAATGATTTGACCGCTGAGTTCGGCGTGCCGCATTACGCGCGCATCGACGTCGCCGCGACCGGGCCGCAAAAGAACATCCTCAAATCCGTCACGCCCGAGCAGCTCGGCCTGAAGGATCTCGCTGGCGACCCCGTCCGCTCAACGCTGAGCAAGGCGCCCGGCAACGGCCAGCCGTTTGGCGGCATCAAGGTCCAGACTGACTACGGCTGGTTCGCCGCGCGGCCGTCAGGGACCGAGGATGTCTACAAGATCTACGCCGAGAGTTTCCGCAGCACCGAGCACCTGACGCGGATTCAGGAAGAGGCCAAGGCGGGACTGGCGAAGGTGTTCGGCGCTTAAGGGTCCGAACGCTTACGGCTCTCGCTGCTGCCCGCGGGGATACCTCTGCCGCTCCGAAGCGGACCGCTTGCCGCATCCACCGCTGTCATCACCCGCGAAAGCGGGTGATCCAGTACGCCGCGGCTCCAGTTGTGTGAGTCTCATGCCCGCTGCGGAGTACTGGATTCCCCGCTTTCGCGGGGAATAACCGTCGCCTGTGTGTATACATCAAAACACGTAAAGGTATTTTAATACGGTAAAAATTGCCACTTGAACCTTTCTGTGCCCGCGCTATTGTATACATAACGTATTCATAAGCCGTGGGAGTGAGACAATGACAAAGCCCTTCCCGATGAACGCCTGGTACGCCGCGGCCTGGGACGCGGACGTGAAAGCTGCGCTGCTGCCGCGAACGATCTGCGGCAAGCATGTCGTGATGTACCGGAAGGCCGACGGCTCGGTCGCGGCGCTTGAGGATGCCTGCTGGCACCGCTTGGTGCCGCTGTCCAAGGGCCGGCTCGAAGGCGACACCGTCGTCTGCGGCTACCACGGCCTCAAATACAATGCACAGGGACGCTGCACCTTCATGCCCTCGCAGGAGACCATCAATCCGTCGGCCTGCGTGCGCTCTTATCCCGTGGTCGAGCGTCACCGCTACATCTGGCTCTGGATGGGCGATCCCGCGCTGGCCGATCCCGCGCTCGTCCCCGACATGCACTGGAATCACGATCCGGCCTGGGCCGGCGACGGCAAGACCATCCACGTCAAATGCGACTATCGCCTTGTGCTCGACAATCTCATGGATCTCACCCACGAGACCTTCGTGCATGGCTCCTCCATCGGCAACGAGGCGGTGGCGGAGGCGCCGTTCGACGTCACCCATGGTGAGAAGACGGTCACGGTGACGCGCTGGATGCGGAACATCGAGCCACCGCCGTTCTGGGCGAAACAACTCGGCAAGTCCGGCCCCGTCGATCGCTGGCAGATCATCCGTTTCGAGGCTCCCTGCACCATCGCGATCGACGTCGGCGTGGCGCCCACAGGCACCGGCGCGCCGGAAGGCGACCGCTCGCAGGGCGTCAACGGCTTCGTGCTCAACACCATCACGCCGGAGACCGAGAAGACCTGCCACTATTTCTGGGCCTTCGTGCGCAACTATCAGATCGGTGAGCAGCGCATCACCAGTGAGATCCGCGAGGGCGTTTCCGGCATCTTCCACGAGGACGAGCTGATCCTCGAGGCGCAGCAGCGCGCCATGGACGAGAACCCCGATCGCATCTTCTATAACCTCAACATCGACGCCGGCGCGATGTGGACGCGCAAGCTGATCGACAGGATGGTGGCCAAGGAAAACGGGCCGCAGCACCTTCAGGCGGCGGAGTAGATCATGGCCGAACGTGAGGTCGACCGCTCCGTCTCGCAGACTGTGAAGGCGCAGCTTGCGCTGCGCGACCAGATCCTGTCCGGCTCCCTACGTCCGGGCGAGCGCATCTCCGAGCTCCAGGCGGTAGAGACCACCGGAGCCTCGCGCACCCCCGTGCGCATGGCGCTGGTGCGACTGGAGGAGGAAGGCCTGCTGGAGGCGATCCCGTCCGGCGGCTTCATGGTGAAGGCGTTTTCGGAGCGCGACATCTCCGATTCCATCGAGCTGCGCGGCACGCTGGAAGGGCTCGCTGCGCGCTTCGCCGCCGAGCGCGGCGTCTCCGCGCGCGAGCTGGAGCCGCTCAAGGAGTGCCTTGCCGCGATCGACGAACTGCTGCGGCAGGTGCCGATCTCGATCGAAGCGTTTTCCTCCTATGTCACGCTGAACGCGCGCTTTCACGCCCTGCTCACGGAATTGTCGCGCAGCCCGCCCTTGATCCGCCAGATCGACCGCGCCTCGGCGCTGCCGTTCGCATCCCCGAGCGGCTTCGTGATGGCGCAATCGGCGCTGCCCGAGGCGCAGCAGATCCTGATCATCGGGCAGGAGCACCACCGTGTCGTGATCGACGCCATCGAGAACCGCGAAGGCGCGCGTGCCGAAGCCGTCATGCGCGAGCATGCGCGGCTGGCGGTGCGCAATCTGCGCCTCGCGCTGCGCAACCGCACCCATCTCGACCTCTTGCCGGCGCTCGCACTGATCAAGACCACAACCGATTGAGGGCAGTCATCATGCGCTTCATCGAAACCTGGATTCCGGCAACGCTCGTTTCGACGCGCGATCTTGCCCCCGGCATCCGCGAATTCCTGATCCGGCCGGATCAGTTCGACGCCGCCGCCTATCCGGTCGGCAGCCACATCAATGTCAGCGTGACCATCGACGGCCTGCCGGAGACGCGGTCCTATTCGCTGGTCGGCGAAGCCATCTCGACCGGCTTCAAGATCGCGGTGCGCCGTGCCGATGATTCCCGCGGCGGCTCGCGCTACATGTGGCAGCTCGCGCCGGGCGCGCGGCTCGACATCACGCAGCCCGCTTCGCTGCTTGCGGTGGACTGGTCCCGTGAAAATTATTGCCTGATCGCCGGCGGCATCGGCATCACGCCGATCCTCGGCGCCGCGCAGGCGCTGGCGCGGCGCGGGGCTGACGTCACGCTGCATTATGCGGTGCGCTCGCGCGGCGAGGCTGCCTATCTCGACGATCTCGCCGGAATTCTCGGCGATCGCCTGGTCGTTCATGCCAGCGATGAAGGCAAACGGCTCGACCTCGATGCGGTGTTCGCGTCATTGCCGCAAGGCACGCTGTCGCTGTTCTGCGGCCCGATGCGCATGCTCGATGCCGCACGCCACGCCTGGATCGGCGCGGGCCATCCGCTGCCCGATCTCCGCTACGAGACCTTCGGCTCCAGCGGCACGCTGCCGACCGAGACGTTTCGCGTGCGCCTGAAGGGCTCCGATGTCGAGCTCGAAATCCCGCGCGAGCGCTCGATGCTGGACGTGCTCAACGCCAGCGGTCACGACGTGATGTACGACTGCAAGCGCGGCGAATGCGGCCTGTGCGCCATCGACGTGGTCGAGGTCGACGGCGAGATCGACCATCGCGACGTCTTCTTCAGCGACCATCAGAAGCAAAGCAACCAGAAGATCTGCGCCTGCGTCTCCCGCGCGCGGGGCACCATCACGGTGGATACGCTGCTGCGGGCGGATGCGATCTGAGGCAACCTCTCGAGACCCGGCAGGGTCTGAAGGATTGTAGCCCGGATGGAGCGGAGCGAAATCCGGGGCGGTCTTGCTCCGGCGCGCACTCGTCCCGGATTGCGCTTCGCTCCATCCGGGCTACGAAGCGTCAGCCGCAAGTGACCTACGCCGCAAACGTCGCCTGAAGCTTCTTCCTGTCCAGCAGCGCCAGCACGCCATCCACCGACACCGGCCGGCTGATCAGATAGCCCTGGACCTCGTCGCAACTGATCTGCCTGAGATAGTCGAGCTGGTCGGCGGTCTCGACGCCTTCTGCGACGACGGCGATGCGCAGGTCGCGCGCGAGCGAGATCACCGACTTGACGATGGCGGCACAGTCCGGCTGCACCAGCATGTCGCGGATGAAGGACTGGTCGATCTTGATGCGGCTGAACGGCAGCTTGCGCAAATAGGTGAGGGAGGAGAAACCCGTCCCGAAATCGTCCAGCGCGACCGTGACGCCGAGCTGCAGCAGCGCGTTCAGAACCGGCTCGGCCGAGCCGTATTTCGACAGCAGCATCGATTCCGTGATCTCGATCTCGAGCCGGTGCGGCGCGATCTTCGCGTCCGCCAGCGTCTGCACGATGATCTGGAGGATGCCGGCGTTATGAAACTGCGCGGCCGAGAAGTTGACGGCGACCCTGATCTCGTCCGGCCACTCGGCAACCGTCGCGCAGGCGCGGCGGACGACCCATTCGCCGATCTCGTGGATCAGCCCGGTCTCTTCCGCAATCGGGATGAATTCGCTCGGCGGCACCAGTCCGCGCTCAGGATGTTGCCAGCGCAGCAGCGCCTCGAAACCGGTGATCCGGCTTTGGTCGAGATCGAGGAACGGCTGGAACACGAGGAACAGCTCGTCTCGCGCGATCGCGCCCTCGAGGTCGGATTGCAGCGCCTTGCGATCGCGTGACACCCTGTCGTCGCTGGCCTCAAAGAAGCGGATCGTGCCAGGTCCCACCTTCTTGGCGCGGTAGAGTGCGGCATCGGCATTCTTCATGACGTCAAGCGGTGTAGTGCCGTCGCGCGGCGCCAGCACGATGCCGACGCTGGTCGCGCCCCCGATCTGGCGGCCCTCGATGCGGAACGGTTCAGTGAAGGCCGCGACGAAGCGTTCGGCGATTTCGAGGGCATCCTCGGGACGCGCCAGATTGGCCATCACCAGCGCGAACTCGTCGCCGCCGATGCGCGCGACATGCTCGGCGGCGCGCGTGCAGCGTCGCAGGCGGCTTGCGACCTGGACCAGGAATTCGTCGCCGGCGGGATGGCCGAACTTGTCGTTGACCTCCTTGAAGCGATCGAGATCGAGCAGCAGCACCGCAAACTCCTCGCCGGACAATGCCAGTCGCTTGAGCGCGGCCTCGAGCGTCTCGTTGAAGGCGACGCGGTTGGGCAGGTGGGTCAGAGGATCCAGCCGCACCGTGCGCTCCGCCTCGATCTGCCGCATCACGCGCCGCGCGAACGAGAAGGAATTGACGAACACGCCGCGGATCAGCACGCTGCCATAGACCACGACGAGGAAGGCGATCAGCAGAAAGGCCAGATCGCCGTTCCTGCCGAGGCAGATCGCGATCCCGACGAAGATCGGGGCGGTGTAGGCGATCGCTGCGATCGGGATGGTGGCGAAGGCGAGCGCACCGCCGGCCAGCATGCCCGAGCACAGGCAGGTGATGACGAGCTGGCCGCCGGTCGAAGCATTGTCGAAGAAGGCGACGGGGACGATGCCCCAGGCGGTGCCGAGGACGAAGGCGTTGCGCACCAGCCGGTGCATGGCGTGGCGCGAGACGAATTGCGGCTTGGTGATGCGGCGCGCCGCGCGGGATTGCAGGCCGAATGCGATCGCGGCGCTGGCGACGGCGGCGGCCCAGATCAGGGCGGATATCCTGTCCGGCGATTGCCACAATGCGATGGCGAGCACGATGGCGTTGCAGGCATTGGCGAGCATGATGCCGACCGAATAGCCGAGCACCAGCGACATCTGTTCGGCGCGGATGTGGCCGGCCACGGCTTCGTCGGTTGCGGGACCGCCAAAGGCCGACAAATCGCCCGCGAACAGCCGCGCGACATAGCTGGTCGTTTGAGTCCGCATTTCAGAGCCTAGCAGGACGGGCCGTTGGTCGGCTCCTTCAGGGAAATTCGCCGCAAACCTTTGACGAACTATGAATTATCCCTGACTGCGGCGCTCGCCGCGACCACTTCTGCGTGTTCGTGACGTGATATCGATAACAAATCGATACAAATGCAGACTTCGGATTGCGGCTGTAACGAGAGCAGGGCGCTCCCCACTAGCTCGCCGTCATGCCCCGGCTTGACCGGGCTTGACCGGGGCATCCAGTACGCCGCGGCCTATCGAGGAATCACAACCGTCTCTGGAATACTCGATCGCCCGGTCAAGCCGGGCGATGACACCTGTGTGGAGAGACGTCGTCACCGCCCCAGCTGCTTCGGATCGTAATAGAACCGCTCTTCGATCAGCTTGTCGCCGCGCCAGGTTTGCCACGCGATCTCGTCCAGCGTTCGTGAGACACCCTCTGCGTTGGTGAAGCTGAACGTCCAGCGCGTCGCCACGTGGTCGCCGTCGATCAGGCTCGGTCCGATGCGGACGGCCCTGACCTCTTTCGAGGCCGCCAGCACGGCACGCTCCTTGGCGACGAGCTTGTCACGGCCGATCGTCGGGGCGCCGTTGTTCTCATAGGTCGCGGCGTCGAGCGTGCAGAACTGCTCGATCGCGCCGATGAAATCCCCGGCCTCCAGCCGCTGCGCAAAAGCTTCGACGACATCACGGCTCGGCATGGCAAACCTCGCGATTAAAACCGACTGACAGTCGGTAAAATACCGACCGAGGGTCAAAAAGTCAACTGGCCGCCCCTGCCGAATTCGATTAGACGAGACTCATGGCGAAACAGGCGGAGCGGCGGGCGGCGACATCGGAAGCGATCCTGTCGGCGGCGCGCCGCCTGTTCGGGACGCAAGGCTTTGCCGCTACCACCATGGACGAGATCGCGGAAGCAGCCCACGTCGCCAAGGGCGCGGTCTATCATCACTTCAAGACCAAGGAGGCGGTGTTCGAAGCCGTGTTCGACCAGGTCTCGCGCGACCTCGTCGTCGAGATCGATGGCACGGCTCGCGCCGAGAAGGACGTGCTCGCGGCGATGGTCGCCGGCACGCAGCATTATTTCGCGGCGACCGCCAAGGGCCCGACCGGCCAGATCATCCTGCGCGACGGCCCGGCCGTGCTCGGCTGGGAGCGCTGGCGCGAGATCGACGCGCAGCATTTTGGCGGCAAGCTGCCGCGCGCGATTGCGGCGGCGATGGAGGCTGGCCTGATCGCAAAGCAGCCGGTCGAGCCGCTGGCGCGGCTATTGCTCGGCGCGGTGACGGAGGCAGCGGTCGCCTGCGCCGGACGCGCTGATATCGCAAGGGCAGGCGCGGAATATGCCCGTGCGTTCAAGTCGCTGGTCGAGGCGCTGCGCCTGCGGGAATGATTGTGCTAAGCCACGCGGACGGAAACGCCCCAACCAACAAGAAGACTGACAAGACATGACCATAAACTCCTCCCTCGCGCCGTCCGATCCCGAATTCGACTACATCATCGTCGGCGCCGGCTCCGCCGGCTGCGTGCTCGCCAACAGGCTCTCGGCGAACGGCAAGCACAGCGTGCTGCTGCTCGAGGCCGGCCCGAGGGATTCCAACATCTGGATCCACGTGCCGCTCGGCTACGGCAAGCTGTTCAAGGAGAAGTCCGTCAACTGGATGTACCAGACCGAGCCGGAGCCCGAGCTGAAGGGACGCCAGGTGTTCCAGCCGCGCGGCAAGACGCTGGGCGGATCGAGCTCGATCAACGGCCTGCTCTATGTCCGCGGCCAGCACGAGGATTATGACCGCTGGCGCCAGCTCGGCAATACCGGCTGGGGCTACGACGACGTGCTGCCCTATTTCAAGAAGGCCGAGAACCAGTCGCGCGGGGCCGACCAGTATCATGGCAGCGGCGGTCCGCTGCCGGTTTCCAACATGGTCGTGACCGATCCGTTGTCAAAGGCCTTCATCGACGCAGCGGTCGAGACCGGTCTGCCCTACAACCCCGATTTCAACGGCGCCACGCAGGAAGGCGTCGGCCTGTTCCAGACCACGACGCGCAACGGCCGGCGCGCCTCGACGTCGGTGGCCTATCTCGGCCCGGCAAGGACCCGCGGCAATCTCAAGGTGGAAACTGGCGCGCTCGGCCAGCGCGTGCTGTTCGAAGGCCGCCGCGCCGTCGGCGTCGAATATCGGCAAGGCGCAGCTGTGCGCCGGGCCCGCGCGCGAAGAGAGATCGTGCTGTCGAGCGGCGCCTACAACTCGCCGCAACTGCTGCAGCTCTCCGGCGTCGGCCCTGGCGATCTCCTGCGCAAGCACGGCATCGATGTCGTGCTGGACGCGCCGGGCGTCGGTCACGACCTCCAGGACCACATGCAGGTCCGCATCGTGATGCGCTGCTCGCAGAAGATCACGCTCAACGACACCGTCAATCATCCGCTCCGCCGCACCATGGCCGGCGCGCGCTACGCGCTGTTTCGCAAGGGGTGGCTGACGATTGCGGCCGGCACGGCGGGCGCATTCTTCAAGACCAGCCCGCGGCTGGCCTCGCCCGACATCCAGGTGCACTTCCTGCCGTTCTCGACCGACAAGATGGGCGAGAAGCTGCACGATTTCTCCGGCTTCACCGCCTCTGTGTGCCAGCTCCGTCCTGAAAGCCGCGGGACCTTGCGCATCCGAAGCGCCGATCCGACGGTGCCGCCGGAGATCCGCATCAACTACATGTCGACCGAGACCGACCGCACCACCAACGTCGAAGGTCTGAAGATCCTGCGCAAGATCTTGAATGCGCCGGCGCTGAAGCCATTCGTTGTCAATGAGTACGATCCCGGGGCGAAGGTATCCACGGACGCCGAGCTGCTGGAATATTGCCGCGAGCGCGGCAGCACCATCTACCATCCGACCTCGACCTGTCGTATGGGCAATGATGCGCTCGCGGTGGTCGACCAGCGGCTGAAGGTGAGGGGGCTCGAAGGCCTTCGCGTCGTCGACGGCTCGGTCATGCCGGACCTCGTCTCGGGGAACACCAACGCGCCGATCATCATGATCGCCGAAAAGGCCTCCGACATGATATTGGAGGATGCGCGGTAAATTCGCGTCTTGAGAGGGTTTGGACTTGGCTACTCGATTTCGGATCGGCACACGCAAGAGCACAATGGCGCTGGCACAGACGGAAGAGATCGCGCGCCGCCTGACCGCCGCCGTGCCCGGTCTCGACGTCGATATCGTCAAGTTCGACACCACGGGCGATCTCGACCAGACCAGCAAGCTCCTGCCGCATGGCGGCAAGGGCGGCGCCTTTGTGGCGCAGATCCGCGCCGCCGTGCTGTCGGGCGAATTGCAGGCGGCGATGCACTCGCTGAAGGACATGCCGGGCAATGAGGACACGCCCGGCCTCGTCATCGGCGCCACGCTGTCCCGCGATCCGCCGAGCGACGCGCTGGTGCTGCGCGACGGCGTGACGCTGGAGGCGCTGCGCCAGTCCCGCGGCAAGGGTTTCAAAATCGGCACCAATGCGGTCCGTCGCGCCGCTTACGCGCGACGCCTGTTTCCGGATGTAGACGTGATCCACTTCCGCGGCGCCGCCGACACGCGCGTGCGAAAGCTCGACAATGGCGAGAAGCAGCGCCTGCCGGATGGCGGCACGGTGGGACCGGCCGATGCGCTGATCATGGCGCGTTCGGGCCTCGACCGCGTCGGCCTCGCCGGCCGCATCGCCTATGAGTTTACCGCGGCCGAGATGCTGCCCGCGGCGGGGCAGGGCATCGTCGCGGTCGAATGCGCCGCGCAGGACTGGCAAACGCGGCAGATCCTGTCGTCGATCGACGATCCCGCCGCGCACGCCAGCGCGGACGCCGAGCGCGAGGTGCTGTGGGTGCTGAACGGCCACTGCAATTCGCCGGTGGCGGGCTTCTCGACCATCGCGGGCGATCAGATGTCGCTCACCGCATCCGTGCTCGATCTTTCCGGCAACGTCATTATCGAGGCTTCGCGCGCAGGCCCCGCCAATCGCCCGCGCGAGCTCGGCCGTGCCGTGGGTCTGGATCTGCTGACGAAGGGCGCCGCCGAGATCATCGAGCGCAGCCGGCCGCGCTAGGCTGCCGCGATCACGAGATCATGCGGGCGTGCGCCTGTTTTGCCCGACGTGTCAAACGCGGCTCGTGAGTCGGGTCTTGCCGGCCCAGCTTTTTCAATGACTTGTCTACTGTGCATGGGGTTGTTTTCGCGTTTTTTGTTTCCGCCCCGTTGGGGGCGGGCGAATTAGCCCCGCACGCGCTTGATCATCTGCTCGACATGGGCGATCGGCGTTTCCGGCTGGATGCCGTGGCCGAGATTGAAGATCAGCCGCCCTTGGGCAAAATTCGCCAGCGTGTTGTCGACCGCGCGGTCGAGCGCGGCGCCGCCCGTGATCAGCACCAGCGGATCGAGATTGCCCTGCACGGCGACCTTGCTTTGCACGCGTTCGCGAATGAAGCCGGGCTCCGCGGTCCAGTCGATGCTGACCGCATTGACGCCGGTCGCCTCGACATAGCCCGGCAATTGCGCACCGGCGCCGCGGGGGAAGCCGATGATCTTCGCATCCGGCACCTTGGCCCGCACGCCCTCCACGATGCGGCGCGTCGGCTCGACCGACCAGCGCGCGAACTCGGCCGGCGGCAGCACGCCGGCCCAGGTGTCGAAGATCTGCAAGGCATTGGCGCCGGCGGCGAGCTGCGCCAGCAGATATTGAATCGAGTTCTCGACCAGCACGTCGATGATTTCAGCGAACGCCTCCGGATGCCGGTAGGCCATCATCCGCGCCGGCGCCTGGTCGGGCGTGCCCTGGCCCGCGACCATGTAGGTCGCCACCGTCCACGGCGCGCCGCAGAAGCCGATCAGCGCGACCTTTTGATCGAGCGTGCCGCGGACGATCCTGAGCGCCTCGAACACCGGCTCGAGCTTGCCGAAGTCGGCGCGCGCGGCGAGCGTTGCGACCTTCGCCGGATCATCCAGCGGATCCAGCCGCGGGCCCTCGCCGACCTCGAACCGCACCGAGCGCCCGAGCGCGTAGGGGATCACGAGGATGTCCGAGAAGATGATCGCCGCATCGAAGCCGAACCTGCGGATCGGTTGCAGCGTCACCTCGGCCGCAAGCTCCGGGTTGAAGCACAGGTCGAGGAAGCCGCCGGCCTTGGCGCGGACCTCGCGATATTCCGGCAGATAGCGGCCGGCCTGCCGCATCATCCACATGGGCGGGATGCTCTGGCGCTGGCCGGAGAGCACGTCGATGAAAGGTTTCGTCGCAGATTGGGGCACGAATGGTCCTGAGCAAGGTTATGGCCTCTGATACACCGCTCCGGCCCTCAGCGGAACAGGGGAACCAGCGCAACAGGGCCGCGTTGATCCAGCCGATGGAGGAGATCATGGCTGAGAGATTCAATCCCGCCCCGCACGACAAGCACGCCGACGATCTGCGTGAAGCGCTCGCCGCCGACCGCAACGCCAAGCTCGATGCCGGGCTGAAAGATACCTTCCCGGCATCTGATCCCGTCAGCGCCGCCCAGCCGACGCCCTCGAAGGCCGATGCGGAAGCCGACAGTCCCTCGCTCTGGGACAAGGTCAAGGCGATCTTCAGCTAGCGGGAGGCGACGCCGGGATTCCGATCGGCTTGCTAATACCTTGTTAGCGATGTGCTGATCGCGGTGTCCGTAGGACTACTGGGAACCGGGGAGATGGCCGCGTATTCCAGTAGTGATTTCAGAGTTCAATAATAGAAGCAGCAGAGTTTCCGACGATCGGAGAATTCTGCCGCATGAGCCTTGCGACCCAAAGAGCCGGATGGAGCCGCCTGCCGCTGCGCGCGGCGGCGTTCGTCGTGCTGACCTGCGCGACCATCCTCGGCGTCAGCGGCTGGCGCGAATGGGCTGCGCGCGACGCGGTGCTCAGGGGTGCCGAGACCGAGATGGCGAACGTCGCCCGCTCGCTGACCCAGCATGCCGAGGACAGCCTCGATCTGCTGGATTCCGGCGTCGTCGGCGTCGTCAGCCGACTCGAGATGGACGGCACTGCACCGGCCACGATCGCCAAACTGCGCACCCTGCTGGAAGTACGCAAAAAGGCCATCGAGCGCGTTCACAGCCTCGCCATCATCGACGACCAGGGCAACTGGCTGACCTCGCCCGGCACGATCGGCTCAACGCTCAGCGACGATGCGTTTTTCCGCTATCATCAGCTCTCCCCGAAACGAGAGCCCTATGTCGGCCGTCCCGTAAAGAGCCTCCTGGACGGCGAATGGGTCGTCACCCTGTCGCGCCGCTTCAACAAGCCCGACGGCAGTTTCGGCGGGGTAGTGCTCGCGACCATCAGCTCAAAATATCTTTCGCATTTCTACGAGCAGTTCGAGATCGGCCGCAACAGCTCGGTGTCGCTCACGCATGGCGATGGCCTGATCATCGCGCGCAACCCCAGCAACGAGACATTCGTTGGACGCAGCGTTTCCGACAAGCCGTTATTCCGCGACGCAAGCCTGCAACGGCCGAGTGGGGCCTACTATTTCAAGTCTCCCCTGGACGGCGCCGAGCGCGTCAGCTTCTTCAAGCGCAGCGGCCGTTTCCCGCTCCTTTTGCTTGCCACAGTCGACAAGGACGAGCTGCTCGCGCCCTGGCGCGCCGCGGCAATCTCCCGCATGCTCTACGTCACCGCGCTGGTGATGCTCATTGCGGTCATCGGCGCCGTGCTGGTGCGACAGTTGCATCGGGGCCAGCGCATGGCCGCGGCCCTGGTCGAGAAAGAGGCGCATTTCCGCCTGCTCGCCGAAGGCTCCAGCGACATGGTGACCCGCATCGGGCTCGACGAGCGGCTGCGTTATGTCTCGCCCTCGTCCGCGCGCGTCGTCGGCTGGCGCGCCAATCAATTGATCGGCACGCCGGCGCTGGCGGGCATCAATCCGGAGGATCTGCCGGAGGTCCAGGCGATCGTCGACGCCATGAAGCGTGGCGAGCGGGAGGAGGCGCGCCTCACCTACCGCAACTCGCACCGGCAGAACGGCGAAGTCTGGCTGGAATCGACCATGCGGGTGACGCGCAAGGACAATGGCCGAGTCGACGGCGTGGTCGCGATCTCCCGCGACATCACCGAGCACAAGAAGCTGGAAACCAGGCTCGAGACGCTCGCGATCGAGGACAGCCTCACCGGCCTTGCCAATCGCCGCCGCTTCGACGAGCGGCTGAAAGAGGAATGGGCGCGCGCCTATCGCGACCGCTCCAGCCTTGCTTTGCTGATGATCGATGTGGATCACTTCAAGGCCTATAACGACGAATACGGCCATCCCGCGGGCGATGCCTGCCTGCGTCTGGTCGCAAAGATCATCGCGGCCGAGACCCAACGCGCCGGCGATCTGGCGGCGCGCTATGGCGGCGAGGAATTCGCCATGCTGCTGCCCAACACCGATGCCGCCGGCTGCGCCCTTTTCGGCGAACGGATCCGCAGCGCCATCCACGAGGCCGGCCTCGTCCATGCGACCAATCCGGAGTCCGGATGTGTCACCGCCTCGGTCGGCGGTGCGACCTGTCGGCCGGCGCTGGAGCGCACGGCGGGCGTGGCCTCGCTGGTTGAGGCCGCCGACCGGGCGCTCTACGCCGCCAAGGATGCAGGCCGCGATCGCCTGGCGATGTCCGGCGAGCTCGTGAACCTGCTGCCCAAGGCCTCCGGCCAGTAAGATGGCTCAATAATGCGGCGGAGGCTCGTTGGTGGGCCCAGGCGCATTGGCCTCGGCCTCCTGCAGCCGCTCGCCGAGCTCTGCGATCTTCCGGGTCAGCAGATCGATCTGCTTCCACTGCGCGGTGATGGTCTGGTTCAATGTCTCGATCGTGTCGTCCTGGTAGGCGAGGCGCGTTTCAAGCGTGTCGATGCGCTCGCTCAGCGTCTTGATCTCATTCGTCACGCGTCGCATCCTTGTTTCGTTCGCGCAAACCGGATTCTTGCAAGCGAGATTCTTGCAGACCATGGCCGAGCGCGACGCGCTCGTCGAACACGAAGCACTCCCCACGCCAGCGGCTCTGCGCCTCCGGCACCTCTTCCAGATATTTGAGAATGCCGCCCTTGAGGTGATAGACCTCGGTAAAGCCGCGCGCGAGCAGGTGCGCGCTCGCCTTTTCGCAGCGGATGCCGCCGGTGCAGAACATCGCGATCCTGCGGTGCTTTGCCGGATCAAGCTCGACGGCGGCAAAATCCTTGAACTGGCCAAAGCTCCTGATGCCGGGATCGACGGCGCCTTCGAACGTTCCCATCGCCACCTCGAAGGCGTTGCGGGTGTCGAGTAGCAGCATGTCGGGCGCGGAGATCAGCGCGTTCCATTCGCTCGCATCGACATAGGTGCCGACCTGGCGGGTCGGATCGGCAGCCGTATCGCCAAGCGTGACGATCTCCTTCTTCAGCCGCACCTTGAGCCGCCCGAACGGCATCGCTTCGGCGGCCGAGAATTTCAATTCGAGATTGTTCAGCCTGCCGCCGAACATGTCGCCGTTCGCCAGCTCATGGGCAAGAGCGTCGATCGCCGCCGGCGCACCGGCGAGCGTGCCGTTGATGCCCTCCTGCGCCAGCAGCACGCTGCCCTTCAGCTCAATACCGGCGCAGAACGCGCGCAGCGGCTCGCGCAGCTCGCGGTAATCCGGGAGGGCGGCGAATTGGTAGAAGGCGGCGACCTTGATCGAATCCGGATCAGACATGGCGGTTCGTTTAGCAGGCGGCCGCCACCTGGAAAACCCGCATGGCCACCGGCCTCGAAAGGTCTATTCGCCCAGCGGATGGCAGCCATTTCGCTGGTATGCCAGCATTGCCGAAGGCCGCCGGAATGTGTCATGTAACGCCGGTTTTTCCGAGATGGCGCGCCATCCGCGCCACGGGCCCAAGAGAGCAAGAATTCGATGAGAAACTTTCATTTCCCAGGCAGGTCCACGGTCCACGCCACCAACGCGATGGTGGCGACCTCGCATCCGCAGGCCTCGCTCGCCGCGATCGAGGTGTTGCGCGAAGGGGGCACCGCGGTGGATGCGGCCGTTGCGGGCTCGGCCCTGCTTGGCGTGATCGAGCCGCAATCGACCGGCATCGGCGGCGATTGCTTTGCGCTGATCCAGCCGCGCGGCGAGGGCAAGATCATCGCCTATAACGGCTCCGGCCGTGCCCCGAAGGCGGCGAACGCCGACTGGTACCTGGAGCGCAAGATCAACTCGGTGCCGCTGACCTCGGCGCATGCGGTCTCGATTCCCGGCGTGGTCGATGCGTTCGCGACCGTCCTGCGCGACCATGGCAAGTTCGGCTTCGACCGGCTGCTCCAGCCCGCGATCAAGGCGGCCGAGGAAGGCTACGTCGTCGCCCCCCGCATCGCCTTCGACTGGAAGAACCAGTTCGAGAAGCTGAAGGGCGGTACCAACACCGTGCGTTACCTGTTGCCGGGCGGCAAGCCGCCGGTGGCCGGCGACGTCATCCACCAGGCCGAGCTCGGCAAGACGCTGCGCGCGATCGCCAAGGACGGCCGCGACGCCTTCTACAAGGGCCCGATTGCCGAAGACATGGTCGAGACCCTCAGGGGCATCGGCGGCCTGCACACGCTCGACGATTTCGCCGCGCACACCACCGAGACGACGACGCCGATCGGCACCATGTACAAGGGCTACGACGTCTGGCAGTGCCCGCCGAACGGACCCGGCCTCACCATGCTGCTGATGCTGAATATCCTGTCGCGGTTCGACCTGACGAAATACGCGCCGCTCAGCATCGAGCGTTTCCATCTCGAAGCGGAAGCCGCGCGCATCGCCTACATGCACCGCGAGCTACACGTCGCCGATCCCGACCACATGCAGGTCGAGGTCGCCAGGATCCTCGCCAAGGAATTCTGCGACGAGCACATCGCCAAGATCCGCATGGACGGCATGCTCGACCTGCCGAACGTCGCACCGCCGATGAATCCGTCGACGATCTACATCACCGTCGTGGACAAGGATCGCAACGTCTGCTCGTTCATCAATTCGATCGCGCATTCCTTCGGCTCGGCGATCGTCTCGAACAAGACCGGCGTCCTGTTCCAGAACCGCGCCGGCGGCTTCCGCATCCAGCCGGGCCATCCCAACTGCATCGCCGGCGGCAAGCGGCCGCTGCACACGATCATGCCGAGCCTGCTCACCAGGGGCGGCCGCTCCGTGATGCCGTTCGCGGTGATGGGCGGGCAGTACCAGCCGGTCGGCCAGACCCGCGTCGTGACCAACATCCTCGACTATGGCTGCGACGTGCAGGAGGCGATCGACATGCCGCGCGGCCTGCACTACGAGGGCCAGTATCAGCTCGAGGACAGCGTGCCGGCTGCGATCGTCGAGGGCCTGAAGAAGCTCGGCCACAAGACCACCAGCGTGGTCGGCCCGCTCGGCGGCGCGCAGGCGATCTGGATCGACTGGGACAAGGGCACGCTCACCGGCGGCTCCGATCCGCGCAAGGACGGCTGCGCGCTCGGCTATTGAGTGCTGCCGCGCGGGGTTCCGCGCGCAAGATCAGGAAAAGTTGACGAAGGGCGGCGCGGCATTTGCTGCGTCGCCCTTTCTCGTTCGGAACAGAGTTCATCGCTTCCGGTTAAGGGGCGATGAGCGGTGCAGGGCGTGCGCTGCTTTGCAGATAAGCGGCGGAGGCCTCGATGTCCGACACATCAAGTTCCAAACGATCAGCATTCGATCGGCGCGCCTTCATGGCCGGCGCGGCTGGCAGTGCGCTCGTCCCGATCACAGCGCGCGCGGCCACAGAGGAAGCCAAAGCCCCAGCTGCACAGGACCCCTCACTTCCTGTCGAGGTCACGCTGCACGTCAACGGCAAGGACAAGCGCCTGCGCATCGACGCGCGCACCACGGTGCTCGATGCGCTGCGCGATCACCTCAAGCTCACCGGCAGCAAGAAAGGCTGCGACCACGGCCAGTGCGGCGCCTGCACAGTGCTGATCGACGATCGGCGGGTGGTGTCATGCCTGACGCTGGCGCTCGCGGCGGAAGGGCAGGAGATCACGACGATCGAGGGGCTGGCGACCGACGATCGCCTGCACCCGATGCAGCAGGCCTTCGTCGACAACGATGCGTTCCAGTGCGGCTATTGCACGCCCGGCCAGATCATGTCCGCCGTAGCCTGCGTCAAGGAGGGACATGCCGGGAACGAGGCCGATATCCGGGAATACATGAGCGGCAACATCTGCCGTTGCGCGGCCTATCCCAACATCGTCGCGGCGGTGAAGCAGGCCGCGCCCGAGATCATGAAAGGCTAGGCGCATGCGACCCTTCTCGTATCAGCGGGCAACAGACCCTGACATGGCCGTGCAGGCGCTGAGCGCCGCCGCAGCAGCCAACCATCCGTTGTCGCAGGCGATAGCCCAGCCGCTTGCGGGCGGCACCACGCTGATCGATCTGATGAAGCTGGACGTGATGCGGCCCGCCGCGATCGTCGATATCAATCCGCTCGCGCAGGCCTGGTCGGCAATCGAGCCTCGGGACGACGGATTACGTCTCGGTGCGCTCGCAAAGATGTCCGACGTGGCGGCCCATGCCGAGATCCAGCGCAATTATCCGGTGATCGCCAATTCCCTGAAGCTCGCCGCCAGCGCCCAGCTCCGCAACATGGCAACGCTCGGCGGCAACGTGATGCAGCGAACGCGTTGCAGTTATTTTCGCGACGTCTCCTACGAGAATTGCAACAAGCGCAATCCCGGCTCCGGCTGCGCCGCCATGGACGGCGTCAACCGCATGCATGCCGTGCTCGGCACGTCCGATCAGTGCATTGCGACCTATCCCGGCGATTTCGCGCAGGCGTTGATCGCCCTCGATGCCGTGGTCGAGATCACGGGCAGGGCCGGTACGCGCAGCATACCGTTCGCGGAGCTGCACAAGGCGCCGGCGAACTCCCCCGACATCGAGACCATGCTTCGGCCCGGCGAGCTGATTTCGGCCTTCTCGATCCAGGGCCGCTGGCCTCGTTCGGTGTATCTCAAGGCGCGCGACCGGCAATCCTATGAGTTCGCACTGTCCTCGGCTGCGATCGCGCTCGACGTGCAGGACGGCACGATCCGGGATGCGCGCGTCGGGCTCGGCGGCGTCGCCACCATGCCCTGGCGGGCGCGCGAGGCGGAGGCGCTGCTGAAGGGACAAAAGTTCGACGAAGCTCTGGCGCAACGCGTCGCCGATGCCGCCTTTGCAGACGCCCGCGGCCGCCGACACAACAGCTTCAAGATCGCGCTCGGCAAGCGCGTGGTGGCGCGCGCGCTCCAGCAGGCCGTAACGATGGAGATCTGATCATGACCGCTGCAGCTCCTTCGCCCAAGGCGAATATGGGCCAGCCCGTGCCGCGCTATGATGCGGCTGCAAAGGTCACGGGGCGGGCGACCTACGCCTCCGACATGCCGCTGGACAATCCGGCCTACGCATTCCTGCTCACCAGTGCGATTGCCAAGGGCCGCATCGACCGTTTCGATCTCGATGACGCCAAGCGCGTCCGCGGCGTGATCGAGATCGTCACCCACGAGAACGCCCCGAAGCTGAAGGAGTCGAAGCTGTTCAGCAATGGCGGCTATGCCGGGACCACGATCCAGCCGCTGAAGTCGGCCGACATCGCCCATGACGGCCAGATCATCGCTGTCATTGTCGCGGAGAGTTACGAGGCCGCGCGCGAAGCCGCCAATCGTGTCAAGGTCAGCTACACCGCCACCGCGCCCAGCGCGAGCTTCGACTCGCCGGGAACGACCACGGCCGCCGCCAAGGGCCAGAACGCGCAGTTCAAGGAAGACCCCGCGGTCGGCGATTTCGCCAAGGCATTCGATGCGGCCGAGGTCAAGCTGACCGCCGCCTACGACACGCCGACGCAGCACCACAATCCGATGGAGCTGTTTTCGACGAGCTGCGCCTGGATGGGCGACAACCTCGTCATCTACGAAGGCAGCCAATTCGTCTATGGCTTGAAGAACGGCGTCGCCGAGCAGCTCGGCATCGACGCCGACAAGGTGCGCGTGGTCAATCCCTATGTCGGCGGCGGCTTTGGTTCGCGCGGTTCGATGACGCCGCGGACCGCCATCATCGCCGGCATCGCCAAGCGCCTGGGCCGCCCGATCAAGCTGGTCCCGACCCGCGATCAGGGTTTCACCATTACGACCCACCGTGCCGAGACGCGCCAGGAGATCAAGCTTGGCGCAAACCGGGATGGCAAGCTGCTGGCTTTGAGGCATGAGGGCGCCGAGGTCTCCTCGCGCGCCGACGCCTATTGCGTCGGCGGCACCAAGACGACGACGCGGCTCTATGCCTGCCCGAACGTCGACAGCCTGGTGTCGATCGTGCGTGCCGACCGCAACACGCCGGGCTTCATGCGCTCGCCGCCGGAGGTGCCGTATCTGTTTGCGCTGGAGAGCGCGATGGACGAGCTCGCGGTCAAGCTGAACATGGATCCGGTCGAGCTTCGGCGCATCAACGACACCACCAACGAGCCGATCGGTGGCAAGCCCTACACCTCGCGCTCGTTGATGGCGTGCTTCGACGAGGCCGCCAAGGCCTTCGGCTGGGCGCAGCGCTCGCCGCAGCCGAAATCGATGTCGGAAGGCGACTGGCTGATCGGCTATGGCTGTGCCGCAACCTGCTATCCGACGCAGATGGGACCGTCGGCCGCGCGCGTGCGCCTTCAGCGCGACGGCCGGACCCGGGTCGAGATCGCCGGCCACGAGATCGGCACCGGCGCCTATACGGTCATCGCCCAGACCGCGGCCGAGCGCCTCGGCGTGCCCCTCGAGAAGGTCGCGGTCTTCATGGGCGACAGCGATCTGCCGCCGGCGCCGGTTGCCGGCGGCTCGAACTCGACCGCGAGCACCTGCTCGGCGGTGATGATGGTGTGCGACCAGATTCGCCAGCGCCTGTTCAAGGCTGCGATGCCGGCTCAAAGCTTGACCGACCGGGCCAAGGAGACCGTGGGTCTCGGCCAGACACCCGCCACGCAAGCGGCGAAGGGCGATCGTCCGCTCGACATCGAGAAGGCCTTCGATGCGCTCGGTGTCGGCGTCGTCGAGGAATATGGCGAGTGGAAGCCGGAAGGCGCGCCGCTGGATTCCTTCCGCGCCATGCACAACGGGCAGGTTCGGCTCGTTGGTGGACACGCCATGAAAGACCAGATCGCCTACGCATTCGGCGCCGAGTTCGTCGAGGTCCGTGTCAATCGCTTCACCCACGAAATCCGCTGTCCTCGCCTCGTCGGTGCGTTTGCGGCTGGCAGGATCATGAATCCGCGCACGGCGCGCAGCCAGCTGATGGGCGGACTGATCTGGGGCATGTCCTCGGCATTGCTGGAGGCCACCGAAATCGACGAGCGTAATGCGCGCTACGTCAACGACAATTTTGCCGACTACCTCGTGCCCGTGAATGCGGACGTCGCCGGCGTCGAGGTCGTTTTGCTCTCCGAGCAGGATGACCGCATCAATCCGGTCGGCGTGAAGGGCCTCGGCGAGCTCGCCAATGTCGGCACCAATGCCGCGATCTGCAACGCGATCCACCATGCCACCGGCCAGCGCATCCGCAAGCTCCCGGTTCGGCTGGAAAATATCGAGGTGTGAGGGGTGGAAACCGCACCCGCGTTGCGCTAGACACCTTCCGCCTCAAACGGAAGGTGTCTTATGCAGCGTTTCCAGCGCGCGCTCCTCACCCTGATGTCGGCACTCGCGATCACGGTGATCGCAGGCGTGTCGCATTTCGTTTCCACCACGGCCTCGGCCCAGACCGCAGGAAAGACCATGACCACAGCTTCAGGCTTGCAGATCATCGATTCCACCGTCGGCACCGGTGCCTCGCCGCAGCCCGGCCAGATCTGCGTGATGCACTATACCGGCTGGCTCTATGAGAACGGTCAGAAGGGCAAGAAATTCGATAGCTCCGTCGATCGCAAGGAGCCGTTCGAATTCCCGATCGGCAAGGGCCGTGTCATCGCCGGCTGGGACGAGGGCGTGGCCTCGATGAAGGTCGGCGGCAAGCGCACGCTGATCATCCCGCCGCAGCTCGGCTACGGCGCCCGCGGCGCCGGCGGCGTGATCCCGCCGAATGCGACGCTGATGTTCGACGTCGAATTGCTGGCGGTGAAATAACTGACGTCTCCACGTCGTCATGGCCGCGCTTGTCGCGGGCATCCACGTTCTTTCTTCGTGCTGCTAAGACGTGGATGGCCGGGTCAAGCCCGGCCATGACGGAGATAATCGACACGAACAAAAAGACCGGCCTTTCGGCCGGTCTTTTCGCGTTCAGTCCTGCGCGCGCTATTCCGTCGCGCGCTTTGCCCCGGCCGCCGCGCGATCGATCGCGTCCTTTGCGGCGTCCTTGGCATCGCCCATGGCCTGCTGGCCCTTGCCCTTCACTTCCTGGACCACGCCTTCGCCCTTCATGCGTTCGGAACCGGTGGCTTCGCCGATGCCCTGCTTGGCCTTGCCGATCGCTTCGTTGGCGTTACCCTTGATCTTGTCGGTCGTGCTACCCATGAAACTCTCCATCCATTTTGCTCGCAAAGACAACGTCCCGCAGCTACGAGGGTTCCGATTTTGGCATGGCTCGCGAGTGCGGCTTCGGGTTAGGTTGCCGCGCACGGAACCAACAGAAAGCAAGTCCCATGACCGGCCATGACCATTCGCATTCCCACCATGACCACGATCACGACGATCGCTGGAAACATGACGGCGTGCGCGTCATTCCCGGCAACCAGCTCGATACCAACGTGCCGTCGACGGCAGGCATGGACCGCGCGGCCGCGATCAATTTCGCGCGCGTCGGCGCCCAGAAATTGTGGGCCGGCACCGTCAGCATCAAGCCGGATGCCAAGACCGGTGCACACCACCACGGCCATCTCGAAAGCGTCATCTATGTCGTGAAGGGCAAGGCGCGGATGCGCTGGGGCGAGAGCCTGCAATTCACCGCCGAGGCCGGCCCCGGCGATTTCATCTTCGTGCCGCCTTACGTGCCGCATCAGGAGATCAACGCCAGCCCGGACGAGGTGCTGGAATGCGTGCTGGTGCGCAGTGACGGCGAGGCGGTGGCGATCAACCTCGACATCGAGCCAGTCGAGAAGCCCGAGACCGTGCTGTGGGTCGACCCCATCCACCGGGATCCGAACGAGAAGAAGTAAGACCGCCCTGCCGTGGGAGGCGCGATCGTCTCCGGGGGGTGAAAAAATATTCGGAAGCCCTGTCGGGTGGGCCCCCCGGCAGTCCGTCCTTGGGCAGAACCCGCCCAAGGAGCTTCCGATGCCCAGGATGATCTTCCTCAATCTTCCCGTGACCGACCTCAAACGTGCGACCGCCTTCTATGAGGCGGTCGGCGCGACCCGGAACCCGCAATTCAGCGATGACACGGCGAGCTGCATGGTCTTTTCCGAGGCCATCTACGTGATGCTGGCGACCCACGACAAATTCCGCCAGTTCACGCCGAAGCCGATCGCAGATGCCAAGACCTCGAACCAGGCGCTGTTCTGCCTGTCGGCCGACACCCGCGACGAGGTCGACGCGATTGTCGGCAAGGCAGAGGCGGCGGGCGGGGTGGCCGATCCCAGCCCGAAGGACGAATACAGCTTCATGTACGGCCGCAGCTTCGAGGATCCGGATGGCCACATGTGGGGTGTGAACTGGCTGGACATGGCGGCTGTCCCTCCGCAGCCCGCCATGGCGAATGCCTGATCGCAGTCCGTCGAACGCTAAACCAACGAGGAGCTTTCACGATGTCCAAGGTCGTACCCTGCATGTGGTTCAACGGCGATGCAGAGGAAGCCGCAAAGTTCTACGTTTCGCTCGTGCCGAATTCGGCGATCACGCACGTTCAGCGCAATGTTTCGGACGGCCCCTCCGGCAAGGAAGGCTCCGTGCTTGTCGTCGAGTTCACGGTCGCCGGTCAGCCGCTGGTCGCGCTCAATGGCGGGATGAAGATGGAATATACCCACGCCATCTCGCTGATGATCCATTGCGACGACCAGGCCCAGGTCGACAGCGTCTGGAATGCGTTCCTCGCCGATGGCGGCAAGGAAGAGCAATGCGGCTGGCTCCGGGATCGCTGGGGCGTGGCCTGGCAGGTCGTGCCGAAGGTGATATTCGAATTCCTGTCGAGCCCGGACAGGGCAGCGGCCGCGCGCGCGATGCAGGCCATGATGAAGATGGTGAAGCTGGATGTCGACGCGCTGCGCCGCGCGTTCGAGGGCAAGTCGGCGGCGTGACGACGACACAGGTGCCGTAGGGTGGGCAAAGGCGCTCTTGCGCCGTGCCCACGATCCGTCTCCGGTGGAGAGAAGTGGTGGGCCCGCTTCGCTTTGCCCACCCTACGGAGCTGCCTCAGTAATTTATCCGCAGCCCCACGCCGCCGTGGATGGTGTTGCCGACCGGCTGCGGACCCAGAGTGCCGTTGGCGAAGAGGTCTACGACCCAGCCCTTCTGCACGCGGAAGCCGAGCCGCCCGCCATATTCGAACCAGCCCTGGTTGCCCATGGTCGGCACCACCACGCCGTCGCCGGTCACGGTGGCGACGATTCCGCTGTGGCTCGCAAACGACTGCACCCAGCCGCCGTTGATGTTGGTCTCGACGTTGCTGCCGAACAGATGCGTCCACTGGCCGCCGATCTTGACCAGGCTGGTGCGGTCGGTGCCGGTCGCGATGGTGGCGTCGAACGGGTTGAAGGCCACGGCATTGTCGCTATAGCCGGACACGCGCTGCCAGAGCTGCCAGACTTCGATCGAAGCCGCGACCTCGTCGCGCGGCGAGAGGCGGCTTATCCAGCCGGCGCGGCCGTAGACCGCGTAGTTCGAAGCGTTGGTCGAACTCGTCACGCTCACCGGGCCGAGGCTGGTGTTGTAGCTGCGAGTGTAGCGCGCCTTCTCCCAGGGCGTCAGGATCGTTCCGACGTCGAAGAACGGACGTGACGATCCCCAGTCGGTGAAGTCGTAGCGGAGCGCGAAGGCGCCGATCGGCGCGCTCGTGATCTTGTAGCCGCCCTCGTTGTAGTGCGTGTAGGCGATGCCGGCGAGCAGCGACAGATTGTTGGTGAGCTCCTTGCGGCCGTGGATGCCGGCCGAGAACGAGCCGGCCGAGCCGAACGCGCTGATGCAGTCGCTGCAATTGATCTGCTCGTTGACGCCGAGCAGGACCGTGCCGAGCACCCGGTTGGTGATCATCTGGTTGAAGCGCTGGCCCGCGAGGCCGCCGATCGAATTGCCGCTGGAATCGGCGCCGGTCGGTGTCGGGCTCGGCGACGGATATGGACTCGGCGACGGCGAAGGATAGGGGCTCGGCGAAGGGGAGGGTGAGGGTGAGGGCGAATATGTCGGCGTCGGAGACGGTGAATAGGTCGGGTAGGGCGTCGGCTCGCCGCATCCGATTTCGCAGGTCGCTTGAGCTACGGCGGGACGAATGTCGAGCGCGACAAATGCCAGTGCAGCGGCCGCGGTCAGCAGGCCGGTGAGGGCGAAGAGCCGAAAGTTGAATTCCGCCATCGTCAGCGCCCGCACAGCATGCCGTCGTCCTGGACGGAGGGCGTGATGGTCGGCGAGGCGCCGGCATACTGGTTCACCGCGCATAGCCCGGCACTTGCGGCGCAGTTGGCGGCGAAGGTCCAGGGCGGCGTGTTGGTCTTGGTGATGCTGACCCTGCCGCCGGTCGATGTGATGATTGCGGTGTCGCCCGGCTGAGTGAGCTGCACGCATTGTGAGCTCGTCGTGCAGACGCTGGCTGCGCCGTCCTGAAGCACGACGACAGAGCGTCCGCGCTGCGAGAGGATGTCGAGCGTGGTGCCCCGCACGCCGATGGTCGCAAGCGGCGTCGTGATCTTGTAGGCGGTCTTCTCGGAATGTCCGGTGACGAAACGGAACGCGCCTGTTGTCATGCGGATCGCGACGTCGCGATAGCTGTGCTCGTCGTTGAAGACGGTGCGGTCGAGCTTGAGCGTGGCGCTGGGGCCGAGCGACAAATTGGTGCTGTCGGCCATCACGAAGCGCGCGGCACTGTCGGCCCCGGTGCGCACGGTCTCGTCGCGCAGCATGCTGTCGCCGACGCTGATTGGCGTGGTGGCCGCGGCCACGCGCACCACTTCGTTCTGGATCACGACGGCTTCGCCGACGCGCGTCTGCGCCAGCGCAGCGGGCGCCGCGCACAGTGCGGCCGACAACAGGGCGGGGAAAAGCCAGAAACGCAAATTCATTTCACAACCGATCGATGTGCCCCTGATCGTACCGGATCGCGCGCGCTTCTGATGTGGCGAAATTATCACAAGCGGCGCGGGACGTGCGTTATGCTTAGTGACAGCCGCGGCGGAATGCGTTCAATGAAAACCGCGATCCTTATTTTTGTCCGCGGTGACGCAAATTTGCCACGCAAAGCATCCCCACAGCAGCTGCTTGAACGGTCTGCAGTTCCGAGATTGTCGCGAAGCGCAGTGATTGCTGTCGCTATTTTCCTAGCTGCCCATCTCGCGCTGCTGATCGGACTGACGACGCCGGAGAAGTTCGTCTTCGATGAGGTGCACTACGTGCCGGCGGCGCGGCAGATGCTGGCACCGGCGATGTCGCAGCCGATGCTCAATCCGATGCATCCGCCGCTGGCCAAGGAGCTGATCGCGGCCTCGATCGCGGCCTTCGGCGACAACGCGCTCGGCTGGCGCTATCCTGCGACATTGTTCGGCGCACTCGCCATCGTCGCGATTTATCTGTGCGGCCTCGCGCTGTTCGCAGCGCAAGGGCCGGCGATCGCCGCCGCGCTGATCGCGGCCTTCAATCAGATGCTCTACGTGCAGGCGCGCATCGCCATGCTCGACATCTTTGCGCTCGGCTTCGGTCTGCTCGCGACCGCCGCCTTCATGCATGGCTTTCGCAGGGAGCGACCGCATGCACTGTTCGTATTCGCGGGCGCTCTATTCGGTCTTGCCGCAGCCTGCAAATGGAGCGGCCTGTTTCCGCTCGGCGTCTGCATCCTCATCGTCGCGGTCATCCGCCTGATGCAGGGTTGGCGCACGCTGTTCGCCGACGCGAAGCCGGACGACTGGTATCGGCCGGACCTCTGGCCCGGCTTGAGGCTGCACCACGTCGCGCTCTGCTTCGCCGTCTTGCCAGGCGTGGCCTATCTGGCGGCTTTCGTTCCGCTCTACGGCGTGTCGTTGCCGGATCTGATCGAGGCGCAGCGCCGGATTTTCGCCGACAACACCACGACCGCGATCGCCGGACACACCTATATGAGCGCATGGCCATCCTGGCCGCTGCTCGCGCGCCCGGTGTGGTTCCTGTTCGACAAGACGGGGGAGGACAACGTCTCCGCAATCGTCTTCCTCGGCAATCCGCTGGTGTTGTGGCCGGCTCTGCTCGCACTCGCGCTCGTGCTGCGCGATTTCATCGTGCTGCGCCGGTGGGATGCGTTCCTGATCGCGGCGTTCTATTTCGGTCCCTGGCTTGCATGGGCATTGCTGCCGCGTACGCTCGGGTTCATCTACTACTATATGCCGGCCGCCACCGCGGCGTCGCTCGCGCTGGTCTATGTGCTGCGCCGGGACGGCCTGCCGCGCTGGCTGCTGTGGGCCTATGTCGGTGTCGCCGCGATCGGCTTTGCGGTCATGCTGCCGATCTCTGCGGCCTTCATCGGCACGTCGATGCGGAGCTTCGGCCGGCTGATGCTGTTCCAGAGCTGGATATGACATCGCCGCCTGCCGGGGCGGCAGGCGGCGTATGGATCAGTTAGAGATCACTTCGATGCGGTCTTGGTGTCCATGTTCACGACCTGGACCCGGCGGTTGACCGGGTCGGCACCGTTTGCAGTGTCCTTCAGCTTGGTCTCGCCGTAGCCGACGGTGACCAGATCGGTGGCGTTGAGGCCGTAGTTCTGCACCAGGTACTTCTTGATGGTGTCGGCGCGCCGTTCGGAGAGCCCTTGATTGTACTCTTCGCCGCCGGTCGCATCGGTGTGGCCGGCGACCACGAAGGTCGAGCCCTTGAGCGCCGGATCGGACAGGGCTTTGCCGAGCGCCTGCACCGAGGTCATCGAGGTCTTGGCGATATCGGCCGAGTTGTAGTCGAACTGAATCTCCAGGTCGATCTTCGGCTTGGTCGCGGCGAGTTCGGCGATCTGCTCGCGCTCGCCCGTCGAGAGCGACCGGGTCGAGCGGTTGCGTACCGTATTCAGGAATGTCGATTCCTTGGCCTGCACCGCCGGATCGGTCTGCGGACCGGCGGACAGGCCGCGGGTCGCCGGCTTCGGCTTCAGTGCATCCAGGATCTGGCCTGTGGAGACATTGTTGTCACCGGCCAAAGCCAGGCCCGCCGTCATCGACAGCGCGGCGGAGAGAGTTATCGCCTTCAGTCCAAAGAACTTATCAAAACGGGTCATTGTCGTATCCTCGTTGTTACGCCTGATAGCGATTTGATGCTGCGAGCATAGGGCGGGTTCAAAAGCCCTGATGTGATCTTGGTCACTGTGGCGACAGCGCTCTCAAGCTCATTTTCGGGTGTTTCTCCGCGTCCCGGGCGGTGAACCGGCGCGTCTCGCGGCTGCTCCGCGGGTGGGGCCGATGGTCCCAATAGCAGTGGTCGCATCCTCCGCCGCGTGGGTTCAAACGGCGGCAATCCCCGTGTGATTGAAATCACGAGCAGCCTCATTCCCTCCGTGCCGGTGGGGAGGTGGCTGGCCAAAGGTTCTGGCGCCGGCGAGGGCCGGCAGGCGTGCGGGAAACCTTTGCACACCGATCGTCGCAAAGCCGTCGCCGCACGGCCCGGCCGCGAACAAGAAATCGGCCAGATGCGCGCCTAGCAGGATTTGCCCCCGCCAATTGCCGAGTGAAGGAGCCGAGTTCCGTCCAGTGCCGAGGCCAAGTGACTATCAGCGTGACTACTTCAATCGCAGCGGCCCGCCGGATCGGACAGTGTCCCTGAGCTCAATGCCCATCTATATCGGTGCGGCCATGATCGCGGTGGCGATCCTGCTGTCGACCCTGATCACGGGGCTGACCTCCCGCTATGTCGGGCTCGAAGCGCCGACCGAGGAGAACGTGTGGCTGGTCGACCGCCTCACCGGCAGCGTCTATCGCTGCCAGGCGGAGGGGCGCGGCAAGGCCCTGTGCGAGCCGGATGTCGCCACCGGAAGCCTCGGGGACCGGCCCAAGACCCCGAAGGATGGCCGCTAGGCCCTCCGCTTTCGCACCGCAGCAAGAAAATTGTCTTCTCCGCGAAACGTCAGCGCGAGAGAATACGTAATTGCGAAGGCCGGCATGACGCCGGTTTTGTTTTACGGAGGAGACTTTTCGATGAAGATCTTGCTCACGTTTGCGGCCTTTGTCGCGTTCACCCTTTCGCTGTCCCCCGCGTCCGCCGCGATGATGGCGTGCACCAAGGACAACATGATGAAGTCCGCAGCCATGATGGGCGGTACGCCCGACACGCCGGCCAAGATGGCGGCGAACAAGGAAATGGCCATGGCCAACACGGACATGAGCAACGGCAAGATGAAGAGCGCCTGCATGCACTACATGAAGTCGCAGAAGGCGATGACGATGAAGTAGGCGCGAGGCGCCCCGCATCCGGCCGCGCTGTCAGCAGATGACAGCGCGGTTTTTTTGACTGCTGCCTCGAGGTCTTCTTTTTCTTCTTCTTTTTCTTGGCGCGAATCCCGCTACATTCCTCCCCGCAATGTCACGCGCGCCCAAACCGCTCCACCTCACCACGACACAGGCCCGGCAGATCTGGCTGCATGCCCAGCGGCTGGATGAGCGCGCTCCGTTCGGCGAGGGAGCGCAGGCCGTCGCGGACGCGGTCGCTCATCTCGGCTATGTGCAGATCGACACCATCAACGTGATCGAGCGCTGCCATCACCACATCCTGTTCAGCCGTATCCCGTCCTATCGCCGCGCCGATCTGCGCCACGCCCAGAGCGTCGACAGAAGCGTGTTCGAGTATTGGACGCACGCGCTTTCCTACGTACCCGCCGGCGACTTCCGCTTCTTCCTGCCCGCGATGCGTGAGCATCGCCGCGAAGGGCACAAGTGGTTCGCCTCGGTGAAGCCCGCCGACACGCGCAAGGTGATGCGGCTGGTGCGCGCCGGGCCGCTGACGATCCGCGATATCGAGGACGACGTGCTCACCGAGAAGGAGCATCTGTGGCAGAGCCGCAAGCCCTCGAAGCGGGCCTTGCAGCTCGCCTTCTATACCGGCGCCGTGACCATCAGCGAGCGGCAGGGCATGCTCAAGACCTATGAGCTGATGACGCGGCATTTCGGCTGGGACACGCTGCCGAGGCCAGCCTCAGCCAGGGAGATTACGACCTATCTGCTCGATCGCGCGCTGCGGTCGCAGGGTGTGGTGAGTCTGGATTCGATCTGCCACCTCGACGCGCCGCGCAAGAAGGCGGTGGCCGGCCTGATCGCCTCCCGCGTCCGCCGCGGCGAGCTCGTGCCTGTTGCGATCGACGGCGCCGGCAAGCAGGAGCATTGGGCAGCGCCCGCCGCGCTGGAGGTGAACGGCGAGGCGGTCCCGCCTGATCTCGTCCACATCCTCTCGCCGTTTGATCCCCTGATCATCCAGCGCAAACGCACCAGTCTCATCTTCGGCTACAACCACGTGTTCGAGGCCTATGTGCCGAAGGCCAAACGCAAGCTCGGCTATTTTGCGCTACCCGTACTGGTCGGCGACGAGATCATCGCCGCGCTTGATCTGAAGACCGACCGGCAGGCGAAGAAGCTGCTGATGCAGAAATGGACCTGGGTTGGGCAGGGCAAGAAGACGGTGGGGCGCAAGGAGCTCAAGCGCGTGATCGAGGAGGAGCTTGATCGCTTCGAGCGGTTTCAATTGGCGGAGTGAGCTGCAAGGTAGCGGTCTCGTAGGGCGGGCAAAGCGTAGCGTGCCCACGTCTGCCTATTTGATGAGAAGACGTGGGCACGGCGCTAGGGCGCCTTTGCCCACCCTACGAGAGCGTGCGTCGTGGCGAGCCGATCGATCCAGACGCCGAACGCAATCCCCGCCGCATACGCCACCAGATTCCACAGCGAGAAGATGCGCCCGAGCAGCAGTGCGCCGGCCGTCGTCAGCCGGAATGCATCGAGCCATGGCGCATGCACCAGTCGGGAAAATTCGACCACCATCGCGATGATCACGGCGATCGCCGCAATCTGAGTCCGGGTGAGCCGGGGCAGCAAAACCCCGACCAGCAGAAACACCATCGTCGCCCACAACAGCGAGCCGCCATACTTCACCACGAAAGCGGGAAGGCCGAGTGGAAAGCCGTACCAGCGCAAGGACAGCCCGCACGCGATCACGAGCAGAGCGAGGGTGGCGCGGATCATGGCCTTCTGCATCGGCGTCAGGGCTTGTTCCGGCTGCGTCCCGTGCATTGCTCGCTCCATTGACTCTTCGCCCGCGATGCTGAAAACCGCAACCAGCCCATAAAAGCAACAACCCAGGGGAAGCCATGAGCCAGACCACGACCTATGCCGGTTCCGCCGGCGGCGCCAAGGATTTCAACAAGTCGGAAATCGAGACCTCGACGATCCGCGCTATCTCCTGGCGCCTGATTCCGTTCCTGGTGCTGGCCTACTTCTTCTCCTATCTCGACCGCGTCAATCTCGGCTTCGCTGCGCTGACCATGAATGCGGAGCTGAAGTTCACGCCGCTGATCTTTTCCTGGGGTGCCGGCATCTTCTTCTTCGGCTATTTCATCTTCGAGGTCCCGAGCAATCTCGCGCTGGAGAAGTTCGGCGCCAGTCGCTGGATCGCCCGCATCATGGTGACCTGGGGCATCATCTCCGCCCTGATGGCACTCGTCAGCGGCGTCACGAGCTTCTATGTCCTGCGCTTCCTGCTCGGCGTCGCCGAGGCCGGCTTCTTCCCCGGCATCATCCTGTATCTCACCTATTGGTATCCGGCCGAATATCGCGCCCGTTTCCTTGCGGCCTTCGCCATCGCGGTGCCGGTGTCGACCGTGATCGGTGCGCCGATTTCGGGCCTGTTGCTCGGGCTCGACGGTGCGATGGGCCTCAAGGGCTGGCAGTGGCTCTTCATCATCGAGGGCATCCCCTCGGTGCTGCTCGGCATCGTCACCTGGTTCTATCTCACCGACAAGCCGGAGAAGGCGGATTGGCTGTCGACCGAGCAGAAGGCGTGGCTGAAGGCGAAGCTCGATTCGGAAATCGCCGCCAAGCAGGCGGTGAAGCATTTCTCGCTCGGCGAGGCGCTGTCCTCGCCCAAGGTGATCGCGCTCAGCCTGATCTATTTCGGCTTCGTCGGCGCGCTTTATGGCATGCAGTTCTGGCTGCCGCAGATCGTCAAGGCGTTCGGGTTGACCAACGCGCAGACCGGCTTCGTCACCGCGATCCCGTATCTGTTCGGCACCATCGCCATGATCCTGTGGGCGCGTCACTCCGATGCCACGCGCGAGCGCGTGAAGCATGTCGGCGCGCCGCTGCTGCTCACCGCCGTCGCGCTCGCCGTTTCCTCCTATCTCACCGATCCCACCATGACGATGGTATTGCTGACGGTTGCCGCGATCGGCGTGTTCTGCTGCTTCGGTGTGTTCTGGACGCTGCCGACCGCCTGGCTCTCCGGCACCGCGGCCGCCGGCGCCATCGCCCTGATCAACTCGATCGGCAACCTCGCCGGCTTCGGCGGGCCCTATTTGATCGGCTGGGTCAAGGAAGCAACCGGCCAGACCTCAACCGGCCTGCTCGTGCTCGCCGTGTTGCCCCTGATCGCCGGCATCCTGGTGTTCGTCGGCGGTCACGACAGCAAGCACGAGTTCGCCGGGCAGGGGCGGTAAGCCGAGCGACCAGTCTCGTAGGGAGGGCAAAGCGAAAGCGTGCCCACCTAACCGTTATTGTGATCCTCAACTGAGAGATCGTGGGCACGGCGCTAGCGCGCCTTTGCCCACCCTACGGCGTCTGAGCTGAGGCCTGCTGCGCTCCATCCAGGCTCATCGCCTCTGTCTAGCCCTACGATGGGACCTTCCTGACAACAATCTCCGCCTCGCTACTACCTCTTAACGATCACGCATTCCTGATGACTGACGATTATTGACTTTTATCAGTGATTAGTCGACATTCCTCTCATTCGAGATGCAGGAGTGTCCTTCGATGTTCGTCCGGTCGGTTTTGTCGAGCTATTCCAGGCTGTTGGCAGGTGTGTCGTTAGCCCTGATGGCGGCTAGCCTTGCCGGGTGCAATGACACCGTCGCTGAGAAAGCCGAGCCGCCGCGGCCGGTTCTGGTCGCAACCGCCCATTATGATGCCGAGACGCCGGAGCGCAGCTTCGTCGGCACCATCCGGCCCCGGATCGAGAGCGACCTCGGCTTCCGAGTTGCCGGCAAGGTCGCCAAGCGCCTCGTGGAGGTCGGCCAGACCGTTGAAATCGGCCAGCCGCTCGCCACGCTTGATGAGGTCGACCTGAAGCTCCAGGCCGAGCAATCCGTCGCCGAGCAGACCGCCGCGACCGGCGTGCTGGCCCAGGCCGCCGCGGCCGAGCAGCGTGCCAAGGATCTGAAGGCCAAGGGCTGGACCACCGACGCCCAGCTGGATTCGAGCCGGGCATCTGCCGATGAGGCACGTGCGCGCCTCGATCGTGCGGTCCGCTCGGTCGAGCTGACCAAGAATTCCCTTTCCTACGCGACGCTCGTTGCCGACGCCCGAGGCGTCGTCACTGCAACGCTGATCGAGCCCGGCCAGGTGGTCTCCGCGGGCCAGGCTTCGATCCGTGTCGCCCGCTTTGCCGAAAAGGAAGCGGTCGTCGCGATCCCTGAGACGCTGGTCGGACGCGCCAAGTCGGGCGTCGCCAGCGTCACCCTTTGGTCGGAGCCGGACAAGAAGTATACGGCCAAGCTGCGCGAGATCGCGCCGACGGCCGATCCGGCCACGCGCACTTATCTTGCAAAGTTCTCGCTGCCGGAGGCCGACGACAAGGTCGCGCTCGGCATGACCGCGACGCTGACGCTGTCGGACGCCGCGACCGAGCGCGTTGCGCGGCTGCCGCTGTCGGCGCTGTTCAATGAAGGCGGCAAGCCGTCCTTCTACGTCGTCGACGACAACGGTGCGCTCACGCTGAAGCCGGTGGCAGTGAAGTCCTACGAGAGCAACGACGTCGTCATCACCGGCGGTGTGGAAGAGGGCGCCAAGATCGTCGCGCTCGGTGTGCAGAAGCTCGATCCGGCCCAGCGGGTGCGGGTTGTCTCGTCGCTGTCTTTCTAGTTCCTGTCATTCCGGGTTCGCCCTGCGGGCGCCCCGGAATGACAGAAGAAGTCGAGTTACGTCGTGTGAGGTGAGTTTCGGCCTTTGTCCCTAAGCAGAGGCTGAAGCGGCGAAGCGATCCAGAATCTGCCCAGCCCCCTGGATTGCTTCGCTGCCTCGCGACGACGGCCTGAACAGAGTGGCTGTCGTTTTTGGCAATTGGATCGTCTTTTCGGAGAGAGCGATGAAGCGCTTCAACCTTTCGGCCTGGGCCGTCAGCCATCCGACGCTGGTTCTCTTCCTGATGATCGTGCTCGGCGTCGCCGGCTTCTTCTCCTATGAGAAGCTCGGCCGCGCCGAGGATCCGTTCTTCACGGTGAAGGTGGTCAACGTCTCCGTGATCTGGCCCGGCGCGACCGCGCAGGAGATGCAGACCCAGGTCGCCGATCCCATCGAGAAGAAGATCCAGGAGCTGCCCTATTTCGAGAAGGTGCAGACTTATTCCAAGCCCGCCTTCACCGCGCTCCAGGTCACCTTCCGCGACTCCACGCCGCCGAAGGACGTGCCTTACCTCTTCTATCTTCTGCGCAAGAAGCTGGTCGACGTGCAGGGCCAGCTGCCCTCCGGCATCCTCGGTCCCGTCGTCAATGACGAGTTCTCCGACGTCGATTCCATCCTCTACATGATGACCGGCGACGGCGCCGACTATGCCCAGCTCAAGAAGGTTTCGGAGGGATTCCGCCAGCGCCTCCTCAAGGTGCCCGGCGTGACCAAGGTCGACGTCTACGGCAACCAGGATGAGCGCATCTTCGTCGAGTTCTCCCACGCCAAGCTCGCCACCCTCGGCATCACCCCGCAGGCGCTGTTCGATTCGCTCGCCAAGCAGAACAACGTGACGCCGGCCGGCACGGTCGAAACCTCCTCGCAGCGCGTGCCGCTGCGCGTCACCGGTGCGCTCGACGGTGCCAAGGCTGTCGCCGAGACGCCGGTCGAGAGCAACGGCCGCGTGTTCCGCCTCGGTGACATCGCCACCGTCACCCATGGCTATGTCGATCCGCCCAGCTTCGTCGTGCGTCAGGAAGGCAAGGCCGCGATCGGCATCGGTGTCGTCACCGCCAAGGGTGCCAACATCCTCGAGCTCGGCAAGGAGGTCGAGAAGGCGACGGCCGAGTTCATGAAGGCGGTGCCGCAGGGCGTCGACGTCAAGCTGATTGCCGACCAGCCCAAGGTGGTCGAGCACGCCGTCGGCGAGTTCGTGCACTCCTTCATGGAAGCCCTCGTCATCGTGCTGTTCGTCTCGTTCCTGGCGCTCGGCTGGCGCACCGGCATCGTGGTCGCGCTGTCGGTGCCGCTGGTGCTCGGCATCGTCTTCGTCGTCATGAACATGATGTCGCTCGACCTGCACCGCATCACGCTGGGTGCGCTGATCATCGCGCTCGGCCTGCTCGTCGACGACGCCATCATCGCGGTCGAGATGATGGTGGTGAAGATGGAGCAGGGCTGGGACCGCATGCGCGCGGCGTCTTTTGCCTGGGAATCTACCGCGTTTCCGATGCTCACGGGAACGCTGGTCACGGCCGCTGGCTTCCTCCCCATCGGCTTTGCCAATTCCGCCGTCGGCGAATATGCCGGCAGCATCTTCTGGATCGTGGCGATCGCGCTGGTCGCCTCCTGGTTCGTGGCGGTGATCTTCACGCCCTATATCGGCGTCAAGCTGCTGCCGGAGATGAAGGCGCACCACAACCACGATCCGCACGCGGTCTACGAGACCCGCATGTACCGGGGCCTGCGCGCCATCGTGCAATGGTGCGTCAATCACCGCATCACCGTGGTGGTCGCGACTGTCGGCGTCTTCATCGCCTCGGTCGTCGGCTTCGGCCATGTCCAGCAGCAGTTCTTCCCGCTGTCGGAGCGGCCCGAGTTGTTCTTCCAGCTGCGCCTGCCTGAGGGTACCGCCTTCAACGTCACCGAAAAGGCGGTGAAGAAGGCCGAGACGCTGCTCAAGGACGACAAGGATATCGAGACCTATACGTCCTATGTCGGCCAGGGCTCGCCCCGCTTCTGGCTCGGCCTCAATCCGCAGCTGCCCAACGAGGCCTTTGCCGAGATCGTCATCGTTGCCAAGGGCGTTGAGGGGCGCGAGCGCGTCAAGGCCAAGATCGAGAACGCGGTTGCGGACGGCATGCTGTCCGAGGCGCGCGTCCGCGTCGACCGCTTCAACTTCGGCCCGCCGGTCGGCTTCCCCGTGCAGTTCCGCGTGATCGGCCCCGACGCCAACAAGGTGCGCGAGATCGCCTACCAGGTCCGCGACGTCATGCGGCAGAACAAGAGCGTCAAGGACGTCCAGCTCGACTGGAACGAGCAGTCGCCCTACCTCAAGCTCGTCGTCGACCAGGACCGCGCCCGCGCCATGGGCCTGACCCCGCAGGACGTGTCCCAGGCGCTCGCGATGCTGATCTCGGGCTCGCAGGTCACGACCGTGCGCGACGGCATCGAGAAGGTCGGCGTGGTCGCCCGTGCGATTCCGTCCGAGCGTCTCGACCTCGGTGGCGTCGGCGATCTCACCATCACCTCGCGCAACGGCGTTGCCGTGCCGCTGCAGCAGATTGCCAAGATCGAGTATGCCCATGAGGAGCCGATCATGTGGCGGCGCAACCGCGACATGGCCATTACCGTGCGCTCCGACGTCGTCGACGGCGTGCAGGCGCCCGACGTCACGAGCCAGATCACGCCGAAGCTGAAGGCAATCAAGGACCACCTCGAGCCGGCCTACCGCATCGAGCCGGGCGGCGCATTCGAGGAATCCGCCAAGGGCAACGCCTCGATCTTCGTCCTCTTCCCGCTGATGGTCATGGTGATGCTGACGCTGCTGATGATCCAGCTGCAGAGCTTCTCGCGCCTGATCCTGGTGTTCCTGACCGCGCCGCTCGGCATCGTCGGCGCCTCCTTCGGGCTCAACGTCGCCAACGCCCCGTTCGGCTTCGTGGCGCTGCTCGGCCTGATCGCGCTCGCCGGCATGATCATGCGCAACACGGTCATCCTGGTCGACCAGATCGAGACCGACGTCTCGCATGGCCTGACCCGGCGCGAGGCGATCGTGGAGGCCACCGTCCGCCGCGCCCGTCCGGTGGTGCTGACGGCGCTTGCGGCCATCCTCGCCATGATCCCGCTGTCGCGCTCGGCCTTCTGGGGCCCGATGGCGATCACGATCATGGGCGGTCTGTTCGTCGCGACCTTCCTGACGCTGCTGTACCTGCCGGGCCTCTACGCGCTGTGGTTCAGGAAGAGCCTGGACGAGGCGGGTACCCCCGAGCAACCTGCCGCGCCGCAGCATGGGAGCGATGACCAGCGCGCAATTCCGCTTGCCGAAGCGGCTGAATAGATGAGAAGACTGCTGACCAACGAGTCCTGACTGATGGCCCTTATTTCGGAACATATCGAAGTCGACACCCGGGATCGTATCCTCGAGGTGGCCGAGCGGCTGTTCCGCCAGATCGGCTACCAGAAGACGACGGTCGGGGACATCGCCAAGGAGCTCAGGATGAGCCCCGCCAATGTCTATCGTTTCTTCGAATCGAAGAAGGCGATCCATCAGGCGGTGGCGCAGGGCCTGATGGGCGAGGTCGAGCTCGAGGCGCAGCGGATCGTGGCGAGGCCCGGTCCGGTCAAAGAGCGTTTCCGGGAACTGCTCACCACCATCCATCGCATGAACACCGAGCGCTATGTCGGCGACAACAAGCTGCACGAGATGGTCGCGATCGCGATGGAGGAGGACTGGGACGTCTGCGTCGCCCATATGGAGTGCATTGCCGGGGTGATCGGCCAGATGATCGCGCAAGGCGTTGCCTCCGGCGAGTTCGAGGCGCCGGACCTGCAGCTGGCCTCGCTGTGCGCCTGCACCGCGATGATACGCTTCTTCCACCCCCAGATGATCGCCCAGTGCGCCACCAAGCCGGGCCCGACCATCGACCAGATGATCGATTTCGTCATCGCGGGTCTGTCTCCGCGCCACTGACGGGCGGCGGGTTTCCTCCTATAAGCTGCCTCTCTCATTCCGGGGCGCCTCGAAGAGGCGAACTATGGTGCGCAATTGCGCACCTGAGAATCTCGAGATTCCGGGTTCGGTCCTCCGGGCCGCGCTTGCGCGGTCCCGTCCGGACCGCCCCGGAATGACGGAAAACGGAGAAGCAAGCGCGTGACCGACAAAGACCTGTACTTCTACGAGCCCTCCAAGGGCCACGGCCTCAAGCACGACCCCTTCAATGCCATCATCGCGCCGCGGCCGATCGGCTGGATCTCCTCGCGCGACACCAAGGGCCACGTCAATCTCGCGCCCTACAGCTTCTTCAATGCGTTCTGTTACGTGCCGCCGATCATCGGCTTCTCCTCCACCAACTGGAAGGACACGGTCGAGAACATCCAGCAGACCGGCGAGTTCGTCTGGAATCTCGCCACCATGGACCTCGCCAAACACATGAACGCGACCGCCGCGCATGTCGCCCCTGAGGTCGACGAGTTCGAGATCGCGGGCCTCACCGCCGTGCCCGGCAAGCTCGTCAACGTGCCACGCGTGGCTGAGAGCCCCGTCGCCTTCGAGTGCAAGGTGTCCGACATCGTCCGCCTCAAGGGCGCCGACGGCAAGGAGGCCGACGCCTGGCTGACGCTGGGCGAGGTCGTCGCCGTCCATATCGACAAGGCCATGATCAAGGACGGCGTCTACCAGACCGCCGCCGCCCGCCCGATCGTCCGTGCCGGCCGCCGCGGCGATTATTTCGAGATCAAGCCGGAAAACATGTTCGAGATGGTGCGGCCGGATTGATTGGTCGCGCCCGTAGCCCGGATGGAGCGCAGCGTAATCCGGGATTCTCCCCGCGCGGATAGGCCTACCCGGATTGCGCTTCGCTCCATCCGGGCTACGATCCATCGCCATTATTCCCCTCCCGGAACCGCCGTCGCACCCTGGCCGTTATGGTCCGGGGGCGCTTGGCCGCGTCAATGTCGCAGGCGAAGTCTTCACCGCCGCCGGCCGCTTTCCGCTAAAATGCCCGACACCGCGCCGATGCATGAGGTCAGCCATGAGCTTCCGCCGCGACAAAATCACAAAGCCGATCTTTTCCTGGGCTCGCGGCGTGCTGCCGGCGATGTCCGATACCGAACGCGAGGCGCTGGAGGCGGGCGATGTCTGGTGGGATGCCGATCTCTTCACCGGCAACCCGGATTGGTCGAAGCTGCTGAAGGTCCCGCAGGCCAGGCTGACCGAGGAGGAGCGGGCGTTCCTCAACGGACCCGTCGACGAGCTCTGCGCCATGCTCGATGAGTGGAAGATCTTCTGGGAATGGCGCGACCTGCCGCCGGATGTCTGGCACTTCGTCAAGCACGAAAAATTCTTCGGCATGATCATTCCGAAGGAGTTTGGCGGCCTCGGCTTCTCGCCCTATGCCCATTCGGAAGTGGTGCGCAAGATCTCGACCCGCTCGATCGCTGCTGCCGTCACAGTCATGGTGCCGAACTCGCTCGGGCCGGGCGAACTCCTGATGCGCTTCGGCACTCCGGAACAGCAGGCGCGCTGGCTGCCGCGCCTCGCCGACGGACGCGATATTCCCTGCTTCGGCCTCACCAGCCCGGAAGCCGGCTCCGACGCGGCTTCGATGGTCGACACCGGCATCATCTGCAAGGGCACCTTCGAGGACCGCGAGGTCGTCGGCCTCAGGCTCAACTGGCACAAGCGCTACATCACGCTCGGCCCTGTCGCGACGCTGCTCGGCCTCGCCTTCAAGGCCTATGATCCCGACCACCTCGTGGGCGACCAGGAGGAACTCGGCATTACCGTGGCATTGATCCCGACCCATCTGCCCGGCGTCGAGATCGGCCATCGCCATCTGCCCTCGATGCAGGTGTTTCAGAACGGCCCGAACCGGGGCCGCGACGTCTTCATCCCGCTCGACTACGTCATCGGCGGCAAGGAGCGGCTGGGGCAAGGCTGGAAGATGTTGATGACCGCGCTTGCCGCCGGCCGCGGCATCTCGCTGCCGTCCCTCTCGGCTGCGGGCGCTGCCTACGCCGCAAGCACCACCGGCGCCTATGCCCGCATCCGCGAGCAGTTCGGCATCTCCATCTCGAAATTCGAGGGCGTCGAGGAGCCGCTCGCGCGCATCGTCGCGACCGCCTACCAGCTGGACGCGGCGCGGCGGCTGACCTGCGCGGCACTGAATGCCGGCGTTCATCCTGCCGTCATCTCCGGCATCATGAAGCTGCACGCCACCGAGCGAATGCGCACCGCGATCGACGACGCCATGGACATCCATGGCGGCAAGGCCGTGATCGACGGTCCGCAGAACTATCTCGGCAATCTGCACCGCGCCGTGCCGGTCGGGATCACGGTCGAGGGCGCCAACATCCTGACCCGCAATCTCATCGTGTTCGGGCAGGGCGCGATCCGCGCGCATCCCTACCTGCTCGACGAGATGAACGCGCTGGCCGATACCGATCGCGAGCGCGGGCTGACGGCGTTCGACAAGGCGTTCTGGAAACATGTCGGCCATAGCCTCCGCACCTTGTTCCGTGCCTTTGGTCGGAACTGGACCTTTGGCGCCTTTGCGATGGCGCCCGATGCGGGCGACGCCACGCCATTCTATCGCCAGCTGTCGCGCTACTCCGCTGCGTTCGCGCTCTGCGCCGACATGGCACTGCTGACGCTGGGCGGCGCGCTCAAGCGCAAGGAGATGCTGTCGGCCCGCTTCGGCGACATTCTCTCCGAGCTTTATCTGCTGTCGGCCGCGCTAAAACGCTGGCAGGACGAGGGCCGGCAGAAGGAGGACTTTGCCGCGCTGGAATGGTGCATGGCGACCGGCTTCAAGACGATCGAGAACCGGCTGGCCGAAATCCTCGCCAATCTGCCCAACCGCTTTGTTGCCGGCTTCCTCACGCTCGTGGTCCAGCCGTTCGGCGCCCGCGTGCTCGGCCCCTCCGACCGCGTCGTGCACCAATGCGCGGCCATCGTGCTGGAGCCGTCGGCGGCGCGCGAGCGCCTCACGCCGGATCTCGCCAATGTCGATGACGACGGCGGCTTTGCCCGGCTGGAGCGCGCGTTCCTGCTGGTCGCAAGTACGGATGCCATCGCCAAGCGCATGCGCGCCGCGCATATCCGAGACTGGAAGGATGCCGTCGCCAAGGGCGTGATCACGCAGGCCGAGGGCGAGCAACTGGCCGCGGCTCATGAAGCCGTCACAAAAGTAATCGAGGTCGACGATTTTGCGCCGGAGGCGCTGTCGCCGATTTACAAGAAAACCGTCAATGTGCATCAGTTCTTCCAGGAACTCGGTGAACAGAGGGCGGCGAGCTGATGGCACGACCGGTTTTCATCGTCGACGGCAGCCGAACGCCGTTTCTAAAGGCGCGCTCGGGGCCGGGGCCCTTCACGCCGGTCGATCTCGCCGTGCAATGCGGGCGGCCGCTGCTGGCGCGCCAGCCGTTTGCGCCCACGGATTTCGACCAGGTCATCCTCGGCTGCGTTAACGTAATTGCGGACGAGATGAACCCGGCCCGCGTTGCCGCGCTCCGGCTCGGCATGGGCGAGGACATGGTCGCCTTCACCGTGCAGATCAATTGCGGCTCCGGCATGCAGTCAATCGACACCGCCTACCGCTATATCCGCGAAGGTCATGCCGACATGATTTTGGCGGGAGGTACCGAGGCACTGAGTCACGCGCCGCTGGTTTGGCCTAACTCCGGCGTGCGCTGGTTCGCCGGCCTTGCCACCGCCAAGGGCGTCGCCGCCAAGCTCGCGGCTGCCTTCAAGTTGCGCCCGCGCAATCTGAAGCCGATCATCGGGCTCGAGCGCGGGCTGACCGATCCCGTCACCGATCTGAACATGGGCCAGACCGCCGAGGTCGTCGGCCATCTCTTCGGCATTACGCGCGCGCAATCCGATGCCTATGCCGCCGAGAGCCACCGCCGGCTCGCCCAGGCGCAAAGTGCGGGCTTTCTCAAGGGTGAGGTTGAGACCGCGTTCTCCCGCGACGGAAAATTCTTCGACCATGACGACGGCGTGCGGCCGGACTCCACGGCGGAGACGCTGGCAAAGCTCCGGCCGGTATTCGAGCGCCCCTGGGGCCAGGTCACCGCCGGCAATTCCTCGCAGATCACCGACGGCGCCTCCTGGGTGATCCTCGCCTCCGACGCCGCGGTCGCAAAGCACAGGCTCACGCCGAAAGCCGCGATCGTCGACAGCCACTGGGCCGCGCTCGATCCCAGCATCATGGGCCTCGGTCCCGTGATGTCAGCGACGCCGCTGCTCCAACGCAACGGCCTCACCATCAAGGACGTCGAGACCTGGGAGCTCAACGAAGCCTTCGCGACCCAGGTGCTCGGCTGCTTGGCTGCCTGGAATGACGACAAGTTTTGCCGCGAGATTCTCAGGCTCGACGGCGCGGCCGGTGAGATCGACCGTGACAAGCTCAACGTCGATGGCGGCGCCATCTCGCTCGGCCATCCCGTCGGCACCTCCGGCAACCGCATCGTGCTGCATCTGGTCAACGCGATGAAGCGGCTCGGCACGCGGCGCGGAATTGCGACCGAATGCATCGGCGGCGGGCTCGGCGGCGCCATGCTGATCGAGGCGGTGTGACCATGGATTCCAAGATCATGACCGCGCTCGGCGACCGCGTGCTCGAACTCGGGCCCAAGCCCGCGACGGACAGTCCGTACAGGCACTTCAAGCTGACGCGAGATGAAGACGGCGTCGCCTGGCTGCTGTTCGACCGCGCTGATGCAAGCGCCAATACGCTGTCCTCGGAGGTGATGGAGGAGTTCGACGCCGTGCTCGCGGCGATCGAGACCGAACGCCCGGCCGGCCTCGTGATCCGCTCGGCAAAACCGTCCGGCTTCATCGCCGGCGCCGACGTCAACGAATTCCGCGGCGCTGATGATCCCGAGATGGTGGAGACGCGAATCCGCGCCGCGCACGCGGTGGTCGATCATCTGGAAGCCTTGAAGCTACCAACGGTCGCGGTCATCCACGGCTTCTGCCTCGGCGGCGGGCTCGAGGTTGCGCTGGCCTGCCAGTCGCGCATCGCTATCGACGGCGCACGCTTCGGCTTTCCGGAGGTGATGCTGGGCCTGCATCCCGGCCTCGGCGGCACCGCGCGGTTCACCGCGCTGGTCAATCCCACCCAGTCGATGGCGCTGATGCTGACCGGCCGCACCATCGACGCACGCCGCGCCAGATCGCTCGGCCTCGTCGATACCGTGACTCAAGAGCGCCATGTCCGGGGCGCGGTGAAGGACGCGCTGTTCGGCCGCCTGAAGCGGGCCAAGCCCGGCCTGCTCGGGCGTGCAGCCAATTTTGGCTTCGTGCGCGGTCTCCTGGCCAGGCGCATGCGCTCGGAGGCGGCGAAGGCCGCGTCCCGCGAGCACTATCCGGCGCCTTATGCGCTGATCGATCTCTGGGAGACCCATGGCGGCAACAAGGCCGCGATGCTGAAGGCGGAGCAGGCTTCGTTCGCCAAGCTGATGGTGACGCCGACCGCCCAGAACCTGATCCGCGTCTTCTTCCTGCGCGAGCAGATGAAGAAGGCGGCCGGCAGCGGCAACACCATCAAGCACGTCCACGTCATCGGCGCCGGCGCCATGGGCGGCGACATCGCGGCTTGGGTAGCCGGGCAGGGACTGCGCGTCTCGCTCGCCGACATGAAGGCGGCGCCGATTGCGGGCGCGGTGAAGCGCGCCGCCGAACTCTACGGCAAGATCATCCGCAAGCCGACCGAGGTGCGCGACGCGCTCGATCGTCTCATCCCTGACATGGACGGCGAGGGCGTCCGCAACGCCGATCTGATCATCGAGGCAGTCCCGGAAAAGCTCGAGCTCAAGCAGAAGGTCTATGCCGGGCTCGAGCCGCGCATGAAGCCGGGCGCGATTCTCGCCACCAACACCTCGAGCATTCCGCTTCAGGATCTGCGCACCACGTTGGCGCGGCCGGAGCGGTTGGTCGGCCTGCATTTCTTCAATCCGGTGTCGCGACTGCAGCTGGTCGAAGTCGTCAGCCAGGACGGCAACGACCCGCGGGTGCTGAAAGACGCGCTCGCTTTCGTCGGTGCGATCGATCGCTTGCCATTGCCTGTGAAGAGCTCGCCGGGCTTTCTCGTCAACCGCGCGCTGACGCCCTACATGCTGGAGGCGATGGTGATGCTGGACGAGAAGATCGACCAGCGTCTGATCGACGCCGCGGCCGAGCAGTTCGGCATGCCGATGGGCCCGATCGAGCTGGCCGATCAGGTCGGGCTCGACATCTGCCTCGACGTCGGCGACATGCTGCGCACCAAGTTCGGCGATCTCCTGCCGCCGACGCCGGCCTGGCTGCGCGACAAGGTCGCCAAGGGCGAGCTCGGCCGCAAGACCGGCAAGGGCTTCTATACCTGGAAGGACGGCAAGGCCGAGAAGGCACCGCTCCCCGAGACCGGTCCGCGCGTCACCGACCAGATGATCGACCGCCTGATGCTGCCGATGTCCAATGTCTGCGTTGCTGCCCTTCGCGAGGGCATCGTCGACGATCCTGATGCGGTCGACGGCGCCATGATCTTCGGTACCGGCTATGCACCGTTCCGCGGCGGCCCGCTGAACTATGCGCGCACGCGCGGCGTGGAGAATGTCGTGTCCACGTTGCGTGGGCTCGCCGAGCGATTCGGCGGACGTTTCGCGCCGGATGCGGGCTGGGACAGTTTGCAATAGGGAGCCGTTGGTCAAAAGATGCTATCATGGGTGGTGGAGCCCGTGGGGAGCATCGCCGATGCCGACGATCCCGTTCTTCAAGCACGCGACCCTGCGCGAGATCATCATCACGCGGCTGTGCTGCGGGGCCGATGTCGTCGTGATCCTCTGTTGCGCAGGCTATCTCGTCGGGCGTTATCCCGCGGTGGAATTGCGCTGGCCGTGGTTGATCGTGGCGCTCCTGGCCGGATATTTCCTCGCTGACCTATTTTCAGGGCTGGTGCATTGGGTGGTCGACACCTGGCTCGACGAGGGGATGCTCGGCCGCGGCATTGCGATCACCCGAGAGCATCACACCCACCCCGGCCACGTTTTGCTCTACGGATTCCTCGACCAGGCGTCTCTCGGTGCGGCGCCGAGCGCGCTGGTGGTCGGAGTCGCGGCCACCGTCACGGCGTTGTTTCCGGTTTCCGCGCTCACCTATGCGCTGATGATCGTCTGGTTCGTGATCGCGACCTGCATGCTGTTTGGCATGAGCTTTCACAATCTCGCGCACCGCCCGGTCCGCCCGCTGCTCCTGCGAACGGCGCAACGGCTGCATCTGGTCTGCTCACCCGAGCATCATTGGTGTCATCACCGTGACCACACCATCCGCTATTGTGTCATCAATGGATGGGCCAATTATCCGTGCGACCGTCTCCGGCTATGGAGCAGGCTGGAACGGTTGGTAACGGCGACGACCGGACGCGCGCCGCGGGCTGACGATGCGGAGTGGCAACGCAAACTGAACGATACCGGAATCCTCGTCGGGTCGCCGCGGCCGATTGGATAGCGCAAGCTTGCCTCGTGTCGATGTTGCGCAAGGCGCCGCGGCTTTGTATCCAGAGCCCAGAGCCGCGGGAGACCAACATATGACCGATACGCATGCCCACGCCCCTATCAGCTCCGCCCCCGGGCCTAACGGCGATCTCTGCATCCGTACGCTGGCGATGCCCGCCGATACCAATGCGAATGGCGACATCTTCGGCGGCTGGCTGCTGAGCCAGATGGACGTCGGCGGCGGCGTGTTTGCATCGAAGGTCGCGAAATCGCGGACCGTGACGGTTGCGATCGAGGCGATGAACTTTCGCAAGGCGGTCTATGTCGGCGATCTCGTGTCGGTCTACGCCAATCTCGTGCGCGTAGGCCGCACCTCGCTCACCGTGCATCTGGAAGCGTGGGCGCTGCGCCGCGGGGAGGAGCATCCGTTCCTCGTCACCGACGGCAACTTCACCTACGTCTCGATCGACGAACATGGTCGCCCGCAAGCGGTTCGCTCGACCGACACTGTCATCGCGACGTAATCGCGCGCGACGCTCTGCCTCATCTCACAAATGTGTGGCAAGCGCCGTCAAACGCGGCACCAGTGAGTCACGTTCGTCGCCGCTTCGCCAAGAACCAGTCATAAAACGGATGAGGTCTCGGCGTACTCAATTGCGTGTCGATTCGGGGTGGAAACGGCCTCAAAATGCCTGGGAACCTTTGGGCATGAGTGCCGTTATTTGCCCGCACTGAGGAATCCACGGACCATGCCGGACAGCTACATCATCGAAGTCAATTCGCAGACCGCAGGTATCGTCGTTCGTTCTTCGGGAGGCTATTGCTTCTTTGCCTCGTCCCACCGATTCAACCGTCTCGAAGGCCAGCTCTTCCGCAACGCCCGCGAAGCCGAACGCGCCGCGCGCAAGCTGGTGAACGGTGATGTGAAGGAAGCGGCGTAAGCGCCTGCTGGTGATTCCGGGCTCGCGGAGCGAGGTCGGAATTTTTTGCCGCCCTTGATACCGCTGTTTTCTTCCTTCTCCCCTTGTGGGAGAAGGTGGCGCGAAGCGCCGGATGAGGGGTATATTTCGGCGTTATCGAGATTCAGAGAGAGGGGTTCGCTGAGGCAACCCCTCACCTGTCTCGTCGCTACGCGACGAGCCACCCTCTCCCACAGGGGGAGAGGGTAAGAGTCGTCACAACTTCGTTGCTGCCCGCGACAGGAGCTTCCACTCGTCGCCCTGCTTCTGCCAGTTCATCAGGATGTGAAGGTTGGTCGATACTTTCTTCCCGTCGGCTGCCATCTCCTGTTCGCCCAGCCAGTGGAAGCGCACGATCGCTGCAGGACCGACGACCTTGATGGTGGGGTCCTTGTAGTCGATCGACAGGAATTTCGACTTGCCGTCGGTGGCGTTGGCGATGAACGTCGCCTTGTCCTCGACCTTGCCGCTGGAATGGCTGTAGCTGAGGTCGTCCCAGCACAGTGCGCCGAGCGCCTTCGGATCGGCCGCGATCTGGGCGAGGCGGAAGGCCTCGACCTTCTTCGCCACGGCGTCCTCGTCCGCCGAAGCGGCGAGCGCCGGTGTCGTGAGCGCAAGCGCGGAGACGGCAAGAGTCGAGAGAGCCAGATCGCGTCGGTTGATCGTCATCGTTTCCTCCTTTTTGATCTTGCGGCGAGTGTTGCAGCCGCGCGCGACTTTGTCGAGTGTCACGTCGTCGTCATCAGCATGCGTCATTGCGCGGGCGAAGCCATATTGATACGTCTCGCGCATCAATATGCCGTGGATTTGGGAAAGTACGGAAATGATCGAGGCCAAAACGGAAGCGATGGGCAGGGCTTTGCTGTTCGACATCGACGGCACGCTGGCCGACACCGACCCGCTGCACTTGAAGGCGTTCAACCAGGTGCTCGGCCCTCGCGGCCACGTCTTCGATCACGCGCGGTTCTCTAGAGAGCTGCAAGGTTTCGCCAATGTCGCGATCGGCGAGCGCTTTCTGCCCGACGAGGCGCCGGAGCGGCGCGCCTTGATCCTCGATGAGAAGGAGGAGGTCTTCCGCGCGCTCGTGGCCGGGCAGATCGAGCCGCTGCCGGGCCTGATGGCGCTGCTCGACCGGGCGGACGCAGCCGGCGTTCCCATGGTGGCCGTGACCAATGCGCCGCGTCTCAATGCCGAGCTGCTGCTCTCCGGCCTCGGCATCTCGCATCGTTTCAAGGCGCTCGTGATCGGCGCCGAGCTGCCGCACGGCAAGCCGCATCCGCTGCCCTATCAGGAAGGGCTGCGTTTCGTCGGTGCGAGCGCAGAGGCTTCGATCGCATTCGAGGACTCCCGTACCGGCGTGCAATCGGCCACGGCGGCCGGCATTCCGACCATCGGCGTCCGGACCAGCCTCAGCCATGCTGACCTGGTTGCAGCCGGCGCAGTCGCGTCCGCCAGTGCCTTCGACGATCCGCAGCTGCTCGCGCGTCTCGCGAGCACCATGGCGTGGTGATGGGCCGCATAAGTTAACCGTGATCGGCGCGCGCATTGACCGAAGGCGCGAACCGCCGCACCATGCATTCTCCTGATTTGAGGCCTTTGCCGTGACCGGACTGACCCATCGCCAAGCCGAAATCCTCAACATCGCGCGGGCCTCGGGCCGTGTCATGGTCGAGGAGCTCGCGCGCCGGTTCGAAGTCTCGGCGCAGACCATCCGCAAGGATCTCAACGACCTCTGCGAGCGGAGATCGCTGACCCGCATCCATGGCGGCGCCATCATCGCCTCTGGCGTCGAAAACCTCGCTTACGAGGCAAGGCGCTTCGTCGCCGCCGACGAAAAGAAGGCGATCGGAGCTGCGGCCGCCTCGCTGATCCCGAACGGCTGCTCGCTCTTCATCAACATCGGCACCACGACCGAGGAGGTCGCGAGCGCGCTGACTTCGCACGAGGATCTCCTCGTCATCACCAACAATCTCAACGTCGCGATGCTGCTCTACCGTCATCCCCGCATCGAGGTGGTGGTCGCCGGCGGCACGGTCCGGCGTGCCGACGGCGCCGTGGTCGGCTCCACCGCGACGCAGCTGATCGGCCAGTTCAAGGTCGACTACGCCATCATTGGTGCGTCCGCGATCGACGAGGAGGGCGCGCTGCTCGACTTCGACTATCGCGAGGTGCAGGTGGCGCAGGCCATCATCGCCAATGCCCGCAGCGTGATGCTGGTTGCCGATTCCACAAAGCTCCGCCGCAGCGCGCCGGTGCGCATCGCCCACATGACCCAGATCCAGACCTTCGTCACCGACCAGGAGCTTCCGGAGCGCCTCGCCACCATCTGCCACAGCAAGGGCATCGAAGTGGTGGAAGCGCTGCCGAAGGGCGCGGACATCGACGATGCGCCGGCAGATAGCCAGGATGCGGCACCGGAAGCCGCGCCGGTGGTGCGGCTGAGATAGAGGCTTATGTACTGCTCCACGGATTGAGCAGTGGCACGCCCGTAGGTTCAAAATCCCCCACATTGCGCGTAACGACGGTCAGGCCGTGGACAAGCGCGGTGGCTGCAATAAGGGCGTCGCGTTCGGCCCGCGGATTGGGAACGTGAAGTTGGGCACAACGCTGCGCCACGGCCGTATCGATAGCCAGGATCCGCCCTTCGAAGCGGGCCAGAATGTGATCGTCGATCCAGGCGCGCAGGACAGCACCTTGCACCGCGTTTTTGCGCTCGATCAGGCGCGCGCCAAGTTCAATTTCGAGAATCGAGATGGCAGACACGAAGAAATTCGCCGCGGGCGCTGTATTGGCCCAAGCAAGCACGTTGCGATCAGCCTTATCCGGCCGCCTCAGTTCGGAAATGACGTTGGTGTCCAGCAGAAACATCAGTCGAGATCGGCTGGCCTGGAGATTCCGCCGGTGATGCGAGGCGGATCGAAATCGAAGTCCGCGTTCGCCTGTGCCAAAGCTTCGGCAAGGCTCATGTATCCACCGCTCAGGCGCAGATAATCTTCGATGCTCAACAGGACATGGGCCGGACGGCCGCGGTCGGTGATGAAGACGGGCCCCTTTGATGCTGCCTTCTTGGCGCCGCTCGTATCCTGATTGAACTCTCGGCTGGTCAGGGTGGTGACCATCGGTTCGCGCCTCCTCGCCTGCGTTGGGGAAAATTATATGTAGGCATGTTGCTACATTCAAGTCAGCTGAAGCGATGCGGTGCGCCCCCTGAGCCGATCAGTCGAGCCGTCTGCCTCAAAGCTTGTCCGTTCTCCTGCTGATTTCTCCGCCGTATTGGCGTTGAAAAAGTTTCGCTTTCACTTCCTTTCTCCTCTCTTTCGTCTTGCTTTCGTTTTTCGGTGTGATCTAATCAAAAACGAAAGTAGCCGCTCGACGGAACGAGCGGTCGCCGGGGGATGCGTCTGTTGGAGCGTATTTTCGACCTCGCCATCATTGGAGGCGGTGTTAATGGCTGCGGCATCGCGCGCGACGCGGTGGGCCGCGGCAACACGGTTTTCCTGTGCGAAATGAACGATTTGGCGAGCGGGACGTCGTCCTGGTCGACCAAGCTGGTGCATGGCGGCCTGCGCTATCTCGAATATTACGAGTTTCGCCTCGTTCGCGAGGCGCTGATCGAGCGCGAGATCCTCTGGGGCATCGGGCCCCACATCATCCGCCCGCTGCGTTTCGTATTGCCGCATCACGCCGGTCTGCGCCCCGCCTGGCTGCTGCGGCTCGGCCTCTTTCTTTATGATCACATCGGCGGCCGTCATCTGTTGCCGGCGACCCGCTCGGTCGATCTGCGGCGTGACGAGGTCGGCAAGCCGCTGATCCCGAATCGCTACAGTCGCGCCTTTGAATATTCCGACTGTTTCGTCGATGACGCCCGCCTCGTCGTGCTCAATGCACGCGATGCCGCCGACAAGGGCGCCGAGATCCGCACCCGCACCCGCGCAACGGATATCAAGCAGTCCGACGGCCTCTGGACCGTGAGCATGGTCAACACGCTGACCGGTGAGCGCTCGCAGGTCCAGGCAAAGGCTCTGGTCAACGCCGGCGGCCCCTGGGTCGAGGACGTGCTCGGCCGCGGCGCCGGCGTCAACGCGAAAGCCAAGGTGCGCCTGGTGCAGGGCTCGCACATCGTGGTCAGGAAACTCTACGACCACGACCGCGCCTACATGTTCCAGAACGCGGACGGCCGCATCATCTTCGTGATCCCGTACCAGGACGATTTCACGCTGATCGGCACCACGGATCGCGATTATGACGGCGATCCCGCCAAGGTGAAGGCGACGGCGGAGGAGATCCAGTATCTCTGCACCGCGGCGAGCGAATATCTGGCGAAGCCCGTGACCCCGGACGACGTGGTCTGGACCTATTCCGGCGTGCGGCCGCTCTATGACGACGGCGCCAGCGAAGCCAAGGCCGCGACGCGCGACTACGTATTCGAGCTCGACACGCCCGGCGGCGTGCCGCTGCTGTCGATCTATGGCGGCAAGATCACCACCTATCGCCGCCTCGCCGAGGAGGCGCTGGAGCGGCTGGCACCCTATCTTCGCAGCGCAAAAGCGCGGGAGGGGTGGACCGGCAAATGGCCGCTGCCCGGCGGCGACATGAATGTGTCCGACATCGACGGCCTGATCGCCGAGCTGCAGCGCGGCTATCCCTTCCTCAGCCACGAGCACGCCAGGCGGCTCGCGCGCGCCTATGGCACCAAGGCCATCAAGCTGCTCGGCGACGCCAAATCGTCGGCCGATCTCGGCCAGGCCTTTGGCGCGACGCTGACCGAGCGCGAGGTCCGCTACCTCATGGCCAATGAATGGGCCGTGACCGCCGAGGACGTCGTCTGGCGCCGTTCCAAGCTCGGCCTGCGACTATCTGCCGATGAGATTGCTGCGCTTGACGACTGGATCAGGACCCACGCCGTGCCGCAAAGTCCTCTGCTGGAAGCGGGAGGACGCTCATGACCGTGACGCTCGATCACGTGACCCGAATCGTCGAGGGGGTCCAGCATATCCGCGACGTCTCGCTGACGCTCGAGAGCGGCACGCTGAACGTGCTGCTCGGGCCGACGCTGTCGGGCAAGACCTCGATCATGCGGCTGCTCGCCGGCCTCGACAAGCCGACCTCGGGCAAGGTGCTGGTCAACGGCAAGGACGTCACCGGCGCCGACGTGCGCCAGCGCTCGGTTGCGATGGTCTACCAGCAGTTCATCAACTACCCCTCGCTGACGGTCTACGAGAACATCGCCTCGCCCCTGCGCGTGCAGGGCAAGCCGCGCGACGAGATCGAGACGCGGGTGGCGGAGGCCGCAAAACTGCTGCGGCTCGAGCCGTTTCTGAAGCGCACGCCGCTCCAGCTCTCTGGCGGCCAGCAGCAGCGCACCGCGATCGCGCGCGCGCTGGTCAAGGGCGCCGATCTCGTGCTGCTCGACGAGCCGCTCGCCAATCTCGATTACAAGCTGCGCGAGGAGCTGCGCGCCGAGCTGCCGCGCATCTTCGAGGCCTCGGGCGCGATCTTCGTCTATGCCACGACCGAGCCGACCGAGGCGTTGCTGCTCGGCGGCAACACTGTATGCATGTGGGAAGGCCAGGCGCTCCAGATCGGCGAGACTGCCAATGTCTACCGCCGGCCGCAGACCCTGCGCGTCGCCCAGGTGTTTTCCGATCCGCCGCTCAACCTCGTCGGTATCGAGAAGAAGAACGGCTCCGTTCAATATGCCGGCGGCACCGCCTCGCCGGCCTCTGGCCTCTATTCGTCGCTGGCCGACGGCGCCTATCGCGTCGGTTTTCGCGCGCATCAGCTCGCGCTCGCCAATGGCGAGGCTGATCGCCATGCCTTCCATGCCACTGTCACGGTGACCGAGATCACCGGTTCGGAGAGTTTCGTGCATCTGACCCGCGAAGGATCGAACTGGGTGGCGGTGCTGCACGGCGTGCACGAGTTCGAGCCCGGCCAGACGCTCGACGCCGTGCTCGATCCGAATGATGTGTTCGTGTTCGATGCTGCCGACCGTTTGGTCGCGGCTCCCGGTCAATCCTGAGGGGGATGCGCCATGGCCCGCATTGACCTCGTCGATCTCGCCCACTCCTACGGCGGCAATGATGCGCCGCAGGACAGCTTTGCACTGAAGCCGGTGACCATGACCTGGCGGCAGGGCGGCGCGTATGCGCTGCTTGGTCCGTCCGGCTGCGGCAAGACCACGCTGCTCAACGTCATCTCCGGCATCATCACGCCGTCGCGGGGGCAAATCCTGTTCGACGGCAAGGACATCACACCTCTGTCAACCCAGAAGCGCAATATCGCGCAGGTGTTCCAGTTTCCGGTGATCTACGACACCATGACGGTCGGACAGAATTTGGCGTTTCCGCTGAAAAACCGCGGCGTGCCGAAGGCCGAAATCGACAAGCGCGTCGCCGAGATCGGCCGCCTGCTCGATCTCGAACCCTATCTGAACCGCAAGGCGACGCGGCTCACGGCCGATGCCAAGCAGAAGATCTCGCTCGGCCGCGGTCTGGTGCGTTCCGACGTCGCCGCCGTGCTGTTCGACGAACCGCTGACGGTGATCGATCCCGAGCTGAAATGGCAGCTCCGCTCCAAGCTGAAGGCGTTGCATCGCGAGCTCGACCTCACGATGATCTACGTGACCCACGACCAGACCGAGGCGCTGACCTTCGCCGACACTGTGGTCGTCATGCATGACGGCCGCGTGGTGCAGAGCGGCACCCCGGCCGAGCTGTTTGACAAGCCGGCACACACCTTCGTCGGCTATTTCATCGGCTCGCCCGGCATGAACATCCTGCCGGCCGAGGTGAGGGGACGCGAGGCGCGCATTGGTGGTCACGTCATCGCGCTGAACCGCGCCTACGACAATCTGCCTGCCGGCGCAAAGATCGAGATCGGCGTCCGTCCCGAATTCGTCGAGGTCGTGGCCCCTGCGCCCGGCCTGCTCACGGCGAAGATCGAGCGCCTCGACGATCTCGGCCGCATCCGTTTTGCGCGGGCACGCCTTGGTGACGCCAAGCTCGCGGCGCGCGCGCCGGCGGGCTTCACGAGCGCGGACGGCATGGCCGGACTGAAATTCGATCCGTCCCACGTCCACGTCTATGCCGACAGCCTTCTGGTGGAAGGAGCCGCCTGATGGACAAGACCGTCAACCAAAAAGCCTGGTTCCTGGTGCTGCCGGTGTTCCTGGTCGTCGCCTTCTCGGCGGTGCTGCCGCTGATGACGGTGGTGAACTATTCGATGCAGGACACCTTCGGCAATAACCAGTTCTTCTGGAACGGCGTCGGCTGGTTCAAGGAATTGCTTGATCCCTCGACCGATCTCGGCGGCCGCTTTCTCGCTTCGCTCGGCCGCAACCTGTTCTTCTCGCTGGTGATCCTCGCGATCGAGGTGCCGCTCGGCATCGTCGTCGCGTTGTCGATGCCGCGCGAGGGCTGGACGGTGGCGGCCTGCCTCGTGATCCTCGCGCTGCCGCTGCTAATTCCGTGGAACGTGGTCGGCACGATCTGGCAGATCTTCGGGCGTCCCGACATCGGGCTGCTCGGCTACGTCCTCAACGCCGCGGGCATCGACTACAATTACGTCTCCAACGACATCGACGCCTGGGTCACCGTCATCGTGATGGACGTCTGGCACTGGACCAGCCTCGTCGCGCTGCTCTGCTATGCCGGCCTGAAGTCGATTCCCGAAGCCTATTACCAGGCCGCCCAGATCGACGGTGCCTCGCGCTGGGCCGTGTTCAAGGCAATCCAGCTGCCGAAAATGAACCGCGTCTTGCTGATCGCGGTGCTGCTGCGCTTCATGGATAGCTTCATGATCTACACCGAGCCGTTCGTCGTCACCGGCGGCGGACCCGGCAACTCCACCACCTTCGTGTCGATCGAGCTCGTCAAGATCGCGCTGGGTCAGTTCGACCTCGGCAAGGCCGCGGCGCTGTCGCTGGTCTACAACCTCATCATCCTGATCGTCTGCTGGATCTTCTACACCGTCATGACCAACGCCGGAGTCGAGCGCAAAGTCCAGGCCGAAAGTGAGCCGGCGGCCGAACCGAAGCCTTCGGCGGCGCTCAAGCCCGTGCCGGTGCTCAAGCCAAAGGAAGGAGTGGCGTGATGCATTCGATTCCCGGCCGCCGCCTCATCATGGGGCTGTTCCTGATCTTCCTGCTGCTGCCGATCTACTGGCTCGTCAACATGAGCTTCAAGACCAACAGCGAGATCGTCTCGACGATGACGCTATGGCCGCACACGCCGACGCTGCAGCACTACAAGCGCATCTTCACCGATGAGAGCTGGTATTCCGGTTACATCAACTCGCTTGAATATGTCGTTCTCAACACCATCATCTCGATCTCGGTGGCGCTGCCGGCGGCCTATGCGTTCTCGCGCTACCGTTTCCTCGGCGACAAGCATCTGTTCTTCTGGCTGTTGTCGAACCGCATGGCGCCGGCCGCGGTCTACGCGCTGCCCTTCTTCAATCTCTATTCGGCGATCGGCCTGTTCGATACGCCCTGGGCGGTCGCGCTCGCGCACTGCATCTTCAACGTTCCGCTGGCGGTGTGGATCCTCGAAGGCTTCGTTTCCGGCGTGCCGCGCGAGATCGACGAGACTGCCTTCCTCGACGGCTATTCCTTCCCGCGCTTCTTCATCAAGATCCTGGTGCCGTTGATCGCGAGCGGCATCGGCGTCGCCGCCTTCTTCTGCTTCATGTTCTCCTGGGTCGAGCTCCTGCTCGCGCGCACGCTGACCTCGGTGTCGGCCAAGCCGATCGCGGCGATCATGACGCGCACGGTGTCGGCGTCGGGCATGGATTGGGGCCTCTTGGCAGCCGCCGGCGTGCTCACCATCATCCCGGGCGCGCTCGTGATCTGGTTCGTCCGCAACTACATCGCGAGCGGTTTCGCGCTCGGTCGCGTGTAAGGAGAGCGCGCATGATCCCGAAAAGTGGAAACCGGTTTTCGGACCAGATCATGCGCAAGGAGTAAGAGCATGGAATCCATCGCATGGATGGCCTGGACGCTGCCGACGGCGATCTTCTTCGCCGCGCTCGCCTGCACGCTCGCCGTGATGACGTGGCTTGCGGCGGTCTATCCCGAAGCCGAGCGGGTCGGTGTGCTCCGAATTCCGACCACGCGCGGCGATCGCCTGTTCATCTCGCTGATATCGGCGGCGGTCATCCACCTTCTCTGGATCGGCTTCTTCGGCACCGATGCGATCGCAACGCTGCCGATCGGCGAGGAGGGCGTTGAAATCTCGCGCCTGTGGCTCGCAAGTGGAATTTCGCTGGTCACGGCCGTGCTCATTTTTCGCACGGTCTGAAGCTCGCGAAGGGACGGCCAGATCCGGGGGCAATCCGGGTCTGTATAAAAGTTTGTCGCTGCAACGGAGGAACAACATGCGACAGTTTAGGAGAAGGAAAGGTCCATTGGCCAAGAATAGTTTTCTGACCATGTCCAGCGCCGCCGCCATCATTGCGGTGTCGTTCGCCGTCTCGGCGCCGGTCCGCGCCGCCGACGACGCCGTGATCCAGAAGTGGATCGCGGAATTCACGCCCTCGACGCTGTCGAAGGAAGACCAGAAGAAGGAGCTGGAGTGGTTCGCCAAGGCCGCCGAGCCCTTCAAGGGCATGGAGATCAACGTCGTCTCCGAGACCATCACGACCCACGAATATGAGTCGCAGACGCTGGCCAAGGCGTTCTCCGAGCTCACCGGCATCAAGCTGAAGCACGACCTCATCCAGGAAGGTGACGTCGTCGAGAAGCTGCAGACCCAGATGCAGTCCGGCAAGAACGTCTATGACGGCTGGATCAACGATTCCGACCTGATCGGCACGCATTTCCGCTACGGCCAGACCGTCGTGCTGTCGGACTACATGACCGGCGAGGGCAAGGACGTCACCGATCCCATGCTCGACGTCAACGACTTCATCGGCAAGTCATTCACCACGGGGCCGGACGGCAAGCTTTATCAGCTGCCCGACCAGCAGTTCGCCAACCTCTATTGGTTCCGCTACGACTGGTTCACCAACGCCGACTACAAGGCCAAGTTCAAGGCCAAGTATGGCTACGAGCTCGGCGTGCCCGTGAACTGGTCCGCCTATGAAGACATCGCCGAGTTCTTCACCAACGACATCAAGGAGATCAACGGCGTCAAGGTCTACGGCCATATGGACTATGGCAAGAAGGACCCCTCGCTCGGATGGCGTTTCACCGACGCCTGGCTGTCGATGGCCGGCAACGGTGACAAGGGCATTCCGAACGGCCTGCCGGTCGACGAATGGGGCATCCGGATGGAAGGCTGCCGTCCGGTCGGCTCCTCGGTGGAGCGTGGTGGCGACACCAACGGTCCGGCCGCGGTCTACTCGATCACCAAGTATCTCGAGTGGCTGAAGAAGTACGCACCGCCGCAGGCGCAGGGCATGACGTTCTCCGAAGCAGGCCCGGTGCCGGCGCAGGGTAACATCGCCCAGCAGATGTTCTGGTACACCGCTTTCACCGCCGACATGGTGAAGCCGGGCATCGCCGTGATGAACGCGGACGGTACGCCGAAATGGCGTATGGCTCCCTCGCCGCACGGTTCGTACTGGAAAGAAGGCATGAAGCTCGGCTACCAGGACGCCGGCTCCGTGACGCTGCTGAAGTCGACCCCGGCGGATCGCCGCAAGGCGGCCTGGCTCTATCTCCAGTTCATCATCTCGAAGTCGGTGAGCTTGAAGAAGAGCCATGTCGGTCTCACCTTCATCCGTGAATCCGACATCTGGGACAAGTCGTTCACCGAGCGGGCGCCGAAGCTCGGCGGCCTGATCGAGTTCTACCGCTCGCCCGCGCGCGTGCAGTGGACCCCGACCGGCAACAACGTGCCCGACTATCCGAAGCTCGCGCAGCTGTGGTGGCAGAACATCGGCGACGCCTCGTCCGGTGCGAAGACCCCGCAGCAGGCGATGGACGCGCTGGCCGCCGCTCAGGACTCCGTCATGGAGCGCCTGGAGAAGTCCGGCGTGCAGGGCGCCTGCGGTCCCAAGCTGCACAAGAAGGAGACGGCCGAATACTGGTTCGCCAAGGCCCAGAAGGACGGCACGATTGCTCCGCAGCGCAAGCTCGCCAACGAGAAGCCGAAGGGCGAGACCGTCGACTACGACACCCTGATCAAGTCGTGGCCGGCAACCCCGCCCAAGCGCGCGGAAGCGAAGTAAGGCAAGGTCTCACAAGGACGAAAGGCCGGGAGCAATCCCGGCCTTTTTGTTTTGCGCTTGTGGCACCAGCGCGTCTTACACACTGGGTGTCATCGCCCGCGAAGGCGGGCAATCCAGTATTCCGAGACGGTCGCGATTGAACCGAGAGGCCGCGGCGTACTGGATGCCCCGCTTTCGCGGGGCATGACAGCTGTCGTGTGGTTGGTCGTTACTCCGCCGGCTCGGCCGCGAGCGTCGGATAGTCCGTATAACCCTTCGCACCGCCGCCGTAGAACGTGGTCTTGTCCCAGTCGTTCAGCGTTGCGCCCTGCTTCAGCCGCTCGACGAGGTCGGGGTTGGAGATGAACGGCTTGCCGAAGGCGATGAGGTCGGCCGCATTGGTGTCCAGCACCTTGGTGGCGAGATCGAAATCGTAGCCGTTATTGGCGACATAGGCGCCGGCAAAGCGCTTGCGCAAGGATGCATAATCAAACGGCGCGATGTCGCGCGGGCCGCCGGTGGCGCCTTCGACGACGTGGAGATAGACCAGCTTCAGCGCGCTGAGGCCGTCGACGATATGGTCGTACAGGGCCTGCGGGTTGGAATCCGAGATATCGTTGGCCGGCGTCACCGGCGAGATGCGGATGCCGGTACGGTCGGCGCCGGCCTCGGCCACGACGGCCCTGGACACCTCCAGCATCAGCCGCGCGCGGTTCTCGATCGAGCCACCATAGGCATCGGTGCGCGTGTTGGCGCCGTCCTTGGCGAACTGCTCAAGCAAATAGCCGTTGGCGCCGTGAATCTCGACGCCGTCGAATCCGGCCTCCAGCGCGTTCTTCGTGGCGCGCTTGAAATCGTCGATAATCCCGGGGATTTCGGAGAGCTCGAGCGCGCGCGGCTCGGAGACGTCGGCGAAGCCGCCGTTCACGAAGGTCTTGCCCTTGGCGCGGATCGCGCTCGACGCCACCGGGGCTGCGCGACCCGCCTGCAGGTCGACATGCGAGATGCGGCCGACATGCCAGAGCTGGATGAAGATCTTGCCGCCGCGCTCGTGCACCTTGTCGGTAACCTTGCGCCAGCCGGCGACCTGGTCCTTGCTGTAGATGCCGGGCGTGTCCTGGTAGCCTTGGCCCTGCTGCGAGATCTGGCTCGCTTCGGTGATCAGGAGCCCTGCGGAGGCGCGCTGGCCATAATAATCGGCGGCGAGCGCGCCAGGCACGAACGTGCCGGGCACGGCACGGTTGCGCGTCAGCGGCGCCATGACCAGGCGGTTGGCCAGCGTGATCGGGCCGAGCTTGTAGGTCTCAAACAGTTTGGTCGAACGGCTCATGGGGAGTGCTTCCAGGGGTGTGAGGTCCCGAACACTTGTGCATCGCGACATCGGGCGCAAGGGAGAAGCCATACGGAAAGTGCAGGCGAGCTACGCGGCGGGGCCCGCGTAGCATAATTCATGTGCGATTTTGGCCGTGACAGTGGATTACGACTGCCACGGCCGTGCGATTTCGCAAATCAGTTCGCCCCCATAAAATCCCGCTTGCCGATCTCGACGCCGTTGTGGCGCAAAATGCCGTGGGCGGTCGTGGCGTGGAAATAGAAGTTCGGCAGCGAGAACGCGCTCAGGAATTGCTGGCCCTTCATGGTGATGGATTTGTCGGGGCCGGCGGGGAAGGTGACGTCTTTGGTCTCGGCACCTTCGAACTGCTCGGGCTTGAACGACTTCACATAGTCGATGGTCTTGGCCAGCCGCTGCTTCAGCTCTGCGAAGGTCGTCTCGGTGTCAGGCGTGGAGGGCACCTCGCTATGAGTCAGCCGGGCGCAACCCTTGGCGGCGAAATCGCTGACGAGCTGGACCTGCTTCGACAGCGGCAGCATGTCCGGGAAGAGGCGGGAGCCGAGCAGCACGCTCGGGTCGATCTTCTTGGCCGCGCAATGCGCCTCGGCTTTGGTGAGCAGGCCGGTCACGCTGTTCAGCATTTGCAAATAGGCGGGGACGACGGCGTCGTAGAAGGACATGTGATGCTCGCTTGTGAATGGGAAATCTCAGGAAAAAACCTGAGCTACTCACATGGGAGGCTCACGGAAAAATACAATCGCGGGAAGCTGCTTGTGCAGTGCGAAAATTCTACCGCGCCACTCCCCCGCGGTCGTTGCTACACCCTCCGCTCTCATAGCCAATCCTCGGCTGTCATCGCCCGGCTTGACCGGGCGATCCAGTACTCCGAGACGGCGGTGATTGAACCGAGAAGCTGCGGCGTACTGGATTCCCCGCCTTCGCGGGGAATGACTACGGATAGATCAGTTAACGCAACGTCCCCGCCGGCTGGGCCTGCGCCGTGGCGCCGCGCATGCGCGCCAGCAGCTCGGCGGTCGGCCAGGAATCGGCCGGCAGGCCGTGCTTGATCTGCATCGCCTTGACGGCCGCGCGGCTCTGCTGGCCCAGCACGCCGTCGACCTTGCCGACATTGAAGCCCGCACGCACGAGCAGTTGCTGCAGTTCCTTGAGCTCGTTGAACGGCAGCTGCGCCACCGGCGCCGACGGCTTGCGCATCGGTGCGGCACCTGCAATGCGCGAGGCGAGATAGCCCGCGGTGGTCGAGTAGATCAACGAGTTGTTCCACTCGGTGTAGGCCGCGAAATTCGGGTACGCCATGAAGGCCGGACCATTGCGTCCCATCGGCAGCAGCACCGAGGCCGCGAGATTGTCATTCGGCAGCGGCCGGCCGTCGGGATAGGTGACGCCAACCTGCGCCCATGTCGAGCGCGGCTCTCGCACCGTGAGATCGGTCTTATCCCATGGCAGGTTTTGCGGCACCTTGATCTCTTCCAGCCACGGCTCGCCGCGCCGCCACTTCAGGCCGTTGGCGATGTAGTTCGCGGTCGAGCCGATCACGTCGGCTGGCGACCGCAACAGGTCGCGCCGTCCGTCGCCGTCATAGTCGACGGCGTAGTTGACGTAATGCACAGGCAGGAACTGGGTCTGGCCGAGCTCGCCGGCCCAGGAGCCGATCATCTCGTCGGGATGCAGATCGCCGCGGTCGATGATCTTCAGCGCGGCGATGGTCTCGCCCACGAACATCTCCGAGCGACGGCAGTCATAGGCCAGCGACACCAGCGATTTCAGCGTCGGCAGATTTCCCATGTTGGCGCCGAAGTCGCTCTCCAGCCCCCAGAACGCGGCGATCACCGCCGGCGGCACGCCATATTCCTTTTCGGCTCGTGCGAACGCGGCAGCGTATTGCTTGATGTGCTGCTGCCCGTTCTGCATGCGATAGGGCGCCGCCATGCGGCCGGCGAATTCGGTGAAGAGCTGGCCGAAAACGCGCTGGCCGCGGTCGCGGTTGACGATGCCCTGGTCGTAGACGAGGTAGGGCGAAGCCTCCGCGATCGTCCGCTGCGATACGCCGGCGGCCACAGCCTGTTGCTTCACGTCGGCGAGGAAGCGATCGAAGCTCGCACCGTTATGGCAGGACGCCGCACGCGGCGAGGCTGCGGTGGTCCTGGGTGCCACGGGCTTGGCGGGCGGCGGCGCGAACTGGGCGGAGGCGGTGGCGGAGCATGCGAGGAGCGCGACGGCCGCGATTAGAAATCGGGTCTGGACCATAGGGGTTCCGGCGGGGAAGGGGCAGGCGTGGATTCGCCCGAAGTTTAGGTGAAGTGATGGCCTCAGGCCATCCCTTCCGTGCCATGCCAGCATATGGGATGCGAGTGGATGCCGGTCTAGCCGAACAGCCGCATCAGCAGCGCTTTCCCGACCGGGAGCGCCCTGACGCCCTGATAGGCGCGAACATACTCGCCGGCATAGAACGCCCTGATCGCATGCACGCGTGTATCCATGCCTTCCTCGAAACGCACCGCGAATCCATCCGCGGTCTGCCGCACCACGACCGCGGCGATCGGGCGGCCATAAATCCGGCATTCGATCGCGCTGCCGGGGTGCGGCGGATCGGGATCGATCAGGCGGGCGCCGGTGATCGAGATGTCGGCGAGCCGCGCGAGATGCGACTTGCCGTGCTGGCGCAGCAGCACCGTCTCGTTGCGATCGAAACGCTCCGCCTTGCGCTTGCGCGGTTGCTCGATGCAGACGAAGCAGACCACGGTGAGGATGAACGCGTTGTAGAGGCTCCAGGCCAGGGCCAGCCCGCCGTAGGCGATGTTCTCGCCGCGCAGGTGCAGGATGAAGGCATAGGCGATGGCCGCGAGCGTGACGAGAAGCGCGGTGCCATAGAGCCGCAGCAGCGGCCATTCGACAAATCTCCTGTCCCGGTCCCCGCCTTTCGCCGTGACCTTGAACTTGTGTCCTTTCGGCTTCAGCAGACCGGTTGCCACCGCCTTCAGCACTGCGGGCGCGGCGATGAGTTGCGACACGTCCGTCATCATGGCCAGCGAACGGCCGTGCGACAGCCAGGCCATGCTGAGGCTGTGCCAGACATAGAACGGCAGAAAGAACCGCAGCAGCTCGCTCAGGTCGGCCCGGACCGCCTTGATGCCGAACAGCAGGAACAGCCAGGGCACCACGAGGCCCGCCACCTTCGACGTGTAGACCGCGGACCAGCTCATGAAAGCATCGACCAGCGAGAGCCGGTCGATGAAGGAAAGCTTCGAGTCGCGCGAGAGCGGTCCGCTGCGGCCGCGCACGATTTGCATCAAGCCGAGGCACCAGCGCGCGCGCTGGGTGATGTATTCCTTCAACCCTTCCGGCGCGAGCCCGATCGTCAGCCGCTCGTTGAGATAGATCGTGTTGAGGCCGCGTTCCTTCAGGCGAAGCGTGACGAGATAGTCTTCCGTGACGGAATCGGTCGGAAACCCGCCGATCCGCACCAGTCCGTCGTAGCGAATGAGCGATGAGGTGCCGCAGCAGAATGCAACGCCCCAGGCGTCCTTCGCCGGCAGCAGGATGTCGAAGAAGAAGCGTTGCTCGTCCGGCCAAACGTCGGTTGCAGCAAGGTTGCTCTGGATCGGGTCGGGATTGATGAAGTGCTGCGGCGTCTGGACCACCCCGACCGAAGCATCGTCCATGAGCGAGATGGTCCGCGCCAGGAAGTCGGGCCGCGGCACGAAGTCCGCATCGAGGATGGCCACGAAGTGCGGCGGCTTCGGCATCGCACCGACATGCCGGAGCGCATGATTGATATTGCCGGCCTTGGCGTGATGGTTGTCGGGACGCGTGAGATAATGGCAGCCGAGTTCACCCGAAAGGCGCCGCAGCCAGGGGCGTCGGCCGTCGTCGAGCACCCAGACGCGGTAATTGCCGTACGCCATGCCGGTCGCGCCGATGATCGTGCGCTCGAGGATCGATCGTTCCTCGTTGTAGGTGCAGATGAAGACGTCGATCAGCGGCGCGCCGGGATCGAAGGCGCGGCTGTCGATCCTGGCTGATCTGGAACGATCGATTGTTCGGCTCAGGAACAGCAGAGACAAACTGACCGCGACGAGCGAGGCCGCTTCCAGCAGCATGAAAGGATAGCCGACCGCGGCATCCGCGGTCAGATGCGGCGGCGGGAGAGTCGCTGTGACGCGCCAATGGAGATAGCGGAGCAGGAAAACGAGTGACACGATGGCCAGGAACGAGCGTGCCATCGTGCTGTCGCGCCTGAGCAGCGGCACGATCGCCATGAAGGCGCCGAGCGCAATCAGGCCGGGCGTCAGCGCCGTCGTCACGGCGCGGTCTCTTGCCTTGCAAACACCACGCGGCCGGTGCGTCCCACCGTGCAGGCGTGGGCAGCGCCATCACCGAGCGCAACGGTCACGCGATAGGGCTCCTTGCTCAGCGCGTCGGGATTGATGGCGAGATTGGCGGGCGCGCCGGCGGCGCCGGTCAGGTTGACCACGGTGCCGGAGATCGGCGCACCACCGTCGTTCGGCTCGAAGGTCGCGTGGTCGCCGAGCTGCAAACGGTTGTAGACGTTCTCGGTGACGTTCGCGGTGATGACGGCGCTGCTGCAATCGAGCACCTTGAGCAGCGGTTGGCCGGCTTGCACGTCCTCGCCCGGCGAGGTCATCATCTCCCAGACGCGCCCTGCGACGGGCGTCGTGATGTTGGCTTCGGACAGATCGGCGAAGCGAACCTCTTCGGTGATGATCTCGCTGGCGAGCCAGGCGATCTCGGTGTCGATGCGTGCGAGGTCGGCGTCGAGGTCGCCGGCACGCTGGCGCATCTCTTCCTCGCGCTGCACCGAGCTTGGCCGGTCGTTGTAGCTGTCGCCGAGGAAGGAGCCGTTCCGTGCCGCGGCAAGCTCGACCATGGCCGCGTCCAGCCGCTTGCGCGCACCGAGCTCGATCTGCTGCGACACGGAGAGCTCGCGCGTCAGCCGTGCCAGCTCGACGGTCGAGACGTTGCCGGATTTCGCCAGCGAGGAAGCCCGGTCGACCGCGGCACTGGCTTCCTCCCGCCGCGCTGCCGCGGCCTCGATCGAGGTCTGGATCTCGGCGATCCGGGCCTCGAGCTGGAGCACGCGCCCGTCGCGGAATTGCGTCGCCTGTCGCGCCAGGTCTTTTTGCGCGGCCTGGGCCGAGGCAAGCTTGGCGGCAAGGCTCGGCCGCTCGTTCTCCAGGCGCGATTTCTGCCGCCGGAGATCGTCGAGCCGGGTGCGATCGCCGCGCGGGTTGACCACGCGCAGGACCACGGTCCCGGCGTCGAGCCTGGCCTGGTCGGTCAAGCGCTGCGCGGCTGCCACACGGCCGCCGATCGGCGTGCGCAAGGTAACGAGGCGGGAATTCAATACGGCCTCGACGCTTGAATACTCCCAGACCGCGCGCAGCGGCAGCCAGCCGAAAATGGCGATGAGCGCAAGTCCGATCGCGATCTTCGCGCCGCGCCTCAGACGTGGCCAGCGCCGCTGCGATTCCGGCTCTGTCTTCGCATCGGGCGCGGGGCCGGGCTCGTCATTGGCGAACATCTGCTCGTACAGCGCCTCCTGCAATCCCTTCGCGTCAGTCCTCGCGTCGATCTTGGCGTCGATCTTGGCGTCGTGAGGGGAGGGAGCAGATGCGGGATCGAGGGAGGCGGCGCTCGAGCGGTCCATCATGACGGTCACCTTGCTGACGGGGTGCCAACGGAACCGGTCAATGCGCCGCGACCGCGCGGCGTGCCCGGTTACCACGAATTAAGCCGCGATTGCGCTTTCCAGGTTGCTAAACGTCCGCGCGTGTTTTTGCGCAAATCCCGCTCAAGCTTTAGCGGCGCGGGAAAGGCTGACGCCGCGATGGAATGTGCGGCCCGGCGACGCACGAACCTTGCGGTCGCAGGCAGCCTTCATACCTCCGAGGTGCCGGCCAGAGGTTCGCCCGCGGCCGCCTTGGGAGACGGCCATGAACTATTTTCGTACCGCAATGCTACTCGCAGGCCTCACCGCCCTGTTCATGGGCGTCGGCTATCTGATCGGCGGCGCCTCCGGCGCCATGATCGCGCTCGTTATTGCCGCCGCGACCAATCTCTTCACCTACTGGAACTCCGACCGCATGGTGCTCTCGATGTACGGCGCCCATGAGGTCGATCGTTCGACCGCACCGGAGCTGGTCGGGCTGGTCGCGGATCTTGCGGGCCGGGCAGGCTTGCCGATGCCGCGCGTGTTCCTGATGGATGAGGTGCAGCCCAACGCGTTCGCGACCGGGCGCAATCCGGAAAACGCCGCCGTCGCCGTCACCACCGGCCTGATGGGCCAGCTCAGCCGCGAGGAGCTCGCCGGCGTGATCGCGCACGAGCTCGCCCATATCAAGAATCACGACACGCTGCTGATGACGATCACTGCGACCATCGCCGGCGCGATCTCCATGCTGGCGCAGTTCGGCATGTTCTTCGGCGGCAACCGCGAGAACAACAATGGTCTCGGCGTCGTCGGCTCGATCCTGATGATGATCCTCGCCCCGCTCGGCGCCATGCTGGTGCAGATGGCGATCAGCCGCACTCGCGAATATGCCGCGGACAATCTCGGTGCGCGCATCGCGGGGCAGCCGATGTGGCTGGCCTCCGCGCTGGTGAAGATCGAGGGCGCCGCGCATCAGGTGCCGAACTATGAGGCCGAGCGAAACCCCGCGACCGCGCACATGTTCATCATCAATCCGCTGTCGGGCCATGGCGTGGACAATCTGTTCGCCACCCATCCCTCGACGCAGAATCGCATTGCGGCGCTTCAGCAACTCGCGGCCGAGCTCGGCACGCGGCCGGCGCCGTCGGTCGGCGCCAACGAGAACTATCCGCCGCGCGGCCCATGGGGGCGCTCGTCCTCGCGTGGTCCCTGGGGCTGAGATGGAACCTGCGGCAATTTGCGGTCGGCTTTGTGACCTGGCGCACACAGGATGGTTCGAGCCGGTGCTAAGACCCCGGCGAGACACTTCCTTCGAAAGGGGATGCGTGACCGGCCCGCTGCCGGCCACCGTCGAAGATGACCAGAGCTGCCGTACCATTGCTGATCGTCCTGTGCGTGCTCGTCGGCCTGTCCACGCACATGGTCGTCAATTGCGGCGACGAGGACGATCCCGACATCTGCTCCGCCGTGATCGGCTTCTCGCCGCTGCGCGGATCGCTGATCGCCTTTGCCTATGAGGGGCGCGGACGGATCGCGCTGCGCCACGGCGACTTCAGGCGGGCGGTCGCCGATTTCGACGAGGCCATTCACCTCAATCCCAACCGCGCCTCGCTCTATCGCGACCGCGCGCTCGCGCGCCGTCAGAACGGCGACCTCGAACTCGCCATCGCCGACTATGACGAGGCGATCGCGCATGATCCCAAGCGCGCCGAGCCCTATCACCAACGCGGTCTCGCGCTCGCCGCCACCGGCGATCTCGACCGCGCGATTCTGAGCTACAACACGGCGGTTCGCCTCGACCCCTCGGATGCGCAGGCCCGCCTCGACCGTGGCCTGGCGTTCCTCGCCCGCGGCCAGGCCGACGATGCGCGCGCCGATTTCGAGGCGGCGCTGGCGCTGCCCGCCGGCAAGGACGGTCGCACCCGCGAAGCCGCGCGCGCCAGGCTCGCTGAGCTCGCCAGCGCCGAGCCGACGCAGGTGTCAGTGCCGAGGCAGTGAGGGGGCTCTATCCACCGAATCCTGGAATCGCAGGGTGGGCAAAGGCGCCCTTGCGCCGTGCCCACGATCTCTACAATACGGCAACAGACGCGTGGGCTTGCCTACCCTTGGCGCTGATTGTGCGGAGAGATACTTCTCGTCCGCCTACTTCGCCTTCTTGGCTTTGGCCTTCTTCGCCTTCGCGGCCTTCGCCGGCTTCTCTTTCTTCGCCTTCTTCTCGACCTTCGCCGCCACCGGGGTACTGGCGGCAAGCCGCATTGACCGCGCGTAGCTGTCGGCGACGTTGTCGGCGGACATTTGCAGGCGCTTGGCGGCGGCGGTGGCCTGCTCCATGGTGGCCTTGGCCATCATCTTGAAGCGGTCGCCGGTCTCCTTGCCCTTGGCCTTGGCCGCCAGGCCGTTGAAGCGATCCCGCCGCTCCTTGGCGCGGGTCATCAGGCCCGTATGCAGCTGTCTGGCCAGTTGCCGGATCACGACATCCAGGTCGGCGTCCGCCATGTTGTTCTATCCTCTTCGAAAATGGGTCTCGATGCGGGCGGGACTATGCAGATCGGGCCCCGCCTTGGCAATTCCCGCCTGGGCGTCATCCGCAGCTTCCCGCCTGCAAAACAAAAAAGCCGCGCATTTCGCGCGGCTCTTTGGTTGATCTGGCTGAGGCAGCTCGACGTTCGCCTCACTTCAGCGAGGCGACCGGGCCGTTTGCCGCCGCCGGCTCCGGGTCGAAGCCGAACACGCCGACCAGGTATTTGTAATAGTCCGGCATCTTCTCCTTGAGCGTCTCGCGCGACTTCGGATCGTGGAATTCGCTCTTTCCGGCCAGGAAGATGCTGGCGGTCACGGCAAAGAACTCCATGGGGTTCTTCAACGCATAGGATTCCTTGGGCAGCAAGTCCTTGGACTTGGCAAGGGCGAAATAGGCGATCACGCCCTTGTTGGCGTAGCCGTCCGGCAACAGCCGCGCGTGGTAGGCGTGCAGCAGCTCGTGCAGCAGCACCGCTTCCTTTTCGTAGCGCATCATGTCCGGCCGCAGCATGATCACGCCGAGGCCCGAATCGACCGCGAGGTCGACGGCGTTCGGATTGGTCCAGCGCTGCTTGTCGTGGTCCCAGACCGTCAGCGTCCGCGGCACGCGGCGTTCGACGTTGGGAGCGACGCGGCCGTAGCAGGCGGTGGCGGCACCTTCGTCGAGGCAGGCGAGCTCGCTGGCGATGATCGGCACGGTGCGGAAGAAGCGCAGCACGCGCGGCGACAGGCCGGCCGCCTCGACCGCGTCGATCTGGCTCTTCAGATTGTCGGTGAGCTTGTCGACATCCTTGCGGTCGGAATTCTCCGACAGGTCGAACATGTAGCCGCGATAGCTCTGGAAGCCCGGCGGCAGCGACTGCGCTGCATCGGCATCGAGCGATCCGGCTTGGGATGGATTGGCGAAGAGCGCGCCGACAATGGTTGCGGTCAGCAGCAACGCAATGCGCATGATGAACCCCCTGATGTCACTTCGCCCGGCAGAATAGGCCACCGTTGTTTGCGAAAGGTGAGTGGGGCAAGACTAAGGCAGCGATGTTGAGGCGTGCTTAACCGTTGGTTGCAGATCGCTGCGGCAGATTAGTGCGGGGTTAACCAAGCGTGGATTGGCGGCGAGCTTCGGCGTAACATCGGCTCCGGGCACAGAGCCCAAAAGTCCAGACAGCCGGAAGGGGAGGATGCCATGTATGCCGCCATCCGTCAGGCCAAGGCGAAAAGTGGGAGCGCGGAAGAGCTGGCGCGCCGCATCAAGGACGGCGCCGTTCCGATCATCAGCGACGTCGACGGTTTCCGTGCCTATTACGTCGTCTATGCCGGCGACGATACCGTGACCGCGATCTCGATCTTCGACAAGTTCGAGCAGGCGGAGGAGGCGAACCGGCGGGCGATCGCCTGGATCGAGAAGGATCTCGGGCCGTTGCTTGCCGGCCATGCGAGCGCGGCTGCGGGGCCGGTGATCGTGCATACGCTGGCGTAGATCGGCAGTGCTTCGCCTCTCCCCGCGTGCGGCAGGGCTATCGCATATGGCTGAGGGTGGCCAAGAGGAATGCGTTGTCCCAGCCAGCGCGCTTGATTTTACGCCGGAGGGAAGCGCGATCCGGG